>CAMVAT010000010.1 GCA_947165505.1 uncultured Prevotellaceae bacterium | reverse complement strand
GAGAGGGATGTATATTTACTACTCCAAGAAATTGCACTTCTATCTTGAAAGTTTACTATGTGAGGCGAGAGGCTGGAGACAAGAGACAAGAGACAAGAGGTAACCATCATCGCGCCGCTCCGTAGGGGCGGGTCACTGTGCCCGCCCGCACGAGCGGCAGCGAGTTCCGGTTTCCAAGACGGGATTCTTCACTTACTGAATCACTACTTTACGTCCGTTGCTGATATAGATGCCTTTTTGCGTCGGCTTGCCGCTGAGCCGGCGACCGTCGAGGGTAGAGTTGTCTGATGGCATCATATACCGTCTGGTGCCGTTTGTCGTAGAAGAGTTCCCGGCACAGGTAGTCGCCGCCGGTCTCTATCCATTCGTTATGGCTGAGCAGTTCTGAGAGCACCCGCTCTTCCATGTCTTGGTTGTGTACTAGGGCCTCCCTCGTACCCCCTCCCAAGGAGGGGGACACGCGCTGGAGCGAATGGTGATTTGAGAATGGTGAATTGTGCATTGTGAATTGTCAATTGTGAATTGTGAATTATGAATTATAATTTCCGTCCCACACCTTGACGAAGTTGCCGGGACTCATGAGCCAGTCGAAGGAAGCGATGAATCCGTTTTTGTTGTCGCCGTTGAGGAACCGGCTGTCGGCGGCGTTGCAGATCACATCGGCCACAGCGTCAGACCCATACTCACGCAGGCGCGCATCGAGCGTGCGCCGCCGTTTGCCCCTGAGCGACTTGATTTTCGGTATGCCCCGCCCCTCCACGTTGGCGTTGAAGTACTTGAGTATCTCTCGGTAGAGCTGTTCGCCGGTGATGCGTGGTTTTTTCGGTGCGTAGGGGTCGTCATCGGGAGTGCCATCGGGAGTGCCATCGGGAGTGCCATCGGGAGTGCCATCTGTTGTGGTATCATCCGTCTGTCCGTCAGCCAATTCGTCAGTTGGCGATGAGGCCGCGGCAGCGTCGTCGGGCTTGCCAGACGACGAAGATGCGTCAGCATCTCCTAAAGAGATATTGTCTTTGTCTATGTCTATATCTTTGTCTATGTCTTTATTATCGTGCGCGGGGGTGCGATCGGGTGTGATCGCGTGCGCGCCCGTGTCTGACGCTCCGTCGCATTCGTCAGCGCCGAGGCTGTCGCCGCCCTCTGCGCCGAGGCTGTCATCGGCATTGCGGCGGCGGCGCGACTGTCGCATGGTGGCCTCCATGGTTTTCCACAGGGCCACGGCCGTAGCTCTGTATTTGAGCGCAAGTGGCTTGAAATCAGGTTGTTCGGCGAATGCCAGATAGCGGACGATGGCTCCTGCCAGCGTGTCTTGCACTTTCATCGGCAGTTCGTGAATGGCTTCGAGCAGGTCGGTGAAGACCAGGATGTACGTGTTGGGTTTCATGGTATTTTTGGTGTTTAAATGTGTATGTCTGCGCACTTTTTCCGAATCGCATTCGAATCGCTTTTGAATCGTTTTTGATTCATTTTCTAATCGTTTTTGGTTTTTTGGGGATCATTCTCGAAACGTTTTTGAGTTTTTCCGGTAGTTTTTTCGTTTCGTTTTTGAATTTTCCGTGTGCAAAAATAGCATCAGGATTCCGCACCGGCAGCGGTATCCGATAAACAATCTATACTTACTCAAGTTTTTTAAGTAGTCAGTAGTTAAGTAGTTAAGCCGATACTCAGACAAAGAGATACCCCCAAATGCAGGTAATGGCCGTCATCGCGCCACGCCGTAGGGGCGGGTCACCGTGCCCGCCCGCACGAGCGGCAGCGAGTTCCGGCTTCCGACACGGATTTTGACAGACGCGACGGTTTTTGCCGCCTACGGCGGGATGATTTTGACAGAAGGACAGAAAAACAGAAAAACAGGATGATGATCTCTGCATGACGAGGGGGGGGAAAAAGAGGTAACGGGGAAAAAGTGGGAGCCTGTCCCCCATGACCCGCTTGATATACATGTCAAGCGCCATCAACAAAAGTGAGAGGTGAGAGAATAGTTTTCCAATCACGATGAATGGCGGACAGGGCACGCCCTGTCCCTACTTGCGTGACAAGGTAATTAAATGAGTGTTGAGCGTTCAACGTGACACACGCCCCCGGCCACCCCCTCTAACTTAGAGAGGTGGAAGAGCTCAAAGCGGTTCGGTAGCCTGGGCCAGCCACTGCGCCGTGGCGGTGTCGAGGTGCGGTGTGAGCGCCTCGCGCACACGGGCGTGGTAGGCGTTGAGCCAGCGGGTCTCTTCAGGCGAGAGCAGGTCAGCGATGACGGGGCGCAGGTCGATAGGACAGAGGGTGAGCGTCTCAAACTGCAAGAAACGTCCGCACTCCGTCTGGGTGAAGGGCACCACCATGAGCGTGTTCTCGATGCGCACGCCGAAGCGGCCCTCGAGATAGATGCCGGGCTCGTCGGTCACGGTCATGCCCTCCCGCAGCGGTTCGCCACGCCACTCCATGCGTATCTGATGCGGTCCCTCGTGCACATTGAGGAAGGCCCCCACCCCATGGCCTGTGCCATGCAGGTAGTTGAGTCCCTCGGCCCAGAGCGGACGGCGTGCCACGGCATCGAGCTGCGTGCCGGCCGCCCCCTCGGGAAAGCGGAGCAGTTGCAGGTCGATATGTCCTTTGAGCACGAGCGTATAGACGCGCCGCTGCTCGTCGGTGAGCGGTCCCAGTGCGATGGTGCGTGTGATGTCGGTGGTGCCGTCGAGGTATTGGGCGCCCGAATCCACGAGCAGCAGTCCCTCGGGACGTAGCGGGATGTCGGTCTGCGGCACAGGCTCATAGTGCACGATGGCCCCATGCTCCTGATAGGCAGCGATGGTGTCGAACGAGAGTCCGCGGTATAAAGGCAACTCGGCGCGCAGCATCCGCAGCTGTTCGGCTGCGCTGCACTCCGTGACACCACCCTGGGCGACGGCAGTGTCGAGCCAGCAGAGGAAACGGGTCATGGCGATGCCGTCGCGAAGCATCGCATTACGAAAACCCCGCTGCTCAGTCTCGTTTTTCACCGCCTTGAGCGACGGCACAGGCGAGGCTTCCCTCACCACTTCGCGCCGCACGTATTTATATAAGGTATAACACACCTCGTCGGGGTCGATGAGGATATTATACTCGAAATAGTCGGTCAGTCCGCGTGACACCTGGGTGTAGTCGTCAACCTTGACACCCTGCTCAGCCAGGTAGGAGCGCACCTCGGCCGTGAGTTTGCGCGGGTCGATATAGAGCACAGCCTCTTGAGTAGAGATGAGCAGGTAGCTGACGAACACCGGATTGCAATGCACGTCAGAGCCCCGCAGGTTGAGCGTCCATGCGATGTCGTCGAGTGCCGTGACGAGCATGCCGTCGGCATGCTGCTGGCGCAGTGCGCGCCTGATACGCGCCAGTTTGCTCTGCGTGGTTTCGCCCGCATATTCCAGGGGATAGACATTCACGGGATGGAGCGGCACGGGCGGGCGGTCGGTCCACACCACGCTAAGTGGGTCGAAATTGGTGCGCAGGGTGATGCCGCCGAGCCGTCGCAGGTCGGCCATCAGCGCCTCGGTGTCGCTCACGGAGAAGACCATGCCATCGACGCCCGCCTCGCGGTATTCGCCGTCTTGCAGTTGGTCGGCAATCCATTCGGCGATGGTGGGCGTGCCGGCGATGCGCTCGCGCATGAGCACGAACTCCGTATCGCGCAACTGCTCTTGCGCGGCGATGAAATAGCGTGAGTCGGTCCATAGAGCCGCGCTATGCAGCGTGACCACAGCGGTGCCGGCCGACCCGTCGAAACCGCTGATCCATTTACGTCCCTCCCAGTGGGCGGGCACATATTCACCGTGATGCGGGTCGGTGCTGGGGAAGATAAAGGCATCGAGGCGTTCGCGCCGCATCACGTCGCGCAATGCCTCCAGTCGTTGGTTGATGATGGTGTTCATTGGGTTTGAGGTTAGACCCACCCCCTGCCCCTCCCTTGTAGGGAGGGGAGTAGATTGCACGACAAGTGCGATAAATGGGTAATAAATGTAAAATTGCTATTTAGACATGACAAAGATACGAAGTTTTCTGAATAAAAAACAAATAAATGCAAAATAAATATGCGATGATGATTTTTTTTTGTATCTTTGCAAGCGACCAAACGACCAAAAAGATTATTATCCAACCTTTATATAACCAAAAGAAAATGGCATTTTTAACTAACGAGAAACTGACCATCGTCGGCGCAGCCGGTATGATTGGTTCTAACATGGTGCAGACAGCCCTGATGATGGGTCTGACCAACGACATTTGTCTCTATGACGTGTTCTCACCCGAAGGCGTGGCTGAAGAGATGCGCCAAAGCGGTTTCGGCAATGTGAAAATCACTGCCACGACCAACGCCGAAGAGGCTTTCACCAACGCCAAGTATATCATCTCGTCGGGTGGTGCTCCGCGTAAGGCAGGCATGACCCGTGAGGACCTGCTCGCCGGCAACTGCAAGATCGCCGAGGAGCTGGGCCAGAACATCAAGAAATTCTGCCCCGATGTGAAGCACGTGGTGATTATCTTCAACCCCGCCGACCTGACTGGTCTGGTGACACTGCTCTACTCGGGTCTGAAACCCGGTCAGGTGACCACCCTCGCCGGCTTGGACACCACCCGTCTGCAGAGCGCACTGGCCAAGAAATTCAATGTGATGCAAGACGAGATCACGGGTTGCGCCACTTATGGCGGCCACGGCGAGCAGATGGCCGTGTTTGGCAGCCATGTGGAGATTGCCGGCCGCAAGTTGACTGACATCATCGGCACCGAGGAGTTCCCCGTCGAAGAGTGGGAGCAGATGAAGGTCGATGTGACCAAGGGCGGCGCCAAGATCATCGAGCTGCGCGGACGCTCGTCGTTCCAGAGCCCCTCGTACCTGTCGGTGGAGATGATCCGCTCGGTCATGGGCGGTGAGCCCTTCCGCTTCCCCGTGGGCACCTACGTGAAGACCGACAAATACGACCACATCATGATGGCCATGAAGACCACGCTCGACAAGGACGGCGCACACTTCGAGGTGCCCCAGGGCACAGCCGAGGAGAACGCCAAGCTCGATGCTTCGTACGAGCACCTGTGCAAGATGCGCGACGAGCTGGTGACGCTCAACATCGTGCCTCCTATCGCTGAGTGGAACAAGATCAACCCGAATCTTTAGTTTTTTCGGGGCAGGGGGCGAGGAGCAAGGGGCAGGAGATATGATGTCTGACTGCGATGCTTGCTTGTGAGAGTGATGTTCTCTGACTGCGATGCTTGCTTGTGAGAGACGTTCTCTGCCGCACCTGCTTAAAGCTTATCATATTTATCATACGAGATTGCGCCGACATGATGTCAGCGCAATCTCTTTTTTGAAAGCCGCAATCACATCGCCGTGTTCAAAGCCCTTCAGGAGAAAGGCATGGGCAAGAGACACAGATGATTTTGGCCTACTCCACGATGACCGTCTTGGTGGTGTAGTTGGAATAGACGATGATTTGCACGCCCTTCTCATTTTTCCCCACCGGGATGCCCTGCAGGTTGTAGCGGGCCACCTCGCGCACGTCGGCATCGTCGGCATCGCCGGCGTCGTCGTCGGGCCGCACCCGTGAAATGCCCGCCGGGTCGAAGCCTCCAGACGACTCCCGGGCGAACACCAGCAGCATCGCATCGGTGTTGGTGCCATAGCCGTAGCCGTTTGACTGCTCGATGACGAAGCCCGCCGCCACCAGTTCATCGACCGCGCGGCGGAACACCACGAAATTCTCATCATAGCCGGGATTGGAGGGCATCAGCAGGTAGGCATCCGACGAGAAGGTGAAACCAGGTGTCTTGTACTGCACGATACCAGACGAATAATCCTGTCCGTTGACCACGGCCCGGATGATGACATACTCTTTCTGCGCCCACAGCGACAACGCCATCAGCGACAGGCACACTACACATAATAGTTTTTTCATATTCATAGGATTTATAGTTAGACAACCTTCGCAGAAAAGCAGACAAGAGAGCTATGTAAACAAATCATCCATGGTGACCTGTGACTGGACTATCCCACTATGCGCATTTCTCCTTACCCCATAAGTGGTGATCATGACCAGTTGCAGAGCCTTCTTAGACTTAGTAACTTCACGAAACACCTCCATTTTCTTTCTCAGTCTAGTCTCATAGTCTTTGTCGATAACAAACTCCCCGACGCAGAACTTCACTTCACAGATGTTTATTGTCCGGTCACGGCGGTCGATAACAAGGTCGATTTGCGCTTTTCCGCCTTCTGACATCCCATACCAGGAAGAGATATCTGTAAGCAGGGCACTGATGCCGATAGCGCGCTTCACTTGCAAAATATGATCTTTGCATACCTGTTCGAAAGTCTGACCCGCCCAAATACTCTTTGCCGGGTTATCCAGATAGTGAGTCCAGAAGCTTTCATCTGGGTTCTGTCTTCCTTTCATGAACCGCAGGTAGTACAAGGTAAAGTAGTCTGCGATTTGATAGACCACATTCTTTTCTCCATATCCAAATGTATTATATGCTCTAACGAACAGGCTATCTTTCAGGTTTTTCAGCATTTCTGTGAGAAGACCGTTATCTTCCAGCTTTGCCTCATTGATGAGTTCCTTCCGTGTGAGACCCGACTTACGCGTTGAAAGTGTTTCAATGATTTTCAGATATCCTTTAGACTTGCCGAACAGAGTCTCGTAAAGATGGTCGAACTCATCCCACAATGCGCCATTGCGCTTGAAGAAGATGTTATCGATGTTTGAGAGATAAGACAACTCATTGTCAAGAAGTTTCAGATAATATGGAATTCCCCCCATGATCATATAGCATTCGACAATGTCGTATCTACTCCAATGTATGCCTCTTGACACGAGGTAGCGTTCCGTCTCATTGAGACTGAAAGGCATGAGATACAATCGCCGTGCCGCCCGATTGAACAACCCTCCTTTGTCAGAAAGAATCTTGTTGGTGATCCAAGTGGTGGCAGAGCCACAGACAACAAGCATCAGGTCGTTTTGCTGAGCCCCCCACCCATTCCAGAAACTTTCAAAAGCAGCCAGGAACTCACTTTTTGGAGTATCCAGCCAAGGCAACTCATCGATAAAGACCACTTTTTTCCGTCCATGCTTAATGCTTTTTAAAAGAGACTTCAACACAGCAAAAGCTTCCAACCAATCGCCCGGCACCTTCTTGACAGATGAGCCATATTCCAACAGAGCCAGGTAGAAGTTTTTTAACTGCATCTTTTTAGACTTTTTGTATAGTCCAGTCACCTTAAAGTCGTAAGTATCATCGAAAAATTCTTTAACGAGGAAGGTCTTGCCTATGCGTCTCCGGCCATAGACAATGACAAACTCCGACTCCTTGGAGTTGCGGTATTTCTCCAACTGACGAATCTCGTATTCACGCCCTATAAACAGATTCTTATCCATCATTCACGTTATTTGCCGGCAAAGTTAACGAAAAGAATTGAAAAACGCAAATAAAGGTGCGGAAAGTGAAAAAAAATTATAGTTTCCGCACCAAAATATAACAGTTTCAGCCGATTTTTAACGAATAAAGGTGCGGGAACCGAAAAACAAAGTAAGTTTCCGCACCTAAATCATAGGCTTATTGTTTTAGAGTGCGCATCCTCCTTGGCGGGAGAAAAGTAGGAAGCTCCAGACGGGTGATTTTGGCACGATTTTTGCAACGAAAGCCACATATTTGACCTAATATGAAAGAGATAAAAGACCAATCGTTCGGGGGCGAGCGCCCCTTGTTTGAATCGCACGACCTGCGAATAGTAAACGTGACCATCACCGAGGGCGAGTCGGGCATCAAGGAATGCAGCAACATCGAGGCAGACCACTGCCACTTTTACGGGAAATACCCATTCTGGCATGTGAAAGGGAGCAAGATCACCCACTGCTACTTCGCGCCCGGCTCACGCTCCGCCATCTGGTACTCAGACGACATGGTGATGGAAGACTGCGTGATAGACGGACCCAAATTCTTCCGAGAGATGAACAACCTGACGCTGAGAAACGTGACCATCAACGATGCCGACGAGACCTTCTGGAACGTCAACGGACTGACCATCGACAACGTGACGCTGCACGAGGGCACCTACCCCTTCATGGGCTGCCGCCACATCCGCGTGAACGGGCTGAAGAGCGACAGCAAATACGTGTTTCAATATGTGAAAGATGTGGAGATACACAATGCCCACATCACCACCAAAGACGCCTTCTGGGAGGTGGAGAACGTGACTATCTACGACTCGGTGCTCGACGGCGAATACCTGGGATGGCACTCGAAAAACCTCAGGCTGGTGAACTGCCACATCGGCGGCGAACAGCCCCTGTGCTATGCCGACAACCTGGTGCTGGAGAACTGCACCTTCGACGCCGCCTGCGACCGCGCCTTCGAATACTCCACCGTCGAGGCTGACATCCGCGGACATATCGAGAGCATCAAGAACCCCGCCAGCGGACACATCACCGCCGACTCTATCGGTGAAATCATCATCGACGAGAATATCAAAGACCCCGCCGACTGCGTGATTGTTGAGAAAGGGAAGTGAAAGGGAAGTGAAAGGAGAGTTTACGATAAGAACGACAGAAACAACAGCAGCAATAAAAAACAATAAGACATGACGTATTCTTTCGACGAAATCATCAATCGGCGCGGCACAGGCTGCTATAAATGGGACATCAGCGAGGCACAAGGCGCTACGCCGATGTGGGTGGCCGACATGGACTTCCGCGTGGCACAGCCTATCATCGACGCGCTGCACCGGCGCGTGGAGCACGGCATCTTCGGCTACACGCTGGTGGGCGACCGCTACTACGAGGCCGTCATCAACTGGTTCGGACGCCGCCACGGGTGGACCATCCAGCGCGAATGGATACAATATACCACTGGCGTGGTGCCTGCCATCTCGGCCGTGGTCAAGGCACTGACCGAGCCGGGCGACAAGGTGCTGCTGCAGACACCCGTGTATAACTGCTTCTTCTCGAGCATCCGCAACAACGGCTGCGAGATGGCCGAGACACGGCTGGTGGCCGACGGCGACTCGTGGCGCGTGGATTTCGACGACATGGAACGGAAGGCCGCCGACCCACGGGTGAAGCTCTTCATCCTGTGCAACCCCCACAACCCCTGCGGACGGGTATGGACACCGGAGGAGCTGGAGCGGATGAACGACATCTGCCTGCGCCACGGAGTGAAGGTGGTGGCCGACGAGATACACTGCGAACTGGTGATGCCGGGCTACCACTACACGCCGTTCGCCTCGGTGTCGGAGGCATGCCAGCACAACAGCATCACGTGCAACTCACCCTCGAAGTCGTTCAACACCGCCGGACTGCAGATAGCCAACATCATCTGCGACGACCCCGCCACACGCCGGCGCATCGACCGCGCCATCAACATCAACGAGGTGTGCGACGTGAACCCGTTCGGCGTGGAGGCCCTCATCGCCGCCTACAATGATTGCGAGGACTGGATTGAGCAATTAAACGAATACCTCCAAGGCAACTACCTGGCCCTGAAGGCGATGCTGGCCGAGCGGCATCCCGAGTGGAAGGTGACCCGGCTGGAGGGCACCTATCTGGTGTGGGTGGATATCCGCGCCACGGGCAAGACGTCGGCCGAAGTGACCGACTGGCTGCTGAAAGAGAAGCACATACTGGTGAACAGCGGCACCATGTATGGCGAGGCCGGCGAGGGATTCATCCGCATCAACATCGCATGCCCGAGGGAAAGGCTTAAAGCCCCCCTCTAACTCCCCCGAGGGGGAGAAACCAGATACATGGAGGGTGTCGTTGTTTCCGACGCCAAGCAATGACGCGGTGGTGTTTTTCCTATCGACAATAAGCCTCCCCCATCGCCTCCCTCGGGAGAGGATGGGGGTGGGGCTCTTTAATAACTGAACACGTAGTCGTAGCTGTAGGTGCGCACATAGATGCGGTTGCCCTTGGCGATGATGCTTCCGGCCGATTTCCACAGAGATATGGTCTGCACACGCTGACCACTGTATTTATCAACCACATACAGGAAGTCGGCTTCGCCTGTGCCGCCGTAGCCGCAGATGATGGAGTTGCCCACGATGTCGAAGCCCGAATTGCAGGTCTTCCGCTGCGAGGTCCACAGTATCTCGTCGGTGCGCAGGTCGATGGCCGAGAGGTAGCCCACCTGCTCCTGACTGCTCTTGCCATGGTAATCGACTAAAGAGCTATGGCTCACATACATGATGTTGCCCTCAATCTTGACGAAGCCCACGCCCGGCATGCCACAAGGCTCTTTCACGCCCGGAGGCAACTTGAAATTCTCGAAATCGTAAGCCTTAAACACTTTTTTCAACTCAGGGTCGGCGATGACCACGATCGATGTCTCTGCATAGTAGGGGCCGTAGGTCACCACCGAGTATCCGTCGGAGTCGTAGCGCAGTCGCGGCCGTATCTCCTCATTGGGTTCGTCGGGGAAGATAGTCTCATAGCGTGGCAGCGCGTTGCTCTCATACCACCCGTCATCGTCGGTGATGTCGTTTTCGCGGCACGACACCTGCCGCAATTTGATTTGTTTGCGGCTCATGTTGCGCTTCAGCACATGGCCGTTGAACTCCGGGGCCGGCAGCACGACATTGTCATAGTCGTAGTTGTAGAGGCTGAAGTCGCCCGCGGGCTGCATCTTGTAGTCAGACAGGAAGTCGGCATCGCGCTGCGGATGGGTCACGAGTTGGGCTGCAGCAGTCCGCCGTTTTTGCGTCTTCCGTTTCTGTGCGCTCGCTTGCGAGGGAATCATCAGGCAAGCCATGACCAGAATGGCTAAAATATTCATGTTCCTTTTCATTGTGGTAAGTGTTTGAAGGTGGGTAATTATGTTTTATAGCGCAAAGATACAAAAAAAAGTGATAAGTGGGTAGAATCAAGAAAAAAATGTTGCAAAATACGGGATTTCGGCCCTTGCAGAGGATAAAAGGAGCGAGGCAATAAGCACGAAAAACGGTAAAAGAGGCATGGTACACAAGTTTGTGGTCCACAAACTTGTGTACCATGCCTCTATGAGTCCTGGCTGTCTTCTGCCAGATACCACTTCGAGTATTCCACGTAGTGGCGGGCGTAGCTCTCGGCTTGGTCGGAGCGGGTCTTTTTGATGAACTTGGCGGGCACCCCACCCCATATCTCGTGCGGGCCGATGACGGTGCCTCCAAGCACCAGAGCGCCGGCCGCCACGATGGCACCCTCGCCCACTTCGGCATTGTCGAGCACCACAGAGCCCATGCCGATGAGCGCACCGCGGCGCAGCGTGCAGGCGTGCACAGTGGCATTATGTCCGATGGTGACATCATCCTCGAT
The DNA here is from genome assembly GCA_947165505.1 of uncultured Prevotellaceae bacterium. GTDB lineage: Bacteria > Bacteroidota > Bacteroidia > Bacteroidales > Bacteroidaceae > Prevotella. The sequence goes on along the minus strand of CAMVAT010000010.1, from coordinate 87,053 downwards.
AATGGTGGGACCTATCTTGTTGGTGACGTGCACCACTGCGCCGTCCTGCACATTGACCCTGTGGCCCATGGTCACAGGCGCCACATCGCCGCGCACCACGGCATTGAACCACACCGAGCACTCGTCGCCCATGGTCACTTCGCCCACGATGGCGGCATTCTCGCTGAAATAACACTCACGGCCCCACTTCGGGGTCAGTCCGTTGACAGATTTGATGATAGCCATAGATGATATTGGAGCCTCCCCCTCTCCCCCTCCCAAGGAGGGGGGAACCTGTGAGGCACAGATCATTTAATTATTGTCTAAAGATTGATTCCTTTCAAGATTTTAGCTGTGGCATGGGCGTGCGCAGTGACGTATTGGGCGGCGCTCTTGCCTGCCGCATCCAGGTAGTCGCTGTCCTGGCGGAAACGGTCCATCAGCCCGGCAAACGAGGCATCATCGCCGACCTCGAAACCACCCTCGGCAGCCTTGAGGCCTTGTGCCTCCTGGAAGCGCTCGTTGTTGGGTCCGAAGAGCACGGGAATGCCCCACACCGCCGCTTCGAGCACATTGTGTATGCCCACACCGAAGCCGCCGCCCACGTAGGCCACCGTGCCGTAGCGGTAGATGCTGCTCAGCAGTCCGAAGCAGTCAATGATGAGCACGTCGGCCTTCTCGATAGAGATATCGGTCTTGGCCTGCGTATATCTCACCACTTTAAGGCCGGAAAGTTTCTGTTCGATCTGCTGCAGATGGCTCTCGTCGATGACATGCGGTGCGATGATCATCTTCCACTTGCCATAGCCGAAGAGTTGGCGGTCAAGGAAATAGCGGATGAAGAGATCCTCGTCGGGCGGCCATGACGAGCCCGCCACGAACACCCCTTCAGGCCTGACGAAGCCCGCGCAGGCCGTGACGACATCGTCGGGGTCGTCGGCTATCGTATATTGGCAGAAATGCTCCACGACGGGCAGCTGCTTGGCTTGCCCTTTGATCTGCAGCACGCGGTCGAAGCGTGTGTCGCCCGTGACGGAGACATTGTCGAGGTGCAGGGTATGCAGCAAGTCGCGGCTCTGCTCGTTCTGCACGAAGAAATGTGTGAAGCACTTCAGCACACGCGAGTACTGCCGTCCATACCAGCGGAAGAAAATCTGCCCGGGCCGGAAGATGCTCGACACGCTATACACCGGCACCTGACGGTGGCGGAGGATATGCAGGTAGTTGTACCAGAACTCGTATTTGATGAAAAACGCCATGACGGGCCTGACAGCGCGCAGGAATCGCCGCGCGTTGGCAGGCGTGTCGAGAGGCAGGTAGCAGATGATGTCGGCCCCCTCGTAGTTTTTTCGCACCTCGTAGCCCGACGGCGAGAAAAACGTCAGGAGAATCTTATACTCAGGATGCTCGCTGCGGAGTCGCTCCATGATGGGGCGCCCCTGTTCGAACTCGCCGAGCGAGGCGGCATGAAACCACACATACTTCGCCTTGGGATCGACCTTCTCTTTGAGCAGCGCCACGGCAGCGCGCTCACCCCGCCACATCTTGCGCACCTTCTCATTGAAGAGGCTGTAGATGGCGACGCCAGCCAGATATAGATATATAATGATGTTGTACATAATATAGAGGTGAGAGGTAAGAGGTAAGTGGTGAGAGGTAAGTGGTAAGTGGTAAGAGGTAAGTGGTGAGAGGATACCTTTGGGGCTGGGGGCAGGAAAATACCTCTCCACGCAAGTAGGGACAGGGCGTGCCCTGTCCGCCATTTGTCACAATCGCTATGCTATTCACTCCCCTCCCTGCAAGGGAGGGGCCGGGGGTAGGTCTGCTTTATCCCAGCACCTCGATGGCGCGTTGCAGGCGGCTGATGGTCTCCTGCTTGCCGAGGAAGGCAGAGATGTCAAACATGCCGGGGCCTTTGCCGATGCCCACGAGCGCTAGACGGAAGGCATTCATCACATCGCCCAGTTTGTAGCCTTTCTGCTCCACCCAAGCCATGACCACCGGTTCTTGTCCCTCGACCGAGAAGTCGTCGATGCCTTGCAGCACGTCGATGAGTTCGCCCATCACCTGCGCGGAGTCTTCTTTCCAGCGTTTGCGCACCGTCTTCTCGTCGTATTCCACGGGCGGGATGAAGAAGAAAGAGCACAGCGGCCACAGTTCGCGCACGAAGTTGACGCGGTCTTTCATCATGGCCACCACCTGTGTGATACGCTCCATCGACTCATCGATGCCGTTGCCCGCCACGTAGGGCGCAAACAGTTTGGCAATCTCTTCGGGCGATTTGCGCAGCACATACTCATGGTTGAACCAGATGCCCTTTTGATAGTCGAAGCGTGCGCCCGCCTTCGAGCATTTGGTCAGGTCGAAAGCCTGCACCAGTTCGTCGAGCGAGAACAGTTCCTGTTCGGTGCCGGGGTTCCAGCCCAGCAGAGCCAGGAAGTTGACCACCGCCTCGGGGAAATAGCCGCTCTCGCGGTAGCCCGACGACACCTCTTCCGTCTTTGGGTCGTGCCACTCGAGCGGGAAGACGGGGAATCCGAGGCGGTCGCCGTCGCGTTTCGACAATTTGCCCTTGCCCTCGGGTTTGAGCAGCAGGGGCAAGTGGGCGAACTGCGGCATGGTATCTTCCCATCCGAAAGCCTGATAGAGCAGCACGTGGAGCGGGGCGCTGGGCAGCCACTCCTCGCCACGGATGACGTGTGTGATCTGCATCAGGTGGTCATCGACAATATTGGCCAGATGGTAGGTGGGCAGTTCGTCGGCACTCTTGTAGAGCACCTTGTCGTCGAGGATGTCGCTCATGATGCGCACATCGCCTCGTATGATGTCATCCACATGCACAGCCACGCCGGGTTCCACCTTGAATCGCACCACATATTGCTGTCCATCGGCTATCAGGGCCTGCACCTCATCGGCGGTCATGGTCAGCGAGTTGCGCATCTGCAATCGTGTGCGCGCATCGTATTGGAAATTCTGTATCTCGGCGCGTTTGGCCTCCAGCTCCTCGGGTGTGTCGAAAGCGTAATACGCCTTGCCGGCATCGAGCAGCTGCTGCACATATTGCTTATAGATGCTGCGCCGTTCGCTCTGCCGGTAAGGTCCGTATTTGCCCCCGAACGACACCCCCTCGTCGAAGGTGATGCCGAGCCATCGGAACGACTCGATGATATACTCCTCGGCACCGGGCACGAAGCGTGTAGAGTCGGTGTCCTCGATGCGGAACACGAAGTCGCCCCCGTGCTGCCGGGCAAACAGATAATTATATAGTGCCGTGCGCACGCCGCCGATATGCAGCGGACCGGTAGGACTGGGTGCAAAACGAACCCTTACTTTTCTTTCTTCCATAAATAGGTTATAATGTTGAGAAGTTAAGAATATCACACAAATTCGCTGCAAAAGTACGACATTTATTTGCAAAAACGGCCAAAAACGCATTATTTTCGACAAAATAGGCCAAAGAGCGGCAAAAACAGAGCATATATCAATTTTTTTTTGTACTTTCGCCGAAGATTACGACCCAAAAAGAAACAGACATGCCATCATACAATCATCAAGAAGACCATTTCTGGCGCAATCTGGCCACCCACAGTGTGCTCATCATCCTGTGCTCGGTGCTCATCGTGTGGCTCATGCCCAATAAGATACATATCACGGTCGAGCCCAACATAGGTGCCCCGTGGCAGCTCGAAGACCTCATCTCAGACATCGAGTTCGACCTGATGAAGTCGGAGGAGACCATCGCGCAGGAGAAGGCCGACAAAGTGAGGAAAGAGATGGTGCCCTCGTTCAACCTCATCGACAGTGTGGAGCAGAGAGCGGAGAAAGAGCTCATCGACACGCTGAACGCCCATTTCGGAGCCTTAGCGCCGGTAGTCAAGTCGTACTACGTGCACCGTCTGCACGAGATATACAAGAAGGGCGTGGTAGATCAGACCAGCTACGACGATGTGGAAAAGCGCTACGACCAGAAGAGCATCCGCATCATCCGTGGCAACCAGAGTGTGACCAAGACCCTCGGCGAGGTCTATTCAGAGCAGACAGCCAATGAATACTTTCACCAGGCAGACAGCCAGGTGGCGGTGGCAGCCCACCACATCGACCTGCCGTATATCCAGCCCAACTTGGAATACGACGACTCGACGAGCTTGGAAGACATCAGGCACCTGGAGGAATTGGTAGCCGTGTCTGACCGCAAGATACAACAAGGCGAAAGAATCATCGAGCAGGGCGTGGTCATCGACGAGCCCACCTCGAGAGCCATCAAGCAATATTACGAGATCAAGGCCGGTAAATTCCAGCGCGAGAACGGCTCGTTTGCCAACATCAGCGGCAGGGTCATCTACGTGCTGCTGCTTTTCGCCCTGTTTACCACCTACCTCATCCTCTTCCGCCGCCAGTATTTCAAGAAAGTGCGCCACACGCTGATGCTCTATTCGCTCATCACGCTCTTCCCCCTGCTGGCCATGCTTGTGAGCAGCACCATGGGAGCACTGCCCATCTACATCCTGCCCTTTGCGATGGTGCCCATCTTTGTGCGTATCTTCATGGACAGCCGCACGGCGTTTGTGGCGCACGCCACGATGGTGATGATAGGCAGCATGATACTGCCCAACCAGCCCTTCTTCTTCATCGTGCAGATCGTGGCGGGCATGACCGCCATCTACGCCCTACGCGACATGTCGAAGCGCTCAGACCTGTTTAAGGCCGCCCTGATGGTGACCCTCTGCTCCGCCGTCATGTTCACAGCCATGTCATTGATCTACCACGCCAAGTTTCCCGCCAGAACGGCGTACATCTATCTGGCTATCAACGGCATCCTATTGCTGTTGGCCTACCCGCTCATGTTCGTGGTCGAGAAGTCGTTCAACTTCACCTCGAGCGTCACCCTGTTCGAACTCTCCGACACCAACAAAGACCTGCTGCGCCACTTGAGCGAAGTGGCCCCCGGCACCTTCCAGCACTCCATCACGGTGGGCAACCTGGCCTCGGAAATCGCAAAGAAGATAGGAGCCGACAGTCTGCTGGTGCGCACGGGCGCCTTGTATCACGACATCGGCAAGATGGTGAACCCCGTGTTCTTCACCGAGAACCAAGCCGGTGTGAACCCGCACGACAAACTGACCGAGAAAGAGAGCGCGAGCATCATCATCAGCCACGTGATCGAAGGGTTGCGCCTGGCCGAGGAGAAACGTCTGCCCGACGTGATCAAGAACTTCATCACCACCCACCACGGCACAGGCGTAGTGAAATACTTCTACGTGAAATACAAGAACGCCCACCCCAAGGAAGAGGTTGATGAAGAAGCCTTCAGCTATCCCGGTCCCAACCCGTTCACCCGCGAGCAAGCCATCCTGATGATGGCCGACACGGTGGAAGCCGCCTCGCGGTCGCTCAGCGAATACACCGACGAGAAGCTCAGCGAGCTCATCAACCGCCTGATAGACGGACAGGTGAGCGCCGGATTCTTCACCGACTGCCCCATCACCTTCCTCGACATCACCATCGCCAAGAAAGTGCTGTTAGAAAACCTGAAATCCATCTATCACACCCGCATCAAATATCCGGAACTGAACCAAGAAGCACGAAAAGGCTACCAACAGCAGAAAAGCGGCAAGAAGCGGAGAGGGAGCCTTTCGAAAAGGTTTTCAGTTAACAAAAGTTAATCAATTACCTGTTTTTAAGGAAATACCGAACAATCCATTTACCTTTGCAAACAATTTTTGCAAAGGTAACTAAACATGAACAAATTTAAATTAACGTTTTTAGGTATTGTGATAGGAATGTCGATGAGCGAGACGGTCTGGGCCGGCGGCATTCTGACGAATACCAACCAAAGTGTAAGTTTTCTGCGTAATCCCGCCCACGACGCATATATAGGAATCGACGGCGTATATACCAACCCCGCTGGCGTGATATTCCTTGGCGAAGGTTTACATCTCGGCTTCAACTGGCAATATGCCTATCAGACGCGCACCATCACAACTACCAACCCCGACTTCGCGCTGGGATTGAGAAACGACGGCAATACGGTCAAGGAGTTTGAGGGAATAGCCCGGGCTCCGATTATCCCCTCGCTCCAAGCGGCCTACAACACGGGCAAATGGAGTTTCCAAGGTTCGATAGCCATCACCGGCGGTGGCGGCAAGTGTGAGTTCTCCAGTGGCATCGGCTCGTTTGAGAGTGCCGTGGGCGCCATAGCCAACTCGCTGAAACCGCTGGGAGCCACAGGCTACGACGTTGACGGATACATGCGCGGCAATCAATACTACATCGGTTTCACATTGGGCGCAGCCTACAAAATCAACGAGAACCTCTCGGTCTATGGTGGTGCCCGCTTGCTTTACGGAACAGCTTCCTACAAGGCAACCCTCAACAACATCATGGTGAACACGGCTGCAGGCTCTGTACCCTTCAGCACGTTTCTCGAAGGCGCCAACGCAAAGATTGCCGGTGGCATTCAGCAATACGCCGATGGCATCAACCTGCTGGAAGCCGGCATTGCGAGTTATACCGCCGCCGGTGTGCCCGTACCCGCAGAGATGACCACGAAACTGGCAGAGGCGCAGGCAGGCAAAGCACAGTTGGAAGGCACCCAGCAGAGTCTGAAGACACTGGAGGTGTATCGCGAGGGAGTCAGCCTGATGTCGGACCAGACAGGTATCGGCATAGCCCCCATCATCGGTATCGACTACAAGGTAGGCAACTTCAATTTCGGTGCTAAGTATGAGTTTAAGACCCGCATGAGGATGAAGAACAGCTCTACGGTGAAGGAAGCCCATGCCATCGACGCCGTCAACAAATTCCGCGACGGCACCAGTGTGCCCGAGGACCAGCCTGCCCTGCTCACCCTGGGCGCCCAATGGTCGGTGATTCCGAGTGTGCGTGTCAGTGCCGGCTATCACTTGTTTTTCGACAAGTCGGCCCACTGGTACAACCACGACGAGAAGAAGCTCGACGGCAACACCTGGGAGATCAACGGCGGTGTAGAGTGGGACATCAACGACAAGTGGCAGGTGAGCGGCGGTCTGCAGAAGACCAACTACGGACTGTCTGACGAATATATGAACGACATGTCGTTCGTGGTGAGCAGCTATACCTTCGGACTGGGTGTCGGCTACCAAGTGACTGACAAGGTGAAGGTGAATGCCGCCTATTTCCAGACCAACTACGACACATATCATCAAGACGTAGCCCCGGCAGCCACCAACCACACCACACACAACGACTACACACGCACCAACAACGTCTTCGGCCTGGGCGTGGAGCTGACGCTGTAGCCTCCCCCGTACCCCCTCCGAAGGAGGGGGACACAAAATGAGAGGAATGGTTAAGACTCCGAGCACGAAACAGTGATAGAACACTCAACCCTAAACCCTCAACCCTCAGCAGACACAGTAGAGACGCCACGATGTGACGTCTCTATTATTATCAATGAGACCACCCATAGCGGAGGGTTGTTTTGTTCGATTTCAGTAGAATAATGTTCGGTTTTTAACCCCGAAAAGGGCTGAGAAATAAAGAACATATTAAAATGCCAATAAAACATCGGAAAAACAAAAAAAATTGTTATATTTGCATTTTTAAAAACAGCAACATGGAGATTCTCGCCACCAGCAGGAAAAAAACACTGTAAAGAAACCCATCCATCGTGAACATGAAGAAACTATTACTGATGATAGCCGCAGTGCTGATGATCAGCGCAGCCACGGCCCAGACAGGCAGCACTGCCAACGGCAGGAAAAAGGTAGCCGTGGTGCTGAGTGGCGGCGGTGCGAAAGGCATGGCCCACATCGGTGTGCTGAAGGTGCTGGAGCGGGCAGGCATCCCCGTGGATATCGTCACGGGCACGTCGATGGGCAGCATCATCGGCGGTCTCTATGCCATCGGCTACAATGCCCATGCGCTCGACTCGATGGTGCGTGTGCAGGACTGGAGCTACGTGATCAGCGACAAGGAGAACATGCGCAGCCAGAGCCTCGACGACCGCGAGAAGCAATACACGTATGTATATAGCACCGGACTGACCATCGGCAAGCACAACAGCCAAGCCGGCGGTATCATCAAAGGCAAGAACCTGGCCGAGCTGTTCCAACGGCTCTGCACAGGCTATACCGACTCACTCGACTTCACACGCGACCTGCGCATCCCCTTTGCCTGCGTGGCCACGAACATCATCGACAACAGCGAGGTGGATTTTCACAGCGGCCGGCTGCCACAGGCCATGCGTGCCTCGATGGCCATCCCCGCCGCCTTCTCGCCCGTGCGCATCGGCGACAAGGTGCTGGTAGATGGCGGACTGAAAAACAATTATCCGGCTGATGTGGCACGGCAGATGGGTGCCGACATCATCATCGGCGTCACCGTGCAGGGCCCGCCGAAAGTGGCCGAAGACATGGGTGGCACGATGAGCATCCTCAGCCAGATCATCGACGTGAACTGTAAGAACAAGTACGATGAGAACCTGGCCATCACCGACCTGCATGTGCCGGTGAACACGAAAGGCTACGGTTCGGCCAGTTTCTCGCCATCGGCCATCGACACCCTGATACGCCGTGGCGAAGAGGAGGCCATGCGCCACTGGGACGACATCATCGCCCTGAAGCATCGCATCGGCATCGACGAGACGTACCGCCCCGTCGTGCTCCACCCACTGCGCCCACAGGTGATGACAGAGAAGACACATGTGAGCGGCTACACGTTTGAGAACATGACCCCGCAGGCCGAACGGTTTCTGCGGCAGAAGTTCTCGCTCAACAAACGAGACAGCATCGACGCCGACCTGGAGCAGCAGCTCACCACCTCGATGCGCGTCGATCTGTTTTACCAGACCGCCGAATGCCGTCTGGTGCCCGAGGGCGACGGCATGCGCGTCATCCTCTCGGCAGGTCCCCGCAAGACGGTGCAACTGCATGCCGGCGTGCGCTACGACACCGAGGAATACGCCGCCGTGCAGTTGGGTCTCGACATCCCACTGAAGACAGCCATCCCCGTCAACACAGACATCACACTGCGGCTGGGCAAGCGCCTGATGGCCCGCGGCGAGATCACCATACACCCGCGCAGTTTCACACGACCCACGCTGCGCTACTCATTCCACCGCAACGATGTGGATATCTACATGGAAGGCGAACGCGACTATAACATCTTATACAACCAGTTTCAGGCCGAGCTGATACCCATCGACTTCGACCTGCGCCACTTCAACCTGCAGTTCGGTCTCCGCTGGGACTACATGCACTACCGCAACAAACTGGGTTCGGAGACATCCACACAGGTATCGCTCAAGAACGAGCATTTCTTCAGTTACCGCGCCAAAATGACCTACAACAGCGAGGACAACTGGAACTTCCCCACCCGTGGTGCCCGTTTCCAAGGCGAGTATGCCTATGTGACGAACGACTTCGCCCAGCTCAACGACCGTGCCGCCGACGGCAGCACACAAGGCAAGGCGGCGGGCATGAGCGAGGTGAGCGCCAACTGGCGCATGTCGTTTGCCCTGAGCAGCCATTTCACGCTCCAGCCCATGTTCTACGGCCGTCTGCTCTTCGGCAACATCATCCCTCCGGTCTTCGGCAACACCATCGGCGGTAATTGGTTCGGCCACTACGTGGAGCAGCAGATGCCCTTCGCCGGCATCGGCAACATGGAATACGTGGCCCATCAGTTTGTGGCAGCCCAACTGCAAGCCCAACAGCGCATCGGCACCAACAACTATGTGATTGTGCGCGCCGCCGCGGCCCAGCAAGGCGACGAACTGAGCCTGCTGTTAGACCGCCGCACCCTCATCGGCGGACAGGTGGCCTATTACTACAACACAATCGTAGGTCCTGTGGGTGCTACCCTCGGCTACAGCAACCACACGAGAAAAGCCTATTTCTACTTGAACCTGGGATACGTGTTTTGATGTCTTGAGGCGTTAAAGAAGTGAATTATTCATATCATCACAATCAATAAACAATTATGAGAATCAGATCAGACTATGCAAATGACCCACAGTGGAAGGTGCTGACCGTGAAGGCCACACTGCCAGAAGAACTGAAGTGTTTGGACGAGATAGCCCATAACCTGTGGTGGGTTTGGAACTACGAGGCACGCGACCTGTTTCGTGACCTTGACCCGGAAATCTATCACGACGTGAAGCACAATCCGGTGCTGCTGTTGGAACGGCTGACCCACAGCCGCAAGGCAGAAATCGTGAAAGACAAGGCGCTGATGAAGCGCATCAACGAGGTGTATGCCCTCTTTCGCGAATACATGAGCGTGGAGCCCGACAAGAGCCGTCCGTCGGTGGCCTATTTCTGCATGGAGTATGGCATGCACTCGGCCCTGAAGATATACAGCGGCGGTCTGGGCATGCTGGCCGGCGACTACGTGAAAGAGGCCAGCGACTCGAATGTAGATATGTGTGCCGTCGGTTTCCTTTACCGCTTCGGCTACTTCACACAGAGTCTGGCCATGGACGGACAGCAGATAGCCAACTATGAGGCGCAGAATTTCGGCACCCTGCCCATCGAGCGCCAGCTTGACAACGAGGGCAACCCCCTGGTCATCGACGTGCCCTACAACAACTATCAGGTGCACGCCTACGTGTGGCGCGTGAACGTAGGACGCGTGAAGCTCTACCTGCTGGACACCGACAACGAGATGAACTCTGAGTTTGACAAGCCCATCACCCATGCCCTCTACGGCGGCGAATGGGAGAACCGCCTGAAGCAGGAGATACTGCTCGGCATCGGCGGCACGCTGCTGCTCAAGAAACTCGGCATCAAGAAAGACATCTACCACTGCAACGAGGGTCATGCCGCCCTCTGCAACCTGCAGCGTCTGTGCGACTACATCGACGAGGGTCTGACGTTCAACCAGGCCATGGAACTGGTGCGTGCCTCGTCGCTCTACACCGTGCACACCCCCGTGCCCGCCGGCCACGACTACTTCGACGAAGGTCTGTTTGGCAAATACATGGGCAACTACCCCGCCAAGCTCGGCATCACCTGGGACGAGTTTATCGGCATGGGACGCACCAACCCGGACGACCACAGCGAGAAATTCTGCATGAGCACCTTCGCCTGCAACACCTGTCAGGAGGTAAACGGCGTATCGATGCTGCACGGTAAGGTGAGCCAGAAGATGTTCGCCAACATCTGGGCCGGTTACTATCCCGAGGAGAACCATGTGGGCTACGTCACCAACGGTGTCCACTTCCCCACTTGGTGTGCCACGGAGTGGCGCAAGATCTACGCCAAGTATTTCGATGCGAAGCACATGAGCGACCAGTCGAACGAAGAGATCTGGCACGGCATCTACGACTGCCCCGACGAAGAGATCTGGGCCGTGAGAAAGACGCTGAAACAGAAGTTGTTCGACTATGTGGCGCAACAGTATAAAGAGACATGGCTGAAGAACCAAGGCGACCCGCAGCGCGTGGTCAGACTGTTGGAAGGCTTCAAGCCCAACGCCCTGGTCATCGGTTTCTGCCGCCGCTTTGCCACCTACAAGCGCGCCCACCTGTTGTTTACCGACCTTGCACGTCTGTCGAAGATTGTGAACGACCCCGAGCGTCCCGTCATCTTCCTCTTCGCCGGCAAAGCCCACCCCGCCGACGGAGCCGGGCAGGGTCTCATCAAGCAGATATACGAGATCAGCCAGCGCCCCGAGTTCCAGGGTAAGATTATCTTCGTAGAGGATTACGACTTCTTGTTGGCCCGCCGTCTGGTGTCGGGTGTGGATATCTGGATGAACACGCCCACGCGTCCCATGGAGGCCTCGGGCACCTCGGGCGAGAAAGCCGAGATGAACGGCGTGGTGAACCTGAGCGTGAAAGACGGCTGGTGGTTGGAAGGCTACCGCGAGGGCGCAGGATGGGCACTCACCGAGAAGCGCACCTATCAGAACCAAGGCTATCAAGACCAGCTCGATGCCGCCACCATCTACAGTCTGCTGGAAAACGAGATCGTTCCCCTGTATTACAACAAGGACAAGAAAGGCATCTCAAAGGGATGGATCAAGGTCATCAAGAACTCCATCGCCCAGATAGCCCCGCACTACACGATGAAGCGCCAGCTCGACGACTATTACAGCAAGTTCTACGTGAAGATGGCCAAGAGGTTCAAGGCTCTCTCGAAAGACGACAACCGCCTGGCGAAGGAAATCGCCCAGTGGAAAGAGGCCGTGGCCGAGCGCTGGGATGCCATCCGTGTGGTGAGTTGCGAATGGGACTTCCCCGCTACTGGCGGCGAGTCAGGTCAGAAGTACGCCATCAAGTATGTCATCGACGAGCAGGGTCTTGACGATGCCGTAGGCCTGGAGAAGGTCAACGTATATACCGACAAGAACGGCGAGGAGCACGTCTTCTCGGTAGAGCCGTTGAAGATGACCGGCCGCGAGGGCAACAACCACATCTTTGAGGTGATGCTATCTCCCCAGCAGGCCGGACATTACAGGAGTGCCATCCGCATGTATCCGAAGAGTGAGTATCTGCCTCACCGTCAGGACTTCTGTTACATCAAGTGGCTGGAGCTTCCGGAATGTAAGTCATGACGATATCATTTCCATTGCTACGATGATGACGCAAGGGGTTTGCCGGTCAACCCCCTTGCATCATTATTGCAAGTGGGCAAATTGTTTGAAAGGCACGCAAAGATTCAACTCTAAACCTGGATATTGACATGACGAGTGCTACTTTGTTGTTAATTGCTCTTTTGGTCTGTCATTACTTGGCTGACTTTTGTCTGACGATGCCCGTGATGATTCGGGCGAAGGCAGACGGCAGGCGTCTCTGGCCGATAGCGCTTCATGCGTCCGTTCACGCGGTATTGATGGGTGTGTGCCTGTGTGTCTATGGTGTTGGATGGAAATGGCTGCTGGCGTTGACGGCGATAGAACTTGTCTCACATTTTGTCATAGACGTATCAAAGGCGCGAATATCCATCTGCCGCCCGTATTTGTCGGACAGCCGGCGCAAGCCCTACTGGATGCTATACGGATTTGACCAACTGCTCCACCAACTGGTAGTGGTAGTGATTTGGCAATTGGCCGCATAAACATAGGTGGCAATGCATGTAGTTTGGCAAAAAAAGAGTATATTTGCACCAGAAAACAAGTAATAAACACGCAATATGCAGAGAAAACTGTTTTGTGAGATTTCGCCTTTCACCTATCGCCTCTCGATAGAGAAAGGGATTATGACACGACACCTGAAGGACCTCTTCGGGAAGACGGTATTCGCCCGCCAGCGGACAGAGGCACCGCTGCCCGTGGCCATTTATAACCATAAGTCGCTCATACGCCGACGACTGGGCAATGTGGATATGCAACTGCAAGAGAACAAAGCCACGAATCTGGCTTTGGCGGTGAAGCATATCGACGGTGTAATCATACATCCTGGCGAGACCTTCTCACTATGGAAGATGGTAGGACGCACCACAAAGCGCAAGGGGTACAAAGAGGGATTGGTCATCGCTAAAGGACAACCCTCGAAAGGCATCGGCGGCGGCATGTGCCAACTCTCCAACCTCATCCATTGGATGGTGCTGCACAGCGACCTGACCATCACCGAGCACCATCACCACGACGGTTTGGACCTCTTCCCCGACTTCGGACGGCAGATACCTTTCGGCACGGGCACCAGCATCTCATACAACTATCTCGACTACCGTTTCCGCAACGACACGGCCATCGACTATCAGCTACGCCTCGCTGTAGATGACGAGTATTTATGCGGTGAACTGCGAGCAACCGAGAAACAGCCTCACACTTTTCATATTCATGCCAAAAATGAGCATTTCACACGTGAAGACGGAGTGGTGTATCGCAACGGGCAGGTGATACGCGACACGATAGACCCGAAAACCGGCCGTGTGGTTGACAGCCAGCTCATCCGCACCAACCACGCCCGCGTCATGTACGACTGTCCGCCCTCTCTCATCCAAAAGACAGGAGAACAGCCGTAAGGGTATTTCTTCTGGGAAACGACGGGGGGAAAGCTGGAGTGGGTGTAGGCCAGGGCGGACAGGCCGTTGTGAGCACCAACATGCCTGCGGGCAGCATCGCCATCGTGAAGACAGGCGGACGGAGCGTGAAGGTGGTGATGAAATAAACTACAAGAGTAAAGCACCCTATGCCTTCTGGACAGAAGAAAGACTTACAGCCTACGGTGGTCTTGGTCTTTTTGTTTCTTCCCGAAGATTTCCATACTAAAAGAATGCTATTTGGAAAAAGTTTTGTAAATTTGTGCCCAAAAGCGAATGAAGCATGAGAACGGAGCATTTGGATTTCATCACATTCTGCGTGGGCAGCCTATCGGATTCGCTCGGAAAGAGTGCGTCTCAAGTGTATGGTGCGCTGAGGTCGTCGGGAGTATTGAACGACTACATAGTGCCTTGCTATGATGTGCTGCACACATTCAGCAAGGACTATCTTGTGGAGGAGCTGACAGAGGTGCTAAGGGAAAGGGGCGAGGGGGTGGCCGACATGCATTGCCGCAGCGACGAGTATCTGGCCGACGAGCTGATGATGGAATATCAGGAGAAAGCGAGCAATTAGAAAAAGCTAATAGGTAGCAATTTTCCTGATGTCGTCCTCGAAAGTTTCTTTGCTTTTGGCCCGTGATTTCAGTTTTGAGCGGTAGGTGTAGATGGTGGTCAGGCTGGAGCGGAGGATGCCGGCAATCTTCTGGTTGTCGCTGATGCCCAGCCGGATGAGAGCCAGCACGCGCAGTTCGGTTGTCAGGCGTGCCGAGTCAGAGGACACTTCAAACTGATTGTCGTCTGTCATCAGCCTGTTCACCTCTTCGATGAAGTTGGGGTAGATGTTGAGGAAGGCCGTGTCGAAGTTCTGATGGAAGATGCGTATGCTCTCGTTGATGCCCTTTGGACTCTTCAGTTCAGCATAGAGGTCTTCCAGTTTGTGGTCGCGCGCCAAGCGATTGAACAGTTTCAGCCGTAGCTCGCCACGGTGTATCAGGTTGCTGCTCAGTTCCAGGAAACGGCCAATGTACTCATCCTTGATGCGGTTGGCCTCCTTCATTTCCGAGGTGAGCAGCGAGAGGTGGGAGGTGAGTTCTGAGAGCTCTGCATTCTGACGGGACAGTTCATCGTTCATCCTGCTGATTTTTTCATTGTCTTTGCGGCGCTTTTTGATGAGCGACAGCGTATAGCCGATGGTGCACAACAGCAGCACGGCTATTGCGGTCACGGCAAAGAGCAGTCGGCTGGTACGTTGCTGTGCCCTTTCGCGCTCTATGTCGTATGCCTTGGCAATGAGGGGCGACATACGTGCCACCTGCATGCTACGCAGGCGGCTGCCATATTCCCGTGCATCATTACTGGCTCGCGACAGGTAGCGGTAGGCCTTCTCATGCTCGCCGCGCTCCATGAGGATGGTGGCCAGTTCGCGCAGGGCATTGTTTTCCAGAATGGCCCCGCGCAGGTCGCTGATGGCTGACAGTAGCAGGTAGCGCTCGCGCTGCTGTAGATTGTTGTTTTTCCAGTAGAAGTAGGCCAGTGTGCTGGCCACGATGCTATACTGCCGGTCGCCAGGTTGCAAGCCAGACAGATACGGCTCCAGCTGACGGATAGCCTCCTCCACCCCACCCTGTTCGCAGGTATAGGCAGCCCGGTTGAGCACGTATTCGAACGACTCCTTGGGGGCCACCTGCAACAGCAACTGGCGATAATATTGTGCGCTGTCGATATATTCAATAGAATACGGTGTGTACTGCGCCATCTCCGAACGATAGAGGTTCAACTCGGCCTGTTGGTTGTAATACGCCACACGGGCCTCGTTAGACACTTGTGCGAGGGGGATGCTATCCAACAGCAGGCGAGCGTTGTTGAAGATGCCCGACACAGCCAGTATGTGTGCCATGCGGATGGCAGTGACAGCCCTTCGGTCAGGATCGCTCTGTGTCAACGGGCTCAGCATGTTGCGATGGATGTAGGCGTAGGCTGAGTCGAAGCGGAATGCCAGGTACTCGTCATAGAGTCGCAAGTTCATGTCGTACTCTTGTTCTGGGGTAAGCTGCATCCCGCGCCAGCCGCTGACGAGCGACTTGATTTGCGCCTCTTTGGCGGCCACGATGTCGTCGTGGCGCTCTATCAGGCTATCCAGTGTGTGATAGAGGCTGCTGAGCGAGGCTGTCGCTGACTGTGCGCATGCGGTGCCGGCTGTCATGCAGGCCCAGAGAAGCCAGAGGATTTTTCTTTTCACCATTTCTTGTTCTGTTATTGTCCGTACGATGCTGGTGCAAAGATAGCCATTATTCTCTAAACGACAAAACATCAAAGCCCGTACATGGGTTAAAATGGATTGAAAATAATTAGATTTTTGCCCTGTTCATTTTTTGTAACAATCTTAATATCAGAGCTTTTCATTTTATGGGACTTTGATTTTTTCTTGTTGTGCTTGGATTGGGTCTGATTACGCTCTACCTTAGCACCAGAAATCAGTAACTAAAAAAGATTGTTACATCATGCATCAGTTAGTAGTAAGTTTATTTGTGGTTAGCATTTTGTTCTTTGCGCCGGTTAGCGCAAAGGATGTTTTGGTTAGTTCACCCGACGGCACCGTGACGGTAGCCGTCGGTGTGAAGGCCAACAAGCCTTACTACACCGTCAGCCGTCAGGGCCAGTGCATCGTCACGCCCTCGCTTCTGGGTTTTCAGCTGAGCGACGGCCTGCTGGGCGGGAATGTCAAAATGCTCTGTCACAGCACGGATTCAAAGGATGAGACCTGGCACCAGCCCTGGGGCGAAGAAGACAGCGTGCGCAATCATTATCATGAGCTGACCGTGCGCTTCGAGGAGCGTGCTGCAGTGAAGCGTGAGATGAGTGTCGTATTCCGCGTGTTCAACGACGGCATCGGTTTCCGATACATTTTGCATCGCAATCAAGGTGAAAAGTATTATATTCAGGACGAATCGACCGAGATAACCCTGGCGCACGACGCCGTGGCTTGGTCGATTCCCACCAACCGGACGGAGTATTTCGAAGGCATCTATACCCCCGACCTGCTGAGCCGGAAGGACACCGTCTGCACACCGCTCACGATTGAGTATGAAAAAGACTTGTTTCTGGCTATTCACGAAGCAGCACTTGACGATTATGCCAGCATCAACCTGACCCCACGCCCATCAGCTACCGCCGTAAAGCTGCGCACTGCCCTGTCGCCCTGGCAGAACGGTGTGAAAGTATATTGTGAGGGTGAGACAAAGACCCCCTGGCGCACTATAATAATAGGTAGGACAGCAGGAGAGCTGATGACCAACCGCGTGATGCTGAACCTGAATGAGCCGTCGCGCATCGACGACACCTCGTGGATTGAGCCAGGCCGTTACATCGGTATATGGTGGAGCATCCACAAGAAGCAGAACACCTGGGAGATGGGTCCCTCGCACGGAGCGACCACAGGTAACGTCAAAAGGTATATCGACTTCGCTGCCCGTCATGGTTTCAGTGGCGTGCTGGCCGAAGGGTGGAATCCCGGCTGGGGCGAGGGCGAACAGATTACTTATTTGAAAGCCTATCCCGATTTCGACATTGAGGAGGTGTGCCGCTATGCCCTGTCGAAGGGTGTGCGCTTCATCGGCCACACCGAGACCTGGGGCAACACCCGCCTGTTGGAGCAGCAGATGGACTCTGCCTTTGCCTGGTACAGCCGCCTGGGCATCCGTGCCGTGAAGACGGGCTATGTGGGCCGTCTGTTCGACGGCAAGGAGCTGGCCAAGTCGCAGTATGGCATCCGGCACTACCGCAAGGTAATAGAGTGTGCCGCCAAGTACCATATCATGATCGACAACCATGAGCCAGCCATGCCTACGGGCATCCAGCGCACCTGGCCCAACCTGATGACTCAGGAGGGTGTGCGCGGCCAGGAATACAATGCCTGGGACCGTCGGGGAGGCAATCCGCCTGCCCATACCGTCACACTGCCCTTCACCCGCTGTCTGGCAGGGCCGACAGACTTCACCCCTGCCATCTTCAACTTCTCTGAGGTGGTGAAGGGTACCCACCCCCACAGCACGCTGGCCAAGCAACTGGCCGAGTTCGTCGTCATCTACAGCCCCTTGCAGATGGCTGCCGACGCCATAGAAAACTATGAAAGCCAGCCAGCGTTGACCTTCATCGAGAGCTGTCCTACGACGTGGAGCAAGACGCTGGTGCCCAATGGTGAGATAGGGAAGTATGTCACCGTGGTGCGCAAGGAACGTGGTGGCGACCGCTGGTTCGTAGGCAGCATCACCAACGAGGAGGCCCGACAGATAGACCTGCCGCTCAGTTTCCTGGATGCCGGAAAGCAGTATCGCGCCATGATCTACGAAGATGGCCCGGGGGCTGACTATGATACCAATCCCTATCCGATGACCATCCGTCAGGAGATGGTGACCAGCCAGAGCACGCTCAGGCTGAGCCTGGCCCGTAGCGGGGGAGCAGCCATCAGAATTGAACGATGAACATTATAATAATTAACTCTAATTGATAACTTTAAACAACTAAAAATGGAACAAAAGAAAGTGTTTTTCTGCCGTATGCTTTCACTGGCTGCGGCCATGCTTCTTGCTTTGACCATTTCGGCACAGTCCACGATCAATGGACATGTGAAAGACGAGACGGGCGAGGGAGTCATCGGCGCCAGCATCGTAGTGAAAGGAACGCAAGGTGGTACCGTCACCGACTTAGACGGTCATTTCACGTTACAGTGTCAGCCGGGTGCTACGCTGGTGGTCAGCTACATTGGCTATACGCCGCAAGAGGTGAAGGCCAAGGACGGGCTGGACATCACGCTTCTGGAAGACGTGGCCCAGCTGAACGAAGTGGTGGTAGTGGGCTACGGCTCATTGGCCAAGAAAGAGATTTCAAGCTCGGTGGTACAGGTGTCGAAAGAGCAGTTCAACCAGGGTGCCGCCAGCGACCCCATGTCGCTTGTCGCGGGTAAGGTGACCGGTTTGAATGTGGCCGCCACCAACGATGCCGACCCGAACGGCATGACCAACATCCAGATTCGCGGTGCCGGTTCGCTGACGGCCTCCAACGGTCCGCTGGTGGTCATCGACGGTATTGCCGGCGGCGACCTGCGCAACATTGCCACCCAGGATGTGGAGTCCATCACCGTGCTGAAGGACGCAGGTTCGGCAGCCATCTACGGCACGCGTGGTGCCAACGGTGTGATTCTGGTGACCACGAAGAAAGGTTCAGGCACACAAGGTGTCACCAACGTCACTTATGACAGTTACATCGGTCTCAACTTTGCCAAGTCGAAGCCCGACATCCTCACTACCGAGGAGTTTATCCGTTCGCGCCGCGGTCAGAACTACGGCGGCGACACCAACTGGTGGGACGAGATTACCCGCAAGGCCAGCTACACACTGAACCAGTATCTGAGCATCGACAGTTCTACGAAGAACGGCTACTTCGGAGCCTCTGTGAACTACAAGAGCGGTAACGGTCTTGACATCGTGTCGAAACGCGAGGAATATGGTGGACGTTTCGTGGGCGAGCAGCGTGTACTCGACGGACTGGTACAGTTCAACACCTCGCTCTCCTACCGTAAGGTGAAAGAGGACTGGGGCAATAACGGCCTGTTTGACACAGCCCTCACCATGAACCCCACCATTCCCGTGAAGAATCCCGACGGCACCTACTACCAGCCCACATCACCATCGGGCATCCACAATCCCGTGAACGACCTGCAGAACAACGTCAGCAACGGCGACCGCAACTACGTCTTGGGCAACTTCGACGTGAAACTGAACATTCTGCAGACCGAAAAGCACGTGCTGAGCACATCACTGAGCTACGCCCTACAGTACAACGACCTGAAGTCGAACTGGTACACCCCGACCACGTCGAGCGCCAGCTACTGGAACGGCTATGCCGGTTCGGCCAACATCAAGAACGAGCGTTGGAAGACCAACCGCATAGAGTGGCTGGGCAACTACACGCTGACCCTGAGCCAGCATCAGCTGAGAGCCGTCGTGGGCTACAGCTGGGAGCGCAGCACCTATGAGACGGACTATCAGGAGAACGCAGGCTTCGTCTATGATGCGCTGAGCTACTGGGGCATCGGCAACGGTACCTATCTGAAGGACGGCAAGGCCAACATGTATGCCGGCAAATCGGAATCGACACTGATAGGTTTCTTCGGTCGTCTGAACTACAATTTCAAGGACATGCTCTACGTGGCAGCGTCGCTGCGTCACGAGGGCAGCACTAAGTTCGGCAGCAACAAGAAGTGGGGCACCTTCCCCTCCGTTTCCGTGGCCTGGGAAGCCGTACGGACACCTGGACTGGAAGAGAATCTGTCGATGTTCCAGAGCCTGAAGCCTCGCGTGTCATACGGTGTGACGGGGCGCTCCGACTTTGACGCCTACAAGTCGATGCCTACCTACGGTGCATACGGCCAGTACTACATCAACGGCCAGTGGACCAACGGCTATGCCCCCACGCTGAATGCCAACCCCGACCTGGCCTGGGAGAAATCGACCGCTTTTAACATAGGTCTCGACTTCGTGACGCTCAACAGTCGTCTGCGCGGTAGCATCGAGTACTTCGACCGGCGCTCCAAGGACCTGCTCTACAACTACACCGCTCCGCAGCCTCCGTTCATCTACAGCACCATTCTGGTGAATGTGGGTACGACGAAGAACACCGGTTTTGAGGTCAGCCTGGACTACGATGCCATCAAGACCAAGGACTTCCAGTGGACAACGGGCATCAACTGGAGCACAGGCTCCACCGAACTGTCGAAGCTGTCGAGCGACAGCTACCAGATGGCATGGCTCGACCTCTACCAGAAGCCCGGTTTGGGCACCAGCGAATACTTCTTCCGCGTTGAGGAAGGTGGCAAGATGGGCCAATTCTACGGCTATGAGCACGCTGGCATCGACGAGAACGGTCTGCTGATGGTTTACGACAACGACGGCAAGGCCCAGCCGGCCGCCCAGGCCGACCCCTCATGGAAGCGCGAAATAGGCAATGGTGCCCCGAAGCACTTCCTGTCGTGGAGCAACTCGCTGCGATATAAAAACTGGGATCTGTCGATGCTGTTCCGTTCAGCACTGGGCTACGAGATCTTCAACATGCGCAAGTACGGCATGGGGCTGCAGGGCTGCGGCACCGACAATGTGCTGCGCACCGCCTATACCGACTATGCCGATGTGAAGTCAGGCGGCAGCATCATCAGCAGCTACTTCCTTGAGAACGGCAACTACTTCAAGCTCGACAATGTGACCCTCGGCTACAACTTCATCCCGAAGGAGCGCAAGATACTTGAGAGTGTGCGTGTCTATCTGTCAGCCAAGAACCTCTTTACGCTGACCTCTTATAAGGGCAATGACCCATCTGTTGTCAACAGCAATGGTATCACGCCGGGGGTGGACACCAACAGTGCCTATCCTCAGGCCACCAACGTGACATTAGGTGTGACTGTACGTTTCCACTAATCAACCAAGATGAACTGAAATAAAACAATCGAAGATATGAAAGCAATTAAATATAGCATCATAGCAATGGCTGTAAGTCTGGGTATGGCTGCATGCACCGACCTCGACGAGAAAACTTACGACCGCATTGACGCATCGTCCTACTACCAGAACGAGGCCAGCGTGCAGGGAGCCGTGGCTGCCATCTACAACCAGACATCATCTACGCTGGCCGGCGAGAACTTCTTCCACCTGTCTGAATATCCTGCCGACCAGATTACCTGGCGCGTATGGAACGGTGGTCAGTGGGGATGGGACGAAGCCGCCAAAACCGTGCTCTCCTGGCAGAACTGGGGCACAGAGACCCCCATCATCGAGAAAGCATGGAAAGAGGCTTGGACAGGTATTGGACTGGCCAACCTGTTGCTCAGCGACCTCGAGGGCCTGAGTGCCGGCAGCCTTGGCATGAACGAGACCGACCTGGCACAGTATGTGGCCGAGGTGCGCACGCTGCGTGCCTGGAACTACTACTGTCTGTTTGAGCTCTGGGGCGGTGCACTGCCGCTGAACACCTCGGCCGGCAGCGTTGTACCTGGTTCGGCAGACCCTGACTGGGACACATCGTGCAAGAAGATCTACGACTTCATTGCCACAGAGCTCGACGAGTCGTATGCCGCTTTAGGCAAGGACGATGACCAGCACGCCCTCGTCAACCGTGCCAACCAGGGCATGAACCGCCTGCTGAAGGCCCGTCTGCTGCTCAATGCTGAAATCTTCATCGGCGAGAAGCATTACGACGAGTGCGAGGCATTGTCGAAGGAGATCATCAACGGCAACTACGGCAACTACCGGCTGGCCGACAACTGGCGCGATATCTTCAGCGTGGATAATGTGAAATGTCCGGAAGTCATCTTCGCGCTGGCTGCCGAGGACGGCAAGGGTGCCACCAATGCCATCAGCAACATCCGCACCATGGCCATGATGCCCTACAACTACACCGAATACTGCAACGGCATGGAGCAGTATAGCGGCATAGGTGCCTGGAACTGCGTCTGTCTCGTGCCTTCCTACGACAACACGGGAACCGTTCTGCCCACTGGCGGCACCATAGGAGCCAAGAGTTTCCTGACCGACTATGGCGACAAGCTGGGTGCTCCCTACGAGCGTTTCGACGACCGCGACATCCGTAAGCAGAACTACGTCTATGATGCCGCCACGGGAAAGCACGGACCGGGTATGTTCCTCAAGGGAGCCATGAAGGCCAACTACGGCACAGGCAGTGCGCTGAAGGCCGATGCCGACCGCGACGGTCAGGAACTGGTGTATGTTGACCAGGTGGGCACGTTCCAGAACATGGGCCACGACCTGGAGCCAGTGATGAGTCCGCGCTGGGGCGAGACCAACTCGGGCATCCGCATGATGAAATACCCGCTCTATCCCGCAGAGGTTGGCAAGGGTTTCAAGGACATTGACGACGTGCAGTTCCGTCTGGCCGAAGCATACTATAATGTGGCCGAGTGCGAGATGCGAAAGGGCAACAGCACAGAGGCTAAGAAGTATGTCGATGCCGTGCGCCAGCGCTACTTCAACAGCGGCGACCGCACTAATGCGCTGAGCATTCCCGGTCCGGGCTTCACCGCCTTCGACTTAGACTGGATGCTCTCTGAATGGGGCAAGGAGTATCTGTGCGAGGGCAACCGCCGCCGCACCGACCTGCGCCGCTACGACAAGTTCACTCAGGGTCAGTGGTGGTTCTGGGGACGTACCTCTGAGGACGGTTACGGACAGATGGCAGCCAAGCGCGACCGTAAGTACGAGTGGTATCCGCTGCCCGCCAGTGCCATAGCCGTCAATCCCGGACTCGTTCAGAATCCGAACTATTGATTCATCGGGATGATCAACAACGAAATTGAAAGACAACGGATTTCACAGATTTCACGAATTAAAAGAATTAAGAAACTATGAATAAAAAGATATATAGCCTGATGCTGACACTGCTGGCCCTGACCGGGCTGATGAGCAGTTGCTCAGACAAAGAGGATATCTTGTTCGACCACGAGCGTCAACAGTTTGAGACACGTGCCGACCGTATCCTGTTAGAATACATCGCTCCCTTTGGCACCACAGCCGGCGAGGAGATTTATATCATTGGCCCGTTCAACGGCAACTCTCTGGCACCCAACGAAGAAGGAAAGTATGAGACACCCAAGCTCGACGAAGCCTTTAAACTGATGAAAGCAGAAAAGAGCAATGCCAAATGGGGCATCTACCTCGACCCCGCTACATTCCAGAATGGCAAGACACTGGCCGACGGTTTCCGTTTCTACTCCGTCACACAGGGTAACGAGGCTACGCTTGCCCAAGACGTCACCTACGCCGTGCATAACGACAATCCCGCCGTGGGGTCCTTCACCAACATCTGGGGACAGCGTTGGGAGAGCTACTACTGGGGAGCCGACGGTCCTGAGATTGAGCACGACGGCTTTGTGGTTTATGTGATTGATGAGACGGGTTGGGATGTCATCTCGCTCTATCAGTGGGGCGATGTGAACCACCTCAACGGCGAGTGGCCCGGTGTAGAACCTACGGGTGTGCAGACCATCGACGGACAGCAATATAAATACTGGGATATGGGTGCGGCCAACACCGGTCTGAACCAGAACCTCATCTTCAACAACGGCGGCAATGGCATTCAATTGCCCGACTTTGCTTACACCATCGACCACGACCTCTATCTCCGCGTCACCGCCGAAGGTGTGGAAGAGGTCACTGCCGGTCCGAAGCACGACGGTTACGCTCTGTTTATTCTCAACGAGTCGAGCCAGAAGGACCTTGCCCTCTATGCCTGGGGCGACGCCGAAGCCTTCGGCGGATGGCCGGGCATGGCTCCGACAGGCACCCAGACCATCAACGGGCAAGAGTATGTTTACTTCGACTTAGGTGAAGCCAACACAGGACTCAACCTCCACTTGATACCCAACAATAATAACAATGGCGTACAATGGGAAGGCGACGACCTGTTCTTCACCATCGACCACGACATCTACGTGCGTATTTACGACGGAGGTTACGAAGTGATTGGCGGTGCAGTCACACCCGACCCGCAACCCGGCGGACAGACGCACTTCTCCTTGTATGTGAACAACCAAACCGGTTGGGACGCCATCGCCCTCTATGCATGGGGTAGCGAATTGCCCGAACTCTTCGGAGATTGGCCCGGCAACAATGCTCCCGGCACCAAGACCTTCGCAGGCACAGACTATCTGGCATTCGACTACAACAGTGTCGGAGAAGTTTATAACCTCATTTTCAACAACAATGCCGGCGGCACACAGTTCGACGGACCAGCCATCACCACAGGAAATGACTTCTACTTCAATGTGACGGCATCGGCGTATGAGGACATCACCCACAAGATTTACGTTGACGACCAGACGGGTTGGGACGACATGGCGGTCTATGCTTGGGGCGATGGTATTGCCGAGCTCTACGGCGGCTGGCCCGGAAAGAACGTGTATGGCACCGAAACCATCGGCGGCGTGACGTACAAGGTGTTCACCTTCCCCGCTACAGGTCAGGTGTATAACCCCATCTTCAACAACAATGGCGGAGGTTCACAGATTGACGGCCCTGCTATCACACTCGATAAGGATTATTTCTTCACTGTTACAACTGGAAGCGTTAGCGCCAAGGCAAAGAGACGTTAAAAGCGTACCATTATGAAGAAGAAAATCATATCTATTCTCCCCCTCATTGCAGTGCTGCTGATGGCAGCCTGCAATCCTGAGGGCGGTGCGTTCAAAGTGGACGGCACCAAGCCCGTCAGCATGGAGAACCGTGTCATCTACCAGTTGAACGTAGGTGCTTTCACCCCTGAGGGAACGTTCAAGGCCGCCCAGGAACAGTTGGCACGACTCGACACTTTAGGCATCGACATCCTCTGGCTGATGCCCATCTATCCGCGCGGCACGACGATGCACAGCCCCTACGCCTCGATGAATTTCTACGATGTGAATCCTGCCTACGGCACCGTCGGCGACCTGAAATCGTTTGTCGCTGCCGCCCACGAGCACGGCATGAAGGTATGGCTCGACTGGGTGCCCAATCATGTGGCTGTGGAGAATCCCTGGGTGAAGGAACATCCTGAGTATTTCACCAAAGACGCCAAGGGGCAGATGATTCATCCGCACGGATGGGGCGATGTTTACGAGCTGAACTACCAAGACAAGGGACTGGTCAGCAAGATGAGCGGAGCCATGAAGTTCTGGGTGGACTCATGCGATGTTGACGGCTTCCGCTGCGATTATGTCAGCAGTCCCACCATCCCGGTCTCCTACTGGCAGAACATCATTGCGGAGCTGAAGAGCAAAAACGGCAAGGCCATCGAGTTCCTCAGCGAGACAGACATCACCAACCCGGAGAACAACCGCATCGACTCTTGCGGTTTCGACTACGACTATGCCTGGGATCTCCAAGGCGTGCTGGCATGGAAATTCAAGGACTCGTCGGATGCCGACTCGCTGAAGAACATCTTGGACACGTTTCTCGCGGCCTCGCGGCAGGTGAAGAACCGCCGCATGGTCTATCTGACCAACCACGACCAGAACTACAACGACGGCGGCCACACACTGAAGGACTTCTACGGCGACAACCGCTATGCGCTCACCGTGCTGGAGTTCACCTTCTACGGTATGCCCCTGCTCTATCAGGGCCAGGAAATCGGCGACCCCGACACGCTGAACTATTTCACCGATGCCAAGGTGAAGTGGCAGCTGGTTGACCGCAAGATGCAGCACCTGGTGCGCACGCTCTGTGCCCTGCACCATACACAGCCCTCGCTGGCTGCCGATGCCCCTGTGGAGTTCGTGTCCGTCAGCGAACCCACAGTACTGGCCTACCGGCGTGGCCCTGTGTTGGTGCTGCTGAACCTCGGCACCAACCCCTGTTCCGTCAGCAGCAAAGGCATCGACGCAGGCACCTATACCCAGTGGCTCAACAGCCAGACCATCACGGAAGGCCCGTCAACCACTGATGTCACTCTTGACGCCAATGCCCCCATCAGCCTGGAAGGCAAGGGCTTTGCAGTATTCGTAAAACAGTAATGACCTGCTTCATCAAAAAAGTCTTACTGTCTATTAGAGTTAAAATTTTAACGACATTCCGGGCTGGCTGCTCTGGGAAGAACGGCCACCCTCTTTTTAAAGAAACAATAGACTATGAAAAGGATTATCATCTATCTATTAGCACTTCTGCCCTTGCAGATGCTGGCGGCCGACTATGTGGATGCCATCAACTCAGCAGCCGCCAAGAATGAAACAGGTCATCAGGTGATTTACGAAATGAACGTCGGCTCGTTTACTGCCGAGGGTACATTGGCCGCCGCCCAGCAGAAGTTGGGCGAGCTGAAGACGCTGGGTATCGACATCGTGTGGCTGATGCCCATCTACCCGCGAGGTGGCGGCATCAACAGCCCCTACGCCCCTACCAACTACCAGCAGGTGAATCCTGCCTACGGCACCGTCAGCGACCTGAAGGCGTTTGTCGCCGCTGCCCACGACCTCCACATGCAGGTGTGGCTCGACTGGGTGCCCAATCATACGGCTACCGATGCCGACTGGGTATCGACGCACCCCGAATACTATGGATGGAACGGCCAGCAGGAGTTCCGCCATCCCAACAACTATGGTGATGTCTGGCAGCTTAACTATTACAATCCGGAACTGGTTACGGCCATGAACAATGCCCTGAAGTTCTGGATAGACGAGGCCGACATCGACGGATACCGCTGCGACTACATCAGCAGCCCACAGATTCCTGCCAGCTACTGGACGGATGCCATCCAACTGATCAAGAACTATAAGACCGGCAAGACCATCACCTTTCTGGGCGAGGCAGATATTGCGCAGGGCAACAGCAACACCGAAAAGCAGTTGAAGGCAGTCGGTTTCGACTACGACTACGCCTGGGGCTACCAAAGCAGCCTGGTCAACTATGGCAGCACGGGTGTCTATGCCTCTACGTTGAAGAGCAACGCCACGACCATGCTCACTGCCGCCAGCAGCGTGTCGTTCTGCCGTATGCTCTATCTGACCAACCACGACCAAAACTGGAACGAGAGCAAAAAGACGCTCACCGAGAAATACGGTGCCAACCGCTACCCGCTCACCGTACTGGCCTATACGCTCTACGGCATGCCGCTCATCTACAACGGACAGGAGACGGGGGGCAACCAGGCACTCAACTACTTTGAAGACACCAAGATAAACTGGAACACCAAGGACGCCAAAATGCTCAACACCATCCGCACGCTGACAGCCCTCAAACATGCCGTTCCCGCACTGGGCGACCGGGTGGGTGTCAACTGGGTGACGCTCAGTCCGGCCAACGCCAACGTGCTGGCCTTCACCCGCAAGACCGGCGACAGCGAGATACTGGTTGTGCTCAATATGGGCACCGCAGCCACCACGGCCACGCTGACCGGTCTGTCTGCCGGTGCCTGGAGTCTTTGGCTCGACAGCGAGACCATCCGCCAGGGCACCAGCCGCCAGCAGCAGACTTTCAGCGCCACCCAGAACATCACCCTCGACGCCAAGGGCTATCGCGTCTATGTGCGTGGAACCTATTCCGAGGAAGCACTGCCCGCCCCCGAGGTCTATACGCCTTCGCTGGCGACTGCCGACGAAGTGAGCATCTTCTTCGAGACGGCCACCGAGCGCGACTATGCCGTATGGGCATGGGGCGACCTAGGCGGTGGTGAGGCCTACTGCACGCACACCAGCTGGCCCGGCGACGCGATGACGCTGATGGGACAGACCGCCACCGGCCGCTACATCTATAAGTACACCTTCACGAAGGTCACAGAGGCACCAGCCTATCTGATTATCTCCTACAACAGTGGCAACACGAAAATCTACGACGGCGTGGCCTTCGTCAATCATGGCTACTATGTTGAGGGAAACGACACTCCCACGCAGACCATCTCAGCCACCGGCATCAGTGAAATCTTAAATAGCAAATCGGGTGACGGCAGTTTCTACGACCTTAGCGGCCGCAAAATCACTCAGGCGGCAGCCAAGAGAGGGCTCTACATCCGCAACGGAAGGAAATACATCATCAGATAAGACGGCAGCGCAAAGCTTTGGCACAGGTTCCGGCACATGCCGTGTTGATACATTCTGAGAACGGACAGGCCGTCGTAAGCACCAACATGCCCGCGGGCAGCATCGCCATCGTGAAGACAGGCCGACGAAGCGTTACAGCGGATCGACATCGAAATAGACGGTGACGGCGGCATAGCGGGTGTCGGCGGCGAGCTGCCGCTGCGCCTGACGGAGGTATTGCCTGACGGCACGCAGGTCGATGCCCTGCTCAAGTTTGAGCACCATCTTGCGGATGTGCTGCATCTTGACGCGCGCCACGGCGGGTTTGTCGGGTCCGAGCACACGGGTGCCGAACCACTGCCGCAGCACCGACGCCATATAGGTGGCCGCCGACTCCACCACAGGGTTGTCGCGGTGCTTCAGATAGATATAAACCAGACGCGTGAAAGGCGGGTAGTTGAACGCGCGGCGCTCCTCGCACATCGCTCGGAAGAAACCCTCATAGTTGTTGTCCACCACCTGACGGATGAGGGGCAACTGCGGGTTTTTGGTTTGCAGATACACCTGTCCGCGCTTCCCCTTGCGCCCTGCCCTGCCGCTCACCTGCGCCATGAGCATGAAGGCATGCTCGTAGGCGCGGAAGTCGGGCATATTGAGCATACTGTCGGCATAGAGGATGCCCACCACGCTGACGCGGTCGAAGTCGAGTCCCTTGGTGACCATCTGCGTGCCGATGAGCAGGTTGGTGCGCCCCGCCGAGAAATCGGAGATGATGCGCTCGTAGGCCGCCCTGGAGCGTGTGGTGTCGAGGTCCATGCGCGCCACGCGTGCCTCGGGGAAGATCTGCATCAGCGTGTCCTCCACCTTCTCGGTGCCCAGACCCACGCCATGCATGTTTTTCGACTCGCAGCAGGGGCATTGTTCGGGCACGCGGTAGGTATAGCCACAGTAGTGGCACGACAGCACATTCATATTCTTGTGATAGGTGAGCGCCACATCACAGTTCTGGCACTTAGGCACCCATCCACACATCTTACACTCAATCATCGGCACGAAGCCGCGGCGGTTTTGGAAGATGATGACCTGTTCGCCCGCCTCGAACGCCCTCCGCATGGCAGCGAGCAGCACCGGCGAGTAAGGTCCCGTCATCATCTTGCGCCGCTGCAGGTCTTTGATATCCACCACCGTGATCTCAGGCATCTGGATGTCTTGGTAACGCGTGAAGAGCTGCACCAGTCCGTATTTGCCCGTGGTGGCGTTGTAGTACGACTCCATCGAGGGCGTGGCGGTGCCGAGCAGTGTCTTAGCGCCGTACATCGCAGCCAGCATGATGGCCGCCGAACGGGCATGGTATCGGGGTGCAGGGTCTTGCTGTTTGAACGATGTCTCGTGCTCTTCGTCGATGATCACCAGTCCCAGTCGCTGGAACGGCAGGAACACCGCGCTGCGGGCACCGAGGATGATGTCGTAGGGATTGTGCGAGAGCTGTTTCTGCCATATCTCCACCCGTTCGGCATCGCTGTACTTAGAGTGGTAGATGCCCAGCCGTGGACCGAACACCGAGCGCAGGCG
This sequence comes from uncultured Prevotellaceae bacterium, assembly GCA_947165505.1. GTDB lineage: Bacteria > Bacteroidota > Bacteroidia > Bacteroidales > Bacteroidaceae > Prevotella. The sequence continues at coordinate 56,987 of CAMVAT010000010.1, read as the reverse complement.
GTCCATCATCTGCACGGTGAGCGCAATCTCGGGCAGGAGGTAGAGCACCTGCCGTTTGTCGTCGAGCATCTTCTGAATCAGGTGGATATAGATCTCTGTCTTGCCGCTCGACGTGACACCGTGCAGCAGCACCACGTTCTTGCGCAGCATCTGAAAGAGGATGGCATTGTAAGCCTCTTGCTGGTTGGCATTGAGCCGTTTTATCTTGTTGGGCGAATAAGTGCCGGTGGTATTGAGTCGTCCCACCTCGCGCTCATACGTCTGCAGCACACCCCTGTCGGTGAGGGCCTTGAGCATGGCGGCCGTGCCGTGCGACGCATTGAGCAGTTCGTCGCGTGCCACCTCGACGACGGCCTCCTGCGGCATATCGCCAGAGAGCGTGTCCCAGTGCGAGAGTGCGAGGAAGTCGATGATCATAGCCTGTTGTTTGTGTGCCCTGCGCAGATCGTCGAGCAGCCGGTGCAGTGCCTGTTCAGAGCGGTAGGCCGGTGCCAGTTGCACGTAGGTCTCCGTCTTAGGTTTATACCCCTCTTCGGCCTTCAGTCCGGCGGGCATGGCCGCCTTATACACATCGCCCACAGCCGCCATATAGTATTCAGCCACCCACTGCCAAAGCCGGTACTGCCGTTCGAGCACCACTGGCGCTTGGTCGAGCACGGCAAGGATGTCGCGCACCTGGAAGTCAGGTTTCTCGTCGTGCACCCTCACCGCCACCGCCACATAGGTCTTGCTCTTGCCGAGCGGTACAAGCACACGAAAGCCGAACCCGACAGACTCAGCGAGTGTGTCGGGTACTGAATATGTGAAAAGTCCCTCAAGCGGTAGGGGGAGTATGACATTGATGTATTTCATCCTATCTTAGAAGAAGTAGGCCAGTCCCACCTGCCATGCGTGGGCTTTGGCAGTGCCCTCCTTGATATTGTTGTAGATGGCGTCGGCCGTCCGGTCGCAAATGATGTTATAGTTGCCCGACACCTCGACATGGCGTCCCAATCCGATGCCCACGCCCACATTGACGCTGAACTGCGCGTCTTTCCACTTCCATTGTCGGTAATTCTCTTTCAGCGTGAGGTCGTCGCTGATATTGAAAGCGAACTGGGGTCCGGCGAAAGCAAAGATCGACAACATCTGCGTGCCCGCGGTGAATCGCAGGTTGACAGGGACGACGACCGATTTAGACTTGAGCTTGGTATCCTCCACTTTCATCTCACGTTGGTCGTAGAGCGCCGACGCATCGACCGAGAGACCTGTGAGCGGCAATGAGATTTTCACCACAGGTCCTGCAAAGAATCCTACACGGTTGTCGGCCTTCAAGTCATTTTTGTTGAACTTGACATCCGAGAGGTTGGCACCTCCTCTCAGGCCGAATCTGATTTGTGCCTGCGACGGCACCGCCACCAGCATGAGCATCATGAGAATGGCTCCGACAAAAGATCTTTTCATATTATTTAGAGGTTAGAAGTAAGAGGTGAGAGGTGAGAGAATAGTTGAGGGGCAAGGGGCAGGGGGCAGGGGGCAAGGGGCAGGAGATTAGTGTCGTTCGCGGCGCACGGAGACGCGTGCGGAACCAGAGCCTGACGGCGAGCTCTTCTGCCGACGGGGCTTAGAGCTTACCTCCTCGCTGTCGTCGTTGCCCGAGCGGCGGTTGCGCTTCGACTTCTTCTTCAGCTTGGGGTTCTCTTTCTGGGCAGCCGCGATGCTGTCGAGCGAGTCTTTCTTGGCCGGGTCGCCAAAGATATTCTTCTCGAAGTCGGCCAGTTCCTTCTCTATACGTTTCTGTTCGGCCGTCATGGTAGAGTCGTCGTGGCAGTATTGAGCCAGGGTGAGCCCCAGCATGTTGGTCGTCTTATAGATTTTGCCTTTATACTTATTGGTCGTGAAATAGTCATCGGCACTCATGGTGGCAGCATTATTGATGCTGCTGGTTGACATCATCTGCTTGCTGAGGAAAGGCGCCACCTCGTCGTACTTCACCCAGAAGAGCGGGTATTTGCCGGTGCCCTCGCCGAAATCGTCCTCGCGCATGAGAATGGGGCACAGCGCCACCACCTTGCGGTGGAAGGTTGACGTAGCCTGATCGTAGTAAGCGCTCTCCTTGAGATAGTATCCCTTGACCTCGGCCGACGGAATGTCGCTGTTGTCGATGCGTATGCGCCCGTCGTTGCGCTCGTAGTAGATGTGGTAGTTGTCGAGGAAGGAGAGAGGTTTGATTTTCGACGAGTCGTCGAACACCTCGTTGCCGTCGAGCCGGTATTCGTAGGCGTTGATGCCTCCGCGCTTAGGTCCCGCCATCATCAGTTTGAAGAGATAAGTGAAGAGGTTCATCTGCGACCCCAGGGGCTCCACAGGATAGTATAGTCCGGCATTGGCATCGTCTTCGAGGTTCAGTTCGCGATAGATGTCGCGCCGCCACACCACGTCTTCCGACATGGGAGCCGCTGTGGGGAATGAAATCTGTGCGCGTGTGGTCATCGCGTTGGCGCCTTGGCGTGCGTTGGCCGACTGGTTTTGTTGCGCCTTCCGCCGTTGTTGCGGTTGTGCGCTCATCATCTGAATGCCACAAATGGCAAGAAGTATGATTACGATTCGTCTCATCTTAAGCATGTTTTATTTCACGATGATTTCCATGGCACCGGGCAGGTTGCGCTGCAAGCCGTCGGGTCCGGTAGCCTTGATATTGGTGATATAGAAGCGTTTGTTGCGTGCGAGTTTTCTGAAAGCATCTTTCTGCCGGTCGGTGAACGAAGCCCCCGCAGAGGCCATGGGCACGGCGTTACCCATATTGTCGTAGAAGACCGTCTCGAAGCTGTTGACGTGGAACTCGATGTCGAGCAGTCCGTCGTCGATGGCAGCATGCAGCGAGTTGACCGCCATGAGGCTGGCCTTGGAGAGTCCGCCGCCCCGGAACCTGTCGTTGCCGATAGCGAAGTAGGCCGTTGGGTCGGGCAGTTTTCGCACGTGGAAGGTGAACTGTCCCATCTGCCGCGTCTGTCCGTTGTCGGAAGCCGTCACGGTGAAGGTCACATCCTGTCCCACGGTCGATGGCACCGCCACGTAATGTCCGTCGCCCTTCGCCGTGAGCGATCCCCCCGACATCGACAGCGACACCGAGTTTTGCGGCAGTCCAGCCACGGTGACGCTCATGGGGTTGGGATATCCTGCGTAGAGCACATTCATCAGGTCGGCAGCCACGGTAGCCCCCGATGGCGGTTGTATGACGCGGTATTTCTGTGTGAAGTCGCGTCTGATCATCTCGCCGTCGGCATTGCGCACCATGATATATCCTCCGAAGGAGTGCTCTCCCACCCCGCTGCCCGAGATGGTGTAGGTGCCCGTGCGCGAAGCGATGCGCGTGCCGTTGACGTATATCTCAGGTTGCTGCGTAGTATCCACGGCCGCCATGACGATGCGTGCCGTCATCTGCTCGCCCGGGTAGAGCGTTGTCTTGTCGGGAATGACGAAAGCGTCGAGTTTATTGACTCGTATATCCTTCACGCCGATGTTAGCCATGAGTGAATGCAGCACCTCGCCCTCGGCATACCGCACGTCGCTCTGCAGTTTAGAGAGCACAGTGACAGCCGCGGCCACGGGCATGTCTTCAAACATATACTCCTGCCAGTTTTTGCCCAGCGTGTTTTCTTTCTGCGGCACATCGGTAGCCAGGTTGCTTTTGATGGTCTCCTTTTGCCGTGGGTCATCGACCATGTTTAGGATGCGCTCGCGATACGACACGATAGCCTGAAAGAGTTCGTCGCCGCGCCCTGACCCCGGTGCGAGCATCACCTGCGAAGCCGCCTCCAGGTCGTCCTTATTGATGATATTCTTCAGGTCGCCGTCGATGCCATCGGCCTTTTGCACGATAGCCACTTTCAGTTCCTGGGCCAGTGAATAGAGCGAGTCGCTCATGTTTTTCACATACTCAGCCTTGTCGTACCACTCCTTGGTTTTGGCGGGGTTGGCCTCCATCTGCTCTTGAAACTCCTTAAACATCGCCGCGTTTTCTTTCGACGAGTTGTCGGTAGAGCGGCTGATGCCCTCCTCGACAATGGTGAATCCGTCGAGCACCTCGGTCGAGATGTTCAATGCGAGCATAGCCATCAAGACGACGTACATCAGGTTGATCATCTTCTGGCGAGGCGAGACGGGTCTTTTCTTTATAGCCATATTCAGGTATCAGAGCGTTTCACTTATAGGTTTGAGTCAGAGGCGGGTGCCGCAGGCGCCGCGGTGCGCATGTTGATGGTCATGGCCTCGATCATGCGTGCATAGATCTTGTTCAGCTGTTCTATCTGCTGTGCCATCTTACGCGACTGTTCATTGATCTGGTCGATGGTGCCGATTTGCTGGCTGGCCCCTTTGAGTTGCATCTCATATACCTTGCAGATACCGGTAAGTGTGCGGTTGAGGTTCTCCATCTCTTCCGAGTCGCGTGTGAGGCGGGCGCTTTGTTCGCTCACCTTGCCCAGCATCTCCGTCAGGCGGTTGAGTTCCTCCACATAGTTGGTCGTAGCCTCGGCCATCTCGGGCGATACCTGCTGTTGCTGTCCGACCCATGCCGGAGTGCCACCCACGAAGCCGCCCTGCACGGGAGCGCCGCCCTGCGCGGGAGCATCGCCCTCGGGCTGTCCTTCGCCTACGGGGCCTTCGCCACCGCCATAGACGGCACCGCCACCGCCGCCACCATAGACGACGCCACCGCCGCCACCGCCGACGAAGACAGGTCCGCCAGCTACGCCAGTGCCTGCCGCGCCGCCTTCGGCTGCTTCGCCCTCGGCCACGGCACCCGTGCCGCCACCGATGATGATGGTGCCGCCGGGCGCTGAGGGTCCGGCCACCACGCCTCCGGCATATCCTTCGCCTCCGGCGGCAGGCTGTTGCTCACCTTCGGCATCGCCATCGGCATATTCTTTTTCGAGTTGTGTCTGCGTTTGCAAGTCCATGCCGTCGGCCGTCTTGTCGAAGGGCCGGTCGAAGGCAGAGAGGAAGAACACGAGCACCTCGGTGCCCATGCCGATGAACAGCATGAGGTTGGCCCCCGGCAGGTGAGTGAGTTTGAACAAAGTGCCGAGGATCACGATGGATGCGCCCCAGCTGTATGCGTAGTTAAGGAACGTCTGTCCGGGAACGCTGTCCATCCACTTTTGCAGACGGTAAACGATGTTGTATTTGCTATATCGTGACATTATTCGGGGTTTGAGATTTGAGGGTTGAGATTTGAGATTTGAGGGTTGAGATTTGAGGGTTGAGATTTGAGGGTTGAGATTTGAGAGTGGAGATACGATTGAAACGATTGTAACGACCGTAACGATTGTTTTTTTACTTTTTTACTTTTTTACTTTTTTACTTTTTTTTCTTAGATGCTTTTTGTTTGGTGCTCGACGAACTGGCGAGGCTTCTCACGCATCGGAATCCGATATAAGAGCGGGGTTGGTTCTGGTATTCCCACGTGCGCCATGCCGAGCGTATGTACGACTCAGGGTCTTTCCACGATCCGCCCCTTACGCTCTTTTTCTTGAGGCGGTAGGGGTCTTCCTTCGCCGCCTTGTATTCGAGTTGCGGGTTGAGGTCGTTCATGGCATCCACGCCGGCCTCGGTATAGATGGTGCTGGTCCATTCCGCCACGTTGCCCGCCATGTCGAACAGTCCGTTGGTATTCGACGAGTAGATGCCCACGCGGCTGGTGATGAGGTTGCCGTCTTTTGTATAATTACCCTTATCGGGTTTGAAGTTGGCGAAGAAGCATCCCTCGCCGCTTTTCACGCTCTCGTTCTCCCAGGGGAACTCATTGCCTTCCCTGCCACGTGCGGCATACTCCCATTCAGCCTCGGTAGGCAGGCGGTAGCGCTGGATGTACCTCGCCTCGCCGCCCAGGCCCTTGAGCAGGTAGTCGGTGCGCCATGCGCAGAAGGCGTTGGCCTGCTCCCAAGTGACGCCCACCACGGGATAGTCGTTGTAGGTGGGATTGCTGAAGTAGTTGCGCATATACATCTCATTGTCAGAGTTGCGGAAGTCGTTCACCCAGCAAGTGGTGTCGGGATAGATATTGACGATATAGGTATTGAGGAAGTCCCACGGTCCGGAGAGGGGGCGGTTGATGGTCTCGCGCACGATACGTCCCTCATCGTCGATATAGGCTGTGTCTTTGGAAATCATCACCACCTCGTTGGGATTCACTGCCACATCGGTGTTGAGGTTACGCTCAGCGGGGTCGAGCCTGTTGCGCCGGAGTGCCGCCGTGGTATAGTCATATACTTCGTAGCGATAGTTCATCTGCCTGGCGTCGAGCAGTTTCTCTCCCGTGACGGGGTTGATGACATACAGGCTTTCGATGGCCCTCTGCTCGTCCTCGTTGGGTTTACGAGGCAGGTTTTTCTTCCAGTTGAGGTGAGGCTTGACGGGGTCGCCGTTTTTATCCTCGGTGATTTTATAGGTCTCGTCGCCTCCGTAGGCCGGGTCGGCGAGCCGCTCGCGCAGGATAGAGTCGCGCACCCAGAACACAAACTGTTTGTATTCAGAGTTGGTCACTTCCGTCTCGTCCATCCAGAATCCGTCAACCGATATTTCTTTCACGGGTGTCTGTTTGCCCCATAGTGTGTCTTGCTGGTCTATACCCATCTTGAGGAATCCCCTTTTCACTTGCGTCATGCCGTAGGGAGCCGGTTCGTTGAAGCCCTTGCCTCCTCCTACGCCGACCACTTCGCCTCCCCTGCCCGACGACGAAGCGGCCCTGCCGCCGAAACAGGCTGTCAGGGTCATGGCAGCCATCACGTAAAGCAACGCAACACTTTTTCTCATCTTCATAGCCTATAGTATTCTTACGCTTTTATGTTTATTTTTTCCTTTTTTCACGAGGTTGATGTCAGCTTGATAGCGTACAAAGAGCTCATGGCTTCCATTTCCGAAACTGATGTCAGAGGTATATACCTCGTAGCTGTAGCCGATTTGAATGCCATGAAAGGAGCCTCCGATCATGGCTGTGACAGAATTGGTGGGACTGTATCCCACGCCCGCGTACATCAGTTTCTTATCGTGCGAATAGACCAGCCTGGCTGTGACATCGCCTCGGTACGCCACACCGTCGTAGCGCACGATGGCCGACGGGTGTATAGTAAGAAACGGATTTCTAAGCCGAATATTGTATCCGCCCGTCAAATAATATGTGCGGTCTATCTGCAGTTCGTTGGTCTCGCCCAGTTCTACGAGCGGTGCCGTGAGGTGTTTCACCGAGGCTCCCACGTACCATGGTCCGTGCTGATAATAGAGTCCCACGCCGAGGTCGAGCGAATTGCCGTTGACGGCAGATTTTGCGAACACCTGGTCGTCGGGTTCTTCCAAGTCGAGTTCTGAGCCGTCGAAATTCTCGATGAGCATACCCGCCTGCACGCCAGCCGCCAACATGCCGCCAAAGAGCCGGAAGCGGTAGGCATATTGCAGCGAGACGAGTTGGTGCGAGAAGAGTCCTATCTTGTCGTTGATAAACGACAGTCCGGCGCCATGATACGACCTGGCGAAATAGAACGGCATGTCGGCGGCCACGTACATGGTGCGTGGATTGTGCTCGAATCCCACGAAATTGAGTGCGTATGCGCCATTGATATTGATTTTAGACTCTTTGCCCACCGAAGCGGGATTAAACGATGGCTCCATCGCCCAGTAATGACTGAAGATGGGGTCATATTGCGCGCGGCTGCCCAGAGCCACCGCCAACAGGAACAGTATGATACAAAAACGTTGATGCACGACAAGATAACGCACGAGGCGCTGATTTATTGTGCCAGAGGCCAAACGTTTATGAATCGTAAAAAAACAGGGAAAAAACATGCTGGATGAAAATAAATGATTAACTTTGTCACGTCATTTCGCTCGCAGAGATTTCTATCTAACTAACAACTATCCATAACAACATGAAAAAAACGCTGATTTTATGTCTGTTGTCATGTGCCATGGCCATCCATGCACAGACAGCGAGAAAGTTCACACTCGACCTGACAGCCGACGGCAAGGCGCAGATGGTCTGTTTTCTGCCGCAACAGCCATCGGGCCGCGCCATCGTGGGAGTGCCCGGCGGCGGCTACTCCATGCTCTCTAACACCCACGAGGGCTATCTGGCCTCGGAATGGCTCAACCAGCAGGGCATCGCCTATTTCGTAGTCAACTACCGTCTGCCCCATGGCGACCGCACACTGCCCGTGGGCGATGTGGAGCAGGGCATCCGCACGGTGCGCGACTCAGCCGGCGTGTGGGGCATCAACCCGCGCGACGTGGGCATCATGGGCTTCTCGGCCGGCGGCCATCTGGCATCGGTCATCAGCACCCTCTCCGACTATGCCGTGAGGCCCGACTTCTCTATTTTGTTCTATCCCGTCATCTCAATGGATGAACGGCTGACGCACAAGTATTCGTGCATCAATTTCCTGGGCGAAGGACAGAAAGACCCCGAACTCGTGAAGAAATACTCCACCCAAAATGCCGTGCGCCGCCACCTGACGCCCCCAGCCCTCATCATCACAGCGAGCGACGACCGCCTGGTGCCACCGGTGACCAACGCGCTGGCCTACTACTCAGCCATGCGCAACGCAGGCAACGAGTGTGCGATGTATATCTACCCCAGCGGCGACCACGGTTTCGGCTTCGGCACATGGTTCCCCTACCACGAGCAGCTGCTCACCGACCTGGGCAACTGGCTGAAAAGCCTCCGCGCACCCCGTACTGACGCCCTGCGCGTAGCGTGCGTGGGCAACAGCATCACCGACGGCCACGGCATCGACATGGCCGACCGATACGGCTATCCCGCCCTGCTGCAGAAATCACTGGGCGACGGCTACTGGGTGAAGAACTTCGGCGTGAGCGGACGCACCCTGCTCGACAAGGGCGACTACCCCTACATGCAGGAGCAGGCATGGAAAGACGCGCTGGCCTTCGAGCCCGACATCGTGGTCATCAAACTGGGCACCAACGACTCGAAACCGCAAAACTGGCAATACGCATCGGAGTTGAAGACCGACCTGAAGAAGATGATCACCTCGCTGCGGCCCGACCTGGCGCAGCCCGTCAAGAAAAAAGGGAAGAGAGCAAAGAAAACCGCAGCTCCAGCCAAGCCGCGCATCATCCTCTGCACGCCCATCCCCGCTTTCAAATCGTCGTGGGACATCAACGAGCAGATCATCGCCGGCGACATCATCCCGCAGTTGCAAGAGGTGGCCGCGGAATACGGTCTTGAGGTCATCGACCTGCACGAGGCCTTTGCCGGCAAGGCCGACGAGGTGCAGCCCGACGGCATCCACCCCAATGAGAAGGGCGTCAAGCACATGGCCGATATCATCGCAGAAAAAGTGAAACAGGCAAAAGAATAGACTCATGAGAAACATCATCTTATCCATCGCCTTGGCCACAGCCATCGCAGCCACGGCACAACCCTTCCAAAGACCAGAGCCGCCACGGCAGACACACCAGTTGCGCATGGGTCCTGTGGTCATGGGCATCGATGCCGAGCGGGGAGGGAAAATCCTGTCATTCAAATACAAAGACCAGGAAATCATCTCGCAGTCGCGGTGGCCCGAGTCGTTTGGCAGCACGTTCTGGACCAGTCCGCAGAAAGAATGGAACTGGCCACCCGTGCAAGAGCTGGACAAAGGTCGCTACACCGTGGAGCACGACAGCGAGGGCCGGCTGATACTCAGCAGCGGCATCTCTGAGAAGCTGGGATTCAGAGTGGTGAAAGACATCTCTACATCGTATTCCGAACGGTCGTTCATCGTGAGATACAGCATCGTCAACGAGAGCGACCAGACGCGTCAGGTGGCACCTTGGGAAATCACGCGCGTCAACAACGAGAATGGTCTCATCTTCTTTGATGCGCCCCTCGACGGCATCACTCCATCCGGACTGATGGCCTTCAAAGAGGACAAAGGTGCCGTGTGGTATCAGACCGACGAGGCTCCGGAAAACCGCAAGGTCAACGCCGACGGTAAGGGCTGGCTGGCCTACATGGCCAACGGGCTGCTGCTCGTCAAACAGTTCGAGGACCTCAGTCCTGAGCAGCCCGCCCCCGGTGAGGCCGAGGTACAGGTGTATGTGAACCGCGGCAAGACCTATATCGAGTTGGAGAGCCAGGGTGCTTACACCACCCTGAAACCCGGCGAGCGACTCAGTTGGACCGTGCGCTGGTATCTGCTGCCAGTAGATGCCACTGCCACCCCGGAGGAGTTGCTACAGAAAGTGAATATGACCAAATAAGAGGCTCATCTTCCGAAAGTGGAAGTGGGGCTACTCCTTCGCCCAAGACATGGTCATGTCTATTCACAACAACGGATTGCACGAATTTCACGGAAACATATAATCCGTTCATCCGTGCAATCCGTAGTCTTTATAATCGGCTGATTGCTAATCCCACATCAATTATCATGCCGATTATAGAATTGTCACTTCACAACCACTTTATGTCCATTTACGACATATACTCCTTTTGGAAGTCCTTCAAGCGTAGTAGTGTTATTTCGAACTTTATAACCTTGCAACGTGTAAATATCTACAGGACAAGTTACCATTATATCTGTAATGGCCGTTGAAGTTATCACTGTCAGAGTGCCGTTCTGATACATAAGATTATAGTTCTCGGCTTCACCGCCACTCACTATAATATCATATTCTCCAGCAGGACTGTCCTTTGTGGCAGATGTTGTTGCAATAGGCTTACTAATTAACACTCTCTCATCGTCACCTACTTTCCAACCTGTGTACGTAATCACAAATTCAGGATTCTCCTGATATTGTTCTCTAACTACATTTTCCGCCTTTACATTAAGGGGGGCCTTGGTAATAGTCAGCGAACCATTCACATAGGTGTCATTATAGTTCGTTACACTTCCTTTACTGATTACAATTGGGTAGGTGCCGACAGGTGAAGACTCGGTTGCTTCACAAGTAATCTCGGGCACACCTGTTAACATCGCGCCCTCAGATGTAAACCCAAACGTCGGGTTGGCATCTCCATAGACACGGTTATAACTATTAGCCGTAACAACAACAGGATCAGCCTCCACAACAATCAACTTACCATTAATATATGATAACTCATAATTTTGAGCCTTACCACCAGATAAAGTAATGTCATATTCACCTGGAGCACTTCCTACGGCGGCAGATGTCGTGGCCGCCGGTTTCGTAATCAGCACTGATTCAGTCTCATTATTTTTGAAACCTTCATAAGTGATATTAAATGTCGGCAACGGTTCACCTTGTTTAATGGTATATGTTCCAACACTGATTGCCAGGGGTGCTTTGGTAATGGTCATTTTTCCATTCTTTGCAGTAAAGTCACCCTCGATGGTTCCTCTACCAACAATAATGTCATATTCACCTACAGGTGACATCTTCGTTGCCGTTGTTGTTAGTTCTGGCTCACCTATTAGTTCGGAATTGACACTATAAGTAAGTTCGGGATTATCCTCTCCATACTCACGTGTTTTGTCATCTGCCGTTATCTCAGGTACCACAGGAGCGATAACAGAGATTGAGAATGTCACATCATTCCATTTTACCTGCCTACCATTTATCTTCGTAAATACCTGCGATTGAATCAAACCTTCCTTCGTTCCCTCGCTTATGTCCTTATCTGATTGTAAAGTCAAATTAACTAGTGCGCCTGTCGTCCCATAAAACTCGGAGTTTGTCATAGAGAAAGACAACAAACGATAGGTGCCTGATCCCAAATCCTGAACACTCAGAGTATGGTCATCAATACGGTCTGCATTCAGACTTGCCATCAGTTTCCCATTACCATTCTTGGCAATACTGATTCCCTCAGGCAAGACAACATCAAACTGGAATGCCACATATTTATTCGTGGAATTATTCAGATCAACTGCCATTTCCTGAGTTTTACCAGCCTGGAGTTCTATGTTCGAAACGCTCAAATAGTCAGTGTTTATTTCATCCTTAGGCGTGAGCAAAATAGAGAACGACACATCATCCCATTTTACCTGACTGCCACTTATCGGCGTAAACACTTGGGATTTGATTAAGCCTTCTTTCGTTCCGACGCTTATGTTCTCATCTGCTTGCAAGGTCATATTCACCAACGGACCACTTGTCCCATAGAACTCTGAATTTGACATAGAGAAAGACAACAAGCGATAGGTGCCAGAACCTAAATCCTGAACGCTCAATGTATGATCTTCTATTCTGTCTGCATTTAGGCTGACCATCAGTTTCCCCTTATCATTCTTGGCAATACTGATTCCCTCAGGCAAGATGACATCAAACTGAAATGCCACATATTTATTCGTGGAATTATTCAGGTTTATTGCTATCTCTTGAGTATCACCCGCCTGGAGTTCTATGCCCGATACAGTCAGACTATCAGCGAATACACTGCCCATAAGTGTGAGCAGTATAGCTAACATCAGAATTCTTCTATTACTCATCTTATTACTATTTTTTTGCCATTGATAATATATACGCCTTTCTGAAGATTCTCAATAGCATTTACCTGTTTACGAATCAGACGGCCATCAATATCATATATATCCATAGTACTATGAGTCTTGATAATATCTATACCTGTGGTTTCGGCATATAATGATGGGAATTGTTTTTCTTTCTCTCCATTAGTAACGAACAAGATGTTGCTGACTTCAACGCTTCCACGACCCGAGACTTTGAATGTAAAGAACCTATCGTTTCCACCTCTGAAAGGACGATTCTCTGGAGAATATACAATTACCTTATAGAGATTGTCGTCAATCTTCGCATATGTCATCAGGTGACCGTCAATACGATCTTCGTTCATCCTCATGCTTTCAAGTTGCTGCCCGTTTGCCAGTCTTAGTTCGAATTGTGAAGCCACATACTCTGCATCATTGTCAAGACAAAGCGAGTATGAGTTTTCGCCTTCTACAGACAAAGTCAGCTTGTCGTTATCAACCATTTCTGACACAGATGCTCGTTTAGGTGCGTTACTGCTATTTGCAGACATAATGATGGACACCACATTAACGATGTCAGTCACATTTATCTCTCCGTCATCATTCAAATCAGCAGCAGCCTCCACAAAGACGTTAGATGGTTTGCCCATGATATAATTCACTATCTCAACGATGTCTGACACGTTTACTTCCCCGTCACCATTAACGTCACCCATAATTACATTGGTCACTACGATATTGAACTTCGCATCCTTCAGTTTTAGCTGCTTTCCGTCCGTCTTTGTTAAAACGATATTGTCAATCGTCGCCTCGTATCTACCTACGTTTACACTTTCTCCAACAGTCAAAGAAGCATTCAAGATTGCCCCACTCGTTCCCGTGATGATTTCGTTAGACATAGAGAAGCTGATGATACGATAGGTATTTCCTGTTTTTGAAATATTCAACGTCTGGTCGTCATCTTCAAAACGTTCAGTCTTGGTCACTACATACTTGCCTTTGTCATTCAGGCTCAGTGAAATGCCATCAGGAAGAGTTAAATCGAACTGGAAAGCGGTCAGATTAGTTGTTTTGTTTTCCAAATCAATATTCATAGATGTTTGCTGGCCCTTGATTGCCGTCACCTCTTCTACAACTATAATGTCATCATCTGTCAATATCGGTTCTGGGTCGGGATCGACACCAGGTTCAACAGCAGTATTATTCAATGTAGGATAGCTCACGCCTTCATCGATTCCCCAAACGGCAGTGAAGTCCCACCCCAGACCTAAATAAGTGGCTGCGCTCATCAAATCTGCCTGAGATTTGGCGATGCCCTCCACAGGGTCGTCGGTCTTTGTTTGCGGCACACCGTTGAGCGAAACCTGCATGGTACTCAGAGCGTAGTTGTTCTCCTCGGGTTCGGGAGCACCATTCTTATAACCGCCTATTACACGGCTGCCCCATGACGATTGAGCCGACAGAGACAGAATATTGTTGGCTGCCACACTGTTCGACAGCGAAGCATCCGACCCGTCGAGTTGTGCCACCAGTCCGCCTCCGTAGTTTACGCCGGAGACATCGCCCTTGGCGTAACACTTGTCGATAACGGTATTCAGCGCGTAGGCCACCAGCCCGGCATTATACTGCGTGCCCGACACGTTAGCCGTACAGTAACAGTTGGCGACCGTCGTTCCACTGACATATCCAATCAATCCACCAGTATTCGAATTCTCACCTGTTACGGTGATAGAACCTGTGGTAAAAGAAGTTTGCACACTGCCCGTGGTATTGCCCACCAATCCGCCAACATTACTGTTGTCACCAGATACCGTAATCGTGGCGTCAGCCTTCGATTTGGAAATTGGTGCAGACGAATCGCCCACCAGTCCGCCAGTATTGCCTATGGCGGTGATTGTTGAAGTAGCAGAACAGTGACTAATGGATGACGTGCCACCGACATAACCAGCCATGCCGCCAACGCTGCTGGTGCCTACTACCTGACCTTCTGTTATAAGATTTGTCAACGGAGTGTTATCCGCATAACCGACAATACCGCCGGTATATTGCAAGCCTTCCACACTGCCTACCACGGTGCAGTTGGAGATGGTACCGTTCGCCATTCGGCCGATGAGGATACCGGTATTATTGCCTCCCTTCACTTTTTTGCCTGTGGCCACCTCCACCTTCAGGTTCTTAATCTCACCTGCGGAGTAGTTGGAGAAGAGACCAGTATAATCGTCGGTGGTATTGGTCCAGAGTCCTGTCACCCTGTGGTTGTCGCCGTCGATATAGGTGGCATCGTTGCTGTTCAGGCCGATAGGCACCCAACCCTTCGTGGGACTATTCTCATTGATCCACGAGGAGAGGTCGATGTCGTTCATCAGTTTGTAATAGCCTGTTTTGTTCGCTCCTTGAAGGTCTTCTGCCGTATAGATGCGATAAGGATCGGCTTCCGTGCCGCTGCCGGGATATTTAACCGTTGTTATCGTAAAACAGGAGGGCACCATATCATCCACTTCTGCATATATTTTCACTTGTGCACCACTCTGTAACGCTTCGGTAGAGAACGACCAAGAGTTACCTGAGCAATTGGTAGAAACTGCATCGTAGTCTTTATAGAGAAGATAAACAGTGCCACCATTTATGCTGCTGCCGCTAATGCTGGTTGCACCCGACACCAACTCACTCTCAATGACGGGTGGTGCAGCCTGATATTTCTTGAAGGGATAACTCTCCGTCTCCAAAATGTTCCAATCTGAGTCCATACTCCATCCCTTTGCCACATAGGTGGCTTTCAACTTGAGAAGTGACGGGCCTATGCTTGAACCATTTTGGTCATCATCACTAACTGTCTGTGTCACACCAGTTTTGATGAGTGTACATAGGGATAATGCGCTGTTGCCTTGATTTGAGCCTGTGGCACCGATGGAGGCACTGTTGTCCACAGCACCATATATTCGGCCTGCATTTGAACTTGTTGAAGAAGCGGAAATGGTTGCGCAAATGGCGAAATTGCTATTGATAGTGGTTTTCATATTTGTGCCAGTATTACTTTGTACCACATTACCTACAATACCACCTACACATGTCGTACCATAAAAATTTCCATAAGAATAACTATTAGAGATAACGCCACCGCGCTTTTCTCCTACCAATCCACCTACTTTTTCCATGCCAGTTATGTTGCCGCTATAATAGTTGTTCGTAAGATTATAAGATGTGAAGTTCCGGCTATAGGTGTAAATGTCATATGTTGGAGGATTAGTATCATTATTTCTACGAATACCTCCACCTCCCAAATAGACATTATCATCTACCCAAACATAATTATAAAAATTAATAGAAGAAGTAGAATGCCCAGCATGATAGCCAAAAACAATATGTTGTACAGTACTTGAGTAACGATATGAAGGAATATCAATCCCTATAATACCTCCAACATAATTGTTTCCTTCAATATTACCTATTGCTGTGCAGTTGTTAACAGTATAATATGATGTAATAGAACCATTTACTATCTTGTCACTTATTGTCTTCAATAGATTTTCGGCTGGTATATAAGTATTATTAGAAGATTCTCGATAACTATACTCTTTATATGTATGCAAAGTAGGAGCGGGCGGATTTACATCTAATATCGCCCCTACAATACCACCCACATAATTACCACCACTGATGTCACCAAAATGGCTACAACCCTCTATGCCTGCAATGCTGACACCATTGCTCTTGCCTACAACACCTCCTATATAATCACTTGAACCTGTGATTTTTCCTTTCGACCAACAAGAAGTCAGTGTGACACTGCTTCCACCGACGATTTCTCCAACGATACCGCCAAGGTTAGTAGCACCAGTTATATCACCAGTGTGCTTGCAAGAAGCAAACGAGCTGGTGCCTTCTGCCTGACCTACGACACCACCTATATCGTCCTGTCCACTCGCATTGACATTTCCAGTTGCTGTTATTTCTTGCAATGTAGTATTTTTAGCATATCCTACAGCACCACCACAATAACCAAGAGCCATGATGTTTCCTTCAACCGTACCCGTATCAAAAGTGCATCCTTCAGCATAGCCAGACAATCCTCCTTTATAATTCTGGGCGTTATTAAAAGTCGCTTTTACGCTAAAGGTGGTAACGGTTGTATTGAAGGCATGGCCAATAAGGCCACCACTATATTGACCGCCACTTGAAAGGGTTGTCAACTCCACATTCACATTCGTAAGGTTGGAACCACTTGTATAACCAATGAACCCGCCACTATATTGGCCTCCGCTTGAAAGGGTTGTCAACTCCACATTCACATTTGTTAGGGTGGAACCACTTGCATAGCCAATGAACCCGCCACTATATTGGCCTCCGCTAAAGGTTGCCATTTCCACGTTCACATTCGTAATGGTGGAACCATTCGCACAACCCGCCATAATACCCGTGTATTGGGCACCCGAGACATTAGAGCCTACAATGGTAAGGTCACTGACGGTTGCTCCATCAAGATGGCCGAAGAATCCGACATAAGAAGTACCGCTTCTACTGACGGAAAAACCGCTGATGGTCTTGCCATTACCAAGTAGTGTACCCTTAAAGGGAGAAGACTCCACGCCTATGGGTAACCATCCCTGCGACGGGCTGTTCTCGGCTATCCAGTTGGTCAAATTCAAATCTTTCTTCAGGCTGAACACCACACCCTCCTGATTCAAGAAATTGGCCATCTGCGATAGTTGTATCTCATTATAAATAAGGTAGGGGTCACTCTCAGTTCCCGACCCCGACCCGCTAAACTGGGCAAACGAAGTTGCCATGCAGCATAGGAACAATACTGCTGAAGTTAGTAGTCGTTTCATAATTTTATCTTCTTTACATTTATATTATATTCATTCGTGTTATTGTTATCATCTATATATGGATATAGTTCGTCATGAGCTTCCTGCATCTTATTAACAAAATCTCTAAACAGTCGCCAATATCCCTTTTCATATCCCAATTCTATTGGCCATTTATCTTTATAATTAGCAAATACTAGCACATAATGACCAAACATATAGTAGACGATATTTACTTTTAATGCATTTGACCTGACAAGGCAACACAACTCTTCAGAAAAACGCATAAACATCTCTAACTGATGAATATTAGGTAATGCCAATGCATTTTCCTTTTTATCTTCCAATGCCTCTAAGTACCGGACAACAGCATTAATATCAGAATCAGTTGTGTATCTAATATTCATTTGGATAAGAATACCTACTCGTTCCCTTTTTTTATACTTGCAAAACTCATAAAGGGAGAACCCAAAAGCACAGAGGGCGAAAAAAGCTGTTCCGAAATCAGCTATACTTCCCCATTTTAGTCCACATCCTAAAATACTCATAAACATTGATTACTGACAAATATAACCTCCAAACACCCCAGAATCGGCATTAATAGTTTGTTAGGTTCAGCTTATGATACAAAAAAGGCGTAGGTGTCTGTTTCTCTGCCCATCCTGGAGCTGTAGGCCTTCGCATTGCCCCCGTCACACAGGATAGACAACGCAGTTAGCCCACGCCAGTACGGACTATATAAATTAAGGCATATAGAAACGTACCACGCAGACGTCTCGTTGTCATCTGCCTGTTGTGACGGTTGAGTTTGCGAAGTTCACAGCTCACAACGACAGACGTTTGAAAACGTCTTTCTCATAAAATAAGACCGCCCACTTTGCCCCTAAGGGCTAACTAAGCGATGCTGCAAAGATAAGAAATATTTCTGAAACGACAAAAAAAAGTATAAAAAAATAGCAAATAATTTTAATTCTTTCTTTAATCCTATATTTAGTAAGAATGATACTTAGTATAGCACTCCCTAAAGAATAACAACATGTCTGAGGATGGCAAGCCCGAAGTTTTTTGCTAACAGCATACTAAAAAAATAGTAAACCCTTGCGAACGTAAAATACAAAATTACTCTCAGTAGATACAACAGAAAAAGTGCTAAAAACAATCATGTCTTTAGCACTTTTTTATTTGTTCTTTCTTGAAAAACCATCACTACAAGAGATGGTTGAAAGATAGTCCGCGAATGTTTATTCTCCGGCTTCAGAATCTTCAGCAGCAGCCTCTAAATCTTCTCCAGCGGCCTCTAAATCTTCTCCAGCAGCCTGTGCCTCGCCGGCAGC
Organism: uncultured Prevotellaceae bacterium; assembly: GCA_947165505.1. Taxonomy (GTDB): domain Bacteria; phylum Bacteroidota; class Bacteroidia; order Bacteroidales; family Bacteroidaceae; genus Prevotella. Next base: position 38,420 of record CAMVAT010000010.1, on the reverse strand, counting down.
CTTGAGTAATTCACCAGTTTTCTGTATTACCGGGTTCACTTTGTTAGCAATGATTTCCATGCTGTCGATGAGTTCGGGCTTGACGGCAGCAATCTCAACCGATTTGTCGAGCATAGCCTTATTGACCTCCAACCATCTGGCATTCAGAGCGGTGAAATCCTCAATAGTCTCCAGACTTTCAATTTTCTCTTGAGAGTCGAGCTTAGAAGCCACTTCTTTGAAGTCGGCCCATACTTTCTCTGCTTCGGGGCTCAGTTTCTTTCCGCAAGATGCGAATACCATGGCAAGGGCTGCAACAGCCACGAATAATAACTTTTTCATACTAAATGGGTTAAATTAAAAAATAAATAAAAAATATTCTCTCAAAAAATTGCTGCAAAGTTAATTCAAAATAAAGGAAATACGCCATTAGCCGTATGAAAAAAAAATAAAGAAAAAGAAAAAACGTTAACTACCTGTCACTTACGCTAACAATCTGCCCATCAAGAAGAACGCACACTGGAAAAACAGCGATTGCCGATGGAACAACGAGAGCTGAGCCATGCTTGCATGAGCCATGCTTGATTGTGAAAGTTTTGTAAATTTGAATAAATGCTTCCGCTATTTGTTAAAAAATCAGTATTTTTGCAGCACCTACGCAAAACATGACTGCCTCACCCCCAGCCTCTCTCCTAAGGGCGAGGGGAGTGATGGATGGTTCATGCTCGACGGCAGAAAGCTTGACGGCAAGCCGACGCAAAAAGGCATCTATATCAACAACGGCAAAAAGATCGTGAATAAGTGAGCGAAGAATCCAAGCTTGCTACGATTACTTTTTGGTTTGCAGACAAATAGCGAACACGCATGAACACCGCGCGCATCCTCACCACCCTCATGGCCGCATGGCTATGCTGGCTGGGCCTGCCGGCCCAGCCGCTGTACCGTGTGACCTACTACGACGAGGCAGACGGCGTGCCGACGAACCATGTGACGCAGTTGCTGCAAGACCAGCACGGATTTCTGTGGATAGCCACTTGGAACGGCCTCTGCCGCTACGACGGCTATGAGTTTCACACCTTCAAGCCATCGGAGCAGGCAGGCAGCCTGATGATGTCTGACCGCATGCGCAACATCTCGCTCCGCGCCGACGGACAGATCATCTGCCGCGTCAGAGACGACGACTATGCGCTCTTCGACCCGCGCACCTGCACGTTTACCGAACTGACAGGCAGCGACGCACAGTCGGCCGCCGATGAAGCCAAGTGCTACAGGGAGAGCAAGACGCTCGTGGTCGATGACCAGTTGAAATGGACAGACAACGCAGGAACGCAATGGCGACTACAGCCCACAGGCCAACTGTCGTATGCTGACAATGGGGCATTTACTGACTGTGAGCAGTTGCCCGCGTCGCGCAACCTGCATTTCGCCAGCCGCGACCATCAGGGCAACCTCTGGGTCATCGCGCAAAACGGCATCTACAAGATCGTCACCGACAAGTCGTACACCCGCCGATTGCCCATGCAGCAGGGGTGCGAGGCCAAATGCCTCTTCATCGACAGCCACCGCCGCTGCTGGGTATGCACCAACGACGGCGCCATACGCCTCTACGACAGCGAGAGCGAGCGGCTGTTGGGGTATGTGGGGCCAGACGGGCGGTTGCACGACGCCCGCATCTGTTTCCCCGCGCCCGTCTATTGCATCTACGAAGCGGCCGACGGCACCCTTTGGTTAGGCACCAAGCCCGACGGCATCTACCGTCTGCGCCCCCTATCAGACAAGGTCTATACCGTCAGCCACCTGACGCATCTGCCCGACCCAGACATCTACGCCATCCTGCCAGACCACCACGGGCATCTCTGGGTGGCGACGCTGGGCGGCGGACTATGCTACACCGCAGAGCCGCAAGCCGATGACCCTATATTTACGGTGCCGACAGGTTATCCGCACGACAAGGCCCAGTTGGTGCGTCGCCTGCACCTGACGCGCCAAGGCATCCTGTTAGCCTCCACCACCGACGGGCTGGTAGTAGCCCAGACTGGGAACGACGCAGAGAAGATGCTGTTTCGGTTGCACCAAAGGGAGTCTGACAGGGTCGGAAGCCTGAGCAGCAATGCCACCATGGCCATTTGGGAGAGTGACGACGGACAGATTCTCATCAGCACGGAGAACAGCGGCATCAACCGCTGCGCCGAGAGCGACCTCATGGCAGAAGCCATCACGTTCACACATATCATACCCGACGAAGAACCCTCGCACAGTGTGGTGCAAGCCCTGGCGGCCACCGACCAAGGCGGATGGATGGCCGTGAACGGGCGGCAGCTCACCCTGTTCGACAGTCTGGGGCATTACCGTATGATGGACGCCCACCATCTGCAAGGCAGTTACCGATTTAACGAGACCACCCCCATCCACCTGAGCGGCGACCGTTGGTTGTTTGGCACCGACGACGGAGCCTTTATCATGGACGGCAGCATGATGCGCCGACAGGCGTACACCCCACGGGTGGTATTGACCAGCCTCACCGTGCAGGGCGGACAAGAGCGGTGGAACGTGGAATACTCCGACACGCTATGTCTGCGTCCTGACGAGCGCAGTATCATCGTGCGCTTTGCTGCCTTGGATTTCACCGCTCCCGAGCGCATCAGCTACGCCTTCCGTCTGCTCGACGGCACCGACAGCGTGCAGTGGAACGACTTGGGGCACAACCGCACGCTAACGCTGCTCGACCTGGAGCCCGGCGAATACCACCTTCAGTTGCGCTCCACCGACAGCGGCGGACAATGGCAAGACAATATCCGGCAGCTCTGCATCCTCGTGACGCCCTCGTTCTGGGAGGCATGGTACGGTCGATTGCTCCTGGTGCTCATCGCATTAGGACTGGTCGGAGCCATCGCCTACACCACCTTTTATATAAAGAGGATGCGCAGACAACAACATGAGATGCAGGAGAAATACCTGTCGCTGCTCGACGAGCGCAGCCAACAGACAGCGGCGAACCAACCACCGCCAACAGAAAAGGAAGAGCCTAAGGGGATGCAACTGAGCGATGACGACGAGGCTTTCATGACCCGTGTGATGGCCTATATCGAGCAGCACATCGGCGACCCGGAAGCCAATATCGACGACATGGCCGCCGAAGCCGCCGTGAGCCGTTCGGGACTGATTCGCAAGTTGAAGTCGATTGTTGGTCAGACCCCCGCCAACTTCCTGCGCGAGGCACGCATCAAGCGGGCCGGCCAGTTGCTTGCCAGCACCGCCGACCCCATAGCCGACATCGCCTATAAGTGCGGATTCACCGAGCCCAAATACTTCAGCAAGATCTTCCGCGCGTCAACGGGTCTGTCGCCCTCTGACTACCGCACGCAGCAAGAAGCCCCCACCACAGCCCAAACCTTGTAGAGGAGGGAGTGGAGAGTCTAATTCGTTTTTGTGAGCTGTTGATACATTTTGAAGAGTGCTGCCACGCACTGGCTTTCGGTCGTCGTCTTCACATCGAAACCGTAGGCCTGCATCACGGCACGGTCGTTGTCTTGATGGGCTCGACGCAGCTCCACGGGCATGGTGCGCTCGTCGTAGAGGTCGGCAAGGCTGCTGTCAGGATACAGCGCACGGGCATTGAGGACGGCCTGTGCCGTCTGCCGTATCTTCGACTTTTGCGCCTCAGTAGGTGCAGGCCAGGGGAAGTTGTTATAGACGATGGTGTTGGAATAACTATAATCGCTTTTCAGCCGGCCACAGGTTGCCCTCATCCACGCCATGTGTACATTGCTGGTCAAGACACCTAATATATAGAGGTCGGCAGACGGTACCATAAAGAGTTTGTCGCCAGGGATGATGTCTTTCGAGAGGTATTCCATGGGTATGTACCTGCGGTTCTCGGACGACACTTTGGGTATGGCAATATAGTCGGTCGTACACTCACGTACTTCGTCAAAGAGCATGGGCGTGTCGGCTTTCTTTCTGGTAGCCGCTTTGGGGCTAGCCAGTCTGTAGGCCCTGACCTTATCAATCCGCTCCATGACCAGTGGGCATTTGCGCACTTCGGCAGGATGAGCCCCGGGGAGCCACAGACAGTAGCGTGTCTTCCGCAGGATAAAATCCTTGCCCATCATATAGGGCCGGATGAAATACTCTGCTGCAGGATTCTTACTTACAAGCTCATCTTTCTCTTCTTCGGTCAGGATAAGATGCCCGCCCTCTGTCGGTTTTCCGCCATTAAGCATTTGCGGCACGTCACAGACAGGCAGCGCCCTTGCTTCGATGAAGATATCCGGAGCATCGGTCAGGTAGGCGTTGATATATTGTGCTGTCTTCACCGTATCTTCCTCATATATCCGCAGGGGAGTTGACGGAGAAGCGCATGAAAAGCCTATGACTACGCAATGCACATGGGCTTTCTGCGATGCCTCGCTGTCCCAACGGAATGTGCGGTGGGCAAAATCGATATGTGCGCCAAACAGTTCTTTCAGGGGTTTCCATATCGCCGCCACTTGCTCGCCTTGACAGATGGAGTTGGTAGAGACAAGGGCTGCACGTGTTGAGGTGTGCGCCATCAGTTTCGCCGCCTTGTAGTACCACCCGGCCACATAGTCTATTTTCCCCGCCGACTTATAGGGTTTGCCGCTCTTGTCAACAAACAATCTCAAGATGTCGTCTTTTTGCTCTTTGCTCTGCAAAGAATAACCGACGAAGGGCGGATTGCCCATGATATAGTCGTATTGGACCTCGTAACGATGCACGGCGGGTTTTAAATTGCCGTCGAAACGGGGCGACACCACATTCAGTTCATCGTAAGCCACAAGGGGTTCGCTGGCCGTCATCGGCTCTGGTTCTATAATCAGGTGTACGTTTTTGGCATAGACGGTGGGGATGGCCGAAGGCTGTTCTATCACATCCCATTCCATGCGCAGTGCATTCCCCTCGCGGATGTTGGCATACGACTTCAGTGGCAAGAAGTCGATGTCGTGATGGATGATGCGCTCGGTCTCGGCCAGCATCTGCGCCTCGCTGATCCAGAGTGCCGTGGTGGCCACGGTGACGGCGAAGTCGTTGATCTCGATGCCGTAAAACTGGTTGATGCTCACCTTCACGGGATTGGCCTCATCCAGCCCGAGGAATGTCTGTCCGTGATAGCGCTCACGTATCAGTTCATTCTCCAAACGGCGGAGTGAGAGATACGCCTCTGTGAGGAAATTGCCACTGCCGCAGGCCGGGTCGAGGAATGTCAGGCTGGCCAGTTTGTCTTGGAAAGCATCCAGCCGGCGGTTGCGCTGACGCTCCACCTTCTCTTCCAATATCCCGTTGAACTCACGCCGCAGGTCGTTGAGGAACAAGGGGTCGATGACCTTATGAATATTCTCGATAGAGGTGTAGTGCATACCGCCGGAGCGTCGCGTCTCGGGGTTGAGCGTACTTTCGAACACAGCCCCGAAGATGGTGGGCGAGATCTCGCTCCAGTCGAAGTCGAGCGAGGCGTTTTGCAGGAGGGTATTACGGAGTCCCTCAGTGAACGGGGGAATCTCTATCGTCTCGGCAAACAGCCCGCCGTTGGTATAAGGGAAGGCCTTCAAGTCGTCCATCAGATAGCGGCTGCGCTTGTCAACTGGCGTATTCAACACCTCAAACAATCGAATGAGGGCGTTGCGCCAGTCCATTGCATCGTAACGTGCCAGGTAGTCGTGAAACTGGTCGTGTGCAAACACGCCGGCATCCTCGGCATACAGGCAGAACACGATGCGCACACAGAGAATGTTGAGCCATCGCAGTGCTTCGGACGAATTGTCGTCGTATTGTGCGAGCAATGCGTCGTAGATGCGTCCTACGATTTCGCCGGCTTTCATCGACACCTCCATCTCGCGGGTGATGTGCTCGCTTTTCTCGTTGACAATGAATTGCAGGCGGTAATAGTCCTTGCCTAAATCTTTCAACAAGATGCTCTCCGGCTCGCCGTTGGGATGCTCCATGTCGTAAACGAGGAACTCAGAGAAATTGCAGGTCACGATCCAACGGGGTCGCTCAGAATAAGGCATTTCGGCCGCGTAGCGCTTGGCCTGTTGAAACGGATTGAGCCGTGAGCCGTCGCTCTGTGTGATGGCCTCGCGCAGGTTCTTACCGATAGACTTCTGTTCGATGAGCACCTTGGTCGAGGGGATGTGCGCATCGATGAAATTGGTCTTATCTACCTTTACCTGTTCCTCATAACGTATGAACGAGCTTGGGTTTTCCACTCCAAACACTTCTGTAAGCAACTCTGTCCAAAACACCTGCGAGTCGCCCTTCTCATATCCGCGCCCCGCCCACCGCTCGGCGAAAGCGGCGGCGGCAGCAGCTTGTTGCTTTTCTGATTTCATCATACGCTATAACCCTTTGCGGAATGATTGCACATACATTGTGCAAAGTTACGAAAAAAACGAGCCAATAGGGCAAAAAAAAACAAAAAATATTATTTCTCTGCATTCAGACCGCCTTGTATGGTATTGCAGGCAAGGTGAAGAAGAGAAATAGACACGGACCGATACAAACCCTTATCTTTTGCCCCGAAAAGGCTATTTCAGGGCTTTTTGACGCTTTTTTACCCCTTCTTTGGCACGATTTTCCCCTTGTTTTGATAGATTTCGCCCTACCTTTGCAGCCGGAATTGTCTAATCTATCAAAACAAACACTTACTCAATGAACAAAAAAATCTTTTGGTCAATCTTATGGGCCATGATGCTCGGTACGTGCGTGCTGGCTGAAGCCAAGAAAGTGCATACGCTGGGCGACTCGACCATGGCCAACTACGACGAATCGGCCACGGTGACCCGTGGCTGGGGCATGTACTTCGGCAACTTCCTCACCGGCGACTGGACATCAGTGAACTACGCCCGTGGCGGCCGCGACTCACGCAGCGGCTACAACGAGCTGTGGGCCGCCGCTAAGTCGAAGGTGGAAGCCGGCGACTATGTGATTATCCAGTTCTCGCACAACGACGAGATGTTCAACGGTGTGGACCGCGAAGAACTCTACAACTACTACATCGCCAAGGGCGAGACCGCCACGGCAGCCGCACTCGACGGGCGCGGCACACACCCCTCGACCACCTACAAAGCCTATCTGAAAAAGATTGTGGACGAGGTGCAGGCCCTGGGCGCCAACCCCGTATTGGTAGGCCCTGTATGCCGTGCCTACTTCGGCAGCGACGGCAAGATCACCCGCACCGGACAGCACGACCTGGGCGACAAGTTCGACAAGCTGGAGAACGGCGTGCTCAGCAGCGGCAACAAAGTGAGCGCCGACGACAACAGCATGGACTATCCCTACTACATGCAGCAACTGGCCACAGAAGAGGGCATCCCCTATATCGACATGACCAACGCCACCAAGAGCCTGTATGAGAGCTACGGCAAAGAGCGCTGTCTGAGCGAGCTCTTCTCTGTGAAGGTAAGCAACGGCGAGACCGTGGCCGACGCCACCCATTTCAACACCACCGGCGCACTGCTGGCCGCCCGTATGTGCGCACAACTGATGAAAGAGGCAGGCATCCTGAGCGACAACATCACCATCCCCGTTGACCTGAGCGTATCGCCCGAGAGCGGCGACATGGGCGACATCTACAACGGACAGACCGCCACCAAGGAGTTCACCCTCAACGGTTTCGGACTGGACCCCGCCACCGGCACCATCACCATCACCGCCACCGACGGCGTGGAGCTCTCCACTGACAAGCAGAACTGGCAGAGCTCGCTGTCGATCGACTACAGCAGCGGCACACTGGTGAAGACCTTCTACGCCCGCGCCACGATGACCACCGCCGGCGCGTTCGCCTCGACCATCACCGTGAGCCTGGGCAGCCAGACCATTGAGGTGCCCCTGACCGCCAACGTGGTGGAACTGGGCGGCGGCGAGCCGTTCAGCGTGACCTGGCCCCTGACCGCTAACGACGATGCCACCGTGAGCGGCGACATCACCGCCGGCGCCGTGACCCTCAGCGCGCTGGTGAAACAACGCAACGATGCCACACAGGGCTTGCGTGCCTCGGTGAGCGGCGGCAGTTGGCCCGCCGGCGAGGACGACGCCCCCAACCGCTATATCGAAGCCAAGGTGACCTGCCCCGAGGGCAAGACATTGGACATCAACAACATACAGTTGGCCGTGGGCAGCATCTCATGCAGCGACATCAACTGCCACGTGTATTACTCGACCGACAACTTCGCCACCCGCACCACCATCTACGCCCCCACAGGCATGACCGCCAACGTGCTGAACGAGGTGCAAGTGTCGCCCGTCATCCAGCTCGAAGAGGGCGAGTCGGTCATCCTGCGCATCTACCCCTGGAGCGCCAAGGAATATGCCTCGGGCAAATACATCGCCGCGAAAGACATTGTCATCAGCGGACAGGTGAAGAACGCCGGCGGTGTGGAAATCGAGGGTAATATTTGGTATAAATTGGACCAAGGCGGCCTGAATCAAGGCGATGACGCCATCATGAACCCCGAAGAGATGAATGCAGGGTTTGTGTCGAAGAAATGGACAGCAGGTACAAGCATTACCATAAGCGGCACAAAGACTTACACAGGTGCCGACAACGTAAAGACGACACAGACGAGAGTTTACAATGGCACCGGTGCAAGTCTCTCGACAACAGCGGGCGAGGACAATACCCTGACATTGACACTCACCCCTGAAGACGGATTCAATTTCGTACCATCGAAGGTAAGCTTTGAGGCAGCACGCTACGGCACTGACAGCGGAAATATCACAGTCAGCATCGAAGCCGGCAGCCAGAGTGAAGAAATCTGCAACAACGCCGGTGTGAACCGTAGCGACAAAGGACTGGCCATCGCCTCTTTTGAAAAAGAAGTGAGCAATATCGTCGCCTCGGGCAGCGAACCGTTGAAGATTCACTTCTCATTTTTGGGGTTGGGCAAAACCAAAGAGATGGGACTCTCCAACCTCGTCATCGAAGGAAAGCTTGTGGGCAGTGCCTCGACAGCCACCAAATACGTGCTGCACAGCAGCGTGCTGCCCGACGGCGAGGCCGGCACCATCACACGCGACCCCGACCTGGCCGCCTATAAAGAAGGAACGAGCGTGACGCTGACCGCCGAGCGCAACTTCGGCTACCGCTTTGTGGAATGGCAAGACGGCACTGGCGCCGCCCTCTCGACAGAGGCCTCCATCAACGTGACCATGGATGAGGAAAAGACCGTCAACGCCGTGTTCGAGGCCGTGCCGCTCTACACCGTGACGACCGAGGTGACCAATGACAAGGGTCTGGCCCTGGGCAGCATCACCCTCACGCCCAACAACCACGACGGACAGTATGAGGCAGGCACCCAGATTACAGCCACAGCCGAGGAGAGCAAGATACTGACCTTCCTGGGCTGGACCGACGGCAACGAGAATGCCGACGCCACCGCCACACGCACACTGACCGTGAATGGCGACATGACACTGACTGCCAACTACGAGATAGAAGACTTCATCGCCGTGTTCGACGCCAGCCGGGTGCAGAGCTATGCCTACCCCACCACCGTGGGCTATCCCTTCGCCGCCGACATCACCTGCGACGACGAGCGCAACACCAAGGCCTCGGTGGTCAGGGTGAGCGACGGGTCGCTGCTCTACACCCAATCGACGGGCACCCCCGTGGTGCGCAACCGCACGGGCGTGGTCATCAGCGCCATCAACGGACTGTATCAGAACGGCTACCGCACCACCGACATCGCCTTCCAGTATCAGTTCTCGACGCTGGGCTTCAGCAATATCAGCTTCGTGGCCGACATGGCCGCCAAGAATGCCGCCACGAAAGAGTGGAAGGCACAGCTATCGACCGACGGCAGCACCTGGACCGACATCAACGGTGCCACCTGGACTGCCACGGCCAACGTGGTGAATCCCGTGAACATCACACTGCCCGCCACGGCCGACAACCAAGCTACGGTCTATCTGCGCATCACCGGCGTGGGCACCGAGACGTTCAATACCTCATACCCCTTCGACAAGAAATTTGACGAGATGGACTACTGCGACCACTCTGAGAGCGGCGTGGGCAACGTATTCGTGCTGGGCACCGCCACACCGGCAACCATCACCCTGAGTCCGGCCAAGGAATACACCACATATTGCAGCACCTACGCACTCGACTTCAGCGAGGTAGAGGGACTGACCGCATACGCCGTGACATCGGTCAACAAAGACCATGCGCTGGCCATGATGACCGAGCTGACACAGGTGGCTGCCGGCGAAGGCATCATCCTGCACAAGACGGGCGACGCGACGACATACGAGGTGAGCGTCATCAGCGAGGCTGAGCCTGCCGCAGGCAACAAACTGGTAGGCGTGACCGAGCCCGCCGTCATCGGCAACGAGGAGGGCTACACCCACTACATCATCTCAAACGGCAAGCTCTACGAGACCTACGAGAGCACCCTGAAAGCCGGCAAGGCCTATCTGCGCCTGGCCGACGACGAGAAGCCCGACCTGAGCGGTGCCTCTGCCAACGGCATCTCACTGGCCATCGAGACCACCGGCATCAGCGAGAACGTGACAGAGCTGCAAACCCCGGCCGACGGTTGGTATAACCTCAGCGGACAGCGTGTCAGCGGAGAGCGCGGCACCCGGTTGCCCAAAGGCATCTATATCGTAGGCGGAAAGAAAGTAATCATCAAATAACCATCCAGTCATGACAAACAAAAGAATCTATATACAGCCCGCCGTGAAGGCCGTGGTCATGGAACAGTCGCTGCTCGACGCCAGTCTGCCGTTCGGCGAGGGTACGAAAAGTGCCGAAGAGGCAGACGCCGAGCGCTACGGCCTCTTCGACGAAGACGCCGAAGGCATGAGCAAGGCAAACAGGAACTGCTGGGACGACCAGGAAGACTTGTAATAGGCAAGCCCCGCGACCTATCGCGTGGCACAGCACATGAGCAGATGAGGGACGCAGCACGCGCTGCGTCCCTCATCTGATGATGCAGAGGTGAGAGGTAAGAGGTGAGAGGTAAGAGAATAGACCAGAGCACTTTATTCCGATGCAATATCATCTATCCCCCAGCGAATACAACAAATAATCTGCCAAATATGGCACCGCGAACACCAACGCCCCTCGTCTGGGAGCCTCGATAACTCCCGCATCAAGCAGACGCTTCCGATAAGGTTGGATAGCCGGCCCCTTCTTGCCAAGCAATGCTTGTAGTTTGCTGGTAGTCGCTGTTTCTCCACAACGAGCCAACGCACGTAGGAACACTATGTCATTGTCCGACAGCGGATTCAAAATAGGCTTGAAGACATTATCTTCCATATCGGCCTGAGCCGCCTTCTCAGCCTTATCCATTATCGCTTCGGTCAAAAGTTCTCCCTCGTGTGCATATTGAATCACGTAATACCCAATCAACTGCATCAGATACGGGAAGCCACGAGTAGCCAATGACGCCCGGTTAAGCATCTCATCCGTCACCACAATCCCCACCTGCCTGAATGCCTGATCATAATAAGCTCTTATCAGTTGGGGCGATATCAGTCCCAGTTTTTCCTTTACTGCACGATTCAGGAAAGTAAGCACTTCATCGTTCAGCACACTAGAAACGGCATGAGGAAGTCCTGCCATCGCTATCGCAATGTTTTTCCTATCACCTACCAGTTCTTGATAAGCAGATGCTACCTCGCGCATTGCTGCCGATGTGCGAACCTCGTCAATCAGTATCAGCGCGCCCTTACCCTTCTCAGCCAATCTATCACATAACAACGACATTTTCGAGCGAAAGCCATATTGCCGTTCTGCTGTCTCAGAAAAAGTCAAGCCAAACGAAAACCCCAGCGCACCTGCTGTTACACCCGTCACCTTCCGCTTATCATCATCGAAATATTTTGAGCCATTCAATTGAAACTGCTCAATAATAGCCTGCGGCATACCCTCATGAGCCGTCACACGAGCCACCACATAGCCTTCCTTCTGTGCACGGTCGCTCAGCTCAAGCAGCAAAGCAGTCTTACCCATTCCACGTTGTCCCAGAAACAACGTACAACGATTGCGCGAACCAATCGGTTCTCTCAATCCATCCATAAACCGCTCTATCACGTCGTCACGACCGATATATCGAACCGGCCGATTACCGAATGTAGGCTGAAACAGCATGCTATTCTCTTCGTTTTTATCCATTTTACCTCCTTTATTGTTTTTTATTCTCTTTTATTCTTCTTTATTCTCTTTTATTCTATTATGGTTGCAAAGTTACGTTTTTATTTTCATACTTCCAATAATTTCTTCATTTTTTCACGAAAGAGTATTCTTAGACTCACATCGAAACCAACAAAATATACATTTTCGCGCATAGTTTTTATCAAAATGTGCAAAAACCGAATAAAAACACTTTTAATTTTTGGATTTTAGAAAAAATTGAGTAATTTTGCAACTAGTTCCATACCCAACCGCCATCAATAATGATGTGCACATTCAGGGTGGGACGACATACAGACATAGGCGTTTTCTGGACGCTTTGGCTTTGACGCTCTAAGAATCTCGCACGTTCGAACAGTTTGTCAAAAACAAAGCAACGGGAACGCCCCTTGGGATGTTTATACACTTCCCACTTTAGCGCTTTTGATTGAAAAAGCTGCCTGAGGTGTGGATTTGATATATTCGTCTGCGTGGGGCTTTCAGCGTTGCTCGTTTCGACAAACTGGGCAATGCGAGAGCCTTTAGAGCGTGAAGCGAGCGACAGATTGGCTCCACGCTTTTTTTGTGTGCATGTTATACTAACAATGAATAATCCTCTGCTGAGAGGGGCCAAGGCAGAACATTTTATTGTAATATGGCAAAGAATGACAAACAATGGAGTTCTGCGACCCCTGGCTTGCTGATTATTTTGTTAGATCAGTCAGGATCCATGATGAGTAATTATGAAGGCACAACACGTACCAAGTTCGCAACGCTTGCTGTCAACAAAGTTATTGACAACATCATCCAGAAGAATTTCGATGGCGACGCCCCTAAGAATCGCTGTTTTATTTCTGTGATTGGGTACAATCATAACGTAAAGGAATTGTGCTCTGGATGGCTTAAAGACCTGGACGCTTCTCCATTGCGCTATGAAACCCTCAAAAAGAAAACGCCAGATGGAGCAGGTGGCATTGTAGAAGTTGAAGTGAAGCAGCCTGTATGGGTGGAGCCTATTGACAAAGATGGTGCTACTAATATGCTTGGTGCATTCCAGTTGGCAAAAGACTTAGTTGAAAAGTGGATGACGGATAACGCAGATGGCCCCGCGCCTGTTATTATCAACATCTCTGATGGTGTCCCATATTATGAAGGAAAAGACCCGAGAGAATGCATGGTTGAAACAGTGGCTTTGGCCAACGAAATCAAGAATCTTTCAAACAAAGATGGGGATGTCTTGATTTTTAATGCACAAATAGACGAGTCTAACGGCAAGGTCGTTTTCCCATCAAATAGGTCTGACATTTCCCAAGAACAAGCTCAATTTTTATATGACATAACCAGTGAAGTTCCAGAATCCTACAAAGCGGCAGCCGAAAAGAACGAGTTGCCCACAAATGATGGTTCACGTGGTTGCATCTTTGGTGCAGATGGTGTTCAACTGATTCAACTCATAGACTTTGGCTCTTCAAAGGGTCAAGGCGACAAAGGACTTTAATAGGCAATATGGTTATACGAGCTTTTATAACTCACAAGCAAGCTGAATTATTTGCAGATTGCCAAGATAGATTTGGTGTTAATCCTGACACCAAATCTATCGCGGTATCTGACGGAATGGGGTCAACATGGCAACAAAAGATTTGGGCACAGCTACTCGTAGACACCTATACCGATAGTACTGATTGGTGCCCTTCTATTGAAACTATAAAACCTTTATGCCAAACGTGGCGCGTTAAAGTTGCAGACTTTATTCAAAACCTAAAGGAAACGAACGCTCCTGAAAATATGATTTACCGTAACGAACGGAATTTTGCTGAAGGTCGTTCGGCTGGAGCAACATTTGTTGGTATTCGTTTTAATGGTAATGATTGGAGCGGGTCTGTTCTTGGCGATTCTTGTCTAATAGAGTGGGACGGAAACAACGTGAATTTCTACACTTCTCAAGATTCAGAATCTTTTGACAGTTACCCTGATTATTTCGACAGCGATGCATCAAAAACAGGAAAAGGTACCCCCATGCCCGTAGAAGGTGTACTGACAGAAGGTAAGTATCTACTATTAGTATCCGACCCCTTCTCAGAATTTCTTCTAGAACATAGCAAGCAAGGCAATATAACTAAGTATGTTCAACAATTATTGTCGCTGGCTTCACATGATGATTTTGAGGCATTGGTATGTGAATGGAGAAAAGAAGGAATGCATAATGATGACACCACTTTGGTAATCGTTGAATATGACAAATCCGAAAATCTAGCAACCACACACGCAGACAACATTGTTGAAATGGTTGAAAAAGAGAAATTATCTCAAATATCCGCCGCCCACGCGACTGAGAAAGCAAAGACACCCCAAGAGAATCCATTTCAGAACGGAGTTGAAGGCGATAAGAATTTCGTTGTCGTTCAAAACAATGAGAAAGATTTTACAAATGAGTTCCTGATAGAATATCAACGATGCCTCCAAAAGAAATTTCCCAAACAGATGGGTAAGTTGAAATACAAGTGGACTCAAAAAGCAGTAGAAGAAACTTTGAATCTTCTTTTTGAAAGATATTCTGTGACAAAGAAATAAAAACAGCCATGGCATTACCTACCATCCCCGAATATAGTACGTGTATAAAAACACCAGCATTGGTTCGTCCGTCAGTGCTGAAAGACGGGCATCCTATAGAAAAGGGAGTTCGTCTTATCAAGTATTCAGGTGGCTTTTGCGTGGTGTTCCCATATCAGACACCTTTCAAGAAGTATGCTGTACGATGTTGGCATGCAGAGGTCTCTGATGCAAAGCGCAGAACTCAGGTTATAGCGAATGCCTTGAAGAAGTCTAATTTGCCCTATTTCGTAGGATTTGATTTCTTCGAAGAAGGCATAATGACCCCCTTAGGAATGCAACCAATAGTTGTAATGGATTGGGTGGATGCACAATCTTTAAAGAAGTTCTTAGCTGAACATATTAAAGAATCCAATGTAATCAATGAAATTGCCGAGAATTTCAAGAAGATGGTAGCCGATTTACATTCAAACCATTTTTCTCATGGCGACTTACAGCATGGGAACATCATGATCAAGTCCGACCATTCATTGGTTTTGGTTGACTATGATTCCATGTATGTTCCTGAACTAAGCGGTATGCCTGACGAGATTAAAGGACTCGTAGGGTATCAGCATGAAGCAAGATGGAAAAACAAACTGGTTTCTGAAAAGGCAGACTATTTCTCTGAACTTGTCATATATCTCAGTCTAAAAGCTCTTGCTAAAATGCCTTCATTGTGGAATGACTTAAACATGGATGACACAGAAACTCTTTTGTTTTCTGGGGAAGATATACATTCAAAAGGTTCTTCCAATATATTCAGACTGCTGAAAACAGATTCCGAGTTAGCCCCACTTGTCGATAAACTATGCGAGTTTATGGATAAGTCATCAATTGAAGACCTTACGCCCCTAGAGGAAGCCGTCGTATCGAAAAGCAAAAGCATCTCATCCAAATGGAAAGGTGGCAATGGCTACAAAGCCACAGCTAAAAAAGGTGAAGTGGATGATTCTAATAAAATTGCAGGAAAATGGGGAAAAGGAAATGGATATGTTAAACCGAATAAAGAAAACGAGCGTAAAAGGCTTTCATCCTCAATATCAGCAAAGTTTAAGAAACCGGAATAAATGCCCACAATACCAAGTATAAGGACTTCCGTTGAGAACAAAGATGTTCTTGTTTTGGATAATCATGCAAAGAATGGCACCTTTGAAAGGGATGCCAGAGGCCGACTTATCGCATACGCAGGAGGCTTCTCTGTTGTTTTTCCATATAAAACTGCAAATGGCGAGAAGTGGGCTTTCCGGTGTTGGCATTTAGATATCAAGAATTCAAAGAAACGCTATGAAACTATTTCTGATGCTATCAAAAAAGCGAAGTTAAGTTTTTTGTGTGAGTTTCAGTACATCGACAAAGGCATCAATGTAGAAGGTAACATCTATCCCACAACCAGGATGCGATGGATAGATGGCATTACGATTAAAGATTATATCTGTCAAAACCGAAATTCCAAAGACTTGCTCATTGCGCTTGCTGACAATTTCCTCAAAATGATACAAGCACTTCATTCTCAGTCTTTGGCACATGGAGATTTGCAGCATGGGAACATCCTCGTAGACAAAAGCCATCGACTTTATCTCGTTGATTATGACTCTTTTTATTGCCCAGAGTTAAAAGGGGAAGCTGACATTGTGACTGGTCTTGCAGATTATCAACATCCCGCTCGAATAAGCAACAAGTATGTCTCTGAGAAATTAGATTATTTCTCGGAACTTATTATATATCTTAGTATTCTCGCCATTGCGGAAGCCCCCACTTTGGTAGATAAGTATAAGGTTACTGACGCTGACCGTCTCCTTTTCTCTAAAGAAGACTTCGTAGACATAAAAAAATCAGTAATATACAAAGACATCTACTCTCTTGGGAATGAATTCCCAAAAATGTTGGCAGTATTAGAAGATTATCTAGGTCATAGGAGCATCGATGATTTGGTCCCTTTCGATTCTTGCTTATTACATCAAAAGGTTACTTTCTCTGCATCAACAACCAAAGCAGTGCGCAATACCCAATCCATTGAATTGGCCTGGGATGTTCCTTTTGATGCTGATATTATCTTGCGCAAGGGGAGAGAAACAGAAGTCCAACAATGCAAGAAGCATGGAACTTATATCACATACCTTTCAGAAAGCACGACCTTTGAATTATCAATAAAGACAACTGTTGGCCAAGTAATAAAGAAGGAAATCGCTATCGCTGTCTTTGACGAATGCTTAATAGATTTCACTGCCGATAAATACTATGTATTTCCGACAATACCGGTCAAGCTCTCATGGAAAGTTAAGAATGCCAAAAAGGTTTGGTTAGATAATGAGGAGACTGAGTCCTCTGGAACCAAAATCATTGAACCGAAGAAAGCTATAGAATGCATTTTGTCGGCAGAAGACGAATTCGGAAAGAAGGAGCAGCGGATTGAAATCAGGATGTTGCCCATTCCACAAGTAAAAGCTCTGCTCGTGCCAACTCCAAACATCGTCAACAATCTATCACTCACAATTAAGCAACCCAAATACAATGCAGACATTACTTTTCCCCAAATAAGCATTGGTATGATAACTACTGAAATGCCTAAGGTTCCATCTTTAACAGAATTAGGACTTAATGTGGAAATCTCACCTCGTCTGCCTAAATTTAATTTAATGAGTTCAATAAAGAAAGTGTTTAATCATATAATAAGGAAATAAGAAATGGAAGAAAAGAAGTCAACATATGAGGGCAACGAAATCGTTGAGTGGGGAGGAAATATTAATGAGTTTTTTTGGCTCTGTTCAGGTGTCAACAGAAAGGTACTTCGCCAATGTCCAACAGAGTATGCAAAATATGCAGGTATGGGAGGGACGATATTCTTTACTGCTTGTATGGCTGCTCTATCTGGTGGATATGCAATTTCAACAGTCTTTGATAGTACAATAATAGCCATATTGTTTGGCCTTTTTTGGGGAATGCTGATTTTTAACCTTGACCGTATGATTGTAAATACGATGTATTCAGATGGCAAGGTCACTATAAGTTGGCAAGAATTAGTATCTGGACTTCCGCGAATTGTTATGGCCATTTTCCTTGGTATTGTTATATCGACACCACTCGAATTGAAAATTTTTGAAGATGCTATCGATATAAAGATAGAACAAGATAAAGATAGATTGCTAAATGAGAAAATCGGCGAAACTGTTCAACGCCGCGATTCTACTTCACAAAAGCGTGATGAGGTTATGAATGGTGTCGCAATGTTTGATTCTCAAATAACTACAAGTAGTACAGAAACAAATACACTATTGTCTGAAATAAATGAGTTGCAAACCAAACTAAACGCAGAAAATAATACGATTCGCAGTTATGATCAACAAATTGCCCTATTGCAGCGTCAACTAAACTCGATGTCATCAGAAAGCCCACAGTATCAAACAACTTTGAGTAGAATTGGTAATCTGAGAAGCAAACGGGCATCTTCAGTTTCGCAAAGAAATACATTGGCTGCAGCCATCAGGGAAAAGCAGGGTCAGGTTGCTGCTTCAGATGCGGTATTGAAGACATTGATGGGTAATAAGCAGACAGAAACTCAAAAAGAAAGTGAGAGATTGCGCCAAGAAATAGACTCACTTAACCTAATAATAGATGAATCTAAAGTTCGTCATAAAGACTGGACTGAAGAAGAGATAAAGGCAAAAGGGTCTTTTAGGGATAAACTCGATATACAATACAAAGGATTCCAAGCAAAAATGACAGCTTTCTCTGAACTGAAATCAGAAAGTCCTGCCACAAATATTTCTTCTATTTTTATAATGCTACTGTTCATTATTATTGAAACTGCCCCAACGTTCCTCCGTATGATGGTTGCGGATGGCTCATACGAGAACCTATTAAATGCAGAAAAACATCGAATTGAAGTATTATCAAGTAAAAAGAAGTCTGATCTGAATGATATTGTTAACACCGAAGTTCAAATATCCACAGAAAAGAACCGCCAGAGACTAGAAGCTGAAGTACTTGCTAATAAAGAACTTATGGAAAGAATTGCCAAAACTCAGGCAGAACTATTGCAGACCGCAATTGATAAATGGAGAGAAGAAGAACTTGCAAAAATCAACGAAAATCCGTCAGCCTACATCAAAACAAACAACGCAGACCAAAATGCACAAGGTTAGTTTTCCTTAAACATAACATACGATTTGTGGGTACGCATAGCGAATACGACAAGACAGACGCATCAACGATATAACACAAGGAGGACAATGATGAGCAAGATAACGAAAGAACAGTACGAGTTTGCGTTGGCAAGGATTGAAGAATTATTGCCAATGGTTGACGATGCGACACCAGCCAATGACCGCAATGCCGTAGAACTGACACTGATGTTGGACGTGGTGATTGACTATGAGAAAGAGCATTTCCCAATCGGCAAGCCAAGCTTGGGGCAAATGATACAGTTATCGCTTGAAGAAAAGCAGATGAGCCAGAAGCAACTGGCAGCCGAAGTAGGCGTCAGTGCATCACGCATCAGCGACTACGTTTCAGGGAGGGCAGAACCGACACTGAAAATAGCGCGTCGGCTATGCGCCACGCTGGGCATCACCCCTGCGGCCATGTTAGGCTGCTAAGCATCTCTTCTATATTCTCTTCGACTCTTTACCGTCTATATAGCCATTGATATTATACCTGCTCGGGTATATTATAGGGTATTTCGCTAAAATTTATACCCGAATTGGTATATTTTTCACGTTAAAGTTGTATTTTTGTTCCCGTTATAGTTGATTCTTGGCTTCTTGTTGACAATAGTGTAACACCAAGAAGTATTATTGCTTCAGGTGGGAAAGGACAACTTATAGATATCAGGAATAGTGTAACATTTAAAACGATTAAAGCGTATGTCAAATAACGAGCACAAGCAAATGGTAGAAAGAATAGAACGTGGGCTGGAGATTGCCGAGCGCGAGATGCTGGAAGAGAAAGCCAAGAATAATGAAGATGTCATTGTATGTGGTGATGACAATGTCATACGCCATATTCCTGCAAAAAACTTCCTCTAAAAAAGTAACAAACGGACGCTCCGACCCCGGGCTGGCGCCCTTGCGGTGGGAAAAAACGAAGCCATCCCGACTCTTACGCTACAAGGAGTCGGGATGGCGATTTTTGCGGGCAGCGCTCTTGGATTATCGCAGGCCGCGGGCTTTGAGCAAAGCGGTGGCATCGGGCTGCGCCATGCCCGTGAAGTCGGTGAACATCTGCATGAGGTCGCCGGTGTTGCCGCGACTCAAGACCTTCTGGCAGAAATCGCTGCCCGTAGCGGGGTCAAGGGCACCTCGGCGCGCGAAGACATCGGCGATGTTGACGGCCAGCACCTCGGTCCACAGATAGCTATAATAGCCGGCAGCATATCCCCCACCCCACACGTGGTTGAAATAACTGGTGCGGTAGCGAGGCGGTATCTGCTTGTCGAGCAAGCCCACCTGCCCGAGCGCCTCGGCCTCGAAGTCGGAAGCCTTCTCGGCGGCAGGCACCTGATCGGCAGGCAGCATGTGCCAAGCCAGGTCGAGACAGGTGGCCGCAAGGTTTTCGCCCAGAGCGTATGCGCTATGGAAGTTGATGCTCTTGAGCATGTGCTCTTTCAGTTCGGCCGGCATCGGCTGGCCCGTATCGCAATGCCGCGCATAATGGTCGAACACCTCGGGGATAGAGGCAAACGACTCATTGAACTGCGAGGGCATCTCCACAAAGTCGCGAGCCACTGAAGTACCGCTCAGGCTGTTGTAGTTGCAGTCGGAGAGGAAGCCGTGCAACGCGTGTCCGAACTCATGGAAGAGAGTGGTCACCTCGTCCCAGGTGAGCAGCGTGGGTTTTCCCTCGGGAGTTTTAGCAAAGTTACACACATTGAAGATGATGGGCAACTGATTGTAGCGCCGGCTCTGCTTGGCGAAGCCGTCCATCCACGCGCCTCCGCGCTTGGTGGGTCTGCGGAAGTAGTCGCAGTAGAAGAGCGCCTTGGGTTTGCCGTCTTTGTCGAACACCTCGAACGCCCTCATATCGGGATGATAGGTGGGTATGTCGGTGCGCTCCTTGAACGTGAGTCCATAGGCTCGGTTGGCAGCATAGAACACGCCGTTGACCAAGACACTGTCAACATTGAAGTACGCCTTCACCTCGTCGTCGCTGATATTGAGCATCTGGCTCTTCATCTTAGCCGAATAGTAAAAGCGGTCGTAGGGTTCGAGTTGGAAGTCGGGTCCCTCTGTCTTGCGTGCGAAATCCTCGATGGCCTTCGTCTCGGCCTCGGCCACAGGTTTGTATTGGGCGATGAGGTTTTTCAGGAACGCATAGACATTGTCGGGTGTCTTGGCCATGGTCCTCTCCAATGAATAGGCGGCATAGTTGGGGTAGCCCATCAGTTCGGCCTGCTCGGCTCTCAGTTTGGCCATCTCGCTGACGATGGCATAGGTGTTGAACTGCCCCGTGCCGTCGGTGCGGTGTATGGACGCCTCATATACCCGGCGTCGCAGGTCGCGGTTGTCGAGGCTGGCCAGCAGCGGTTGCTGCGTGGTGTTGACGATGACGATGGCGTATGGAGCCTTGCCTCCCCGGCTCTCGGCATCTTTCTTGCACTGCTGGATGTCGGCATCGTTCAGTCCGGCCAGTTGTTCCTTATTGTCAACCCACACCACGGCATTGTTGGTGGCATCGAGTATCAGGTCGCCCCACTGTTGTTGCAAGTCGGTGATACGCAGATTGATGGCTTTCATGCGCTCCTTCTTATCGTCGGGCAGCAGTGCCCCCTTGCGCACGAACTCCTTATAGGTTTCCTCCAAGAGTTTCTGGTCCTCGCCTTGCAGCACGGCGTGGTCGCGGTCGTACACCCGGCGGATGCGGTCGAAGAGCGGCATATTAAATGATATCTCATTCTCCAATTCGGTGAGCATGGGCATCACCTTTTTCTCTATCTCAGCCAGTTCCGTAGTCTTGTCGGCCTCGGTCAGGGCGAAGAACACGCGGCTCACGCGGTCGAGCAGGCGTCCGCTGTCCTCGTAGGCCAGGATGGTGTTTTCGAAGGTAGCCGAGTCGGGGCACTCAACAATCGCTGCGATGTTGTCGCGTGTCTGTTGGATGGCATACTCGAAGGCCGGCAGATAGTCGGCCGTCTTGATCTTACTGAAATCAGGTGCTCCATAGGGCAGCGTGCTCTCTTGCAACAGCGGGTTGTCGTTTTGAGCCTGCCGGCAACTGCTCACGGCAGAAGTCAGAGCCGTAGAAATCACGATGGTCATAATGATGTGGTGTATTCTCATAAGTGTAATCAATATGGTTTTTCTTCTGTGCTTGATTTTGCAAAGTTACGAAAAGTTGAGAGCATAAAAAAACAAATTCATTGGTTTTTTATGCCGAGACGGAGTAACTTCGGCGAAGCCAAAGTTACGAAAAGTCGCGTGCAGGACCAAGCATTCATCATATTTTTGCCTCACAATGAGGCAGAAAACGTATCTTTGCACACGTTTTTTATAAAAAAAGGAAAAAAATGACGTTTCCGTAAAAAAAAGACGGTGCTGAAGTGTCTTATAGTTAGACATGCCCCCAGAAGGAGTGCAAAGAAGAATCGACAACATGCTTGAACAAAAAATCATAGAGCAACTTTTCCGCCAGAACTACAGCAAGATGATACATCTGGCCAGCGTCTTGCTGGGCGAACGGCAACAGACAGGCATTCACCGCCCTGACATGGGCGGCGAGGCAGAGGATGTGGTACAAGACATCTTCCTGCGGATAGCCGCCAGCGACATCCCACCCAAGAACGACAATTACCTATTGGTTGCCGTGCGCAATGCCTGTCTGAACAGGATACGTAACAAGCAATTGCAAGAAAGAGTGAGAAAACTGCTGCCCATTGATGCCGATGCCGACATCCAGCCCATCGAGAAACAAAGGGAAAGACTGGAAGACATAGCGGCATACGTGGATGAACGGCTGGAAGAGCCGCACCGCAGTATCTTCCATCTGCGTTTCGACGACGACCTGACCATCACAGAGATTGCACGGCGGCTGGGACTGAACCCGAACACCACCTACAAATACCTTGCTCAGAGCTTGGAACGTATCAGACAACACTTCAACAACCATTAAAACCGCAACGACTATGGTAACCGACGACAACATCCTCCTGCTGCTGGAAATGCTCGACCACCCCGAAGCATACACCGAGCAAGACATCCAAGACATCATCAACCGTGATGAAGACACCCGTGAGACCTACCGCCTGATGATAGAGGCCAAGCGCAGCAGCCTGCACCGCCACAACGACAAGCCCGCAGACGTGGATGCCGCCTGGCAGCGATTCAACGAGCACCTGAGGCCCAGACAGCACGGAAGGAGCAGACAGCACGACAGGGGCAGGATGAAGATAGCCGCCGCCTTGATTGGTGTGCTGCTGATATCCGGCATAGCCCTTGCCGCCGTCCACCTCATGCGCCACTATGCAGGAGAAGACAGGCCGGCACAACCGCAGGAAAGGACGATTTCAAACACGCAGCGACATATAGCGCCAGACGACACCGTCAAGACGGTAAAGGCAACCGCCACCGCGCCGGCAGACACCCTGCACCCTGTAGTCTTTGACAATGTGGCACTCGGCGACATGCTTCCAGAGATAGGCGCCCACTACGACGCCGAAGTCACGTTCGCAAACGACAAGGCCCGCCAGCTCCGCTTCCGTTTTGTGTGGAATCCGCAGCAGGGCATCGACCAAGTGGTCAGCGACCTCAACCAGTTTGCGAGCCTGACCGTCACATTCAGCGACCACCGCATCACCGTAGAGTAGAAAGCCGCCATGAACAGATACATCACACTCATCATCCTGGCGCTGCTGCCGATTCTCGGTCTGCAAGCCCAGAAGCGCATATCGCGCACATACAACGATGTGTCGCTCGCCGATGCCCTACGGCAACTCAGCGAGCAGCAGACCGGCTACACCATCATGTTCCTATACAACGAGTTGGAAGACTTCCGCATCACCACCACCATCAGCCGCAAGACTCTGCCTGAAGCCATCCGGCAAATGATAGGATTCTACCCTATCCGCGTCACTGTGGCAGAGGATTCGTCATCACCGGCTGGTGAGGGCACACGCAAGATATTCGTGGAGTGCATACAGAAGACCGGCACCCGCTACAGAGGCACCATCATCGACGAGCACGGACAGCCGCTGGCCTACGCCAATATCGCCTTGCTCTCGCCCAACGACTCCACGCTCCTGACGGGCGGCGTATCTAACGAAAGCGGCTTTTTCGTCATTCCCTGCGAGGCAAAGCCCGTTGTGGCCCGCATCTCATACGTAGGCTATAAGACCATCTACAAGGTCTGTAAGCAGACCGAAGCAGGAACCATCCACATGCAGCCTGATGTGTTCACCCTGAAAGACGTGGTGGTGCGTGGCGAACGGCCCAAGGTGCAGTTGCAGGGCAACTCGCTGGTGATGAACGTCGAGGGCACGGTGATGGAGCGGCTGGGCACGGCCGAGGATGTGCTGTCGCGTGTGCCCACCATCTCAAAGAAGGGAGAGGTTTACGAGATTCTGGGCAAAGGCACGCCGCTCATCTATCTGAACAACCGCAAACTGACCGACCTGAACGAGCTGCGCAACATCCAGTCGGACCATATCCGCAGCGTCGAGGTCGTTCAGAATCCCGGTGCCCGCTACGACGCTACCGTACAGGCTGTCATCGTCATCCGCACCAAGCGGGTGGCGGGCGAGGGCGTCGGTGTGGAGCTGACCTCATGGAACCGCAAGGGTCGCGGCTACGCCAACAACGAACGTATCAACCTGACCTACCGCACAGGGCGGCTGGAACTGTTCGCCAACCTCTTCGGCGCCTACAACAAGCGGTGGAGCCGAAGTGAGTTTGAGCAGACCATCTTTGCCGACACGCTCTGGACCATCAACAACCGGCGGCAGTCTTCAGCACGCAATCCATACGCGGAGGGCCGCGTGGGATTCAACTACCAGCTGAACGACAGCAACTCCTTCGGAGGATTCTATCAGCACGTTTACGACTACGTGAAGACCGACGACGACAATGCCGACGACCTGCTGGCCGACGGCACAGCCTACGACCACCTGCACAACAGCGGCACACGCCGCGACAAGAATGCGCCCAAGCACCAGGCCAACCTCTATTACACAGGCAAGACGGGTCCATTCGCCATCGACTTCAATGCCGACTACACGGACTATCAGAGCCAGAGCCGCAACCAGCAGCAAGAGTTGAGCAGCAACTACGAGAACCGCGACGTGAACACCGAGAGCCGTACACACGGACGCATGGTGGCCGAGAAGCTCATCGTGAGCCTCCCGCTATGGAAGGGACAGCTATCCGTGGGCGAGGAATACACCAACACCCGCTGGCGCAGCAGTTTTGAAAACGCTGAAGGCTACATCCAGGGGAGCAGTTACGAGCAGCACGAAAGCAACATAGCACCGTTTCTGGAACTGCACCAGCGTTTAGGCCGTTTCCAGCTGCAGGCCGGTTTGCGCTATGAGCATGTGTCGTCGGAATACTTCACGGGCAGACAGCAGCGCAGCGACCAGAGCCGCACCTATGACGACCTCTTTCCCTCCGTCGCCCTGTCAACAGCCATACCGCTCTCAAAGAGCAAGCCCGGCAATGCCGTGCAGCTATCGCTCAGCTATACCAAGCGCACCAACCGGCCTGCCTATTGGCTGCTCACGAGCGACGTCGTTTACGAGAACCGCCTGAACATGCAACGGGGTAATCCCTATCTGCGCCCTGTCAAGTACCACAACCTGAATGCGACGGCTATGTGGAAAGGCTTCTACCTGACCACCAACTACAACCACGCCATCGACCCTTTCATCAGAGTGATGGAGAGCTTGGAAGAAGACAGCAAGGTAAACATGGCTACCATCAAAAACTACAAGCATTGCGACTGGCTCATCGTGACGCTGGGCGCGCAGCGCGATGTCAGGCTGGGCGGCGGCATCACCTGGACGCCACAATACAACATTTCGCTGATGAAACAGTGGCTCACGACCCCCCATCAGGGTCAGGACAAGCGTCTGGACCAGCCCATGCTGTCATTACAACTGGGCAACATCGTCACCCTGCCTCATGACTGGCTGCTGCAAGCTGACTTCAGCATGCACACACACGGCTACGCGGGCTCAAACTACAAGGTAGAAACCACCAATGCCATGCTCTCGCTGAGCGTCAGCAAGGACCTGCTGAAGCGGCGTCTGAACATCAAGCTTACGGGCAACGACCTCTTCAACCAGGGCAAAAGCCGCGGCATGTTCTACTTCGACCGCATGTTATTCCGCAAGATAGAGGATAACGACTCGCGCTGCGTCACCCTCTCGCTACGCTATCGCTTCAACGTCACGCCGTCGAGATACAAGGGCACGGGTGCCGGCAATGCCGAGAGGGGCCGCCTCTGACCACTGATGGCGTTTCCGTGAAAGCACCGCCTTGCCTGCTTCATCACGACACCGGTGCCATACACGGAACGCCATCATTCACGAAACGCCTAATCATCAGCCAGAGGTGAAGAGAACGGTTCTCACAAAAAAGTTGCACCTATACATGCACAACTCAAAACCAACGTTATTTTGACAGATATTCACAAGCAATACAGACTGACCTCCATGGAAGATCCGACAGACATTTTTAATGATTTAGGCTAAAATGCAAGCCTATCAATACTCATCCTCGTTGAAAACTTGACTCACAACTGATTATCAACAACCTACTCCATTCTTAACTATTTTTAGCCAAACAAACCGCACGACCTAAGGAGGTCAGAGGCGATTCGTAGACGTAGTGGACAATCTTATTTGTTTATCCCCTACCGGCAAATTCGTCAATGTTCTTGATAGCTTTGTTCAGTGAGCGCATCTCACGGGAAAAGACATAGAATAATATGGCAGATACGACGACAATCAACACGATATAGACAATCAACCTCCCAATGACCACCCTTATTTGGACCTATATGCTTGATTTTACCTGATTCTTGAAGTAAATGAAGGTGCTTGCTGATACCACTTCTGGCCATTTTCAGCCTCTCAGCAATCTGTCTTGATGTTATATCCGGCATCGTGTCAATTATACAAAAATGCGTTACGCAAATTTGTATAATTGCATCTTTATCGCTATCTTTGCGCCTGAAAACTTAGAATCTTGAAAATATGATAAAGAACCCTTTCCTGACATACGGCAACATCGGGCCTGAATACTTTTGCGGCAGATAATTTAGCAGACATCATATAATCAGATTTATGAGATAGACGATGTACTGATTATCTGTCAAAAGAATGGAGGAACCTTGGCATGACACTCTATCATGCACGATAGAACAGGCAATGGAGCGAGTCAATAACTCATCACTGAGGCCTGCCTTACAAGATGAAGAAGGAGAGCTTTATGTACAAAGTCCTGCCTATCTTTACGAACTGATGAACAAGTATTGAACTGTCAGGAAGCAATCATAAACCAAGATAGTGATGACAGACGAACTCTATTTCCAAATGATATTGACTGCGTCGTGCTGTCTGGTGGCGACGGGTTTGCTTATGGCTACCGTCAAGTCCCCCACCGACGAACGGGCGGCGAAGTTCGCTGGCGCCAAACATGGACTGACCGTGGCCATGTTGCTGCTGGGAGTACTCAACATGCTTCAGATAAACTTCGACCCCGAGGGAGACAAACATTATTTAGGCAGCTGCATCGCCCTGGCCGTGAGTTTTGTGCAGGCCATGATTTTCACCAATGCCGCGATTGTGCTCATCAGGCCCGGCGAGGTCACGTTGCGCCGCATGCTTCAGCAAGCCGGGGCGATAGCCATGGTCGATGCCCTACTTGTGGGAGCCTACGCCCTGCTGCCCCCACAGCATTTCTTCTATGTTTACGAACTCTGCATCGTACTCTACATCGCATTACTCATAGCCTACACGCGCTGGTATCTGCGCTGCCACCGCTGGTTTGTGAAACAGATTTCAGCCTACTACGAAGAGGATGAGATTGAGCGTGGCCTGCGCTGGCTGGGCATCCTGTTCTGGGCGGCATTGACCGTGGGTGTGCTGTCGCTGCTGATGCTCTTGGGCAACCGCACAGTGGATGCCTGTCTCACAGCATTGATTGCTTTGTTCTACGTCTTTCTCGCTGCCTGTTTCATCAACTACCAACTCCGTCAATCTATCATCCTGCCCGCGCTGGCCGCAATGCCATGCGTTGAAGCGCCTGACCGCCCGTCCGCATCCCCCCCCCGGACAAACTGATGGCGTGGTTAGAGCGCAAAAAGTACTTGGAGACCCATTTGGCCGTGGAAGACATCGCCCGCGAGTTGGACATGAGCATCGGACAGTTTCATCAGTATTTCGACAAGGTGATCGGCGAGAGCTTCCGCACGTGGCGCATCCGCAAGCGCATCGAGCATGCCCGTCAGTTATTGGCCGACCATCCAGACTGGCCGGTGACACGCATTGCCCGCGAAAGCGGCTTCAACGACCGCAGCAACTTCTATCAACAGTTCAAGCGCTTCACGGGTCAAAGCGTGACGGACTACCGCACCACGCAGGACAGCAACAGAACGAAGGCTCAACGGGATTGACGGGCAAGCCTGTTGAGCCTTCACTATTTGCCACATGAGATGATTATCTCACCACATATTTCTTTCCTTTGTTCAGATAGATGCCTTTCTGCGCAGGTTTGCCGCTGAGACGGCTACCGTCAAGGCGATACCACGCATCCGACGCCTCAGTCTGGGTTGTCATGGGCGCCTCCACAGCATCCACCGTTTCATTTGCATAGAACGGCACCTCCGTGACGGAGCCGCTGAACGTGTGCGTGACCTCGTCGAACAGGCCGACAACGCCTTTGTATTGAGCCGGTTTGAAGTGTCGCACCACCTCGTCGCCCTCATAGATGGTACACTCATAAAGCGTCATCTCGCAGGGTGAGGTGTCGGGTCTCAAGCCACCCTCTTCACCGGCCGTGTTCAGGTTGAAGAGGAACATGGGTGTCTTTCCTCCGTCGGCTGTTCCGGTGTTCGTGACGCTTCCCTTCTGATCGGGTGCGGCATGGACGTACCACATAGCCGTGTTGCCTTCGCAGGTCAGGTGTATTTTCTTGTCGTAGATGAATCCCTCGCCGCGAGGCTCATGCCCTGTGCGGTTGAAGCACGGTATGTCGCGGCCGTCGGTGCGCGAGAAGAAACAGAAGGCGTCATGACAGAAGTCGCCCAGCCTTCCACCTAATAGCGCTTCCCAGTTGCTCTCATGGTTCTGCTTCACCTTGCAGACGAGTTCCACGCGCGTGTTGTCCCTATGGATATACTGCGTATTGAAGGCCTGCTGGCAGGTGGAGTAGATGTTGTCGAGCATCGCCCCGTCGAAATACTTCACCCACGTGTCGGGCGATCCAGCAACGATGTGCTTGAACCTCCCCCATACCGGGTGAGCCCTGTATGCATTGTAGCTTGCTGCCGGCACGAAGAGGATGGTTCTCTCATAGGTACCTTCGTCGAATGCTTTTTCTTGGCAAAAGATCGGCGTGGGCACCTCAGAGCAGTCGATGGTTCTCAATGCGTCGCATCCATCAAAGGCACTATTCTGAATGACGCTGATGGATGTCCCCATCTTAACGCTCTCCAGGTTATGGCAATCGCCGAAAGCGCCCGACATCACGAACTCGGCTCTCGAGAGGTCGGCCTGAACAATGCCGCTGCCATAGAAAGCATTTTCACTTACCCCCCTTACTTTGCTCCAGTCGATGGACTTCAGCGAACTGCAATAGGCAAAGGCGTTGTTGGGAATGTAAACATTGTCTGCCTGCAGCACCACCGTATGCAGAGATGTACACCACATGCACATCCTCCTCGAGAGGTTGCCGGGCGCAGTGAGCCTCTTCAAAGACGTGTTGCCTTCACATATTCCACCTTGTCCTTTCGTGTTGTCCCGGTAGTTGTCCAAAACGAGGTAAAAACCCGAGCTGGTAAAACTGGGTGGCAACGTCAGATGCTCCAAATTAAAGCACTGCGAGAAGGCATTGCCATCGATGCGCGTGATGAACGAGGGCACTGTGTATGAAGCCCTCATCTGCACCCCTGCGAATGCGCGCTTGCCGATGCGCTTCACAGGGAAGGTGGCAACGCCGCTCTTTCCATTGAACATAAGCTGTTTGACCGAGATATTCTCGAAGATGCCGTTCACCACATGAAGGTAGCCTCCCACATCGACATAACCTTCTAGCCAGGCATGCTGCGACGGCCATTCGTAATAATAGGCATTGTAATACTGCTCGTCGCCATAGTCGCCATTGGTGCCATAGTTGAATAACAGGTTTTCTAAAAGCGACATGTATGATTGGCCGCCAGTGCCGAGCTCATAGTCTCGGCTGTTCACGTGCAGCGTGCTTATGTTATCTTGATAGGCAAATCCTATGAATTCAGCTTCGTTCGACTCGAGGAATATCCTATAGGCAGTATTTGCCGTCGGTCTCTGCTGATAGGTCCCCGCAAAAGTGTAACAGAACCATAGGTCGTCTTCCAAGGCTGAGGCTGCCCTTCCCGGCATGACACTCATGAACAACAGGAGCGCGCACGCCATTTTGATGATGTAATTCTTTTTCTCCATTTTTTGTAGTTTTGGTGATTATACAATATGTGCAAATATAGCACATTCCACTTGATTGTGGAATACCACTGTATGTAGTGATTTCGCCAAACAACGAAAATACTACACCTGACAAACGAAAATCCCACACATTCATCACAAAAACCTACAGCACTGACCTTTGGCATATAAACTCTATTCTAAGTCTCTAAACAAGTCATCCAATGTAACCTCCCTCTGGGCTGTATCTGAATATTTGTTGCGTTTCAAGCCGTAGGTAGTAATCATCGTGGTGTGGAGCGACTTTCGTGTACCGGTTACAGCACGAAAGGTTTCCTTACGCGAGTTCAGACGCTCTGCATAGTCCTGACTGATGGAATATGAATCGCTGGAAAACTTACACTCACAGAGGTTGACGGTCTCATCACGGCGGTCAATGACTAAGTCTATCTGTGTGCCTTTATGCTGTGTGCCATCTTTGTCTGTGAATGCTTTACATGACCAGGAGCAGACTTCACTCAACACGCCGCTAATTCCCAACTTCAGTTTGATTTGAGGGATATGATGCATGCAAACCTGCTCGAAAGCGTATCCTTGCCATGTCGTCCGCCTGGGATTATCCAGCATGTTGCTCCAGAAATGGTTGTCTTGCCCGCTATACTTGCTTACGAACTGCAAATGGAACAGAGAGAAAAGGTCTGCCAGCTGGTACATCTGACCACGTTCTTTTTTCCCAAAAGCCGCATATTGCCTGAGGAAGTCGCACTTGCACAGATTGTCCAGCACTTCCGTAAGCAGTCCGCCGTCGTCCATTTTCAGAGCCTCCTGGATGTCCTTGCGGCTCATTCCCGAAGAACGGGTTGCGAGCAACTCAACAACAGAGCGGTACACTTTGGAATCGCGAAACAATGACCGAAATATAAAGTCATACTCTGTACTCAATGCTGCTCCCTCCTCAAAGAACAGATGATCGATATTTTCGTTCAGTGACAGATTTCCTTCAAGCATGTCCAGATAATAAGGAATGCCCCCCATTGTCATATACGCTTCCGTTACTTGGTAGTGTTCCCAGTCTATACCTTTACTCTTTAGGAATTGTTCTGTTTCGAAGAGTGTGAACGGACGAAGGTAAATATGACGGTTCACACGACCATGCATCCCACCCTTGTCACCGATGAGTTTTGAAAGCATCCATGTAGTGGCAGAGCCACAGACAAATAGTTTCAATCCAGGAACAGACGATGCCCAACTGTTCCAAAAATAGCTGAAAGCAGAGAGAAAACCAGACTTAGGCGTGTCCATCCAAGGGAGTTCGTCAAGAAACACCACAATTCGCTCTTTATGAAGCGAAGAAAGATATTCCCGCAAAGACTCAAAAGCCTCATACCAGTCTTTTGGCTTAAGATGTTTCCTACCAGAATATCTTTCCAATTCCTTCTTGAACAGGGTCAGCTGTGTGCTTCGAGGTGTCTCGAAAGAACCTGTAAAGTAGAAATCGAAGTCATTGTCGAAAAACTGTTTGACCAAATAAGTCTTACCAACACGTCTGCGTCCAAAAACAGCCACAAGCTCAGGTTTTGGGGATTCGTAGTACTCCCTTATCAAGTCCTGCTCATGCCTACGTCCAAGGATTGATGTCTTATAGTTCATCTTCTTTGAATTTTTCTGCAAAAATACAAAATAGTGGCGATAATGCTTCCGAAACGTCGTTTTTTTTTTGAAATCGGAAGCATTATCGCTACTTTTTTACTTTTCGAATCCCAAAAAACTTGAAATCAGCCGATTTCTTCATTGAGGATCTAATAAAACAAGCGAAGTAGCTTTTGAGTTACTTCGCTTGTTTTTATTAATACTCATAGCGCCTTATGCCTGTCACAACTTTTATCATCCCATTGTGCTTGCTGCCAATGAGTTTCTTCAGATGAATATCTCGTTTTATCACCATAGCCATTTACTTTTTTTGCGTAAATACGCAATTTTTGCCAATAACCTCCTACCTAACTTGCGCAATAATGGCACAAGCAGTTTTTAAAGCATACCCCATAAAAACACCAGCGAGACAAACAAATTATCCTTGTTTATCTCGCTGTTGTTAAATAATTTAGACTAAAATGCAAGCCTATCAATACTCATCCTCGTTGAAAACTTAGTTTACAAATGATTATCAAACACTTACACCACCCTTGACTATTTTTTAGCCAAACAAACCGCACGACCTAAGGAGGTCAGAGGCGTTTCATAGACAGATTCGACAAACTTTTTCTTTCTGCAAAAAATATATAAAAGGTAGAACGTTAGTATGTTACTTCTCAGTAATTTGTTGTATCTTTGCCATTGGATTTCGCATTACAGCGGTTTCCAAGTAACATTATGGACTAAGAGACATGGCGTTCGCTATCTCATTCAAAGACCTCGAAATGTAGGAAGTTTCAAGGAATAATTGTCAGAGAATGGATAAGGTGAGCGTTCACGTTATAGCGTGGACGAAACTTATCTGACAATTATGGCACTTCCTACAGCCACGAGGGAAAGATAGGGGTTGTTCACGCTTTCTCTATGCCCAGTGGATTAGGAAAGTTTAACGCCCCGCAGCGTCATATTTCCGCGATTGCAGCGTATATATAATAAAAGGTAAAGACAAATAAGAAACGAAAAATGAACAAGAAAACCATCATCACCCTTCTGTTCGCCCTCGTTGCAATGGCAGGGCAGGGGCAAGTGAAATGCCACGTCGAAGGAGAACTGCGTGATACGACGCAGGGAAAAACAGTAGTATTCTGCCCTGTCGACGTGGACATCCGCGTGTCTGACAACTACATCACGGCGAAGGCCGACGCGCAGGGGCGATTCTCATGCGAAGTGGAGACTGACAGGATGAGGCTCTACAACGTGTTTCTACACGAGCAATGGGAACGCGGCTCATGGCGAAACGAGAATTTCCTCGTAGAGAACAACGCTACAGTGACGCTATGTTTCGATGACAATACATGGAAGGTTGTCAGCGGTGGTCCCGAACAGATGCAGAAGGTCAAGATGGATGGCGAGGCGGAACGACTATATGTTTCGAAGTTGAACGAAATAGAGAAACAAGCAAAAAAAGAGATTCGTCCACGAGTGGAGGAATTGCAGAAGCAGGGCAAGAACCCCGAAGAGGATACGCTGTTGATGAAGCGCAACCAGGAATTCATGGCTGAATATGAGAAACTGTACAACGAATACCGGGCTTGGGAATTCGACTATTACGCTGCCCACCCGATGCAGTACGCCCTCTACGACATAGCCGAGCGGATGCAATACAGAAACGACCGCTACAACGAGATGAAGGCAAGGCTGATGAACGTCTATCACACTGCCTACGAGAATTTCCACCCAAAGAACCCCATCCACAACACCATCCTCACTCTCGAAGCGGCATGGCATCTTACACCCGGCAAGCCCTACATCGACTTCGAGGCTCTGACACCCAACGGCGAGCGCGTAAACGTGTCATCGCTCTATCGTGACAAAGTCGCCGTCATCGACTTCTGGGCCTCGTGGTGCGGTCCCTGCCGACAGCACAGCAAAGACCTCATCCCACTCTATGAGAAGTACAAGGAGCAGGGCTTTACCGTCGTTGGCATCGCCCACGAGGATGAGGTGAGCCGCATGACTCGTGCCGCCGAAAAGGACGGCTACCCATGGCAGAACCTCGTCGATCTGAAAGACGAGCTGAAAGTGTGGCAGAAGAACGGACTTGGCTTCTCCGGCGGAGGCATGTACCTCATCGACCGCGACGGCACCATTCTTTCTACATCAACCGAAGTGGACGAACTAGATTCCCTTATTAGAAAAGCACTCGGCTTGCCCGACGAAGCCCCGACGGGATGGAAAGCAGAGGCAGAGCAGAACCGCATTGGGCCAAGTGACCCGTCGAGGCCCTTCACCGACTTTTCCGTAGTCTACAATGGCAAGACCACGCGCCTGAGCGACTACGTAGGACGCGGCCAATATGTCCTTGTCGACTTCTGGGCTTCATGGTGCGCCCCCTGTCTGGAGGAAATCCCCCGAATCATCGCCGCCTACAACAAATACCGCAGCCGTGGCCTGCAAGTCGTCGGCGTAGCTGTCTCCGACAAGCCTGTCCACACCGAAGCTGCCATTAAGGAACATCTCATTCCATACCCGCAAATCATAAATGCGCAGGATATTGCAACGAAGGCATATGGTGTTAACAGCATCCCTCACATCATCCTCTTCGCCCCCGACGGCACCATCCTTGCCCGAGGACTACGTGGTGAGGACATCGACAAGAAACTCGGAGAGATTTACAACAAATAATATTCGTGTCCCCATTCATTTTAGGCCTATAGCTCTTTTATTACAAGCCTGCCTGTAGCAATTACTGGCAGGCTTGTTTTTGGAGTCTTACATGTGAAATCCACGGTTTCGACTTTGCTGTCGTTCCTCCTTCATGTCATGTGCAATGTTAGAAAGTTGTCCTTTTACTCGCTCACACTCATCGGTCTTCAAGAAGGGGAGCGAGGCACCAAATATATTGTTTGCTGCAACCTCCTTATCTGGTTGGCCGTTCATATAGCGTTTGATGTCGCCCTCCTGACGAAACGTGAAACTACGGGAGCCAGATTCAACGAATTCTATAACCACTTTAACAGTACCACGAGAGAGGGGTGACAGACAATGACCAAACTGTTCGCGATAACCTTTCCTATTTCTCTACCACTTCCCAATGCCCACCCTTGTCAGGGCCAACACGTTTAATTACTCCGCTCTCTCTGAGTTTGCGAATATTATACTTAATTCCGTCAGTTGTAACACCACACACCTCAGCAAGTTCTTCTCGTGAGATATATGGATTCAATTTTATCTGTTCCAGTATTTTCTGGGTAGTTTTCTGGGTAGTTTTCTGGGTAGTTTTCTGGGTAGTGTCAATATCACTACCCTGTAAAGTAGGAATGTATGGAATCTCTATGCGATAAACGTCCTGCTCCTCAATGACGGGCTCTTTGCCGTTAGCGTATAGAGGGGTGTACTTGAACATCTTCCTCATACCACTACCAAGCTCTTCTACGATTCCCATCTGAGAGAACACCTTGGCTATCTTTGGATTCTTACGATGCGGACGCATGGTCTGGAGGTCGATGTGACCATAGACGTATGGGATGTTCCAGTTTTCAGTAACGATAGTATCACGATAGATAGTAAACGTCGTAGGATAAGCACTGCTATACTCACGATGAATAATCATGTTCAGTACCACCTCTCGTAGGATTGTATCACGAAGACTGAAACGCTGTATGCCTTCAATATAGGGTTGCTCTGGCAGATGCTTCTTGATGAAAGCCATCATGATAGGATAGGCCTTCAGCAGATTACAGCTCAACAGTTCCCGGTCATCATAGAGTTCTGTATTGTTTACGCGGCAAAGCAAATCTATGCGGTAAGCAGGAAGGGCTGTGGTGATGGCATGACTATTACCAAACAAAAGAATAGCAGCCAGCGTCAATCCTTCTTTACCCGTTTCAGGGTCAACAGCAAGCAACTCTGCCGAGCGTATAATTTCTTCGTTCGACAGATTGAGCCAAGGATGTTGTGAGTTCTCAATGCGGATGCCCCTTCTCAACTCATCGAATGCTTCCTCATCCAAATCCTTCATTCCCAGCATCGGATAAACCCTATCCTCAGTCTTCAACTTACTCTTACGTATAAACAAGTTCGCAATCTGTTCAGTACTGCGTAGCTCAAAATCACCGTCTTGATTGCGGTCATAGAAAACACCTTTGTAGCTATGCCCCTGAGTGCTTTCAGGCACATAGAAGTAGATGACCTTCTTGCCATCTAGATCCATTGGTTCAAAGTTCAGATAGTAAGTAGGTTTGAACAGTTGTGGGTTGTTCATATCCTTTGCCAGCTGGTCTAACTGCTCCTGAACTATCGAGGGATTGATGCCGACGACATTTCTATCATTATCAACTCCCAACACGACATGACCACCTCTGCGATTCAGAAACGCACAGATGGATTCATAGACCTTACGAGCCAAGCTGTCTTTCGACTCTTTCAGCTCGACTTCAGTTCCTTCGCCTTGCGATATAATCGCTTTTAGCTTTTCTGGTGTCATCATTATTTCTGTTTGACGTTGCAAAATTACAATTTTTCGTTGAGATTCTTTCACAACAAGGCTTCAAAAATGCTGATTTTCCGAAATGTTTCAAATTGGCTCTAACAAGCCAAGATTTAGCACATACTATGTAAGACAATAAAACACCAGCGAGACAAACAAAGATGATTTGTTTGTCTCGCTGGTATCAAGTAAACAGGCCTTACAGGAGTCTATCAATACTCATCCTCGTTGAAGAGGAAATCTTCCTTGGTAGGATAGTCGGGCCATATATCTTCGATGCTCTCATATACATCGCCCTCATCCTCTATTTCTTGGAGGTTCTCCAGCACTTCGAGCGGTGCGCCCGAGCGTATGGCATAGTCGATGAGTTCGTCTTTGGTGGCGGGCCATGGTGCGTCCTCCAGTTTTGATGCAAGTTCCAATGTCCAATACATAATCTCTTATTTTTTTACATATTAACGAAATAGAGCGCAAAAGTAATCATTTTTTTGATATTATCAAGGTTTCTTCCAAATTTTTTCGCGCACTCCGTCAATAAAATTCAATTTGCGTGCCAGAACGAAGAGATAATCCGACAGGCGGTTCATATAACTGAGTATTTCCTGCTGCACGGGCGATGTCTCATGCAGGAAGAAGATGCGCCGCTCAGCCCTGCGGCAAACGGTGCGGCACACATGGCATATAGCCGCCTCGTGTGAGCCTCCAGGCAATATGAAAGCCGTCTGCGGCGGTATGCTGGCATTGATGGCATCAATCTCATCTTCGAGCAAGATCACCTCGTCGGGGTTAAGCGTATATGAAGGTCCCACGGGCACCACACTCTGGTCTGTAGCCAGGTTAGAGCAGACGGTAAAGAGGTTACGCTGTATGCGCACGATGAGGTCTTTGTCGTCGCCGTCTTTCATCCAGGAAGCCAGGTTGCCCAGATTAGCACTCAGTTCATCCACTGTTCCGTATGCTTCTACACGTGCATTTGTCTTTGTGACGCGTGTGCCACCCACCAGGCTGGTCATGCCATCGTCACCTTTCTTGGTATAAACTCTGGTAATTTTCATGGTGATAATCTTAAAAGTTGATGATATAATTTTGTTTATAACGTTTGTTGTCAAAAATTATTATACCGCATCCATACAAATCGTATGTAATGCTGACAGACGGATGTCCGAGCAACGCGCTCCACATCTGCCGGGTATGACTGTCGTGCCTAATGCCACGGAGCACCAGGATGGAAGCATCACGAGTCAAAGACAGTAAAGACTCCACGTCGGGCAGTTGGGTGCCGGACAACTGGCAACAAACCAAGTCGGCCGCGTCAGCATCCGTCATCTCCCCCACCCCTTCATTCACGACAGTGTGGCGGCATCCAGCCTGTATATACGCCTGATAGGGAGAGGCGGGCATGCCCAGCAGCAGACAGCTGGCAGGCTGCCGGTAGTTGGCTATGCGCAGCAGCAGGCGGGCGAATCTTCTGTCTTCATGCTTGAGGTGAGGGTACTGAACCTGCAAGTCGTGATAGGCATAGAAAGGCGCATGCTCGTTGATGACATATCGCACGAAACGATAGTCGGTAGGCGACTGCACGCCGAAGCCACGGCAATGCTTCCACCTATAGAGCCACACAGCAGCCCGTTTCACGTAATACATGTCCATATACGAGTTGCGAAATTATAAAAAAGAAACGTAACAAAAAAATATTTTCAGGAAAAAGTAAAAAAAAAGTAGAGGGGCAAGGGGCAGGGGGCAAGGGGCAGGAGAATAGCTTAGAGCCTGCAATGATTGGCGTGGTATTCTCTTACCTATCACCTCTCACATCATACCTCTCACATCATACCTCATATTGAGTGGCTGCCGTGTGGTGTTGCGGCTGAGCCGCAACCTGCGGAGAAATAACGGTCTGGGCAGCATATCACCTGCTCCTTGCCCCATGCCCGAAACCATCCACTCCCCTCCCTGCAAGGGAGGGGGCGGGGGTGGGTCTAACAAAAAAAGCC
>CAMVAT010000009.1 GCA_947165505.1 uncultured Prevotellaceae bacterium | reverse complement strand
CGTTGGCGTACAATATGCCGTGGCGCAGCCGCTCGTTCTCCTCGTCGGCGAGCAGCATCGACAGAAATCTGCCCGTGAAGATGACATTGCCCGCATAGTACTTGGTGTCAAGCTGCGGCCGTGGCAATTGATGCAGGGCTCGCGCACTCATCTGCTGCAGCTCGCCGTCGGCGTTATACACGTAATCCATGACATGACGGTTAGTAAATAAGATTCTCTTCGGCAAATTTAAGCAATTATATTGAATTGACGAAATATTCGCGTTTAAATCTTGCGTCATTTCACCAGACCCCATTCCTTAAGCAGAGGCAGCACATGGGCTGCCGACTCCCGCTCATCCGGGTCGTGCACCGACATGTAGCGGTGGCGTTCGAGAGGTTTTTCGGATAGCATCTCTTTTATCAGACGGTCGCCGATGAGTTTAATCTCGGTAGTTTTGCCGTTGCCGCCGTTGTCTATCAGGTAGCACACGCGGTCTTTCAGCGCATTTGATGCTGAGATGGCTCCGCCGATGACCCCGAAAAAGACACCTGCCGCAGCCCTGCCCCATGTCACGCTCTTACCGATACGGTAGGTGACGAACATGACCTTGTCGCCGTCGTAGGGCAGTGCCATAGCATAGCCGTTGCCAAACCGTTGCCGCTCATAGCGCAGCGTGCGCAGGTTGACATAGAGCGTATCGTTGTACTCCACCGCAAAAGCCTTCTTTTTCAGCACCTTGTCCGTGGCCTTGTCGCCTGTAGAGAAGGAATAGTCGTTGCCGCCCACCCACAGTTGGCGGCTCTTTGAGTGCGCGTTGCGAGTGAGCTGCTGCAACTCGACCCAGTTGCCCTCCTGCCAGTCGCTATAGCTGTAGCAGAACCTGCCCTGCGCCATGACCGATGTGGCCATGGTCATCATCAGGATAATAATTATTTTTCTCATGATCGTTTAGTGATTTTGTCAGTTTTCAGAGATGTACGCATATACCGAGCGAGAGACCCCAATAGGATATGCCGTTGAGTTCTTCGTCCTTTCCGTAGTCGTTCGTCCCGCCGAAGAATGTGGTAATCCCCCCCATCTGCGCCATTATGCCGAAATGGCTGCTGATACGGTATTCTACGTTCACGTCCGACTTCATTGCCATTCCCTTTTCATCGTGCCCTTCAAGGTCGCAGTTCGAGTAGCCCAGCCCCAGGTCCGCACCCATCTGCCAGGAACCCATCCGCAGCCTGTAGGCGACCAACGGACCGGCATACCAAGTCTGGACCGACGTGCCGGCAATGTGGGTGGAATTGTAGAAAAATGCCGCCCCTGCGCCAAACCCGTTTTTTGACACGAAGTTGTATTCAATGTCAACCCCGGGCCCCGCGATCCATCTGTCGTAGCTGTGATAGCTGTTATACACTTTTGATGTAATCCAGGACACGCTTCCGCCCACGGCGACGGTATGCTCCGTTTTCCTCTGGCTCTGCCCGTCGTCTGGCCCGTTGATGATGTCGGCCCTGACAGCCGCTGTCACGGCTGCTAATGCTATTGTCAAAATCAATCGTCTTTTTCTCATTGTTTCCTTGCTTCGTTTCATTTGTCTGACCACACAGCCCCGATAGTTCTATGGAACTGTCTCTTTCTCAATTAAGTCGAAGTCGTAAAACACTTGTAAGATGTACATATAATCTTGATAGTAAATGACGTAAGGACCAGGCGGAAGGTCTTCTGTACGGAACCGGTATATGTTCTTGCCCACCTTTTCTATGGATATGTCAACTACACTTTTCGGGCGAACATTCGGCCTGCCGAGATGTCGGCATTACCCGTGACGGCGTTCACCAAGTGCACGTAGCTGCCCGTGTTGTCAGTCACGGCATGGTAGGGCACAGCCCAGAGGATGTCCCCGCTGCGGGTGCCTGTCCCCCTGACCCGCTTCCCAACTCGCTCCTGCTCCCTTATATGTGGCGAAGTAATCATAACGTTCAATGTTCAAAGTATAACCTGTCATCTGCCCGTTGACGTTCATGTAGAACTTGGAGGCATAACGGCGACATGCGGCTCACTGTTACTTCGGGTGGCAAATATAAGCAATTATATTGAATCTGCGTAATATTAGGGTTTAAATCTTTTGTTAATTCGTTTCATCCGTGTAATCAGCTGTAAAAAAGCTACCCCCCCCCCGAAAACCTCCCCCGGCCCCGAGAGTATCAGGACCGTGGGGAGGAAAAGTAACCTTAATACGCATATAGAGTTTCTATTTTTCATGACTTTGAGGCGCTTAGAAATATCCGTAGAACACCTTTTCGTCCGTCTCTATCTCGATGTAGTACTTGGGGCGGTCGGGGGTGTCGGTGACGAATAGGAGGGTGTTGGCGGGCGAGAGGGTCTCTGTGCTGCGGTGCATGACGGTGCCGGTGAAGTCGGTATTCGGTTTTTCATCATATTGCAGTATTGGTTAATATTACTGCAAAATTATGAAAAGCCCTTTGTTAAGTCAAGAATTGAAGTACGCAAAAAGTACGCATTTTATAACGCGTTTATAATGAGAGGATTATCTCATCCCATTTTTCGGGTTTAGCATCCTTTCCGAATGCCTTGCTGTACATTCGTTTGCGTGCGGAAGTGATGGCTTGCTTGGACTTGCACACCAAAATGCCAATGTCGGTGGGGTTGAAACCTATTTTAATCAAGACACAAATCATATAGTTGAGGTCGGAGAGTTTGCACAGTTCCGTGATATGCGGGTAAAACTCAGGGTAAGTGCGGTTGAATACTTCTATTAACTCTTCCGACAATTCGTCGGTCATCTTTTTCTCCTTGCTGACGCACGTCCTCAATTTTTTATAGACACCCGATTCCGTCATCAACAAGGCCGGTGATGTCTGCTCTTGGTGCTTCGACATATAGTCATCTACCATACGTTGATATTTCTCCAATTTCAACTTCCATACCATCCGTTTCTTTTTTTGGTAATTGACAAAAAACAACAGAATGATGGCAAGCAAGCCACTGATGATGACTGCAATAGCAATCACTATCCTTTGTGTTTTGTTCTCAATTTGAAGCCGTCGGTTCTCGTTCTCTCTTAATTGGTAATTGTACAAAGAATGGATTTGTGCCACCATGCGAGTCGCAGAAATTTCATCTACGGTGTCGTTGATGTCGGCCCATGCTTGATATTCAGACATGGCAGAGCGCACGTCGCCCGTCTGCTGATAATAATCACCCCTCAGGCGGTGGGCGAACCTTCTGTTGACCAAATCGCCCTCCAACAGTTTGTTGGCATACGTCAGCATGGAGTCACGCATCTGAGTATGCTGATAAATGGTTGCCGCAATGGTATATGTGGTCATCTCAGACCCTGGCGTGAGATGGCTTAATGCTAATGAGAGATAATGCAGTGAGGAGTCGGGCTGCTCCAAAAACAAATAGGTGCGTGCTATCTGATTGTTGACCTCGGGCAGTTGCGGCAAGTGATACTTGTCGATGATTCCCTTGGCTTGCAGCAAGGCATGGAGTCCTTTCCGCCGCTCGCCCATGAAATTGTAAACTGACCCGATGTCGGACAAGCAGATCAGCATCCGGATTGTGTCGCTCTGCGAGATGAAACATGACAAGGCGTTTTGAAAGGAGCCGAGAGCCTCATCGTAGAACGACTCTTGCACTTGTAGATAACCCATCTGGCTGTAGCACAGCCCTTTATTCGTGACGAAGGAGTCGTCCATGATGTCGATGGCCTTCTGGAAATACGAGATGGCCTGCGGCGCGTCGCCCAGGTCCATGCTGACGCGGCCGGCGTAGTAGCGGGCGACGGGGAGCAGACGCGCATCGCCGCCCTGCTCGTAATAGTCGAGCACGGGGCGGATAAAGCTGTCGGAGGTGTGGGGGATATAGGCCTTGTCGGCGGCCTTGACGCAGAGCAGGCGGTAGTACATGCGGTCGGCCTCGCCGGCACCGTCCATCGCGGGGCGCAGGCGGTCCAGATAGCGTATAGCACTGTCGGGACAGCACTCGGTCAGGCTGTCGGCCAGCGTGAGGGAGCGGGGATAGCGAAGTCCTCCCCTGCAACTTGCCAGGAGGACGACGAGAGAGAGGATAACTAACGGGAACGGACGGATGGGGCGGGCGGCACGCATGGCGTTCGACTATTCAAGATAGGTGTAGCCGTAAAGGCCGGAGCGGTAGTTGGAGAGGAATTCTTTACCCTCTTCGAGTGTGATTTTCTCTTGTTTCACACATTTGGTCACCCATATTTCTAGTTGCCGTACCAGTTTCTTGGGGTTGTACTGCACGTATTCGAGCACCTCTTCTACTGTTTCGCCGTCGATGATTTGGTCGATGCTGTAATGTCCGTCTTTCACCGAGATATGTACGGCGTTGGTGTCGCCGAAGAGGTTGTGCATGTCGCCGAGGATCTCTTGATAGGCTCCTACGAGGAACACGCCGAGGTAGTATTTCTCGTTTTTGCGCAGCGCGTGGACGGGCAGCGAGTGAGAGTTGTGGCGGTTGGTCACGAAACTGGCTATCTTGCCGTCGCTGTCGCAGGTGATGTCTTGGATAGTGGCGTTGCGGGTGGGGCGCTCGTTGAGCCGCTGGATGGGCATGATGGGAAACAGTTGGTCGATGGCCCACGAGTCGCTCAGGCTCTGGAAGAGCGAGAAATTGCAGAAGTATTTGTCGGCCAGCAGTTTGTCGATATTCATCAACTCCTCGGGCACGTGCTTGAGGTTCTTCGTCAGGGCGTTGATCTCATGGCACACGCTCCAATACATGGCCTCAATCTCGGCACGCGTCTTCAGATCAACGATGCCGTGGGCGAACAGGTCGAGCACCTCCTCACGTATCTGCTCGGCGTCGTGCCAGTCTTCGAGCACGTTGCGGGGCGACAGGTTGTCCCAGATGTCGTACAGGTCTTTCACCAGTTGGTGCGAGGTCTCGTCGGGCTCAAACTCCTCGGGCATCTCGGGCAGAGAGGCCGTCTCCAGCACATCGATGACGAGCACGGAGTGGTGTGCTGCCAGCGAGCGGCCGCTCTCGGTGATGATGTTGGGGTGGGGGAGCGTGTTTTTGTTGGCCGCCTCGACGAATGTGTAGATACAGTCGTTGACATACTCCTGGATGGAGTAGTTGACTGAGCTCTCGCTGCTGGGCGACCGTGTGCCGTCGTAATCCACGCCCAAGCCGCCGCCGCAATCTACGAAATCGACGTTATAGCCCATTTTGTGCAGTTGGATATAGAATTGCGATGCCTCGCGTAGGGCTGCCTGTATGCGGCGTATTTTCGTGATTTGCGAACCGATATGGAAGTGGATGAGCCTGAGGCAGTCGTGCAGTCCTTTGCGGTCGAGCGTGTCGAGGGCGTCGAGCAGTTCGGTGGCTGTCAGTCCGAATTTTGATGCGTCGCCGCCGCTCTCTTCCCATTTGCCGCTGCCCGAGGAGGCCAGTTTGATGCGGATGCCGATATTGGGCCGCACATCGAGTTTCTTTGCTATCTTGGCAATGATGTCCAGTTCGTTGAGCTTCTCTACGACGATGAAGATGCGCTTGCCCATTTTCTGCGCCAGCAGGGCCAGTTCGATATAGCTCTGGTCTTTATATCCGTTGCAGATGATGATGCTGTCGCTCTGGCATTGCATGGCGATGACGGCGTGCAACTCAGGTTTTGAGCCGGCCTCCAGTCCGAGGTTGAACTTACGTCCGTGGCTGATGATTTCTTCCACCACCGGCTGCATCTGGTTCACCTTGATGGGATAGACCACATAGTTTTCAGCATTGTAGTGGTACTCCTCGGCGGCTTTCTTAAAGCAGCTCCATGTCTTCTCGATGCGGTTGTCGAGGATGTCGGGAAAGCGCAGCAGCACGGGCGATGTGACATCGCGCAGTGCCAGTTCGTCCATCACCTCGCGCAGGTCGATTTGCGTCTGGTCTTTGCAGGGCGTGACATAGACGTCACCTTCGTCGTTGATACCGAAATAAGAGGTGCCCCATCCGTTGATGTTGTAGAGCTCTCTTGCATCGTCAATGGTCCATTTCTTCATGATTGGTCGTTTGGTCGTTTGGTGGTTTGGTCGTTTAGTCGTTTGGACGTTTGGTAGTCTGGTCGCTAACTACGCCCCTCCCTCGGGAGGGGAAGGGGGTGGGGCTTCACACTCCTGTCATCTCGCGGATGCGTTCTACCGAAGTCTTGATCTTGTCGTAATTATCGAGCAGGTTGACATCGAGTGTATGGCGGGCCTTGCTGTAGAACGGCTCGCGCAGCGACAGTTGCTCGCTGATGAACGCTTGCATCTGCTCGGATGTCTTGTTCAGCAGCAGGGGTCGCACGGTGCGGCCCATTTTCAGGTGTGCGTAGAGCACCTCGGGCGTCGCTTTCAGATAGATGGTGTCACCCTGCTGGTTGAGGTAGTCCATGTTGTCGAAGAAACAGGGCGTGCCGCCGCCGGTGCTGATGATGACATTCTCAAACTCAGCCACTTCGTGCAGCATATTGTATTCTATCTTGCGGAATCCCTCTTCGCCCTTCTCTTCGAAGATCTGTGCCACGCTTTTGTGCATC
This sequence comes from uncultured Prevotellaceae bacterium, assembly GCA_947165505.1. GTDB lineage: Bacteria > Bacteroidota > Bacteroidia > Bacteroidales > Bacteroidaceae > Prevotella. The sequence goes on along the minus strand of CAMVAT010000009.1, from coordinate 92,441 downwards.
CTCGTCTCGATATACCAGTCGAGATCGTAGAAAGGGATGCCTAATTGGCGCGAGAGGGCGTTGCCCACGGTGGTTTTTCCCGCGCCCATATATCCGATGATGATGATGCGTATCATCTGTTTATTTTTTCTTGGTGGGGGTGGCGTTGACGATGCTCATACACTCTTCGTAGGTCAGTTCGGCGGCTGTGGCGTGCTTGGCCTTGGGCAGTCGGTAGTTTTTGCCGTCGTAGGCGATGTATGGGCCGTAGCGGCCGTTGAGCACTTCCAGTTTCTCATCCTCGCTGAAGCGTTTCAGGTGGCGTTGCTGGTCTTCCTGCTGTTTCTTTTCTATCAGGCTGACAGCTGTTTCGAGGGTCACCGTGTGTGGGTCTTCGGTCTTGGGCAGCGACACGTATTTCTTGTTGTAGAGGATATACGGGCCGAAGCGTCCGGTGCCGATGGTCACAGGCTGTCCTTGGTATTCACCGGCCACACGGGGCAGGGTGAAGAGTTCGAGGGCCTCTTCTAGTGTCAGGCTCTCCATGCTCAGGCTCGAGGGCAGTTGGGCGAAGCGTGGCTTCTCGTCGTCGTCGGCGGTGCCTATCTGTACGATGGGTCCGTAGCGTCCTATTTTCACGAACACGGGTTTGCCGCTTTTGGGGTCGATGCCCAGTTCGCGTTCTCCGGCTTTGTGCTCGGCGCGTATGTTCATCGTCTTCTCTACGGTCGGTTCGAAGTCTTTGTAGAATTTCTTCACCATAGCCGTCCAGTTGGCTTTTCCCTCGGCTATCTGGTCGAACTGCGTCTCCACCTTTGCCGTGAAGTTGTAGTCCATGATGGCGGGGAAGTATTTGAGCAGGAAGTCGTTGACGACGATGCCGATGTCGGTGGGCAGCAGTTTGCCTTTGTCGCTGCCTACCACCTCTTTCTTGCTTTTGGTGGCTATCTTGCTGCCTTTGAGCGTGTCGATGGTATAGGTGCGCTCTTCGCCTTTTTTGTCGCCTTTCTGCACGTACTCACGCTGTTGGATGGTGCTGATGGTGGGTGCGTAGGTCGAGGGTCGGCCGATGCCCAGCTCTTCGAGCTTATGCACCAGGCTGGCCTCTGTATAGCGCACGGGTCCGAGCGTGAAGCGCTGTGTGGCGCTCACCTCCTTGCGGTTGAGTGTGTCGCCTTTCTTCATGGCGGGCAGCGTGTGTGTCATCTCCTCGGATGCCAATGTTTCTTTGTCGTCGTCGTCGATGGACTCGCGATAAACTTTCAGGAAACCGTCGAACACCACCACTTCGCCGTTGGCGACGAACTGCTCTTCGGTGCCGCTGATGCTGATGTTGACCGTGGTCTTCTCTATCTGTGCCTCAGCCATTTGCGAGGCGGCGGTGCGCTTCCAGATGAGTTCATAGAGCCGTTTCTCTTGTGTGTTGCCTTCTATCTCGGTGTTGCTCATATAGGTGGGGCGTATGGCCTCGTGCGCTTCCTGTGCTCCTTTGGCGCGGGTCTGGAAATTGCGCGGACGGCTGTAATCCTCGCCATAGAGCCGTATCACCTCTTCTTTGGATGCCCCGATGCAGAGCGTGGAGAGGTTGACCGAGTCGGTACGCATATAGGTGATGTATCCGTTTTCGTACAGGTGCTGTGCCACCATCATGGTTTGCGACACGGTGAAACCGAGTTTGCGTGCGGCCTCCTGTTGCAGGGTCGAGGTGGTGAAGGGGGGTGCCGGCATGCGTTTGAGCGGTTTTTTGGTGATGCTGTCAACGCAGAAGTCGGCCTGACTGCATTTCTCGAGAAATGCGGTGGCTTCCTCATGGCTTTTGAAGCGGGTGTTCAGTTCGGCTTTCACCTCTGCCTGCGTGCCGTTGGCGAGTGTATGTATGAAGGTGGCGTTGACGCGGTAGTAGGTCTCGCTATTGAAGCTTTGGATTTCGCGTTCGCGCTCCACAATCAGTCTCACGGCCACGCTCTGCACGCGTCCGGCCGACAGTGCGGGTTTCACTTTGCGCCACAACACGGGCGACAGTTTGAAACCTACGATGCGGTCGAGCACCCTGCGTGCCTGCTGCGCATTCACCAGGTTCATGTCTAGTTTGCGCGGCTCTTGTATGGCTTGCAGGATGGCAGGTTTGGTAATCTCGTGAAACACGATGCGGCTGGTGTTCTCCTCGTCCAGACCGAGCACCTCGCACAGATGCCATGAGATGGCTTCTCCCTCGCGGTCTTCATCGGATGCCAACCATATCTTCTTCGCCTTTTTGGCGTTGGCTTTCAGTTCGCTGACTAATTTCTTCTTCTCTTCGGGAATCTCATAGTCGGGCTCCATCGTGTCGGTGTCAACACTGATTTCTTTCTTACGCAGGTCGCGGATATGACCGTAGCTCGACATGACTTTGTAGTCCTTGCCTAAGAATTTCTCAATCGTTTTGGCTTTGGCAGGGCTCTCTACAATTACTAGATTTTCTTGCATACTTTTGTATCGTCGCTATGTTTTGGGGCGCAAAAGTACGCATAACTTTTTAACCACCTTATTATATAGATGGTTATTTAGGATTTTTTAAGAATTCGGCCACTCCGTGTCGGATGGATTCGAAGGCGAAATCTTCGGCTCGCACCTGGTCGAGGGGTATCCAGAGCACTTCGGCGGCATCATCGTCGGCGCGCAGGGTGCTCAGGTCGTTTACGTGGCAGCGGAAGAAGAGGTCGAGTGTGGGCACCACCAGTCCGGAGTAAAGATAGGTGTTGGGGAAGCTGAAGAGATAGCGGGCTTCCGTCACTTCCAGTCCGGTCTCTTCCAGCACCTCGCGTATCACCCCTTGTTCGGCGGTCTCGCCGATGTCGGCAAAGCCGCCGGGCAGGTCGAGCAATCCTTTTTGCGGTTCGCGCCCGCGCCGTTCCACCAGCAGCTCGCCGTGTTCGTTGATCACGATGGCGGCATTGGCCGACGAGGGGTTCAGGTAGTACACGTAGCCGCAGTCGGCGCACCGTTTGCTCTTTTCGTCATTGATAAGGAAGTTCGCACTGCCACATACCGGGCAGTGCGAGAATTTGTCTAAGGGATGCATTTCTTTTGGGAGTTTAGGAGTTTGGGAGTTTAGGAGTTTGGGCAATACTCTGCTAATTACTCCCTCCCCTCGGGGAGGGGTGGGGAGGGGGCTTTACCACTGGTCTGTTCGGAAGGGGAAGAGTGGCAGGAGGGCTTGGTTGGCCACATTGCCGAGTTGGAAATTGCGGAAGCAATAGCGCACGGCCACGGGTTTCTTCACTTCGGGACAGGTGATGATGATGCCTTTCGTCCAGTAATAATAGGCGTTGGCCTTGTGGAACACATGGTCGTCGCCGGCCACCTCAAACCCTTGGATATCCTCATAGCGGCTGATGCCGTCATAGTCGTTCTGCAGGTGTACGAAGCAGGTGTCTTCCTTGATGGTCATGTCCTTGAACGACGGACTTTCGCACATGATGCTCTTCATGCCGTAGGTCTTGTTGAGTGCCTGGAAGGCCAGTCGTTCGCCCACCGGCTGTTTCTGGCAGGGGTGTATCTGTTGTGTCTCCCAGGGGTAGGCCAGGTCGTTGGTGCATACGATGGCGCTGTTGGGGATGATCTGGGCGGCACGGAACTGCTGTTCGCGTAGCAGGGCACCGCTGATGCCGTTCACGTCATCATCGTAGTAGTAAGGTGCTATCTGCACGAAGTAGAAGGGGATGTTGCCCAGGGCGAACTGTTCGCGCCACTGTTTCACCAGCAGTGCCAGCCGTTCCGAATATTGGTTGCCGGGGTCGCCCACGTTAGAGCAGCCTTGATAGAAGAGGATGCCCTTGACGGTATAGTTGAGGATGGGGTTGAAGGTGCCGTTGCCCCACAGCAGCGGGCGGTGATAGTCCCATTCAAACCGTTTCACCATCTCCAGTGAGTCGAGCGTCTCCTGGGTATAGCGTTGCAGGTTGTCGCGTGTGAGCCAGCTCTCCACGCGCGTACCTCCTTTATTAGCCATGACCAGTCCGACGGGTATGTCGAGTGTGCGGCTCAGCAGTCGTGCGAAGAAATAGCCGGTGGCAGAGGCCTCGCCCACCGTATTGGGGTTGCACACCTTCCATTGGCAGTCGGCATCGTCGAGCGGGGTCATCGACATCACGCTGGGTATCTTCACGAAGTGTACGCCCTTGGAGTTGACCGCATCGGTCACCGCCAGGTTGTAACCTTCCACGGGACAGTTGCCGAAGCCCCTGACGGGCATCTCCATGTTGCTCTGTCCGGCGCATACCCACACCTCGCCGCACACCACGCCGTGGATGGTGAGCGCATCGCCGTCATCGAAGGTGATGTCATATTCGGTGTAACTGGCCGCGGGCGTCTTCACCTTCACCATCCATTTGCCGTCGTCGCCGGTCTTGGCGGTGTAGCTCTCCTTGCCCCATGAGGGGGTCACCTTCACCCGTTTGCCGGGTTTGTCCCAGCCCCAGAGGCGAGCCTCGGTGTTTTGTTGTAGTACCATGTGGTCGCCGATCAGGTGCGGCAGCCTCACTTTAGCCTGTGCGCTCATGGCCATGAGGGCGGCAGCGCACATCATCAATAATAGTTTTTTCATTATGTTGTAAGTTGATTTTATTATCATTTATTCGAAAAGTTCAGAATGCGATCCCAGTCTTACGAGTTCGATAATATCATGAACCCTGTCTATCCAGATTAAGAGGAAGTCGTTGCCCACATGACATTCCATACAGCCTTTATATTGCCCTTTGAGCGGGTGGGGTGAATATTGTGCAGGGATGGGCTGGTCATGAATCAGGAACTCAAGGATTTCTTGTAAGGCTGCCTTCTTCTTTGGTTGGTTACGATAGCGTTTGTAGTCTTTTTTAAACTGTGAAGATGGAAATAATCGTTTCATTCTTCGTCAAGTGCTTTAAAAAGGTCATCTACACCATCATACACTTCTCCTGTGGGGTATTCTTTTCGCCCTATGGCCTCTTTTATGGCTGTTTTTGTTGTGGCGTTGGGTTCGTGATAGACGATGTCGAGCAGGATATTCTCTACGTAATTATTGAGTGTGCGGTTCTCACGTGCCGCATTTCGTTTCAGACTTTCAATTAAGTCGGTCCTTAAGCGGAATGAGGTCGGTTTGCGGATGATTGTTGTAGCCATTTTGTATCACATTAAAATACTTTTGTATGCAAAAGTAATACATTGTTCTGATAATTCCAAATTTCCAGTTAATAAAAGAGAAGAAATAATCTCTTTTGCACCCTTTTGCCGTTTTTTTTGTGTATTTTTGCACCGCAGAAAGTATGAACTCAATCACTTTTAGTTTAATTCAATGAAATATTTATTCTTAGCAGCTGTGATGACGCTTGTGGCGTTTGGCGCAATGGCTCAGACGCGCAGCGAGGCTCTCTTATGGCCCGACGGCGCCCCCGTAGTGAGTAGCAATCCCGCCGACACGGCGAAAGTGTTTATCTATCTGCCCAATGCCGACAAGGCGACAGGCCGGGCCGTGGTCATCTGTCCGGGCGGCGGTTATTCGCACTTGGCCATGGATCATGAGGGCAAGGACTGGGCCGGATTCTTCAACGACCAGGGCATTGCCGTGGTGGTGCTCAAATACCGGATGCCGCACGGCAACCTCAATGTGCCTGTGTCTGATGCCGAAGAGGCGGTGAGGATGGTGCGGCGCCATGCCGCCGAATGGCACGTCAATCCCGCCGACGTAGGTATCATGGGGTCGTCGGCCGGCGGACACCTTGCGTCCACCGTGGCCACCCATGCCGCTGACGATGCGCGGCCTGACTTCCAGATCCTGTTCTACCCCGTGGTCACCATGGACCCGCAGAACACCCACAAGGGTTCGCACGACAATTTCCTCGGCAACCAGCGCGACGGTGCCCAACTGAAGGCACTCGAGCAGCAGTACAGTGGCGAGCGGCAGGTGTCGGCACGCACCCCACGCGCCTGGATCGCCCTGAGCGACGACGACCGTGTGGTGCCCCCCATCAACGGCACAGCCTATTACCTCTCGCTCACCATCAACCACATCCCCGCCTCGCTCCATGTTTATCCCTCTGGCGGACACGGCTGGGGCAGTCGCATGGGCTTCAAATACCATGTCGAGATGCTGGCCGAGCTGAAATCGTGGCTGAGGAGCTTTTAAAGACATGTAAGCCTATCGTGTTTTCATATTTTCGTATTTATCGTATCTATCGTATCTATAATGCCCCAAGGCTATTGTCCAAACTCCCAAACTCCTAAACTCCCACACTCCCAAACTCCTAAACTCGCAATAAAAAAACTCCCTCAAAAATGAGAAAACAAATCCTGGCGGGGTGCCTTTGCTTGGCATGTGCGGCCTTTGCACAGACACAGCCCACCTTCACTGAATGGTGCGACATGCAGGTGAACGAGGTGAACCGTCTCAGCCTGCACACCGATTTCTTCGCCTACGAGAGCGAGTCGGCCGCCATGACGGGCGACAAAACACGCTCCGACCGTTACCTCAGGCTCGACGGCCCTTGGCGATTCCATTATGTGGCCAATGCCGACGAGCGGCCGGCCGACTTCTACCGCACCGACTACGACGACTCGGCGTGGTCGTGGCTGCTCATGCCCGCGATGTGGGAACTCAACGGCTATGGCGACCCCGAATACGTGAACATCGGTTTTGCGTGGCGCGGACATTTTCAGAACGACCCGCCACGGGTGCCCGTCAAAGACAACCATGTGGGCAGCTACCGGCGTGTCGTACAGGTGCCCGAGGCATGGCAGGGACAACAGGTCATCGCACATTTCGGCTCTGTCACCTCATGCATGTACCTCTATGTCAACGGCCATTATGTGGGTTATAGCGAAGACTCGAAGGTGGCGGCTGAGTTTGACGTCACTCCATACCTGCAACCCGGCGAGAACCTCTTCGCCGTGCAGGTGCTGCGCTGGTGCGACGGCTCCTATCTTGAGGACCAGGACTTCTGGCGGCTCTCGGGCGTGGCACGCGACAGCTACCTCTACGCACGGCCGAAAAACAACCATATCGACGACATCCGTGTGGATGCCACCCTCGACGACCTCTACCGCGACGGGCTGCTGCAAGTGAATGTGCTGAAGACCGGACAGGGCAACGTCACGGTGGAACTCTACGACCGCGACGGCAAACGGGTGGCTGACGGGAAGGTCGGCTCCTGGCAAGAGTCATTGCCGGCGCAGGGCAACATCGCCCTCAAGGTGAAAAACGTCAAGCCGTGGACGGCAGAGACACCGTATCTCTACACCCTCGTGACCACCCTTGCGCCCAAGAAAGGGCAGCAGGGCGAGGTCATCACCCAACGGGTGGGCTTCCGACGGGTGGAAATCAAAAACGCACAACTGCTCGTCAACGGACAGCCTGTCCTCATCAAGGGCGTTGACCGGCATGAACTGGATCCCGACGGCGGTTATGTGGTGAGCCGTGAGCGCATGGTGCAAGACATCGCCCTGATGAAACGCTTCAATGTGAACGCTGTGCGCACCAGCCACTATCCCGACGACCCGCTCTGGTACGACCTGTGCGATGAGTACGGGCTCTATGTGGTGGCCGAGGCTAATATCGAGAGTCACGGATTCCTCTATGGGAAGGAGTCGCCCTCTACGCAGCCGCAGTTTGCCCTGCCCATCATGGAGCGCAACCGCCACAATGTGTCGCTGCTGCGCAACCATCCCAGCATCATCGTCTGGAGCCTGGGCAATGAGACGAGAAACTGCGACCACTTCGCCGCCGCACGGCAGTGGATCAAGAGCCAGGACCCCTCGCGCCCCGTGCAGTACGAACCGGCCGGCACCGGCGACAATACCGATATCTTCTGTCCGATGTACCTGTCGCAAGACGACTGCGAGCGCTATGCCCAGGATGCGGCGGTCACCAAGCCCCTCATCCAGTGCGAGTATGCACATGCCATGGGCAACAGCTGCGGCGGATTCAAGGAGTATTGGGACCTGGTGCGCCGCTACCCCAAATACCAAGGCGGGTTCATCTGGGACTTCGTCGATCAGGGACTGCGCCGGGACGGAAAAGCACCGGCAACAGCCAGTGATGCGTCATTTCCTGTGGCCAGCCTCCTGCCCTCTGCCCCCTGCTCCCAGCCCCTGCACGACTACTCCTACGGCGGCGATTACAACGACTACGACCCGTCGGACAATAACTTCAACTGCAACGGCCTGGTCAGTCCCGACCGGGTGCCCAATCCCCATTTCTACGAGGTGGGCTATTTCTATCAGAACGTATGGATCAAGACAGAGCCTTACAAACGGGGCATCTTTGTCTGCAACGAGTTTTTCTTCCGCGACCTGAGCAATGTGTGCCTCGTGATGCGTAAGGTGTACGATGGCGTGGTGCAGGATGGTTCGACCATCGTGATCGATACCCTGCATGCCGCTCCCCAGGGCAGGCAGTTCATCGAACTGCTGCCTGAACTGTTGCCTGTCGATGTGGAGGATTCCTACTACAATTGCGAGTTCCAGTTGAAGACCGATGAACCGCTCATGCCCGCAGGCACCGTCATCGCATACGCGCAGATTGACACCAGTCTGGGTACGCCGACGCTTCTTCAGCGGGATAAGCCGAAAAAACTGAAGCATAAAGGGAAACCGTCATTGCACGTCACGGATGTGCCCGGTTCCACTACCATTCAGGTCGCCTCTGACAGCATGAACGTGGCGTTCGACCGTCAGACGGGTTTCATCCGGGCGATGAGCTTCCAAGGGCGGCAGTTGCTGGGTCAGGACGGTATGCTGATGCCTAACTTCTGGCGCGCCGTCACCGACAACGACATGGGTGCCCGCCTGCAAGAACGCTATGCCGTGTGGCGCCATCCGCAGATTCTGCTGCGGTCGCTCGATGTCGGCGAGCCCAAAGACAATCAAGCGGTGGTCAAAGCCGTCTATGATATGCCCGAGGTGCAGGCCACACTGACCCTGACCTATCGCATGGACGACAAAGAGGGTACGATACGTGTGAGACAGAAGATGGAGACCACGATTGGTGCGCAGGTGAGCGACATGTTCCGCTTCGGCATGGTGATACAGATGCCCTACGATATGGACCACAGCGAATATTACGGTCGCGGACCCGTAGAGAATTACATCGACCGCAAGGAGTCGCAACTCGTGGGCATCTACCGGCAGACGGCCGACGAGCAGTTCTATCCCTACGTGCGGCCTCAGGAGACAGGACTGAAGACCGATATCCGCTGGTGGCGGCAGACCGACAGTGCCGGCCGGGGCATCAAGATAGCGTGCTCGGATAGGATGTACCTGAGCATGAGCGCCCTGCACTACGATGTGGAGGCCCTTGACGAGGGGATGGAGAAACACCAGCGTCACCCGTCGGATGTGCCACGCTCGAGATATACCAACCTCTTTATCGACAGCGAGCATCTGGGCGTGGGGTGCATCAACAGCTGGGGAGCCGAACCGCTGCCACAGCACCGGGTGAAGTATGGCAGCAAAGAGTTGAACTTCGTCATTCACCTGAAGTAAGCACTTGTTTGCTGACCGTTTGCAGAATACTTTTTATCAGTCATGAGAATACTCTATTCCGACCGTCCTGACCATGTGCCGCCCTGCGTGGCCACCATCGGCTTCTTCGACGGGGTGCACCGCGGACATCAATATCTGCTGCAGCAGGTGCGCCACATAGCAGGGCAGGAGCAACTGCTCTCGGCGGTCGTCACGTTTGACGTACATCCACGGCAGGTGGTCAAGGCCGACTACCGGCCCGAGCTGCTCACACCGCTTGATGACAAGCTGGCTCTGCTCGAAGCCACGGGCATCGACCTGTGCTGGGTGCTCCGCTTCGATGCGCAGATGGCGGCGATGAGCGCGCGCGAGTTTATGGCGCAGGTGCTGGCCCGGCAGATGCACGTCGGCTGTCTGGTGGTGGGCTACGACCACCATTTCGGCCACGACCCTCACGCCTCGTTCGACGACTATGTGCGGTGGGGCGGCGAGGCTGGCATACGGGTGGTCCATGCCGATGAACTTGACGTGGCCGACGCGAGTGTCAGTTCGTCGCGCATCCGCCGTGCGCTCCGTCAGGGTGACGTGGTGGAGGCCGACCGGTGCCTGGGCCGTCCATACGCGCTCACGGGCACCGTCGTAGGCGGCGAGCAGCAGGGGCGCAAGATGGGATTCCCCACAGCCAACCTATCGCTCGTAGAACCCTGCCAGCTGGTGCCTGCCTGCGGGGTCTATGAGGTGGCGGCGCAGATCGACGATAAGCCCGCGGTCTATACGGCCATGATGAATATCGGCACGCGGCCTACATTCCATGGCGACCACCTCACACTCGAGGTGCATATCCTGCAGTTCGATGGCAATCTGTATGGCCACCGTCTCACCGTGGCTTTCCGCCGCCGCTTGCGCGAGGAGCGCCCCTTCGACTCGCCCGAAGCCCTCGCCCGCCAGCTCCGTCAAGACATCAGCTCTATTGAGCATCCATCATCTCAGTCATCTCAAAAACTATAGTATCTATTAAGAAACAATGAAAAAAGCCTTATTATATTTAGTGGTATTCCTGGCTGTGCAGATCATCGGCACCTATGCTGTCATGCTGGTCTGGTCGTGGGCCGGGGGCGTGGCTGTCGATGAGCGTATGATGACCTCGGCTCCGGTGGTCATCGTCTCGTCGGCTGTGTATAGCCTCATCGTGCTCGTCATCTTCCTGGTGTGCCGGTGGTGCGTGGTGTCGCGCACCTATCTCAAGACGCGTCCTGTAGGGGTGTTGTTTTGGGTCGTTATCGCAGCATTGGGATCGATCATCCCTTCAGAATGGCTGTTAGAACAGTTACAGTTGCCCGATACCAATGCCGAGGTGTTTGCTCAGGTCATGGCTTCGCCGTGGGGCTATGTGGCCATCTGCATCTTCGCCCCGCTGGTCGAGGAGGTGGTGTTTCGCGGTGCCATCCTCAGGGAGTTGCTCACGGCATACCGTCCGTGGGTGGCCATCATCGTGTCGGCGTTGTTTTTCGCTGCCGCCCATTTCAATCCGGCGCAGATGCCCCATGCCTTCCTCATCGGTGTGCTGATGGGGTGGATGTATTGGCGCACGGGCAGCATCCTGCCCGGCATCCTGCTCCACTGGGTCAATAACACGGTGGCCTATGTGGTGGCCAATCTCTACCCGGGCATGTTCGATTTGACGTTGGGCGATTTGTTCGGCGGCAATCAGCAGCGCGTGTTGATGGCTGTCGCATTCTCATTCTGCCTGCTTCTGCCTGCGCTCTTCCAACTCAACCAGCGGATGAAAAGGGCGGATGATAGATAATAGATAATAGATGATAGATAATAGATAATAGATGAATGGGTGGAGTTAGTGTTTCATAAAATTATCTAATTTTAGATTATCTAAAAATAGATTATCTAAAATTAGATAATCATTTTTTTGGTAATTTGTTTTTTTAGCATTATCTTTGTGCGCAAAAATCAGGAAATATGATGAATCCATTTGTGACAAAAGGCTACGCTGGAGCTGATTATTTTTGCGACCGCGAGAAAGAGACCCTCAATCTGACAGAATTGGTATTGAACGGGAATGATTTGGCGCTCATCTCACCGCGTCGATTGGGAAAGACGGAATTGATTTGTCATTGTTTCGCGCAACCAACCATCCGCGACCATTTTGATACTTTTTTGGTCGATATCTATTCTACCAGTTCATTGCGCGATTTCGTGAATGTGTTCGGGCAGGCTATATTGGATGAATTGAAACCGAAGGGGAGAAAATTCTGGGAGGTTTTTCTTTCATCGCTGAAGTCCATTCAGGCTCAGTTTTCCTTTGACTTCAATGGAAATCCTGTTTGGGGCTTAGGCCTTGGCAAAATAGACAATCCGGAGTTGACGCTCCGTGAGATATTTCATTATTTGGCCCATGCCCCCAGACCTTGCTTGGTAGCCATCGATGAATTCCAGCAGATAATGAAATATCCTGAAAGCAACGTTGAAGCGGCATTACGCACATATATACAGCACACTACCAATACTACTTTTATCTTCTCTGGCTCAAAGAGGCACATGATGAACGAGATTTTCACTTCTCCTTCGCGTCCTTTTTATCAGTCTGTCATTACAATGGGGCTGTCTCCTATTCCATTAGACAAATATGTTGCGTTTGCGCGTCGGTTGTTTGAAGATGAAGGCAAGTCGATAGGAGAAGATGTTGTTACTGCTGTCTATCGGCGGTTCCGGGGCGTGACATCATACATGCAGCGGGTGATGAATGTTCTCTTTATGCGCACGCACACAGGCACAACAGCCACTTTGCCGATGGCCGTTGAGTCGGTCAATTATATTCTTGACCTGCTGTCTGAGAATTATGAGACGCAGTATAGTCAGATGACCGAGCGGCAGCGTTTGATGATAAGTGTCATTGCTCATGAGGGTACGGCTGCCAATATTACTGGAGGCGCGTTTATCAAAAAATACCATTTATGGTCGCCTAGTTCGGTGATGTCGGCGGTGAAAGGTCTTATGGAGAAAGATTACGTCACACACGAGAGGAATGGCTATCTCGTGTATGACGAATTCTTTGCGCTTTGGCTGTTGCGCAATGCTGGGCAAGTGTTGACGCTCTGACGCGTGTCACTCTTTGTCGTCCAGATGCTCCCTCATGTAGTCGCGGGGCGACATGCCGTAGAAACTCTTGAACTTACGCGAGAACGACGAGGGAGAGCCGAAACCGCAGATATAGGTGATCTCTTCGATGCTGTGGTGCTGTTCGGAGAGCAGCTGAGCAGCCTGTTTCAGGCGTATGTTGCTGATGAACACGCTGGGCGAGAGGTTGGTCAGTTCCTTCATCTTGCGGAACAGGTGCACGCGGCTCACACCCACCTCGTCGGCGATGGCGTTGACGTTGAAGTCGGGGTTGCTCAGGTTTTTGTTGATGACGGCGATGATGCGGTTGAGCAGACGCTCGTCGGGCGACTCGGCCGTCACTTTCGTGATTTTATTCTCGGCCGACTCGTTGCCCGAGAATTTGTTGCGCATCACCTCGCGGTTGTGCAGCAGGTTGTCGATGGTCACCTTCAGGATGTCCAGGTTGAAGGGTTTGTTGATGATGGTGTTGGCTCCCATCTCGAGCAGAGCCAGATGGTCTTCGTCGCTGTCTTTGGCGGTGAGCAGGATGATGGGCACGTGGTTGGTGTTCACATGGCCTTTCAGTTTGCTGCACAGCGTGGCACCGTCCATCTCGGGCATGATATAGTCGGTGATAATCAGGTCGGGCACGTGCTGCAGGATGCCGGTGAGTGCCTCCTGACCGTTGGTGTAGAGCGTCACGTTGTAGTCGTTGCTCAGTTCCTGCTCCAAGAAGTCGCGTATCTCATGGTCGTCGTCCACCACCACCACGCTGCGTTTCTTGTTGCCCGTATTAAACTCGGTCTTGGGTGTCTCTTCCGTCTCTGTGGTCGTGTTGTCTTGTTCCGTTTCCACCTCTTCCTCTGTGTCGGTACCGTTGTAGCCTACGGGCTGGTTGTATATCACGGTGTGTGTCGGTTCTTCGGCCTCGGTGGCTATCTCCTCGGGCGAGAGATGCGCCTGACCCATCGGCAGTGTGATGGTGAAGGTGCATCCGCGTCCTTCTTTGTTGTTATACACGTTGATGGTGCCATGGTGCAGTGTCACGAGCGATTTGGCCAGGTCCAGTCCGATGCCGGTGCCGGTGTGGTGGTCTGAACCCACCGCCACCTGGTAGAAGCGGTCGAAGACGCGCGGCAGTTTCTCTTCGGGTATGCCGATGCCGTTGTCTGAGATGCGGATGATGGCATGGCCGTCGGCCTGTTCTTCGCTGACGGTGATTTGTCCGCCGGTGGGGGTGAACTTAAAAGCGTTGGCGATGAGGTTGATGAGCACCTTGTCGAAGTTGTTTTGGTCTATCCACACGGGCAGCGACTCATCGGCGTGGTCGAAGCGCAGGTCGATCTGTTTCGATACGGCTTGGTGCTCAAACAGCGTCATGATGTCGTCGGTGAACCGTATCAGGTCGGTCTGGCGCATCTTCAGTTGCAACTGCCCTTTGTCTATCTTCCTGAGGTCCATCATCTGGTTCAGTTGGTTCATCATGCGGTCGGCATTGCGCTTGATGGTGTTGAAGATCTTCAGTCGGTGCGGGTCTTTCTCGCCGTTCATCAGTGTCTCGAGCGGTGCGAAGATGAGGGTCATGGGCGTGCGCAACTCGTGGCTGATGTTCATGAAAGCCTTCAGGCGCGAGTCGTTGAGCTGGCTGGCGTGGATATGCTCCTGCATGCGCAGGCGCGTCTGTTCTTTCTGTCGGCGGCTGCGGAAATACCACCATATCAGGAGGCCGGCAAGCAGCAGATAGATGATGTAGGCCGTGGTGGAACGGTACCATTCAGGGTGTATGATGACGGTGAACTCCCTGATAGCCGACTCCTCGTGGTTGATGACGGCCTTCACCCGGAAGTGGTAGGTGCCGGCAGGCAAGTGACTGAACGACAGTTCGTTGGTGCCATGCGGCATACTTATCCATTCCTCTTTGTTGATGCTGTACAGGTACGACACATGCTCGGGGTTGTCGTACGTCAGGGTGGAGAGCATGATCGAGAATGAGTTGTCTTGATGAGCCAGTTCGAAGCGGTTGGCATCGATGGCGGTGCTGTCGGTGATGGTGTAGCTGCCCGACTCCATGCCGGCCTGCACCTCATGTCCGTTGATGGAGAAACGGGTCAGGTGCACGCCGAACTGCCGTTTCTGTAGTCTCATCTTATTGGGGTCGAACCATGTGATGCCGCCCATGCCGCCGAAACTGATGATGCCGGCCGTGTCTATCATCGACACGCCCTCTGAGAATTCGTTGTCTTGCAGTCCGTCGCCCGAGAAGAAGTTTTCGGTGGTGCCGTCTTTCGGGTTCAGCCGTGTCAGTCCGTGGCTCGTGCTCACCCACAGGTGTCCGTTCTTGTCTATCTCGATGGCTGCCACATGGTCGTCGGCCATCCGCTGCGCCTTGGTATAGATTTTGGTCTGCCGTGTCTTCTTGTTGTAGCAGTACAGACCGTCGGTCGAGCCCACCCACACGTTGCCCTCGCCGTCTTCTTTCATGTCGCTGATGGCTTTGTCGTCCACGATGCGGTTTCTGCCCAATACGCTCACCCAGCTGTCTCTTTCGATGTCGAGGCAGGCCAGTCCCAGGCTGGTGCCCACATACAGTCGGCGGTGGTCGTCAGAGAGGTAGAGCTGCGCGATGTAGTCGTTGACCAGTGCGTTGCGGTTGGGGTCTATCACCGCCTCTTCGGTGGCGCGGTATTCCTTCACCTCGCCCGTCTGCAGGTCGTAGCGTTTCAGTCCGTCGCCCATGGTGCCTATCCACAGGTGTCCCTGCTGGTCGGCTTTCACGCCAAACACGCTTTCCGCCTTTCCTTTGGTGCAGTCAAGCCAGTGATACTGTCCTGCGGCGTCTATCCATCCGCAGCCTTTCAGGTAACTGGCCACCCACAGCCGTCCATGCTCGTCTTCGCTGATGTCGAGGATGGTCGAGGGCACGGCAGTCTCGGATGCCGTTTGTGGCGTATATCGTTTCAGCAGGGCGGCACTGTGTCCCACGCCGTGCAGTCCGTCGTTGTCGGTGCCTATCCACCGCGTGCCGTCGCGTGTCTCGTAGATACTCATCACACATTCGGCGCCGATGGTGTTGTTGTTGCCCAGTTTATATCCCATGTAGGCGAAGGGCGAGTTGCCGGTGGGCTGTTTAAACACGCCTTTCTGCAGCATACCGAGCCAGATGTTGCCGAAATTATCTTCCACAATCGACTGTATCTTGCCCCTTGATAAATCCACCTGTGTGCTGTAGTACGGGTCTTTGGTCAGTGTACGGGTCACTCGGTCGAAGATATAGAGTCCCTGCGCGTTGGTGCCGATGAGCAGTTGTCCGCTCTTGGTCAGGCAGAGCGATTCGGCACGCACCTGTTCGGTTTGTGGCAGCAGTTCGAAGTCGTTGGTGCCGTTTTTCAGCATATACACACCGCCGTTCATACGTGCCACGTAGATATTGCCGCCCTCGTCGGTGATGATGTCCATGCACGAGCGCGAGCCTGCGAAGAAGTGCCGCACCTGCTGGTCTTTGACGGCATAAACACCATCGTCCTCGGTGGTTATCCACAATTGACCGTTGTAGTCTTCGAGCAGTCGCCGCGGATAGTTGGTGATGTTGCTCAGTGTGGGGTCGGCCTGCGCCTCGTCGTCGTTTTTGATGCGCAACACGCCATGGCCCGACGTGCCGATGAGCAGTTGGCCGTTGCGCCGCTGATAGATACAGGTGATGTTGGCGGTGATCACGCGGTTGTGCACGTCGGTCACCTTCAGCGTGTGGAAGCGGTCGTTGCGGAAGGTCTGCAAGGCGCGGCTCATGCCGATGTAGAATGTGCCGTCGCTGGCTTGCATCACGCAGCGCACCACGTTGTCGGCCAGAGAGTTCTCATCGTTCGGGTCGTGCTTGAAGGTTGTAAATTGGTATCCATCGTAACTGTTCAGGCCGTTCCAGGTGGCTATCCACAGAAAACCCACATTGTCGGTGGTGACATGTGTGATGAGGTTGCTCGACAGTTTGTCGCTTGTATTATAAAGTACCCCTGTCTGCGCGTGCGCGAACAGGAGGTTGAAGATATAAGCAATAATCAGAATCTGTCTTTTCATGGGTTTAGGCTTCAAATGTCTCTTTAGATGTTGCAAATGTAATCATTTTTTATTCATCTGCAAAAAAAAAGAATTAAAAAAACGACTCATGTAACATTTTGTGACATTTATGTAACGGGAAATCGTCGTTTTTTTTATCTATTATGTGTAATTTTGCGAAATCAAACGGCGGTGGCTCGTTTTGACCTGATGAGATGAGCATTTTTTTGAATATCGATATTTTTATGAAGCAGTTTTGTAAAGCCATTTGGGTGGCATTGTGTATGGTCGTATTGGCGCAGGGCGCTAAGGCGGCCGATCCTGACTTTTACATTTTCTTGTGTTTTGGACAGTCGAATATGGAGGGCAACGCCCGCATTGAGCCGCGCGACTTAGAAGATGTCGATCCGCGCTTTATGATGATGGCGGCCGTGGATGATGCCGGGCGCGGGCGTAAGATGGGCGAGTGGTACACCGCTGTGCCCCCTCTCTGTCGTGAGCGCACAGGGCTGACGCCCGTCGATTACTTCGGGCGCACCATGGTGAAGCACCTGCCGAAGAATGTGCGGGTGGGTGTCATCAATGTGGCCATCGGCGGTTGTCATATCGAGACGTTTATGAAGGATTCCATCGGTCAGTATGTGAAGACGCGTGCGCCGCAATGGATGGCGGGCATGCTCAAAGCCTACGACGACAATCCTTACGAGCGGCTCGTCATGCTGGCCAAGAAGGCGCAGCAGCAGGGTGTCATCAAGGGCATACTGCTCCATCAGGGTGAGTCGAACACCGGCGACCAGCGCTGGCCCGACAAGGTGGCCTACGTCTATCACCAGCTCATAGCCGACCTGGGACTGCGTGCCGAGGATGTGCCGCTGCTCGCCGGCGAGGTGGTGCGGGCCGGCGGACGTGGTGTGTGTGCCTCGATGAACGATATCATACAGACGCTGCCGCAGACCATCCATACCGCGCACGTCATCTCATCCGAAGGGTGCACCAACGCGCCCGACTTCTTGCATTTCGATGCTGCCGGCTACCGCGAACTGGGTAAGCGCTATGCGTATAAGATGCTGTCGCTCATGGGCATCGAGGCTGCGCCCGGCATTCAAGTGCCTGCCGATGCGGTGCTCTCGCCATACGCCATACCGGGTTCTGACTATCCCAAGATAGACAGCGAGCGCAAGGCTTACTTCCGTGTCGTAGCACCCGGCGCACAACGGGTGCAGGTGGACATCTGCAGCAAGAAATACGACCTCGACCGCGATGACAAGGGCGTGTGGACTGGCGTCACCGACCCGCTGGTGGTGGGATTCCATTATTATTTCATCCTTGTGGATGGCGTGCGCGTGGTCGATCCGGCCAGCGACACCTTCTTCGGGTGCAACGTGCAGGCCAGCGGCATCGAGGTGTCCGAGGGTCAGGAGGGCGACTACTACCGTCCGCAGCAGGGAGTGCCTCATGGGCAGGTGCGCAGCGTGCAGTACTACTCCACTTACAAGAATGAGTGGCGCCGTGCCCTGGTCTATACACCGGCAGAGTACGAGAAGACGAAGAAGCGCTATCCCGTGCTCTACTTGCAGCACGGCATGGGCGAAGACGAGACGGGCTGGTCGCGACAAGGGTTCATGCAGAATATCATGGACAACCTCATCGCCTCGGGCGAGGCGGTGCCGATGATCGTGGTCATGGAGAGCGGCGACGTGAAGGCTCCGTTCAATTTTGCCAGCGGTGCCAGCAACCGGCAGGGCGAGAGCCAGTATGGCGCATCGTTCTATGGCGTGATGACCCAAGACCTCATCCCAACCATCGACCGCACGTTCCGCACACGTGCCGACCGTGAGCACCGTGCCATGGCAGGCCTGTCGTGGGGCGGACATCAGACGTTCGACCTCGTGCTCACGCATCCGGACCTCTTCTCGTATATGGGCGCGTTCAGCGGCGCTATCTTCGGACTGGATGTGAAGACCGCCTACGACGGTATCTTCGCCCGTGCCGATGAGTTCAACAAAAAGATGCACTACCTCTTCCTCAGTTGTGGCAGCGAAGAGAACTTTGGCACGGAGAAACTGGCCGAGTCGCTGCGACAGTTGGGCGTGAAGGTCGATTTCTATGTGTCGCCCGGTACGCACCATGAATGGCTCACTTGGCGCCGCAGCTTCCGTCAGTTCGTGCCGCATTTGTTTAAGAAATAAGAGGTGAGAGGTGAGAGGTAAGAGGTGAGAGGTGAGAGGTGAGTGGTAAGAGGTGAGAGGTAATAAGAGATAAGAGGTTATCTCATCAATCAAGTAGGGACAGGGCGTGCCCTGTCCGATAGCATCATTATGAAAAAAGCATTATTATTCATCATTTTTGCGGTTTGCGGCCAGTTATGGGCGGCAGAGAAACAGTTCAGCAGTCCTGATGGGTCAGTGACCGTCAGCGTGACTGATGCCGACGGCAAACCCACCTATACGGTTAGTTGTCAGGGCGCGGTGCTCTTAGAGTCTTCGCCCCTGGGTCTGAAAACCAATGTGAGCGACCTGACCGGCGACCTGTCCATGACCTCGTGCGATGAGCAGACGGTGACTGATCGTTATACGCTCCGCAACATCAAGCAGAGCCAAGTGGATTATCAGGCAGTCGAGGCCGTGTGTCATTTCGCAAAGGGGGGTAAGCCCGTGCTCGATGTCATCTTCCGTGTGAGCAACCGCGATGTGGCTTACCGCTATCGCATCCTGCAACAAAAGGAGACTCGCAGCTGCAGTGTCCTCGCCGAGGCCAGCGGCTTCCTCTTCCCTGAGGGCACCACCACCTTCCTCTGTCCGCAGTCGAAACCCATGGGCGGCTTCGCACGCACTTCGCCCAGTTATGAGACACCTTATACATTAGATGAACCCGTGGGGCGCAACGGATGGGGCGAGGGCTACACCTTCCCCTGTCTCTTCCGCGTGGCCGACAGCGGGTGGGTGCTCCTCTCCGAGACCGGTGTCGATGGCGACTATTGCGCCAGCCGGCTGCTCTGCGACGGAGGAAGCCTCTATCACGTCGGATTCCCGCAGCAGGGCGAGTGCAACGGCTCGGGCAGCGTGGAACCACAGGTGCCCATGCCCGGACTGACACCGTGGCGCACCATCACCGTGGGGCGCGACCTGGCCAATATCGTCGAGACCACCGTGCCCTTCGATTTGGTTCAGCCCAAATACAAAGCATCGCAGGAGTATGTGTATGGACGTGGCACCTGGAGTTGGATTATAGGCATGGATCCCAGTTGCAACTACGATGAGCAGCGCCGCTATATCGACTTCGCTGCCGCCATGGGATATGAGAGCGTGCTCATCGACGCGTTCTGGGACCGGGAGATCGGTTATGAGCGCATCGCCCAACTGGCACGCTACGCTCAGACGAAAGGCGTGGGACTCTTCCTCTGGTACAACTCCAACGGCAGTTGGAACGATGCGCCGCAGACTCCCATCGGGCGCATGCACAGGCCCATTCCGCGGAGGCAGGAGATGCAGTGGATGCGCGACACGGGCATCAGGGGCATCAAGGTCGATTTCTTCGGGGGCGACAAGCAGAATATGATGCGGCTGTATGAGGACATCCTTGCCGATGCCAACGACTACGGACTGCTCGTCATCTTCCATGGGTGTACGTTGCCGCGCGGCTGGGAGCGCATGTATCCCAACTATGCCGCCAGCGAGGCTGTATTGGCTTCGGAAAACCTGCACTTCGGACAGGGGGCGTGCGATGCCGAGGCGCGAAATGCCTGCATCCATCCCTTCATGCGCAATACCGTGGGGTCGATGGACTTCGGCGGTTCCGCGCTCAATAAGTATTATGGCGCCGACAATCAGCACGGCACACGGCGCGTCACCAGCGATGTGTTCGCGCTGGCCACGGCGGTGCTCTTCCAGAGTGCCGTACAGCATTTCGCCTTGGCGCCCAACAACCTGACCGATGCCCCCGCATGGGCCATCGACTTCATGAAACGGGTGCCCACCACATGGGATGAGGTGCGCTTCATCGACGGCTACCCCGGCCGCTATGTCATCCTGGCTCGTCGCCATGCCGGCCAGTGGTATGTCGTGGGTGTCAATGCCGGACCCGAACCGCTCAAGAAGACCATCACCCTGCCGATGTTCGAGCGGGGTGCCTCGCTTCAGCTATATGCCGACGACGCACAGCTGCAGGGCAGTGTGAAGACCATCAGATGCAACAAAAAGCAGCAGTTCACCATCGCCATCCCCGTCAATGGCGGAGTGGTTATCACGAATTGATAGTATTTGTTATGACGTTATGACGAAATATCGTTAATAACGTTAATAACGATAATAACGTTAATAACGAAAAAAAACAAAATAATCGAAATATCGAAATCATGAAAAAAGCCCTTCTTACCTTTTGCACCGTCGCTGCCCTGCATGCTGCGGCGCAAAACCCCTTTGTGCAGACGTGGTGCACCTCAGACCCCGCACCCATGGTGCACGACGGCACCCTCTATGTCTATACCGGGCACGATGAGGATGGCGCCGACTTCTTCTGGATGCAGGAGTGGCGCATCTATTCCACACAAGACATGGTCAACTGGACCGACCATGGTTCGCCGCTTGCCTTAGAGTCTTTCTCCTGGGCCGACGACCGCGCCTGGGCTTCGCAGTGCATCGAGCGCAACGGCAAGTTCTATTGGTACATCTGCGCACACTCTAAGATATCCAAAGGCATGGCCATCGGGGTGGCTGTGGCCGACACGCCCGTCGGCCCCTTCCGCGACGCATTGGGAAAACCGCTCTTCGAGAACGGCTCGTGGGACCATATCGACCCCACGGTGATGATCGACGACGACGGGCAGGCATGGCTCATGTGGGGCAACCCGCAGATCTATTACCTGAAGCTCAACCCCGACATGGTGTCTTATGAGGGCGAGGTGGGCATGCTGCCCATGACAGAGGAGGCCTTCGGCGGACCGAAGATGAATGAGCGGCAGCCGGGCAAGACCTACCGCGACAGTTACGTAGAGGGTCCATGGCTGATGAAAAACCCGAATTATGTGAATAACGCGAAGAAACAAAAGGCCCAACGACCCCCCTCGGGGGGCAACGGGGGGGCTTATTTCCTCCTCTATGCCGCTGGCGGCGTGCCTGAGCACATCTCGTACAGCACGGCACCGGCACCCCTCGGACCGTGGACCTACGCCGGCGAGGTGATGCCTCTGTGCGATACGGGGTCGTTTACCAACCACTGCGGCGTGGCCGACTACAAGGGCCATTCCTATTTCTTCTACCACACCGGCAAACTGCCCGGCGGCGGTGGCTTCGGGCGCAGCGTGGCGGTCGAGGAGTTTCAATACAAGGCCGACGGCACCTTCCCCGTCATCATGCCTACCGACGAGGGTGTGAAACCCCTCGGCACTTTCAATCCCTACCGCCGTGTCGAGGCCGAGACGATGGCCTTCTCTAAAGGCGTGAAGACCGAACAAAACGACCAGGTGGGCGTCTATGTCACCGACATCCACAATGGCGACTATATCAAACTGCAACATGTCGATTTCGGACGCACGCTGCCGCGCACCTTCACCGCACGCGTGGCCTCCGGACTGCGAGGCGGGGCCATCGAGGTCAGGCTCGACAGCATCGGCGGACCGCTGCTCGGACGGCTCCAAGTGCCTGCCACGGGCGGTTGGGAGCAATGGCAGACGCTGACACTTGACCTCACCGATGTGTCGTCGCTGAAAGGCAACGGAGCACCGCGCGACCTCTATCTCGTGTTCACCGGGCGCAAAGGGCCCAAGCTCTTCAACTTCGACTGGTGGGAGATGCGCAACCTCGAGCAGGTGAACATGCCGCTCTTCCAGACCAAATACACCGCCGACCCCTCGCCGCTCGTCGTGGGCGACACCTTATTCTTATATACATCGCACGATGCGTCGCCCGAAGACATCGCCGACCCCAATGAGAAGAGCTCGGCGGGATTCTTCATGTACGACTGGCTGCTCTGGTCCACCACCGACATGGTCAACTGGACGGAGCATGGTGCCGTGGCATCACTGAAAGACTTTGAATGGCGCTCGCGCGATAACGGCGGATGGGCCATCCAGACCGTGGAGCGCAACGGCAAGTATTACCTCTATGCCCCCCTGCACGGACACGGCATCGGCGTGCTCGTGAGCGACTCACCCTACGGTCCCTTCCGCGACCCGCTGGGCAAACCCCTCGTGTGGCAGAAAGAGCACTGGGACGACATCGACCCCACGGTCTTCATCGACGACGACGGACAGGCCTATATGTACTGGGGCAACCCCAATACCTATTACGTGAAGCTCAACGACGATATGATCTCGTTGAAAGGCGACATCGTGAAACTCGACTACCATATCGAGCACTATCAGGAGGGACCGTGGTTCTACAAGCGTGGCGGCCATTACTACCTGTCGTATGCCACCACCTGCTGTCCCGAGGCGTTGGGCTATGCCATGAGCGACTCGCCCACCGGACCGTGGACCAGCCGCGGCTATATCATGCGCCCCACCGAGCGCGACAGGGGCAACCACCCCGGCATCTGCGACTACAAAGGACATTCCTATATCTTCGGTCAGAACTACGACCTGATGCACCTCGACACCTTCGTACACCACGAGCGCCGCAGCGTGTCGGCCGTGGAAATCAACTACCAGCCCGATGGCACCATCGCCGAGGTGCCCTATTGGCTCGACCAGCAGCCCCTGGCACAGACAGGACACCTCAATCCCTACCAGCGTGTCGAGGCCGAGACCATGGCATGGGGTTACGGACTGAAGTCGGCTAAGATGGGCATCGCCAATACCGGCGTGGTGGCCGACATGCCCCCATCTACCGGACGGCGCAATATGTATGTCTTCGACATCGACGATGGTGAGTACATCCGTCTGCGAGGCGTCGATTTCGGCAGTGGGGCCAAGCGCTTCACTCTCCATGCCGCCACCGACGGACAGTGTGTCGTCACCCTGCGCCTCGATGCCCTCGATGGTCCGGTCATCGGCCAACTGACCCTCTCCAAGACGGGCTCTGTGGAGAAATACCGTGCCTTCAACACCGCAGTGAAGAATGCCTCGGGCATCCACGACCTCTATCTCTGCTTCAGCCAAACCAACGGCGACATTCGCCTCGACCACTGGCAGTTTACTAAATAGCATCTGTATTTATTCTATACAATCTATCGCAATTACTCAAAAACGAAAAATGAAACGATTCCTCCTTTCATTGTCGCTTCTCGTCGTAGCTCTTGGCGCCATGCAAGCGCAGGAACGCATCAGCAATCCCATGCTGTGGGCCGATGTGCCCGACCCCGACATCATACAGGTCGATGGCACGTTCTATCTCGTCTCCACCACCATGCACCTGATGCCGGGGGCACCCGTCATGCGCTCGCGCGACCTGAAAAACTGGGAGACGGTGAGCTACGTCTATGACCGCCTCACCGACTCGCCCAAATACGACCTCTCGCCCACAGAGGGCACCGTCTATGGGCGCGGACAGTGGGCCACGTCGCTGAAATATCACAAAGGGAAGTTTTATGTGCTGTTCGCCCCCAACGAGCAGGGACCAATGGGCGACACCTATATCTACTCCGCCGACCGTGCCGAAGGGCCGTGGACGCTCGTCTCGCGCATGCGCCACTTCCACGACTGTTCGCTCTTCTTCGACGACGACGACCGCGTGTATGTGGTCTATGGCACGGGCGAACTGATGGAACTCAAAAAAGACCTGTCGGATGTCATCGAAGGCACGCACCAGAAGATTTTCGAGCGCGAGGCCGATGAGACAGGACTCTTGGAGGGCAGCCGCATGATCAAGCACAACGGAAAATACTACCTGCAGATGATCTCGCAGGTATATGCACCCGGCCGTCATCGCCGCGAGGTGTGCTACCGGGCCGACGATATCCATGGTCCCTATGAGAAGAAGGTTATCCTCGAGAGCGACTTCGGCGGCTTCCCCTATGTGGGGCAGGGCACCATCGTAGATACGCCCGAGGGCGACTGGTATGCCGTCATCTTCCAAGACCGGGGTGGGGTAGGGCGCGTGCCCACACTCTCGCCCGTGCGGTGGATAGACGGGTGGCCGATGATCGGCGATGAGGATGGAAAGGTGCCCGCCACGCTGCGTGCCTATCGCAGCGGTGAACCGACGACGGGCATCGTGCGCGCTGATGATTTTGACGATAGCAAACTCGGACTGCAATGGCAGTGGAACCATAACCCCGTGAATGAAGCATGGTCGCTGACCCAGCGCCCGGGATATCTGCGCCTGAAGACCAGCCGTGTGGTGAATACCCTCTACTTGGCACCCAACACCCTGACGCAGCGCATGTACGGACCCACGTGCTGCGGCATCGTGACACTCGATATCTCGCACATGAAGGATGGCGACTGCGCCGGACTGGCGGCCTTCAACGACGACAGCGGGGTGCTCACCGTGAAGCGGCAGGGCAAGCAATACGTCCTTGAGATGAGCGAGCAGAGTGTGCAACTCTCGCAGCGGGAGAAGAAAGTGACCGACGTGAAGGAGAACGTCATCGAGACGGTCGCGCTCCGCATGAAAAACCGTCAATCCCTCTACCTGCGCGTTGATGCTGACTTCCGTCCCAACGGCAAGGGCGGCGGCAACGACCTCGCCACCTTTTATTATAGCACCGACGGACAGCAGTGGACCAAGATAGGAAGCGACTATCATCTGCATTTCGACTGGCGGCGCTTCTTCATGGGGGCTAAGTTCGGCATCTTCTGCTATGCCACCAAGCAGGCCGGCGGATGGGTCGATGTGGATGCGTTCCGCCTGTCGGCCTATCAGCCATGGACCCAAGGAGGCTTCGATACGGGACAGTATCGCAACCTCTTCGTCGAGATGGGACACCAGCCCGCCGAGGTGGAGGCCAAACTGAAAGAGGTGTTCAACGACGTGTTTCGCGGTCCCGACAAGGTCTATTTCGAGGTGGGCGACACCTTGGGCTATATCTCCGACATCAAGAACCACGACGCGCGCACCGAGGGCATGAGCTACGGCATGATGATAGCCGTGCAGATGGGCGAGAAAGACATCTTCGACCGGCTGTGGCGGTGGAGCAAGAAATACATGCAGCACCAAGACGGACCACGCAAGGGCTACTTCGCATGGAGTTGCAAGACCGACGGCACACGCAATGCCGAGGGAGCCGCGAGCGACGGCGAACTGTATTATATCACCTCGCTGCTCTTCGCCTCCAACCGATGGGGCAACGACACGGGCATCAACTACAAGGCCGAGGCGCAGCATATCCTCGACTGCATACAGCCGCGCGAGGTGGAGATGCCGCGGGCCTTCCAGCCGGGCGGACAGCAGGCGGCTCCCACCGTGCCACAGAAGGGGCAGATGTATCTCATCGACCCCGAGACTCGGCTCATCACCTTCACCCCCGACGGCTTCGGACAGCGTTTCACCGACCCCTCATACCATATCCCCGCCTTCTATGAGGTGTGGGCACGCTATGCCGACGACGGCCGCAGTGACTACTGGCGCGACTGCGCTGCCCGGGCCCGTGCATACCTGCACCGCGCCACACACCCCGAGACAGGGCTTAATCCCGACATGAGCAACTACGACGGGTCGCTGCTCGCAGGGTAGGGCGGACGGCGCAATGGCGGCAGCAATTTCCGCTACGACTCGTGGCGTGTGCCGATGAACATCGCGCTCGACTATGAGTGGAGTTGTGCCGACCGTGAGTGGCAGCAGCAGTATGGCGAGCGCATACAGAATTTCTTCTACTCGCAGGGTGTCAACGACTTCGTCGATCAGTATCGTGTGGATGGCAGTCTGCCGGCTGACGACGAGATACTTCAGGCGGGCGGATTCAAGAAACTGCGCCACAGCATCGGACTGGTGGCCACCTCGGCTGCCGCCTCGGTGATGTGCGGCCATGCCAAGAGCCGTGAGTTTGTCGAGGCGTTGTGGAACGCCCGTCACGTGCCGTTCGACGATGGTTATTTCGATGCCTACTACGATGGGTTGCTCCGCCTCTTTGCTTTCATGCACCTCAGCGGGCACTATCGGGTGATATTGCCAAAATAAATAACTAGCCATACTAGTCAAACTAGTCAAACTAGTCAAACTAGTCGTACTAGTCAAACTAGCCAAACTAGCCAAACAAGCAAAAATATCCAATGATGAAGAAAATATTTTTCCTTTTTACGTTTCTCTTGGTCGCTCTGTCGGCTGGTGCCCAGAATCCGTATCTGCCCCTGTGGGAACATGTGCCCGATGGCGAACCGCGGGTGTTTGAAGACCCCGACTGCCCCGGCAAGTACCGCGCATATATCATCGGCTCGCACGACACCAACTACAGCCAGTATTGCGGCAACGATATCCGTATGTGGTCGGCGCCCGTAGAAGACCTCTCACAGTGGCGTGACGAGGGCCCCATCTTCTCATATTACGTCAACGGACAGTGGGACACGATGTTCGCCCCTGACCTGGTCGAGGTGAAAGACCGTGCCACAGGCAAGAAGACCTATTGGCTCTACCCCCATTCGCGTGGATGGCGGCGTGTGGCCATGGTGTGCAAGGGCGAACGACCCGACGGTCCGTTCACGCCTGGCAACCTCACGCCCGACGGCACCCAGTGCGTGCCGGGTTCGTTGATCGACTTCGACCCCTCGGTGTTTATCGAGCCGGTCAACGATAAGAAAGACCCCGACTATGCCACGGGCTACAGGGCATACGTGTTTTATGGCTTCCAGCACTCCACGGCGTGCGAATTAGACCCACAGACGATGTATTCCATGCGTCCGGGCACCTCGCTGCACGACTATTTCATCCCCGCCAGTGCCAGTTACGGCAAGGTGCGCGACCCGGAGGGTACCACCTATCCGGCTCTCTATCAAGGACAGAACCCCGGCGACTTCAATTTCTTCGAGGCCTCGTCTATCCGCCAGGTGGGCAATAAATATGTGATGGTCTTCTCGGGCTTCAGCGGTCCCGACTACGGTCTGGGCAGCACCAACAGCGCCCTGCGCTATGCCTATGGCGACAGTCCGCTCGGACCGTGGCGCTCGGGTGGTGTGCTCGTCGATTCGCGCGGCGTGGTGCCTGACGAAGATGGCTCGCACCTCGCCACTACCAACGCCGCACACAACACACACGGTTCGCTGCAAGAGATCAACGGTCAGTGGTATGTGTTTTATCACCGTCCGCCGCGTGGCTTCGGCAATGCACGTCAGGCAATGGTGGCGCCCGTCAAGATCACTTGCGACAAAAAGAAAGTGGCCGACGGCGGACAGGTGCGCATCGTGGCCTACGACCCCTACGCCAAAAACAATGAGTGGACCGCCCGTGCCGCCGACGGCATGGAATATACGGGTGCCGAGGTCACCAGCGAGGGATTCCATATCTTCGGCCTGCCGCCCTATCGCTATTATTCGGCTGGCATCGCCTGTTATCTGGCGGGCAAGGGGTCGAATGAGTGGATGCAGGACAACCACGATGTGTGGCACAACCATCAAGACCTGGCCGGCATCAACAACGGCGGCATCGTCGGGTTCAAATACTTCGGTTTCGGCGGACTGGACAAGGACAGCAAGGGTGTGAAGGCGTTTGCAGGCGTGAAGAAAGGCGACGGAGCCGTATTGAACCTGCATCTGACACCCGGCGGGCATGGATCCTTTAAAATACACGTGATGCTCGACGGCCCTTATGCCAATGATACGTGGAAGGGACGTGAGATAGCCGTGGTGAGCGTGCCTGCCGAGGCGCAGCGCGTGGCACAGACCTTACAGGTGGCGGTGCCCGATGTGGAGGGCCTGAGCGGCAAGCATGCCATCTATCTGGTGGCGGAGGGGGACGACGTGGAGCAACCGCAGCAACCGCAGTGGGGCAGGCGGCAACACCGGCGTCCCGAGGGACTGTTCGACCTGCACGGCATCGGGTTCTCCAAGCCTGGTGCTCCATGTGTGCCGCCGGTGGTGCCTGAGGTCACCATCATGGCCGACGGACAGAAACTCAACATACCATCCACTCCTGTCTATAGCACCAATGCCAACGGACTGACCGACTGCACCCGCTATCAGGTCTATGGTCGGCTCACCGACCATTCCACACTTACGGCCACAGCCTCCGACCCCTCTGTGCAGATCAAGGTCAGTGCCATCGTCGAGGGCCGCGCCACGATACATTGCACGTATCAGGGTAAAGAAAAAGTGTTTTTAATCAATTAGGTTACATATTCAAAAGAATCTGTAACCTATTGAGGGGC
The DNA here is from genome assembly GCA_947165505.1 of uncultured Prevotellaceae bacterium. Classification (GTDB taxonomy): domain Bacteria; phylum Bacteroidota; class Bacteroidia; order Bacteroidales; family Bacteroidaceae; genus Prevotella. The sequence goes on along the minus strand of CAMVAT010000009.1, from coordinate 63,590 downwards.
AGTTGTGAAAAATTGTTAGTAACTTTGCGGAAAATTATCAAATTGCTAAGTTATGAAAAGACTATTTTTCCTGCTGCCTCTCTTGGCTTTTCTGGCGTGCGGCACCACCGACAAGAGCGACAGCCCGATACTCACCGTCGAGGGCGGACAGATACAGGGCGTATCTGCCGGAGCCCCCGGTGTCTTTGTCTATAAGGGCATACCCTACGCCGCGCCGCCCATTGGCGACCTCCGGTGGAGGGAGCCGCAGCCCGTCGTGGCATGGGAGGGGGTCAGACAGTGCGACCGTTTCGGCCATCCCGGCTACCAGGCTGTGCACTATCCGGGTTTTTATGCCTCGGAATGGGGCTATGGCGACGAGGCTCCCTACAGCGAAGACTGCCTCTACCTGAATGTCTATACCAAGGCTGCGGGACAGGTGGACAAGAAACTGCCTGTGGCTCTGTGGATTCATGGCGGCGGCTACCGCGAGGGATGGGGCTCAGAGCCTGAGTTCGACGGACTGGAGTGGGCATTGAAAGACGTGGTGCTCGTCACCATCAACTACCGGTTGGGCATCTTCGGATTCATGACCTACCCCGAACTGTCGGCAGAGAGTCCCAACCATGTGTCGGGCAACTATGGTATCCTCGACCAGATACAGTCGCTCAAATGGATTAAGAACAACATCGAGCAGTTTGGCGGCGACCCCGCCAATGTGACCATCTTCGGACAGAGCGCAGGCGCGGGCAGCGTGCGCACGCTCTGTGAGTCGCCGCTGGCGCGCGGACTCTTCCACAAGGCCATCATCATGAGCGGCGGAGGCATCGACGTGCCGGCGAAGGATGGAGAGGAGGCCAAGCCTGCCACTCCCGTGAACAAGTTCTTCACCTACAATCCCACGCTGGCTGAGAGCGAGGCCGAGACCAAGAAAGTGATGGACTGGGCACAGTTGACCTCGCTGGAGCAGCTGCGCCAGGCACCCACCGAACTCCTTTATACCGTGGGCGACCTCTACAACCGGGTGAACAAAGCCGAGGTGTTTTTGATGCAGCGACCCATCATCGACGGATATGTATCGCAGAAAGCGTTTAATCAAGCCACGCGCGAGGGCACCATTGCCGACGTGCCCTATATGATAGGCTATACCCTCAACGACATGGGAGCGATGGGTCCCGGCATCGCCGAGTTTTGCAAGGTGCGGCAGCAGAAGGGCGGCAAGGCTTGGGCATACGAGTTTGCCCGCCCCCTGCCCGACGACGGGCACCATCCCGAGATCACCAACCGCCTGAAGGGCGCCTTCCACAGCAGCGACCTGTGGTTTGTGTTCAAGAGTCTGAAGCACTGTTGGCGGCCGTGGACACAGGGCGACTGGGACCTGGCTGAGAAGATGCTCACCGCATGGACCAACTTCGCCAAGTATGGCGACCCCAACGGCGAGGATGCCGAGGCCCTGGGGTGGAAACCCTGCACCGCCGAGCAGCCGCAGTTCATGCTCTTCCGGCTCGACGAGAAGGATGCCGAGGCCTCTGCCATGGGCGACCCCATTTGATATGTTGAACGTTGATCATTTGACGTGTCGAAGAATAATCGTGACGCGGCATGCAGCCTGGTTTCCGGCTGTATGCCGCGTCAGCGTGTCATAATAGGGGAATCATCGCCAAATCAGTATATCTTGTCCCACTTTTGGCGACTTACTTTTAAAAAAAATGCCAAATCTCGATTTTTTTTGCCACTTCTGACAACTCTTTTTTTAAATAACTTGTCAAATTGTTTTTGTTTTGCCTCCCAAATGAATCATTTTACTCATTTTTTTTCATGATGAAACATTTTGCAAAGTCTTTGGTACGAATTAGTAAATATATTTTGATATTTTGCCTTATCTTTGCATCGTAGAAAAACGGCAAATGCAATCAAAAAGCAAAGTACCCCGATTGACTATACATCATACACCGCATATAGCTTATTATCCATTATACATTACACATCTAACAATAATAGTTTTAGCAGTTTTTGTATTTTCATTTCGTAACTGGAGCTGACGTGAGTCAGCTCCATTTATTTTTGCCTGCCATCTGCTCCTCCTACCGCTCCCTCACCTTTCCCCTGCGACAGCCTTTCTTCGCAGCCATCCCCCTGTCGCTGAACTTGTGCGAAATGGCATAATCAACCGATAAAAATGAGTATTTAACATATAAATTCGCAAAAAAGTACGAATTTATTATTAAAAAATATTAGTTTGTAATGACTTATTACTTAGTGTAACTACATGCTAAGTCTTCGTAACATATCGTCGCTATATATATTATATAATGTGGTAACTTTGCCGTCGATAAATAAGTGTGGTATCAATCTTTAAAAATTCAAGTAATGAAAACTAGGCTATTAACATTTGCTATTTTGATGTGCCTGTTGGAAATGGGTGTACACGCGCAGACGCAGGCCTATACGTACGTCGATGATAACATCGACTTCTCTGGCTATAGGGTTAGCTACAGTGATCAGTTTGGCGAACGTGTCCAAATGGAGTGGGCTGGCAACTATCTTCGGTCAATCAGTCAGTCGGAGAATGGAGGCACGAAACGCACTTGGTTCGTGTCGCAGGCCAATACCCTGTACAACAACGAATACCGCCTGTCTGTAAATAATACCAACCGGTTTAATATCGGTCATGACGGAGGAAGGGAGAATGACCCTTCATACTTGCAGTTCGACGCCACCGACGGGAGCGAGCGCTATGTCTATATCCACCATCTGGGTGTCAACGACCAGGTGACCATCCAGTTGGCCAGTAACACTCGATGCTACCTGATGTCAAGTAATACCAGTGCAGGCGATGCCGGAACAAGCGGGATACAACTTCCGCAGAATGCCGACCGGTCGCAAAGCCTTACCGTCACCAATAACGATGGTGTGCTGGCGTTAAGACTGACCAATGAAAGCGGCAATTATCCAGGCATCCGCTACATAGGCATCCGGGTTTACAAAGAAGTGAAAGACCCTGCTTTCGACTATGATCCCGGCTATGAGGAATACGACATGTACGATGAGTTCACCTACAAAGGCAATAACAACAACGCACAACCCAGCAACGACACCCAGTTTAACACGAACAATGGTGCAGGATTCAAATTGAACGGGAAAGAAGCCCGATACATCACGTTCGACGCCTCGAAGATTACGGCCAACAACAGGATAGCCGTTGAACAGACGGATGCGTCGTGGCGTTTCAATTTCGGCCTGCGGCCCCCTACAGACAATACAAACGGTGTATGGAGCAACTTCAGCGTGTGTAACCTGCGTGTGGGCGACCGTGTGCTCGTCTCCTACATGGGAGGTCCTGAAGACCTGGTCTTCTCCAGCGCGGGGAATAGTTCCACCTATGCGGGCTGCGCTGCCTTTGCCGACAAATGGAACGATGGTGTATATAATGAGAATGAAGACCAGTTCATCGCCGGAGGCATGCCTGTGCAGATAGACTGGCAGCGAAACGAGGGAAACATATCGCCTGATTACGGCATTGCACAGAACAACGTGCCCGATGAGTATCAGCTGTATTACACCAAGACCTACGTGATAGCCGAAAACGGTCATCTGGACTTCGGCATCAAGAACGGTCCGGTCAACCGTCTGGTGAAGATTAAGATCTACAGCGACCACCAGGCCATGATGGTCGATGATTACGACCAGCAAGACTATCGTTACACGGCCCATTTCAATATCTCCGGCGAATTGCAAGCGAAAGAGCATATCATGCCGGGCGGATTGGAGATACATATCGGCAACGACGACCCCAGTCAGCATGCCCTCGTGGTGGCATCGAAGAAAGAGAACGACCCCAAGCATTCCGTCGATGGCTACGTGTCGTACGTCAATGCCGTGGATGGCTACAAGATTCCCGGTGTCACCAAGAGCGACGACGGCAGCCACTATATCCCCAAGTTCGACTTGGTGCCCGGCACGAATTACAGCGCCTCCACCGCCCGGCTCCCGCAGACAGGCACCTACTACGTGTTCAAGCCCGAGGAGAGCGGCAAGATGAAACTGAAATTCAAAGCCAACAGCATGAACTACTACCGTTGGGACTATGCCGGCGACGCTGTCTATTCCAACCCGGGGTGGACGGAGCTGTTTGACAGACCCAACGAGCAGACACTGGATGTGAAGTGCCCGTACTATCTGGTGACGATACCTGCGCCCACGAAAGACAATCCCAATCCCGCCCCGGTGTTCGAACTGCTGAACGAGGTGAAAAACGGCGACTACTACACCACGAAAGAAATCAACCTGCAGGCTGGCTATACCTATTATTTATATGGCGCATGGAATAGCGACGACGCTTTCTATAACTCTAGTGATAATGGAGCCTATCTACATGGCCAGCAACCCAATCAGAGTGTACCAAGCACTTATGGGAATAATATTGAATGGCGGCCGATAGAGTTTAATCCCAACCAGACCCGGGCCTGCGGCGTAGCCGAACTGCTGTGGGTTGACTTCACCCCCGAGCGGTCGATATTCCCATTGGCTAAGTGGGTGCCCAACGGTACTGCGGCTGTTTATAAAAACAGTGATGCGGATAAACATGGAGTGCCCAATCCCGACGACCCCACGAATCAGGGTAAGTATGAATACGAACTGGCCAATGTGAAGGGCTATAACGGGGCAAAGATCACGGTCAAGAAGATGTCGGGCAATATCGTGTCGTGCCATCCCTATATCTGGAGAGAAAGACCTAATGATATGGATGGGAAACTCATGATAGACAATATCGTGTTTGCTAATCGCGAAAACCCGGGCGGCACCATCCTCATCAAGATCGGTAATCCTAGCGACAAGTCAGAACCTCTCTATACCCTCACCATCGCCTATAGCGCCGATGAGCAGTACGACAAGGCCGGTGCGCCCAGAGGGCATGTCTGGGATTTCTCTACCACATCGTTGCAAGGGCTGACTTGGGAGAATGAGACTTACAATTCGTCGGAAGCCTCAGCACAAGGAACGTATTCCAAAGTATTCTCTAACACAGAAAGCGGCTATGCCGTCGAGAAGGATTTAGGACATTATTTCAACAATTATTTTGGCGAGAACCTCAGCTCATACAGCAGTGCAGCCGACGTGATGGAGCGCATGCCTAAGAACGACGCCAAAGACGGGGATAAGTATCGCTCGCTGCTTCGCGAGGAGATTGACTATAAAGATGAGTTCGAACAGATCCGTTCAGACTGGATGTTCAACTTCAACCTGGTGAACAACGGCCAGTTGTATGACCCGGTATTCGTCAACAAATATGATATGGAGGGCGACAACGCCGATATGATTTGGGACTCGGAGGGCATGGTCTTGCAGACGAGCTCCGGACAGAGCGGCATCTTCGACGAGTACGGCAAGGAGGTGGCTCATTCTTCCGCGGAGACGACCGACCCCGACCGCTTCATCTGCGTGATGGAGGGCGGTAAGTTCCGTATCCCCTGGCTGATGAAAGACGACCGCGTGATCATACACATGGGCATCGGCGAGCTCAACCTGTTGGCGCAGGCTAAGTTCAGCATCAGAAATGCCTACGATGCCCTGCACAACGAGATCCTCCCCACCGACGACTATGTGGTGGGCGGCTCACAGTGGATGGGCGGCAGCGATCCTTACTACCACGGATGCTATCACTTCTTCGCAAAGGGCGACGGACAGGGTGGACCGGCCGACATGGTCTTCGAGATGAAGGAAGGCTCACTCTGCAAGATCTACAGCGTGCAGATATACCGTGGCGACCGCATCATCACCAACGACATTGTCGGCAAGACGGCCGACGACAAGTTCCTGCTGTGGAGCACGGAGCCAGACCCCAACGATGCAGTCCCTGACGCACAAACCGAAGTGGGCGAACCCAGTACCTGGACACTCAAATACTTCGGCAAGGACCAGAGGCTGGCTGCCGACGGAACACAGCAGACCAACGAGGTGATAGCCCAGACAGGCAAGTACAAGAACACCCCGGCACTCACCACCAGCACCGTGACCGATCCTAAGGATGCTGCTTTCAACACGTTCACCTACGCCCACTCGGCGGGTGATATCGGTACCTTCCGCATGCGTGCCAAGGACATGGAGAAGAATATGAAGTACGTGGCCGACTACGCCGACCATAACGTGACCGTGGCCTATCAGCAGACGATGACGTATCCCTATACGTGGGACTTCATGGATATGACCGGGTTTGGCTCTAACACAGATCGGTTTGATGCCGAGGATGCCTTAGGACTCCAGAAACCCGCCTTCAACACGATGACGGACGAACAGTGGCAGCAATCTTATCATAACACGGCAAGAGACCTCTCGCTCTGGCAGACGTCAGAGGATGCTGAAGACAACACTTATGTCTTGCGCCTGAACAGCCAAAAACAGGATGACGAGACGCAGATGCCAAGTGATAACATCTTTGAAACAGCCGCAGAGATTGACGGCAACCAGTTGTGGGCTGATGGTGATGTGGTGCCTGAAACGCAAGGACTGTGGTTCTATACCGATGACAACAATCCCGACCAGTGGTTCAATACCGATGACGACAATACCAACAGCGGGCAATGGAGAATACATCATGAGGGAATGGAACTCAACGGCGCGGAGTGTTGGGCGCATAAACTGGTCGTTCCGAACGTACCTGCCAATGCGGCTGTATATCTGAGAATGGCGGCAACCCCCGACGCTGATACGTATGTGGCCTACCAGTTCAAGGGCGCAGGCAATGCCACCGTCGTCAACGACGGCGATCTCATCCAGGCTGATGATGAGTATGTCTTAGCCGTCAAGAACAACGGAGCGAAGAGACATCTCACTCTCACTCTGGGCGGTTTCCTGCTCAAGAAACTGTCGGTATCTACAGACCCGAAGAAGGTGAACATCAAGGGCTATGCCTCGGAGAGCCGCGACCACGACATCGATGCCAAACTGCTGCCTTACTTCACCGGCCAGAACTTCAAGACCTATATCGTGAGCGACCCCGACTATGAGAATCTGACACTGACGCTCACCGATGTGGGTAGTTCTGACGGCAACTATGTGCTGCCTGCCAATACGGGTTGTGTCATCCGCCGCTTGGGCGAGGGCGACGACCTGGCGTTCAACACCTTCGGCGACGGTAACGGCTTCCACCTCTTCGTGCCTGACATGCACGACAAGACTGGTAAATTTGTCTCTGATGCAGACAAGGCGATGAACGACCGCTTCATGGTGCCCGTGGCGAGAGAGATGCAAGTGCCCTGTACCAACGGCACAGACATGACTAACTACGTGCTTACCTATAATTATAAGAAGTTGAACGGCACCAACCTCTCGGCCACCATCTCGGGCGAGGAGAAGTTCTACCGCGTGTATTCGGGCTGGGACATCTGGCTGCGCGCCAACTCCGCCTACCTGCAGCTGCCCACGGCCAGCGTGTTGCCTGCCAATGCTGCCCGCTCGGCACGTATGTTCTCCTTCCGTACGGTCAACAAGGTGACACCGGGCGATGTCAACTACGATGAAATGGTGAATGTGACAGACTTTACCTCTGTGGCCTCTAACATCCTCGGATGCTCGCCATCGGTGTTCTACACCAAGGGGGCTGACATCAACAACGATGCCAAGGTCAATGTGACCGACTTCCTCGGCATAGCCAATATTATCCTGGACATCCCAGCACCAGACACCACGCCCGCCCAGGCTCCGCGCAGGGCTTCCATGGGCGACGGATTCTCTGCTGCCGACCATGTGGTGTATGTGCAGCCCCTCACCGATGCCGTGCCGGGCTCGCAGCAGGTGCTGTCCGTCAGAGTCAAGAATGCACAGCCCATGGTGGGATATGAGTTCACCCTCCTCTTGCCCGAGGGCGTCACCGTCGCCACAGGCGATGAGGGCGTGCTGGCGCAGTTGAGCAATGTACGCACCACGGCGCAGCGCACCAACTTCTTTGCCGCACAACAGCAGGGCAACAGCATGCTCAAGGTGCTCTGCAGCACAACGAATGGCGACGACCACGGCCTCTACACCTTTGCCGGCACCGACGGCGAGGTGGCACGCATCACCGTCAACATCGCTGAGGGCTTCGACCTCGACAACTATCAGGTGGCGGTGGTCGATGGCTGGTGCACCACTCAGCAATGCAAGGGTATGCCGCTCGTGTCTATGCCATCCGAGGTGACGGGCATCAGCGATGTGGCGGCCGACGGCGAGGCTGCCGAGGGCAGCTACTACAACCTCCAAGGTCAGCGCATGGGCGATACTCCCGCACAGCGCGGCGCCTATATCGTCAACGGCAAGAAAGTCGTGGTGAAGTAATTGAAAGCCTCACCCCCGTCCCCTCCCCAAGCAGACCCACCCCCGTCCCCTCCCTTGCAGGGAGGGGAGTGGTTACTCTGAAAATGGGGGCTGCCGCAAGCAAATCACACAAGATATCATTGATGAATCATTCGTGTTTCATTCATGCGTATTCGTGTAGCGTCGCAGATAAGAGTAATCATTCGTGTAGCGTCGCAGATAAAAATAATCATTCGCGTAGCATCGCAGACATAAACAATTTTTTAGAATATTAAAAATGAGAAAGGAATATATCCAACCTCAGACCGAGACAGTGCACGTGCGCCTGCTCTCCTCTGTGCTCGACAGCATCGAGATAGGACCCCAATCGACCGTGGCCGGCGGCACGCCGGGCACGGGCGAAGACGGCGACGATCACTACTACGGCGATGCCAATGCCTGGTCGTTCGACGAAGAGGAAGAAACCGTATCGCCCGACGAAGAATGGGGCCGTATCGGCTATTTGTGGTAGGGCCTGAGCCCTTACCTATCGGTGAGCCAATGCAAAAAATCGTATTGGGGCAGGCATTTGTCTGCCCCAACTTTTTTTACATTTTTATGAAGGCATTGTTCGCGCGTTTTACCTTGTAACGAATAGTCATGTTTCCGTTACATATCGCAAATTCACTTATTGTTAAAAGATATTACCTTTGCACCCGCCAATTTCACCGACAAATCAATCAAACTCAATAAAAATTAACGAAAAGGCAAAAGCGAAATGAAAAGGTGTTTATTTCTCGTGCTCTGTTTGCTGGCACTTACCACTGATGTATTTGGGGCATATACATTCTTCCCCAATGAAATCGTGGAATTTAAGGCAGGCGAGGAGCCTGAAAACGTCAATGGAATGAAGCATTTCCAACAGAATATCTATTGGAACGACGATGGTAGGGTGATGTCTTTGGAGTGGGCACAAGAGAATGACTTCCAATGGTATGCGCAAGTAACTGGTGATTTAGAAATACCCGTTGGCTGTGGCGAATACATTAGTGAAGATGGCGTTGGTAAGTTATTCACATTGAATAATTCCCATGTCTATTTCACTGGTTCGCAGGGAACCGTCAAAGTGACTGCCACTAATCCCAATTTTAACGGACAGGAATATACCTGCTCCTACACCATTCGTTACCATCTGGCGGAAACAGAAAGCGGCAAACGCTGGGATTTTAATACTTCGCATTATAACCTTATTAGTGGTAATTGGGATTCTAATGAGACACACATGAGTACCAACTCCGAGTCGCAGGTTTATCACAAATATAATAGTGCATTGGACAATGTTGATGGTAGTACCGCTGTGGCGGAGGCTGCCGGACTGCGTTTTTATGCTCCGAATGGAACTTTCGGTGGTAACGACCCCGATGGCACCACTGCCGACCGTGGCCGTTTCATCTGTTTCAAGCGGGGTGCGTCCTTCACCATTCCCGCATCTTATTTCTCAGGCATGACCTATCCTAAAATCCGTATCAAGATGGATCGCTTTGGCAATAATATGGCTCTGACGGTCACCAATGGCAAAGATGCAATGGGAAAGAGCATCACAGGTGATTATAAAATAGGTGGATGTCAGTGGATAAAAAGCGGAAAAACTTGGGCTTATCATGGAGAGTATCATTTCCAACCTGCCGACAAGAACCAAGACTTTACCATCTCTGTGAAAGACGGGGAATATCTGATGCTCCTCACAGTTGAGGTGTATGACTCGTATGCCATGCAGACGGAGAACGAAATAGAAGGCACCTCTTATGGGCTGCTCAATCGTGAAGGGGCAACTACTGGTCAGTCGGCCATTTATAACCTGCACTTCTATGGTAAAGGGGAGCGGTGCAAAATCGGTGACAACACGGTCAGCACCACGGGCACGGTCACCTGTACCCAGGAAAGTTTCGTCAATCAAGGTGATAATATCAAGTTTAGATATACGTCGAATGTGGGCGAGTTTGGTACTTTCCGTATGAGGATAGAATGTTATACGCATGACGGTGTCTATTGTACCGACTATGCGTGGCGCACCATGGCCGTGGGCTATATGCAGGAGCACTCTTATCCTTATACTTGGGATTTTACGGACGTGCGACCCTATATCAACGGTGATAATCGGATGTCGAGGGAAGACTATTATAATATGAGTGCCAATAATGTGGAGACAGGTTTTACCTTTAATGATTATAAGCCTGCCAAGCGCAACCTTTGGGAGAATTATGGTGTTCGTCTCAGTCCAGACAAAGCTCATAGTTTCCTTTATTGTGGCGGCAGCCAGTTGTGGTGCGGTAAAGATATCATTCCAGAGACGCAGTATTTGGCTTTCGCGCCGATTAACTATGATAAATCTTGTAATGGTGCACTTACGATGGATACCGACGGTCTGCATTTTGACCAACCGACAGGGGTATCTTGGTGGTGTTGGAGTGTCACTGTACCATCTGTGCCTACCAATGGTGTAGTTTATGTACGTGCGCATAAACTGGATGCTCAGTTTATCATCGTCAACTATCAGTATAAATATGATACTGACCGCCGTTCGTTTATTACCGATGAGGTAACCACCAATGGCCGTGAGATTGCAGTCAACGACGGCACGGGTGATGTCATCTATGTCGTGCCTGCTCCATCGCAGCAAACGGATGTCACACTCTGGATCAATGGTCTTGTAGTGAAGAAAATCTCCGTGGCCACCGACGAGAAGAAGGTCAACATCAAGGGCTATGCCTCGGAGAGCCGCAACCACGACATCGATGCCAAACTGCTGCCGTACTTCACCGGCCAGGACTTTAAGACCTATATCGTGAGCGACCCCAACTATGAGAACCTGACCCTGACGCTGACCGATGTGGGCAGTTCTGATGCTAACTATGTGATGAAAGCCTACACAGGTTGTGTCATCCGCCGCGTGGGCGAAGGTGATGACCTCACATTCAACGTGTTCAACAATGGCAAGGGCTTCCACCTCTTCGTGCCCGATATGCACGATACGGCTGATGGCAACAATAATAAATATGTGGCAGCTGCTGACAAGGCTGTGAACGATCAGTTCCTGGTCCCCGTCCAGTCAGAGAAACAGGTGCCTTATACTAACACCGACAACTACGTGAGGCTCGTCTATAACGGTTTTGATGGCGATGGTGCGGTCTGGTATGCTTATACATGGAGCACTGACCAAGACGGCACATGGATTCCTGAATCCAACGGTATGTTCACAGGCTTGAAATCGATGGTTATCTTCGCAAGGATGAATCCGAATGGTACGGTGTCATGGGACTACAGATGGAACCAGACCGAAGACCTTACCCCGCAAAACGGTAAGACCTATACCATCACGGGATGGAACAATGGTAATGGCAAACTTGCAGGTTATTGGAGCGATTCCGACCAAGCCACCGACATGACCAACTACGTGCTCACCTATAACTACAAGAAGTTGAACGGCACCAATCTCTCGGCCACCATCTCGGGCGAGGAGAAGTTCTACCGTGTGTATTCGGGCTGGGACATCTGGCTGCGCGCCAACTCCGCCTACCTGCAGCTGCCCACGGCCAGCGTGCTGTCCGACAATGCGCCACGTGCCGCGCGGATGTTCTCCTTCTTCTTTGCGGATGCCAATGAACAGGCGACTACCGCCATCGACGACATCGAGGGCATGGCTGCCGGAGCAACCCCGGTGGATGTGACCGACAATAACGCGGTGTGGTACAATATCTATGGACAGCGCCTGGGCAGCCGTCCCACACAGCGCGGTGTCTATATCGTCAACGGCAAGAAAGTAACGGTGAAGTAAAAAAAAAGCCTCACCCCCATCCCCTCCCCAATCAGACCCACCTCCGGCCCCTCCCTTGCAGGGAGGGGAGAGGTTACTCTGAAAATGGGGGTTGCCGCAAGCGAATCACACCAGATATCATTGATGAATCATTCGTGTTTCATTCATGCGCATTCGTGTAGCGTCGCAGACAAGAACAATCATTCGTGTAGCGTCGCAGATAAGAATAATTCGTGTAGTATCGCAGACATAAACAATTATTTAGATAATTAAAAATGAAAAAGAGATATATTCAACCCTTAACCGAAACAGTGCACGTACGTCTTCATTCTTCCGTGCTCGACAGCATCGAGATAGGCCCTCAATCGACGGTGGCCGGCGGTACGCCGGGCACAGGCGAGGACGGTGGCAATCACAACTTCGGCGATGCCAACGCTTGGTCGTTCGACGAGGAAGAGCAAAAGCCTGGTGAAGACTGGGGACATACCGGTTACTTGTGGTGAAAAAGTTACGGTCATACGATGAATCATCGGCTGACCATGTAACAAAAATGACATTTTCACAGGAAAAAACAGCTTTGTAACAAAGTAGCAGATACGTGTAACATTCAGCAATGTGAATCTCTGAGAATCACATTATTTTTGCAACAGAAAATCAAATAACAGTTTTAGCAGAATTCATTTTAGGTTTCAATTTTAGGTTTTTTCACTTGATGGGCAGGCAGGCGAGCCTGCCCTTTTTTTAGACATCAAGACAAACATCATAGATCAATGAAGAAAAGCATGAAGAAAAGCATGAAGAAACTACTACTCTTATGGACGATTGCGCTCATGGCTGCTGCGGCCATGGCCACGGTGCCCCCGCTCCATGTCGAGGGCCGCTATTTCAAAGACGATGCCGGACGCATCGTCAACCTGCACGGGTTCGCACAGACGTTCAGCCCCTGGTTTAACGAGCAGGGCAAGCGATGGACGAACTACGATGTGCAGGGATGCCTCAAATATAATAAAGGTATCATCGACGGCATCCTCGCCGCGGGATGGAAGATGGACTTCGTGCGCCAGCACATGGACCCCTATTGGAGTAACACACCGGGCATCTATGGCATCCAGGAGAACGACATCTCGCACTTCGATGTCAACCGCTTTAAGAAATACCTCAACGAGGTGTTTGTGCCGATGGCGCTCTATGCCATCGACAAAGGCCTCTATGTGGTGATGCGCCCGCCGGGCGTCTGCCCTGACAATATCCGCGTGGGCGACGCCTATCAGCAGTATCTCAAGACCGTGTGGGACATCGTGAGCCGCGACCTGCGACTGAAAAACAATCCCGGCATCATGTTTGAACTGGCCAACGAGCCCATCAGCATCCTCAATGCCGACGGGCAGAAGGCGGGCACCGACGAGATGGCCCGTTACATCCAGCCCGTGGTCGATCAGATACGTGCCAACGGATGCGACAATATCCTGCTCATTCCCGGACTGGGATGGCAGTCGCAATACGCCGGCTTTGCAGCCACACCGGTGCAGGGCGAGAATATCGGATATGCCGTGCACTGCTATCCCGGATGGTACAACGGCAACCATGGCGACGACAATGTGGAAATCAACTACGCCGACTTCAAGCGGGGATGGGAAGACCAGATATCCCCGTGCAGCAGCTTCGCACCCATCGTGGTGACCGAGATGGACTGGGCACCCAACAAATACGACAGTTCGTGGGGTAAGTCATACACCGGCACTGCGGGCGGACAGGGCTTCGGCGCCAACTTCAAACGGCTGGCCGACGAGAGTGGCAACGTGAGCTGGCTGCTCTTCACGGGCGGCGAACTGCTGGCACAGTTCTGCGATCAGGCACCGGCCGACGGGCAGTACACATTCCTCACCGACCCCGAGGCATGCCCCTGGCCTTGCTATCACTGGTATCAGGAGTATGCGCGGCAGCGCGCCGACGGGTGGACACCGACGGTGACGGGTGTCACCCTCGCGCGTACCTCTATTACTATGTTGCCCGGCACGGCGCTCGCACTCCCCCTCACCGCCACCACCACCGACGGACTGGTGCTCGACGTGGCGGGCGACGCGACATACACCGTGAGCAACCCGGGTGTGGTGACCGTCCGTGGCGGCACGCTCGTGGCCGCAGGGCAGGGCACGGCCACCATCGATGTTTCTTACACCGACCCGCAAGGGCAGACGCACGACTATCAGGTCACGGTCTTGGTGTCGTACTTCCCACTCACCGCCGACGGCTTCAATCCCAGCATCTGGGAGACGGGCACCTTCAACCCCGCCACAGGCAACCTGCACACCGGGCAGTGGGGGTTCGGCGGCTGGCAGTATGGCAGCGGCATCGACCTGTCGGCTTACCGCTATATCGTGGCGCGACTCAACAGGCAGCAGAACTGCGGAGCCTCGTTCCGCCTCTTCGACCAGAACAGCTATTGGAGCGGCGCCTGCGAGAACGACTTCGGCACAAAGACCGAACTGGTCATCGACCTGCAACAGATGCGCCGCAAGAGCAACAACGAGCTGATGGATCCCTCGCACATCTATATCGTAGGCTTCTGGACCACCGGCGCCGGTGAGGTGAGCATCAAAGAGGTGTTCCTGAGCAACGACGGAGTGAACCCAGCCACCGCCATCGACGAGGTCGGAATACATGAATCACTACAAAATGCACCCCGCGGCATCTACGATTTGCAAGGCCGGCGCATCATGGAAAACCATCCGCCGCATGAAGGGTTATATATTGTTAACGGACGTAAAACACTCATAAAATAGCCTGTCAGCCCCGATGTAGAGCGGAATGTAACATTTTGCAAAGTCTGTGTATCATCTGGCAATGCGAAAAAAATAACGTTTTTTTACCTTTGCACAGAATTTTTACAGATTCTTAAATAATGCAGCTAACCGCAACTGAAATTTTCTAACGAAACATTTTTACAATTAATATTATTATCAATGAAACAATGAGAAAAGCAAGTAAACTTTTTCACTTTCTCTCGGTTGTGCTTCTGTTGTTGGCATTCGATGTCAGCGCCGCTTTTGCGCAGAATAGGACAATCAAGGGAAATGTAACGGACGAGAATGGCGAGCCGCTCATCGGTGCCACCGTCAATGTGAAAGGCAACAGTACGCTCGGAACACTCACTGATCTGGACGGTAACTTCTCACTGTCTATCCCCGATCAGAAGGGTGTCGTACTCGTGGTCTCATACGTAGGGTATGATGCCATGGAGATCGATGTTGCAGGGAAAACGAACATCAGCATCTCGTTGAAGGACGACACACAGATCCTCAATGAAGTGGTGGTCGTGGGTTACGGACAGCAGAAGAAAGCCTCGGTGGTGGGTGCTATCACTCAGACCACGGGCGAGACGCTGCAACGAGCCGCTGGTATCAACGACATCGGCGCGGCACTCACCGGTAACCTGCCCGGTGTGGTGACCATGGCCTCGAGTGGTATGCCGGGCGAGGAAGACCCGAAGATCGTGATTCGTGGCGCCTCGTCGTGGAACAACTCCGAGCCGCTGGTGCTCGTCGATGGTATCGAGCGACCCATGTCAACCGTTGACATGCAGTCGGTCGCTTCTATCTCCGTACTGAAAGATGCTTCTGCTACCGCCGTCTATGGTGTGAAGGGTGCTAACGGTGTCATCCTCATCACCACCAAGCGCGGACAAGAAGGAAAAGCACAAATCTCGGTGTCGGCCAACGCCATCATGAAGATTCCTTCGAAGTTGCCCGACAAGTACGACTCTTACGATGCCCTCATGGCTCGCAACACCGTGATTGAGCATGAGCTCAACATCTACCCCTCTAGCTTTGCCTATGTCCGTCCGGTGAGCTTCATCGAGAACTACCGCAACCAGACGACCGTGGAGCAGCGCGAGCGCTACCCCAACATCGATTGGCAGAACGCACTGTTCGAAGACTATACCATGTCGTACAACGCCAACCTCAACGTCAGCGGCGGTACACGCTTCGTGAAATACTTTGCCAGTGTCGATTTCGTGAAAGAGGGTGACCTGTTCAAGGATTTCGACAACGGACGCCAGTACGAGACGGGTTACGGCTACAACCGTGTGGGCGTGCGCTCGAACCTCGACTTCAACATCACCAAGACCACCGTCTTCAAAATCAATATCGCCGGTATGAACGGCAAGCAGAAGACCCCGTGGAGCAATCTGGTGGAGAACGACTGGCAACTCTCGCAGAAATGGGCCGGTGTGTATAACATTTCGCCCGACGCCTTCATGCCGCAATATAGCGATGGCTCGTGGGGATACCTGCCCGGCTCGACCAACGTGTCTAACTCGGCCGAGGCCGTGGCGCTCGGCGGACAGCAGGAGGTGACCACCACCCGCATCACCACCGACTTCGTGTTGGAGCAGAACCTCGACTTCATCACCAAGGGATTGAACTTCCGTGGAATGATCGCATGGGACAACACCTTCCGTGAGGACTCGCGCGGTATCAACGACCTCTATCACGACCCGCAGCACAAATGGATAGACCCCGTCACGGGCGTACCTAATTATAAAGAGTCGTACGAGGCCAACGACCGCTTCGACTATACCCGCGGCAACGAGTGGTCAACACAAGGCGGTTCGGTCAATAACTGGGCTACACAGCGCAACCTCAACTATCAGCTCCAACTCAACTGGGCACGACAGTTCGGCCTGCACGATGTCACTGCCATGGGTGTGTTCGCCCGTCAGGAGTACGCTACCGGTTCGATGGTGCCCGCCCGTCGTGAGGATTGGGTGTTCCGTGCCACATACGCTTACAACGGACGCTACTTCTTTGAGTACAACGGAGCCTACAACGGTTCTGAGAAATTCTCGCGCGACAACCGCTTCGGATTCTTCAATTCAGGGGCTATCGGCTGGATGATCAGCGAGGAACCCTTCATGAAATACCTCCGCGAGCGCAATATCATCGATATGTTGAAACTCCGCGCCAGCTATGGTGAGATCGGTGATGACAATATCGGCGCTCGACACCTCTATATGGATCAGTGGGCTTATGGCGGTGCCACGCGAATGGACTATACGCGTACCGAATCTCCCTATAAATGGTATCGCGAATCATCGCTGGGCAACTCCGACGTGCACTGGGAGACCGTAAAGAAGTTCAATTTCGGTATTGACTATGCTATCCTCGGAGGCATGTTTGCCGGCGCAGTGGAAATCTTCCATGACAGCCGTAAGGACATTCTGGTGCAGGGCGGTGAGCGTGCCATACCCGCCTACTTCGGTCAGACTCCCCCCGTGGCCAACCTCGGTAAGGTGTCTACCAACGGTTTTGAAATAGAGGTGCGTTTCAACAAGGTGTTTGCCAACCAGATGCGCGTATGGGCCAACGCCAGCATGACACACGCCGTGAATAAGATCAAGGTGAAAGACGATGCTCCGCTGCTCCCCGCCTACCGTAAAGAGGCCGGCTACAGCATCGACCAGGTGCGCACATACCTCGACCAGGGGATGATGCAGACCTACGATGATATCTACGGCGCTCCGAAATACGACAGCAACAACAACCTGAAGTTGCCCGGCGACTACTACATCACCGACTTCAACGGCGATGGTATCGTGGATAACGTCAACGACCAGGTGCCCTACGGATTCACCGGATTCCCCCAGAACACCTACAATGCCACGATCGGATTCGAGTGGAAGGGATTCAGCTGCTTCGCACAGTTCTACGGCGTGACCAACGTCACACGTGATGTCACCATGGTGAGCTTTGCCGACGTGATGCTGGCCAACGTATATGACCAGGGCACATGGTGGAGCATCGACCACAACGGTGCCGACCTCGTGACACCGCGTTTCAACTCTAAGATCGGTAACGACCGCCTCTATCACGGCACACAGTATCTCTGCGACGGTAGTTACATCCGTCTGAAGAACGTCGAGGTGGCTTACACCTTCACACAGCCGTGGGTACGTAAACTCGGCGTGAAAGACCTGAAAGTGTTCGTCAGCGGCAACAACCTCTGGCTCTGGACACGCATGCCTGATGACCGTGAGTCGAACTTCGGCGGAAACCACAATGCCGGCAACGGTGCTTATCCTACGATGAAACGTATCAACTTCGGTATCAAATTTAACCTTTAATTGAGGACATAGCAATGAAAAAGTTACAATATATTATAATAGGTGTAGCTGCCTTGACCTTGGGACTCTCTTCGTGCACGGATTACCTTGACAAAGAGCCAGACTCTACCGTGAATGCGAATGAAGCTTTCAAAAACTTCACCAACTTCCAGGGATTCGTGGAGGAAATCTACAACTGCATACCCAACAAGGAGTCGTGCTACTGGTGTACTACCTTCAACTGGGGTGAAGACGAAATCATGAACTCGGGTCTGGGCGACACCCATGTCACCGCACACTTCGACCTGGGCGACTACCGCCACTGGTACGACGAGGGCGACAAGGGTGGTCAGCAGAGCTGGCTCAACCGGCCGGGCTCTAATCCCACCTCTACCGATAAGTTCAACCACTCGCTCAACGGACATGCCTGGTATTGCATCCGCAAGGCCAACGTAGGTCTGGAAAACCTGAGCAAGTTGACCGACGCCACACAGGAGGAGAAAAACTTCATCGCAGGTCAGCTCTATTTCTTCCGCGCCTGGTGGCACGAGGAGCTCATAGCGTGGTTTGGCGGAATGCCCTATGTCGACCGCTCTCTCTCTCCCGACGAGGTATTTGACTTGCCGCGTCTCTCATACCGTGAGTGCGCGGAGAGATGTGCAGCCGACTTCCGAAAGGCTGCCGATCTGCTGCCTGCCGACTGGGACCGAACCACCATCGGTAAAAAAACGCTTGGCAACAATAGTATCCGCATCACCAAGGCTGTGGCACTGGCTTACTTGGGCAAGGTGCAGCTCTGGGCTGCATCGCCGCTTTGGGAGAAAGGCGCGCAGATGGGAGCCCTGGCCAATGGAAATACCTATAGCTATAATAAGGAGCTGGCACAGCAAGCCGCCGATGCCTTGGGCGAGTGTATCGCTCTGGTGGAATCGGGCGCTACCCCTTACGGACTCTGCTCTTACGAGTACTCTAATATCTATGACCACGAAGCAGCGAAAGGGTCGACCAACAATTTCTCTGACATCTTCCGTACCACGGGTCAGGGATGGAAAGGGCCAGGCAGCATCGAGGCGATGATGACAGGACCGACAACAGAGCAGAACGGTTCGAACTGGAACTTCACCAAGCTGTGGGGTCCCAAGGTGAACAACATCGTAGAGCACGACGCAGTGATTCACATGCCTACGGCCAACTATGTCGATTATGCTTACGGTATGGCCAACGGTGAACCCATCGTCAATGCTGACGGCACGCTCAACCCCAACTCGGGATTCGACCCCACCCATCCGTATGCCGACCGCGACCCGCGCTTCTATCACGATATCGTGTTCGACGGATTCAAGTACATCAACAACTGCGCCGAGGCCAACCTCGCCTTCCAGTACATGGAGATGTTCACCGGCGGCAACATGGTGCCCACGGGTGTCACCGAGCGTGAGGCCAACGGCAGCCGCACAGGTTACTTCTGCCAGAAACTCGTGCCCCACCAGTGCAATAAAGACGACGGTATGTACAGCTGGGGTGGTGCACTGCAGACCTATCTGCCCTACATGCGTCTGGCCGATGTCTATCTGCTCTATGCCGAGGCTGGTGCCGCTGTACAAGGCGCCTCGTTCAAGAGCAGCAAGTGCAGCCTCACGGCCGAGGATGCCATCAACAAGCTCCGCGACCGCGTAGGATGCGGACACGTCACTGCCAACTGGACAGGCTCGCAGCAGAAGTTCATCGACGAGGTGCGCCGCGAGCGTGCTTGCGAACTCGCTTTCGAGGGTATGCGCTGGAACGACCTGCAGCGCTGGCTGCTCCTCACCGAGTATCCCTACAATATCAAGACACGTGCCGAGTTCAAGCGTGTGGGCGACTACAACTTCAAAGAGGAAGATCCGCGCTATGCCGAGAAGACAGGATGGGACCACACCCTGATCCTCACGCGCAAGCTGAATACGAAGCATTACTTGTTGCCACTCAAGGAGAAGGAAGTATTCCTCTATTCTGAATATCCTCAGAATCCCGGATGGTAATTCTTTTAAGATGAAAAAATTAAAAGATTCAAAACATTAAAAGGACAATAATCTTATGAAACATAACAAATTTATCCTGCTGTCAGTCCTCTTCGCATGGCCTGCTATCACACCGGCCAGTGCTCAGATCGACACCTCTGACTCAGCGCAGGTCAACATGCCTTTCCGTAAGGTAGCGCAGGAAGATGTGCTGGGTGGTGTCTCGACCGTGAACTACCGGGAGCTGATGGACAAGAACTATAATACCTACACCTTGGACAACATGCAGGGCTATGTGGCCGGTTTCAACGGTGCCGGCATGTGGGGATATACCGACCAGCTCGTACTCATCGACGGTGTGCCCCGCGCTGACAACAATGTGAAGCCCGACGAGGTGGAAGAGATCACCTTCCTCAAGGGCGCACAGGCCGTGGTGCTCTACGGCAGCCGTGCAGCCAAGGGCGCTATCCTCATCACCACCAAGCGTGGCAAGGTGAACGACGGACTGAGCGTAAATGTCCGTGCCAACGTGGGACTGGCTGTCGCTAAGGCTTATCCCGAGTATCTGGGCTCGGCCGAGTACATGACCCTCTACAACGAGGCTCGTGCCAACGACGGACTCCCTGCACTCTACACCCAGGCCGACATCTATAACTATGCGGCACAGGCCAACCCCTACCGCTATCCCAACCTCAACTTCTACTCGTCTGACTATATCAACAAGGTGTACAACCGTTGGGATGCCACGGCTGAGATTGAGGGCGGCAACGAGCGCGCTAAGTTCTATGCCAACGTCAGCTACTACAAGCAGGGCGACTTCCTCGACTTCGGCGAGGCAAAGAACAACTACACCGACCGGTTTAACGTGCGTGGCAACGTCGATTTGAAGATCAACGACTTCATCTCGGCCTACGTCAATGCCAATGCCACCTACTACAACCAGAAGTCGGCACGTGGCGCCAACTACTGGGAGAGTGCCGCTACCATGCGACCCAACCGTCTGTACCCGCTCATTCCCACCAGTTTCGTGGACCCGGCATGCGAGGGCGCACAGTATATGCTCCAAAACTCGAACAATATCATCAACGGCTGCTTCCTCGCAGGTACGCAGACCGAGAAGACCAATGTGTTCGCCGACTACTATGCAGGTGGTAAGAGCACTTGGACCAGCCGGCAGTTCCAGTTTGATGCCGGTGTCGACTTCGACCTCGGCAAGGTGCTCAAAGGCTTGAGTTTCCACGCCATGGTGGGTATTGACTACGCTACGACCTATACCTCTGCTTATAAGAATGAATATGCCATCTTCCAGCCCACTTGGAGCAACTACAATGGTGTAGAGTCGATCACAGGACTTGAGAACTACGAGACGGTGGATAAGAAGACGGGCGTGCAAGACATGAGCGGCTCGACCGACAAGCAGACCATCGCTTTCAATGCCCACTTCGACTACAACCGCACCTTCGGCGGCATGCACAATGTGAGCGCCATGTTGGTGGCCAACGGTTACCAGCAGTCGGAGTCGGAGGTCTATCACAAAGTCAGCAACGCCAACCTCGGCTTCGACCTGGCTTACAACTTCGACCACCGCTACTATGGCGAGGTGGCTGTGGCCACCCCGTGGTCGGCACGTCTGCCCGAAGGACACCGCGCAGGGTTCTCTCCCTCGTTCACCCTCGGATGGCGTCTCACCGGCGAGAGCTTCATGCAGAACCAGAACGTCTTCGACGACCTGACCCTCAGCGCCAGCTACAGCAGCCTGAAGACCGACCTTGACGTAGAAGACTACTATATGTATCTCGGAACATACCAGAAAGGCGGTTGGTGGGACTGGAACGGCAGCACCGGACATGACGCTTATCGGTCGCTCCGAGGCGGCAACGATGACTTCGGCTATCTGAAGCGCAACGAGTTCTCGCTCACCATGCAGGCTCTCATGCTGCAACGCTCGCTCCAACTGAGCGCATCGTTCTTCAGCAGCAAGTACGTCGGTGGCATCATCACTGCCGCCAACCAGATGCCCAGTTACTTCAAGGTGTATTATCCCGAATCGTCGTTCCTGCCCAACCTCAACTTCAACGAGGACAGCCGCACGGGCTTCGACCTCGCCATCAAGTACAAGAAGCAGTTCGGTGAGTTCGGATTCGAGGGCGGTCTCAACCTGACCACCTATACCACCAAGGCCGTCAAGCGCGACGACACCAACTATGCCGATGCTTATCAGTATCGTCAGGATAAGGAGCTGGATGCCCTCTGGGGTTATGAGTGCCTCGGATTCTATCAGCAGTCCGACTTCGATGCCGACGGCAAGGTGCTGGCCGACCAGCCCCAGCCTGCTATCGGCGGCAATATCCGCCCGGGCGACCTGAAATACAAGGACCAGAACGGCGACGGCATCATCGACAGCCAAGACCAGGTCAACCTGGCCACGGGCGGATGGTATGGCGCGCCCACCACACTCGGTGTGAACCTCACCTTCAAGTACAAGAACTTCACCCTCTTCATGCTCGGTATCGGCGGCTTCGGCGGACATGCCTTCAAGAGCAACTCCTACTGGTGGGTGCACGGCGACGGCAAATACTCGGCCGTGGTGCGCGATCGCTGGACACCGGAGACGGCAGACGCTGCCAAGTATCCCCGCCTGACCACGGAGGCCGGACAGAACAACTTCACCAACTCCGACTTCTGGCTCTACTCTACCTCTCGGTTCGACCTGGCCAAGGTGCAGCTCACCTACGACTTCCCCAAGACCATGTTTAATGGATCCTTCGTCAAAGGACTCTCCGTCTATGTGAGCGGCAACAGTCTGCTGACACTTGCCAAAGAGCGTGAAATCCTCGAGATGAACGTGGGCAGTGCTCCTCAGTCCAGATTCTATAATCTCGGTGTTAAAGTATCATTCTAATTTAAATAAGGAATACAGATATGAAACTCAAAAATATCATCCTTCTCGGTGCTGCCGCAGTGGCTCTCACTGCCTGTGACGACCTCTTTGAGCCGGCGTTGGAGAGCAACCTGGACATCGAACAGATTCATAAAGACCCGCTTTTCGCACGTGGCCTGATAGACAATGCCTTTTTGGTCATTCCCATCAATGCCGACGGTCTCTCTTCGGCTTCCAACGGCATTTCTACCGATGTAGCCACCGACGACGCTGTCACCAACGACAACGACAACAACTACAAGAAGATGGCACTCGGTTCGTGGACAGCCCGCGCCAATGCTGTAAGCCAGTGGAACGACCGCTACCATGCTATCATGTACTGCAACCTCTTCCTCAGTTATTGCGACAATGTGACGTGGGACTATTCATCAGAGGCACTCAACGAGATGCACAAAGACCTCTATAAGGGCAATGCCTACGCACTTCGGGGCCTGCACTTCTTCCACCTGCTCCGCGCTCACTGCGGCAAGGTCGACGGTGTGCTGACAGGAGTGCCCATCCATTTAAACTTTGAAGACGGTACATCGGATTTCAACGTGCCGCGCAA
This sequence comes from uncultured Prevotellaceae bacterium, assembly GCA_947165505.1. Classification (GTDB taxonomy): domain Bacteria; phylum Bacteroidota; class Bacteroidia; order Bacteroidales; family Bacteroidaceae; genus Prevotella. The sequence goes on along the minus strand of CAMVAT010000009.1, from coordinate 39,935 downwards.
CACCTTCAAAGAGTGTATCGACCAGATTATGTCAGACTTTGACCATGCCATCGAGTGCCTTCCGACCGACTATGGCGACATCAACAGCGACAATGATGTGCCGGCCAAGTATAAGGCGATGGGTGCCAACGCTCTCGCATACAACCGTGCCTTCGGTACCTTACAGAAGGGTAAGATAGACTGCCAGATGATTCAGGCTTTCAAGGCACAGGTGGCTCTCTTCGCCGCTTCGCCGGCTTATGCCTCGGCAGAAGCCATGACATGGGAGCAGGCCGCACAGATGGCCGTGCAGAGCCTCAACAATGTAGGCGGGCTGAGCGGTATGGATCCTGAAGGCTGGCATTGGTTCAACAATAAGGAGTTTATCGAAAACTATTCGTTCAGAGACGATGACCCCCTGGAAATAGCATGGCGTGGTAATGTGGGCGAGAACACCACGCTTGAGTCTGACTACTATCCCCCATCGCTTGAGGGTAAAGGGCGCATCAACCCCACGCAAAACCTGGTCGACGCCTTCCCCACTGTCACGGGATTCCCTATCACCGACAGCCGTTCGGGTTACGACCCCAAAAATCCCTATGACAACCGCGACCCGCGACTGCATGCATACATCGTGTGCAACGGCGATGTCATCGGTGCCAAGGGAGAAGCCATCAATACTACCGAGGGCTCTCCTACACTCGATCCCATCAACAAGGAGTTGGGCCGCTCGTCCATCACCGGCTACTATCTGCGCAAGCACCTGCGCGACGACGTGAACCTGAACCCCGCCGCCGGCAAAAAGCACTGGGGCGCACGTATCCGCTATACCGAGATCTTCCTCGACTATGCCGAGGCGGCCAACGAGGCTGCCGGACCGAAGGCCGCTGTGGGTGGCGCCAACTACTCTGCCTACGATGTGATCAAGGCCCTGCGCCATCGTGCAGGCATTCAGGATCCCGCCGGCGGCGATGCTTATCTTGACGAGTGCGCACAGTCGAAAGAGAAGATGCGCGAACTCATCCGCAACGAGCGCCGTCTGGAGCTCTGCTTCGAGAACCACCGCTTCTGGGACCTGCGCCGCTGGCTGGCTCCGCTCAACACTCCGGTCAAGGGCGTGAGAATCACAGCGAATGGTGACAGCTACAACTATGAATATCCCGAAGTGGAGCAGCGCAACTACCAGGACTTCATGTACTATGGACCTATCCCCTATAGCGAAGCCCTGAAATACAGCAACCTGCGTCAGAACGACGGATGGTAATCAAAAAAGTACAAATAAAATGATGATTAAAAACAATAAGACAATGATGATTCGTAATATATTCAAATTCGTCTGTGGCGCAGCCATCCTGCTCGGTTTCACCGCCTGCAAGAACGGCGACCGCTCGTTCGACGACTTCGAGGGGGGCACCACCGTCTATTTCCCCTACCAGTATCCCGTACGCACTATCGTGCTCGGTGATGATGAATATGACACCTCGCTCGACCAGGCACACAAGTGCCAGATCAAGGCTACCTTCGGCGGCTCCTACAACGGCTCTAACGGCACCGTGCAAGTGGCCGTGGACAATTCGCTGGTAGAAGGACTGACCTTTGAAGACGGCACTCCGGTCAAGGCCATGCCCGACAACTATTACACGCTTTCTACCAATACGCTCAATTTCAATGGCACCATGAACGGAACCACCGAGGTGCAGCTCACCGATGCTTTCTTCGCTGATCCCGATGCAGTGAAAAATACATACGTCATACCTCTGGTCATGACAGGACAGAGCGGCTTCGACCGCATCCTAGAAGGTACGCCCGTAGCAGGGATGAACCCGAAGCGTACGGATGCGGTGAAGTGGGTCGTACTGCCCATGGACTATGTGCTCTACTGCGTGAAGTTCCAGAACCGCTACACCGGATTCTGGCTCACCAACCACAGCCAGTCAACCGACAACATCGAGCAGGCCAATATCGTGCAAATCAAGACCTATTCGCTCAACGGGGCCATCTACACCGTGGAACTGCAAGACGGAGATACGCTCTACACAGCGGATATGCTGCTCAACTTCTCGGGCGACAACTGCACCATCAGCTCGCTCACACCGGGCGTGACGGTCAGCGGCAGCGGCTCGTTCAGCGACAATGGCGCCAAAAAGGCATGGGGCAACAAAGACCGCGACCTGATGGAGCTCAACTACAACGTCGATTTCGGCGGCGGTAAGACCATCTCGCGCAACGAGAAACTTGTCTGGCAGCGCTCGGGTGTGACCGTGGAAGAATTCGCACCGGCTTATAGCGCAGAGTAACAATGAACTTTAAAAATCAATGAATATGAAACGTATCCATTTATTTCTTTTAGCATGTGGCGTTTTGTTCTGCAGTTGCGCCGACGACCTGCTCAAATCGTACGAGGTGGGACGCCCGGACAATCTGGCCGAATATGCCTACCTGACCGACTATGCACCACTGAAAGAGTATGTCGATCACTCGAAATATCCTAACTTCAAACTGGGCGTGGCTGTCTCTGCCAACGACTATGTGAAGAAGCAGCTCATCTATGCGCTGGTCAACTCCAACTTCGAGGAAGTGGTGGCCGGCAACGAGATGAAGATGTCATCGTGCGTGGCCGACGACGGCTCGATGGACTTCGCCGCCGTCACCGACTTCGTCGAAACCGCCGAGGCTGCTGGCATTCCAGTCTATGGACATACGCTGGCGTGGCACTCGCAGCAGCCCGTGAAATGGCTCAATGCGCTGGTGGCCGACCGACCCGACCCTGACTACACCGCTGAGCCGGTGGAGACCGTTATCAAGGAGAAACGCCGCTGTATCCGCGTCAACTCCGACGATATGGCAGAACATGAGTGGGACACACAGTTCTGGCTCACCTTCCCCGACAATCCCATCGCAGCCGGCGACTCTTACGAGTTCTCCATCGACCTGATGGCCAACAAAAAGGCTTCAGCGGGTTCGCAGACGCACACCAACCCCGGTGGGTATATTCACTGGGCAGCTGTGGGGACATTGCCCTTCGAAGAGGAGTGGACTACCTACAAATCGTCTGGCTCGTTCAGCGCTGAGTGCAACGGAGGCTACTCCATCGCCTTCAACCTCAACGATTTCAATCCTGCCAATATCTATTACTTCGACAACATCAGCCTAAAGATCAACGGCAAGGAAGTGATCAAAAACGGCGACTGCGAGGGCACTGATGTCAGCAGCTTCGTCACGAAAGAGCAACGCGGAGCCATCGGACCCTCGACCATCGTTGATGAGACCGAGGTGATACGCATGGAGATGCCCTCGTCAACGAAAGAGGTGGAGGTGAAGCGTAACTGCATCATGGTGGAATCCGACGATAGGGCAGAACATGAATGGGACACACAGTTCTGGCTCTACTTCCCCGACGATCCCATACCCGCCGGCGCTTCCTACGAGGTGAAGATGAATGTACGTGCCGACAAAGAGGCAACCTCAGGCACGCAGACACACACCGACCCCGGAAGTTATATCCACTGGTCGGCTATCGGTACGATTCCGTTCAAAACAGAGTGGACAGAGTTTACGGCTTCAGGCACATTCATGAGTGAGAGCACAGGCGGTATGTCTATCGCTTTCAATCTGAACGACTTCGCCCCCGCCAACCGCTACTACTTCGACGACATCAGCCTGAAGATCAACGGCAAGGAGGTGATACAAAACGGCGACTGCGAAGACCCGAACAACACCGCCAGCTTCCGCACGAAAGAGAAACGCGGTGCTACCGTGCCTTCACGCATCGTTGACCATTACACCGAGACGGTCGGCGTGGAACCCACCATACCGCTCACACCCGAAGAGAAGCTCGACGTGCTCACCACCGCCATGCGCACCTGGATCCAGGGCATGATGGAGGAGGGATGCAAGGGCAAGGTGCATGCCTTCGATGTGGTCAACGAGGCTATCTCGGGCGGCAACCCCGACGGCGAGGGTGTCTATGCCTTGCAGCACGCCAACCCCGAAAATGCCGACGACGCAAAGAACAACTTCTACTGGCAAGACCACATGGGCGACCTGGAGTATGTGCGCACCGCCGTGAAAGCCGCACGCGACTTCGGACCACAAGATGTGAAACTCTTCATCAACGACTACAACCTCGAGAGCGACTGGGACAACAACGGCAAGCTGAAGAGCCTCATCAAGTGGATTGAGCGCTGGGAGGCCGACGGCGTGACCAAGATCGACGGTATCGGCACGCAGATGCACATCAGCTGCTATCTCAACGAGGCTACACAGGAGAAGAAGAAGCAGGCCATCGAGAATATGTTCAAACTCATGGCTGCCACCGGCAAACTGGTGCGTGTCTCCGAGCTCGACATGGGGCTTGTCGATGAGAACGGCAACAACATCGCCACTGCCGACGTGACCGAGGAGCAGCACCACAAGATGGCTGAGCTCTACACATGGATTATCCAGAAGTATCTGGAGATTATCCCGGCCAACCAGCAGTGGGGCATCTGCCAGTGGTGTGTCACCGACAGCCCCGCCAACAGCGGATGGCGTGCCAACCAGCCCGTGGGCTTGTGGGACCTCAACTACAACCGCAAGCACACCTACGCCGGTTTTGCTGACGGATTGTCGAAATAATCAATAATTTTATTTGTGCTTTTCATGAAAATGAAAAACCAGGGCGCTTGAGTCGTGAGATCCGGGCGCCCATTTCTTTTCTCTCTAGTAAAACTAGTACGACTAGTATGACTAGTATGACTAGTACGACTAGTACGACTAGCACTACTAGCTCCAAAATCATCACTATTTTGAAAAAAATGCTACCAAAACCGAAAAAAAAACCAAAAAAAGCAATAGAATAAAAAAAAATAGTTAACTTTGCACGCAAAATCAAAGCTAGCACATATATACATCTTTGCGAAAAATTGATTCAACCGATTTCCTATCTTAAGATAATTTACAGATAAACTAAATAGATAAACAATGAAAAAGTTATTATGCGTTATGGTTGTGCTGTTGGCATGTGCGAATGTGACGATGGCACAGAATGATTTCCATTTTAAGACTTTTTTGGAGCTGATGAACTTCCAGGCTAAGGGCAAATCCCTGGATTATTACCACGGACTGGCCAACAAAGCCGGGCTTGACCTCATCTACGACACCAATGAGTCGGGGGAGATTTATTATGTCTTTTCAAAAGGTGTCTCTTACAAAAAAGGACACATGACTGAGACTTACACTAAACTGGCCGACAGCCCCAAGCTGTTGAACTTTGACTTGACTGAGAACAAACCGGGTAAATACACTCCCATCACCATCACGCTCATCTTCCCTGACCGCGACGCACAGCAGCGATTCCGTCAGGAGGGCATGAAGATCGGGTGCAAGGTGAACGACAACATCTACTCTACCGACATCGACCCCACCTGGAGCAATGTCGATGGTATCACCTATGCACTCTTCGCCGGTGCTCATAGCTGGAGATACATCTATTTCTATGAGAAAGATGATATGTACATGTGTACTTTCCTCTTCTAAACACTCGTAACCACACATTCAAGAAAATTAAAGTATTCAACAACGATGAAGCAACTTAAATATTTCGCTTTGGTGGCAGCTCTGACCGCTACTACTGCTGTCAGCGCTCAGGAGGAAACACCGACAGCCACCGTGACATCCGACTATTGGCTTGATACGAATCAAGAAGAAGGAAAAGACCAAAAGATTCTCCGCGACTATAAGTTCTGGGACAACTGGTTCGCTGGTATCCAGGGCGGCGTGCTCTACAACTGGGGCAGCAACCAAAAACATACCTCGTTCTGGCGTCATCTGCGCCCCACTGCTGCCGCTTATGCCGGTAAGTGGATCTCTCCCTCGGTAGGTATGAGAGTACAACTCGGATGGGCCAGCAACCGCGGACTCACCGAAGGCATCCATAGCTATCACTTCCATACGGCTACGTTCTACGCCGACGGACTGTTCAACCTGACCAATATCTTCGGCGGATATCGCGAGAGCCGGTTCTTCAACCTCGTCGCTTTCTTCGGATTCGGCGGCGAGCAGACCTTCAGCTTCAGCGACCGCAACTGGAATGCCAACGACGTGGCATACAATACCGACGCTTGCACACTGCTCGGACTGCGCGCCGGACTGCAGATGCTCTTCCGTCTGGGCGAGCGCTGGGACTTCACGGTTGAGGCTTCTAACACATGGATCGACGACTCGTTCGACGGTATCATCACACACAATAAGTGGGACGGACACGCCAACCTGCTCTTCGGTCTGAATTACCGCTTCAAGAACCCCACCGACGGTGCACACCAGTTCACTTATTATACACGCGACTACTCACGCTACAACGACCTCAACGCAGAGCTCAACCGCTTGCGCCAGGAGGCTCAGGATGTACGCAACAACCGTCCGACAGTGGATGTGAAGTCGCAGCAGATCAATGTGCTCGTGTCGTTCGCCAACGGCTCAAGCGACATCGACGAGATGCAGGAGGTCAACGTCTATACTGCAGCTCAGGAGATGAAAGACCACAACAACCAGCTCAACCTCTACATCACTGTTCTGGGTAATGCCGGTGCTCTCTTCAACGACCGTGCTAACACCATCCGCGAGACACTGGTCAACAGCTACCAGATTCCCGCCAACCGTATCTTCATCGACAGCGATACCAAGAAGGTGGAAAGCCAGCAGACTGACAAGAACTGCATCATTGTGTATATTAACGAAAACGGAAAACTCTAAAAACAGACAATCGCTATGAATAAGATAAAAGCTACTTTGATCGCAGCGGTGATTGCCCTGCCCACCCTCACTATGGCGCAGGATAACGAACTTGAGTATGCTACCGCTCTGCGGCACTATAAATTCTTCGACAACTGGTTTGTGGGTATCTATGGCGGTACTACAAGTCCCCTCGGCGAGAATGTACGTCCGCGTGAGACGTTCCGTTTCGACACGCAGCGCGGCAATGCCAGCCTCGTCATCGGTAAGAGCTTCTCGCCCGGCTTCGCTCTCCGCATCGCCGGCAGCTATACCAAGCAGGTGGGTATCCTGGAGCGCTCTTCAGTGATGAAATCACGCGACGCAGGCATCAACACCCACGGATACTACGACTTCAAACTGGCCAGCGGCTTTATCGATGCTGTGCCCAACTTCACCAACATCTTCACCAAGTATCGTGAGACACGCCGTTGGAACGTGCTCGGTATCCTCGGTGTGGGATTCGTGACCCGCTGGGATCTCGACAACACCATGCCTAAGACTCTCCGTGACGTGAAAGGCTATCAGGTGACCGACTTCGAAGAGGCTACCAAGAATAAGACATTCTTCGCCGTGCGTGCCGGTCTGGGCCTGAGCTACATGCTCAACAAATACTTCGACATCAACCTCGAGGCGATGATTCACGCTACCGACGATGATCTCGACGGAATCCGCTACGACGATAAATACGATGGCTGGATGAACCTCAACCTCGGTCTGGTCTATCACTTCCTCGACCACTACGGCGACCATCGTTTCAAATACCGTACGGCTGGTCTCGACTACGACCTCTCCGACATCCATCGTAAGATCAACGAGGCTAAGAAAGACCTTGAGGACGCTAAGAAAGAGAAGAACGCCAAGATCAAGCAGCGTCGTATCCTCGACATGACCGTGTCGTTCATCATCGATAAATACTACATCACCGATGTGCAGAAACGCAACGTGGAGGCTGTGGCCAACTACATGAAGTCGCACCCCGACGTGAATGTGACCATCTGCGGTTTCGCCGATGTGGAGACTGCTTATCCCGCTTACAACATGCGTTTGTCTAAACGTCGTGTCACCAGCGTCTTCAATATGCTGGTCAACGAGTTCGGTGTGGATCCCAACCGCCTGAGCATCGACTACAAGGGTGACGTGGTGCAGCCTTACTCACTCAAGAACGAGTGGAACCGTGTCGTAGTCTTCGCACTCGACGAATATGAGACAGAATCAGTCATCAGCGAATAATAACTTTTCTTTGAATCACATCTATTAGTGAAAGAGGCGCGGCCCTTGTGGGTCGCGCCTCATTTCTTTGATGCTTTTTTGATGGTTTTACTGCTAATTCCTACTACGTGGGTTTAGTGTGGCATGTCATGCCTGCTCATGCCTGCACGTTAACCTGCGTATTCTGTAGGGGTTTTCCCGTATTTCTGTTTAAAGCAGCGTGAGAAATAGCGGGGGTCAGTATAGCCACACTGATAAGTGATTTCTGTAACACTCAGCTTTTCCTCTTTTTCCGAGTTGGAAACAAGCATTTGCCGGGCTTTCTCCATACGGGCATCTATCAGTAGCTGGGTTGCGGTGATGTCTAATAGCGAGCGTAGTTTACGATTTAATGTACTGCGGCTTACCGCTGAAAATGCGGCCATATCGTCGATGTTGGCATCAGCATTGCCGATATTGGCATTGATATACTCTTTGACCTTGTCAAGAAATCTGCGGTCAGCGTCAGAGACGTCTAACGACATGGTCGCTGGTTCCTTCTTTTGGTCTTGTTTGCCGGTATCAGCACTGGCCAGCAGATCCATGTATTTCTTGAGGAGTTCGCTGCGTTGTCGATGCAGATTCCTGATGTAGAATATCGTGTAGATGCAGGCAACGGCAATGGCTATTAGCAGCATGAGTCCTAATACCTTTGCCCATAGTGTTTCATACCAATGGGGCGATACTATAATGGTCAGCCCACGGGTGTTATCTGCCCAACGACCATAATGGTCTGTTGACTGCACCTCCAGCTGATATGTTCCTGGTTGTATGTCATAAAAGGTCAATGAGTGCTTGCTGCTGCTGTTGCTCCATGCGCCGCCGTTCATCCTGCTTCTATAGCAGATGTCAGAATTGTCGGTATAGACCAGCGCGGCATACGAAAGCACGAAACTGCGTTCATCGGTGTCAATCACTAAAGTGTCTCTCTGCGCAACATCCAGTTGAACGGGTTTCCCGTTGACGGCCAGTTCGGTAAACACCAATGGGGGACTGTCGTCTATAGTGTTCAGGCTGTGCTGAGTGGCGATATAGGCCCCCTGTTCTTGCCCGAAAAGCCAGGATCCATCCGGCAGTTGCATGGGCCTCTCCTCAGAAAAATGGCTTGTAGAGTTCCAAAAGTGAGTTGAATAAGTATTACACTCGTCCTTCTCGGGTGTCCACTCCATGACTCTGTCGGTGCAAACAATCAGAAGATGTCCGTCATCCTTCACGGCGATAGACAGACAGGCGTCAGATGTCAACGAAGATGTAGCTTTGCTGAAGTGGGAAAAATGGGGCGTTGTGGAACATAGAGACTCCTCTGTCGTCATGTCTATACCGTAGTTTTCGGTGGCAATGAAGATGTGCCCATGTCCATCACAGACAATGTCCATCGTAGCGTTTCCTGCAAGGCTGCTGGCACGGTGCCCGTCGCGTATCAGCTGGTTGAACGTGGTCTTACTAACGTTCGTTTGGTCTATACGTCCCACGAGAAGTCCGTTGGTCGTGGCGGCTATGACATACCCGCGTTCAGTTACCAAGAGCCGACGGACCTTGTCTTTGCCTCCGAAATGGATACAAGAAGGGATTTCATCCTCAGGATTGGGTATGCAGTGGACGCCTCCGCCGAAAGTGCCCAACCACACACGTCCCTGTCGGTCTTCTGCTATGTGGTAGATGGTATTGTTGGTAAGTCCCGCAGGCTGGATGTTACTGATATCATACGTTCCGTCGTGTCGTTCACGCAGGCGCAGCAAGGCCCCCGGCTTGCATCCTATCCAAATGTCGCCCTTTGGGGTTTCCATCATACAGTATGCACGTTGGCCAAAGGGTGTCTTCGAGCGGTGTAGCCGCCCGTCAGCTCCCAAATAGCCTTTCAGTTCGTTCTCGCTGCTAAAAATTCTGATACACTCGTCCTCTTTTGTAGCCAGCCACCAGCGTTCATGCCTGTCTTTGAGAAAGGCTCTTGCCTGGACATCTGAAGTCCCTTCAACGAGGGTCGCCGGGTGGTGGGGTCGCAGCGTTTTAGTGATTCCATAGCGTTCTATTTGCCAGATGTTTCCTTCTCTGTCCTTCAGCATGGTGTTTTTAGATATATGCTTGAGGAAAGAATCAGGCAATTCTCTAAACTGGTAAGTTTTGGAGTCAAGCATGAAACAAGCTGCATCTGTTTTGCAAAGAATGTTTCCTGACGGGTCTATTGCAATACTCCTAATCACTTCTGAAGGGATATCAACCCCATTGCCTGGCACAGCCTTGACCTGTCGGAACTCATAGCCGTCGAAGCGGTTCAGCCCGTTCCACGTTGACAGCCACATAAAGCCCTGCGGGTCTTGCACGACACCCGACACAATCCAATGTGACAACCCTGACCGGTCGTCGTAAGTGATGGCAGATTGCGGCTTGACTGCTTGTATGCACAAGCATAGCAAAAAAGTTGTTAATAGCCTCATCAAGTCTTATATTTAGCACGATAATGATGCAAAGATAATATAAATGAACAATTTTGACGATGAATCGTCATGTTTTTTGCAATATGAGCCTTTTTTCACCCCAAATACGCAAATAATGAACATGCAAGCAATGCGGATACCGTACTTTTGCGGCATGTTTATTCACTACGTCAAACTAAATAAAACAAAGATGGACAAATCAAAAATTATTTTTTTGCGCTTGGGGGCATTTATCCTGTTGCTTCTATGCGCTTTGAACGCTGCAGCCAACAAGACTGCTGTGGCTAAATGGGTGTTCTCAACAGGTTACGATGTTGATAAAAAGGGCACGACTGCCACCTACACTCCCAACACACTTGGCTGGTCGGCTATCGCCAATACGTCATGGGCAACTCTACAGCCTTATTTCCTGCCCAATGAATGTGCTTTGGTGCCCGAGGAATGTAAAGTCACTGTCCATACCAGCAATGGCAAGTGGCAGGTGACCAGCAGCGGGTCGAATCCCAGTTATTTTTTGCGCCTCAATACGGCCAGCATTGACAACTTCACCGCCAAGGATGACTACACCGACGGCTCAAAGCATGACCACTTCTTCGAAGTCTCAATGCCCACCACGTCATTGCGCAATGTCAGCGTGAATTTTGCCATTGGCGACGGTAGCAGTTCGGCCACCAAGTTCGGCATAGTATATTCGGTGGATGGCGGCCAGACATGGCAGATACTCGATGACTATACCTCTGGTTCGCATTGGAACACCTATGTGGATGCCACCTATGACCTGCAGGCAGACGACAAAGAGCAGCTCATTGTCAGAATGCTCATCCAGTCTGCCACCAAGACGAGCAATTACAACTTGAAATATCTGAATGTTCTCGCTGAAGACACACAGGCACCTCGGTTGCTAAGCACCATTCCTGCTGACGGAGCAAGTGCTGTGCTGCCAACAGGAAAAGTCACCATGCTATTTAACGAGGGCGTACAGGCAATGAATGGTGCCAAGGCTACACTGACCAACAACACAACCCGTCAAAGTCAGAGCATTGAGCCTGTAATCAACATCAATAAGGTGTCTTTTGCCTACGAAGAGTTGGATTTGTCCACCGCATATACACTGGCACTGCCTGCCCGTGCACTGGCCGACTTGGCTGGCAATGTGCTGGACGAGGCTGTGACCGTCAACTTCACCACAGGCGACACACGGCCTATACCTCCTCCAATACTTGACAGTAAGAACCGCCTGTGGTATCACCGCCCCGCCGAATACTGGGAAGAGGCTCTGCCGTTGGGCAATGGCCGTCTTGGTGCTATGGTCAGCGGCTCGGTCGCCATGGATACCTTACAGCTGAACGAGGACACTTTCTGGGGACAGATGCCCAACCGCAATTATAACGACAATGCAAAGGACGTGCTCACCCAGGTGCAGCAGCATATATTTAACAAAGACTACGTGTCTGCACAGAAGCTGGCCATACCTAATTGGATGTCAAAAACATCACACGGAGCACAATACCAGGCAGCCGGATGTGTACTGGTAGGATTCCCCGGCCACCGCTTTGACGATGAAGAGAAAGGACAAACCCACGGCGCCATTGATGTGCAGGGCTATGTGCGTTCACTTGACCTCGCTTCAGCTACGGCAACCACCACATACATCGTTGATGGAGTCACATACACAAGAAACGTATTCACATCATTCGACGACAATGTTACCATCATGCGCTTGGAGGCTTCTGAGGCAGGAAAACTGAATTTCAATGTATGCTTTGCAGCTCCGCAGAAGATGAATATGGCAAAATTAGGGGTCAACAAGATGACTGCCGATGGCATGATAGAGGCGTCGCTCATCCCTGCCCGTGAACAGACGGAGGGCGTGGACAACAAGCTGCATTGCTATACTTTCATCAAGGTGATCAACGATGGAGGTTCACAGACAAGCAACACCACAACTAACGTGATGGAAGGCGGACTGGTGGCAGGCAATCCTGCGGCTCCAACAATCACGGTAAGCGATGCTACATCGGCTACTGTCATCATCTCATCGGCTACCAACTTTGTCAACTACGATGACATCAGCGCAGACGCGGAAACCAAGGCTTTGGATTATCTGACCGCATACCTGAATAAGGCGAAGAGCTATGAAACCACTTTGGCTGACCACGAAGCAAAGTATCAAGAGCAGTTCAATCGGGTGAGCCTCTACCTTGGCAGTAATGACCTGCAGGAACAGAAAGACACGGAAACACGCATCAAGGAATTCCGTTCTACAGGTGGCAATGACCCTGGATTGGTGAGCAATTACTTTCAGTTTGGACGATATCTGCTCATCTCTTCTTCGCAACCGGGCACTCAGCCTGCCAACTTGCAGGGCATCTGGAACCCTAATGCACGGCAGTATCCTGCATGGGACTCTAAATACACTGCCAACATTAACGTGGAGATGAACTATTGGCCTGCAGAGGTGACCAACCTCTCTGAATGTCATAATCCATTCGTCCAAATGGTGAAAGATGTCAGCGTGACAGGTGCAGAGACCGCCCTGAAGATGTATGGCGCACGTGGCTGGACCTTACATCACAATACTGATATCTGGCGCACCACAGGTGCTGTAGATAATGGTTCTGTAGGCGTATGGCCCACATGTAATGCTTGGTTCTGCTCTCATCTTTGGGAAAAGTACCTCTTCTCTGGCGACAAGCAGTATCTGGCTGATGTATATCCTGTGCTGAAGGGCTGCGCACAGTTCTTCCAGGACTTACTCGTGACCGATCCTAATACAGGCTACAAGGTGGTCTGTCCTTCAAATTCCCCTGAGAACCACCCTGGTCTGGTCAAATATACAGATGACAATGGCAAGGAGATGAACTGCGCCCTCTTCGGTGGTGTGGCTATGGATAACCAGATGGTGTATGATGTGCTGAAAAATACCGCTGAGGCAGCCCGCATCCTGAATACGGATGCCGACTTTGCCGACGAACTCGATGCCTTGAGGGCTCTGATCACTCCATATAAGATTGGCAAATATGGACAGGTACAAGAGTGGCAGGAAGATTGGGACCGTGAGAATAGTTCACACCGCCACCTTTCGCACCTTTGGGGGGCTTATCCTGGCAATCAAGTGTCTCCATACGTCAACGAAACCATCTATCAGGGTGTGCACAAATCGCTTGTAGGCCGTGGCGACGCTGCCCGTGGCTGGTCAATGGGGTGGAAGGTGTGCCTGTGGGCACGTATGCTCGATGGCGACCATGCTCTCGATATCATTAAGAACCAGTTGCGCCTGATGGATCCGAATGCGACCATGAGCGATGCCGACGGGGGGACTTACGCTAATATGTTTGATGCTCATGCGCCATTCCAGATTGACGGCAATTTCGGCTGTTGTGCCGGTATCGCCGAGATGCTGCTGCAAAGTCATGCTGGCTTCATGCACTTGCTGCCGGCATTGCCTGCATCCTGGGCCGATGGCAAGGTGAAGGGGTTGCGCGCCCGTGGTGGGTTCGAGGTGACAGAAATGCAGTGGAAGGATGGCAAAATAGCCTCTGTGAAAATAAAGTCAACTGTAGGCGGCAACCTGCGTCTGCGCAGCAATACACAGTTGAAGATGGCCGACGGCACGTCACTTACCACGGCAGAGGGGGCTAATACCAACGAGCTGATGCAACCCTACGTGATGCCGGAGCCTATCATAGCCGATGAATCCAAGATTCCTGTCACCACATTGCCTGATACCTATCTCTATGATATTCCTACTGTAGCAGGTCAGGAAATAGAACTAATGGGCATGGATGTCGCTACCTACATCATTACTATTCCCCAGCAGGAATTATCACCTAAAAACGTTCAAGCATACACTTTGGACAGTCGTCGTGTCAACAGCTCATACAAGGGTATCGCCATCGTGGGCGGACGCAAGGTAATCATGAAATAAGTCTGAATCAATTTGTATGCATCCTGCATATAAAAATACTCGCGGCTCCAAGTCATAAGGCTTGAAGCCGCGAGTTGAGTTTGATGTCCCCTCTTCCTTACTCGCTCTTCATGGTCTTGATCTTGCCATTCTCGTCGATGTCGAGTTCTTTCACCTTCAGGCTGCGGAGCCAGGTGATGTCGTTGCTGGGCACACAGTCGTGGTGGAACAGATACCACTTGCCCTTGTACTCGACGATAGAGTGGTGGGTGGTCCAACCCACTACAGGCTCAAGTATCACGCCCTGATAGGTGAACGGGCCGTAAGGGCTGTCGCCCGTGGCGTAGCACAGGAAATGACTGTCGCCGGTAGAATAAGAGAAGTAATACTTGCCGTTCATCTTGTGCATCCACGAGGCCTCGAAGAAACGGTGCGGGTCGCTGGCTTTCAGCGGCTCTCCGTTCTCATCCACGATGACCACGGGGCGCGGAGCCTCGGCCAACTGCTTCACATCGTCGCTCATGCGGGCCACAAAACTGGGCAGGGCAGGGGCGTCGGCAGGGGCGTAGAGCATGGTCTTGCGGTCGGGGGCATGGCCTATCTCTACCGTACCCTCAGGGGCGCTGCCGCCCTCGGGCAGTGCCACAGGAGCGAATGGAGCGGTCAGCGGCTGGTGCCACTGCAACTGTCCGCCCCACAGGCCGCCATAGTAACAGTATATCTGTCCGTCGTCGTCTTTAAACACGCACGGGTCGATGCTCGTGGCACCGCGCATGGGCTGCGGCTCGGCCTTGAACGGACCCTCAGGACGGTCGGCTACAGCCACGCCGAGGTGGAACTCACCGTTGTAGTCCTTGGCTGAAAAGATGAGATAATATTTGCCGTCTTTCTCTACTACATCATTGTCCCACAACTGTTTCTCGGCCCAGGGCACGTCGTTCACATCGAGTATCACCCCATGGTCGGTGGCATCGTCGTTCTCGATGTCGTCCCATGACAGCACGTGGTAGTCTTTCATCTGAAAGTGTCCGCCGTCGTCGTCGAAGCATTCACCGCTGTCCCAGTCGTGCGAGGGATACACGTACAGGCGTCCGTTAAACACGTTGGCAGAGGGGTCTGCCATGTAATCTTTTGGGAATAAATACTTTGCTTTCATTTAACTGGATTTTTATGAGTTTTTTTATAGTATCTATAGTGTTATTTCACTAATTCTATCAGCTTTTCTATCACTGCTTTCGGGCGGCTTTGGCGGTCGAAGAGGGTGGCATAGTCGGTGCGGCCCTTGATGGGGAAGTCGTTGCGCCAGGAGTTGCCGTCGTTCAGACACCAGAAATTCACGCGGATGATGTCTTGATGATGGTGCAGCAGCATCTTGTAGAAATCCACCCAAAACTGCTCTGCCTCAGCCTCTTTGGCTTTCGACAGTCCTTTCTTGAAGGGGTCGAACTCAGGACGGTATGCAAACTTATCGCTGATATTGGCACCGCTGAAGCCGAACGGGTTGGGCAGCACCGAGAGGTCGAGCTCGGAGAAGAACGTGGGCACACCCAGTGCGGCGATGGTCTCGATAGAATGTTCGTACTGGTGGATGACGGCGTTGTCAACGTTGTCTTCCAGGATGATATGCCCCTGCATGCCGATGGCGGTCACGGGCAGTCCCTGCTGGATGAGCGGACGGAAGAAGCGTGCCACGCCCTCTACCTTTGTGGGCTTGTTCATCGAGAAGTCGTTGTAATACAACTGCACGTTGGGGTCGGCCTCATGGGCATATTGGAAAGCCAGGGGGATGTAGTCGGTGCCCAGAATCTGGTAGAACAGGCTCTGGCGTGGGGTGCCGTCGTCCTCAAAGGCCTCGTTCACCACGTCCCAGGCATCTACACGCCCTTTGAAGTGGCTCACGATGGTGGTGATATGTTCGCGCATGCGTTTCTTCAGCACTTCGGGCGAGACGCGGTTGCCGTCTTTGTCGAAATGGAACCACGGCGCGCACTGCGAGTGCCAGATGAGACAGTGGCCCAGCACTTTCATGCCGGCCGCCTTCGCCTTATCCACAAACTGGTCGGCCAGCGTGAAGTCATAGACCCCTTCCTGCGGGTGGATGACCTCGCATTTCATGCAGTTTTCGGCCACCACCCAGTTGAAGTTCTTCTCAATGACTGCCCAGTCGGCTGTCTGGTCATTGCTCACCTGTCCGGTCACATCGTGGTCGTTGCGCCCCGCAGGGTCGGCCGCCACTTGCCACTGGTTCACGCTCACCCCCGTGTACCAATAGTCGCGGTAGGCGTCTTTGAGCGTCTGCGCCCCTGCGGGCGATGAAAGTGCTAAAAGAGCCACTGCCAATGACATCCTTAAGACACTGATTATACTGGTTGAACTGATGATACTGATTATTTTTGCCATTATTTTTTATCCTTTGATTATATTAGGGTTAGAAAGAGTGTTTATAATACTTTTTTTTCGGTCATTCGTGAAGATGAGACGGCGTTTCTGGGGTTCAGGACCGAAGTTGAGTAGCAGGCCTATTTCTGCATCTGTGGCACGTAAGTAGTTCATCAGTTGTGCCTCATGCTCTGGAAGAATGGTCTTGACAGCTTTCAACTCAATAATGATGATGCCATTGACAATAATGTCAGCAAAATAGTCGCCTACACGTTCTCCTTGATAATATACAGGAATGCTATGTTCTGCACTGCATTCGAATCCTCTTTTTTTGAGTTCCTTATACAAAGCATTCTTATAAACGCGTTCTAAAAATCCATAGCCTAATTCATTATAGACAGCATAGAACGCATTGATGATTTCACCTGTTATCTCAGAGTGCAAGTACTCCATAATTAAGTTTTATTGCCTGTTACTTCAATCAGTATCATCAGTCCAATCAGTCTAATCTGTGTCTAAAACAGACGGTAGGGTCAGGCTTCTTTCTCTGCGGCAGAACGCGCCTCGATCTCGCGGTTGATTTCGTCGATACGCTCGTCGGTCAGCTCATACTTAGAGATGATAAACATGGCGAGCAGCAACAGGATAGCCGGGATGACGCACACCAGCCAGCGGATGCCTTCCTGGGCCTCGGGGGTCTGAAGTTCCAAGTCGTTCATGAAATAGGCACCGGCAGCATTACCCACCGACATCATGGCAAAAGCGGTGATGAAGAAGAGGGCAATGACGCGCAGAGGACGGTTGCGCATAAACTCGGTCCACAGGTCGCTCACCTTCACGTTCTTCGTCTCTTTCTCGTCCATTACCACACGCTCCTTGGTCTGCGTGAAACAGAAGACGAGCAGGGCCAGACCCGTCAGGGCGAAGATGAGCATGGTCATGAACCACGCATTGGAGTCTTTGGGCATGGTGTTGGCCTCTTGAGAAGCCTGATAGTTGGTCCATGCCAAGACCAGTCCGGGCACTACGCCGCCCAGTGCCATGCCTGCCTTGAAGAAGATACCGGTCAGAGCGTTGACGATACCTGCAATGCGTCGTCCAGTCTTATACTCGGCAAAGGAGATGACCTCAGGTATCAGAGCCCACATATATCCGGTGGCCACGATGACACCCGTCGATTTGATAAACTGTGCTATGTACACCAAGGTGATGTTGTCTTTCACGGTGCCCATCTTGCTGATGATATAGAGGAAGGCCATGCCCACGATGGCGATGGTGAGGAAGATGTAGAACATGTTTTTCTTGCCTACCTTTTTCTTGATGGCGGGCACCAGCGGCATGAAGATAAACGAGGGCAGTGAACCCAGACCCATAAACAGTGCCATCTTTGTCGTTTCATTGGGCACCCAACCAAAGGCGAAAACAGCCACCAGGATGGGCACGCCGGCCGAGACGCACAGACCACCCACATTGGCCATGAACATACGCACTGAGGTGAGAATGGTAATCTCGTCGGTGTCGCGCGTCAGCGAGGAGTTGAGCGCGCCGTAGGGCACGTTGATCAGTGTATAGAGCATCGACATGCCTACGTAGGTGATGTAGGCATAGATCAGTTTGATGGTGTAGTCCTTGTCGGCAAAACCGTCCCAGAAGCAGAGGATAGCAAGCACAGTGAGCGGCACACCAGCCAAAACCAGGTAACTGCGGTATTTGCCCCATTTCGGATTATGCTTATCAACGTATGTACCTACCAGTGGGTCCCATAGCACATCCACCAGACGCACTACGAGAAACATAGTGGCGGCATGTCCAGGTTGCAAGCCGTAAATGTCGGTGTAGAAAAACAGTAGATACATGCAGATGGTCTGATAAATCAGATTCTGTGCCAGATCGCCGCTGCCGAAGCCGATGCGCTGCAGCCACGACAGCTTGTAGAATCCCTTGGATTCTTGGGTGTTTGAGGTTGTTTGCATAATAGTATTTTTAGTTATTGTTATTTGATTGCTTGATTACTTGAAAAGCCCCCTGCTCCCTGCCCCCGGTCTCTATTTCCTCTGGAAATAATCGGCGGCTGTCTTGCCCAGCACGGCATAGCCGGCGGGGTTCAGGTGCAGCCAGTCGTCTTGCAGGTCTTGGCGCAGGGCGTCGGGGTCGCCAGTGTCGCGCACGGCGGCATCGAAGTCGATACAGCCGTCGAAGGTGACGATGCTCGAGTTCTGGTTGTTGCCCGCCTGCCTGATCCACGCATTCACGCGCTTGCGCATGGCCTCGCTGGTCTCGTTGTAGTAGAACGAATTTTTAAACGGGGTGATGGTGGCGCCATACACCTTCAGTCCGGCGGCATGACCCTTGCGGATGAGTTCCTGATAGGCCTGTATCAGTTGGTCGTAGGTCTCGGGCTGGTTGCTATGCGATCCGATGTCGTTGACGCCTTCGAAGATGATGATGGCCGAGAGGCCTGTCTGGCCGAGGATGTCGCGGTCGAAGCGCACCACCCCCGGCTCGCTCAGTCCGCCGCGTACCACGCAGTTGCCGCCGATACCCAGGTTGAGCACGCCGATGTGGGCTGTGGCAGGGTCTTTCGACAGTTCCTTGGCGAAGAAGTCGGTCCAGCGGTCTTGCGCGTCGGTGGTGCTGCCGCGCCCGTCGGTGATGGAGTTGCCCAGGATGGCGATGGCCGTCATGCCCTCGTCTAATACGTCTATCGAGGCGATGTTATACCAGTGTACGGCCTCTTCGGCTCCCTCGAAACTGGTGGCGGGGTCGCTCTCGCCCGGTATGATATACGACGTGGTGCGCGAACCGCGGTGGCACGAGGCCTCGGCGGGCGTCTCGTCGCCGTAGTTGATGGTCACGGCCAGCAACTGCTGCGGGCGCAGCCGGTAGTTCACGATGTCGCTCATCACCTCCTGTCCCGGGGCGATGGTCACGTCGCGCTGGTGGTCGAAGGTGAGGTAGGTGGCTGTAGCGCCGTCGATGTGGTGGGTGTAGGTGGCATCGGCGATATACACGCTCTTGATGCTGACGGGCGACTTGCTCTGCACGTTCGACAGACGTAGGCGCATCGTGTCGCCGCCGATGCTGATGTGTATCACCTGGCGTAGCGAGCGGTTAGAGAGCGAGGCCTTGGGCATGTCGCCCTGTCCGGGCTTCTCTACGGCGGTGGCCCAGGTGCCGGTCCAGTGGCGGGTGGCATTGTCTTGGGGTGTGATGGCACTTTTGCTGGCGCAAGACATGAGCAGGGGGAACAATAAGAGCATTCCCACCCAATGATAGTTGATCAGTTGTCGTTTCATCGTTTCATTTGAAGATTTACCTTGCAAAAATACACATATATTTTTAAATATACAATTCAAAACGATTCAACAATCTTTCAAAATGTTTCATATTCTATACGATTGGAACATTTTTCACCCTTTTATTTGTTTAACTGACCAAATTTCTGTAAATTTGCCTTCTACATTCAACATTCAACACTCAACATGAAACACCTTTTATCATTATTGCTCTTCTTGATGGCTTCGGCGGTGCATGCCGAGGATGGTAGCCAACTCTGGCTGCGTTACGCTTCTAACCCGCAAAGTGCCACTGTCACCGCCAATACGGCTTCGCCTACCGTCGCCATCGCTATCGACGAACTGAAGCGGTATTACAGAGGGGCGACTGTCAGCCTGCAGAAAGACCCGTCGCTCAAGCCTGAGGCGTTTGCCATCACCACGACGGCAGGCGGCCAGGTGACCATCGCCGGCGGCGACGACTGCGGATTGCTCTATGGGGCATACGAACTGCTCCGCCAACAAGCCACAGGCGGTGTGCACGCCATCGAGACGGCTCCGAGATTCGCGCTCCGTCTGCTCAACCATTGGGACAACCTCGACCTGTCGGTGGAGCGTGGCTATGCCGGCAAGAGTATCTGGCGATGGGAGGAGATCGACGGCGACC
This sequence comes from uncultured Prevotellaceae bacterium, assembly GCA_947165505.1. Taxonomy (GTDB): domain Bacteria; phylum Bacteroidota; class Bacteroidia; order Bacteroidales; family Bacteroidaceae; genus Prevotella. The sequence goes on along the minus strand of CAMVAT010000009.1, from coordinate 19,292 downwards.
AGGGACAGATGAGCGCGTGGATGCAGCAGCACGTCGAGCAGTATTGCCGCGCCAATGCCTCTATCGGCATCAATGGCAGCGTGCTCAACAATGTGAATGCCTCGCCCAATATCTTGACCGATGCTTATCTGAAAAAGGTGAAGGTGCTGGCCGATGCGTTCCGCCCCTACGGCATTCGCGTATATCTTTCCATCAATTTCGCATCGCCCATGGTGCTCGGGGCTACTGCCACTGCCGACCCCCTCGATGCCAGCGTGGCGAAGTGGTGGAAAGAGAAGGCCGACGACATCTACCGGATGATACCCGACTTCGGCGGATTCCTCGTCAAGGCCAACTCCGAGGGACAACCCGGTCCGGGCGACTATCACCGCACCCATGCCGACGGGGCTAATATGCTGGCGGCGGCACTCAAACCACACAAGGGCATCGTGATGTGGCGCTCGTTTGTATATGGCGCCAACCATAAGGGCGAAGACCGCGTGATGCAGGCCGTGAGCGAGTTCAAACCCATGGACGGACTCTTTGCCGACAATGTGATCTTGCAGTCGAAAAACGGACCGCTCGACTTCCAGCCGCGTGAGCCCTATGCGCCTATCTTCGATAATATCAAGCAGACACCGCAGATGGCCGAACTGCAAATCACGCAGGAGTATCTCGGACAGAGCCTGCACTTGGTGTATCTCGCTCCGATGTGGAGGGAGTTCTTCGGCTTCGTCAGTCCTCAGCTCTTGACGGGCATGGCGGGCGTGGCCAACATCGGCGACACCGACGGATGGTGCGGGCACCCCTTCTCGCAAGCCAACTGGTATGCCTATGGGCGCTTGGCGTGGAATCCCGACCTGACATCTGAGGGCATCGCGCGGGAGTGGCTGGTGCAGACCTTCACCAAAGAGAAGGCGTTTGTAGATGCGATGACCGAGGTGATGATGTCGTCGCGCGAGGCATGTGTCGATTATATGATGCCGCTCGGATTGCACCATATCTTCAAGTTCGACCATCACTACGGGCCTGAACCCGACGGTTTTAAGGCGGAATATCCCCTCGAGTGGTGCCCCGTCTATTACCACAAGGCCGACGAGGGCGGGGTGGGCTTTGAGCGCACCACCAAAGGCACGGGGGCGGTGAAGCAATACCGCAAGCCTTATAGTAAGTTGTACAACAGTCTCAAGACGTGCCCCGAGGAATACCTGCTGTGGTTCCACCATGTGGCGTGGGACTATAAGATGAAAAACGGTAAGACGCTGTGGCAGAACCTACAGGCGCACTACAACCGTGGCGTGAGCGAGGTGGAGCGCTACTGCGATGTGTGGCAGCAGATGCGTCCATACGTCGATGCCCAGCGTTGGCAGCATGTGGCCGACCTGCTCGACACCCAACTGGATAATGCCCGCGAGTGGCGCAAGGTCTGCATCGACTACTTCGGAGGGTTTGTAGCCCCCTCCCCGGCCCTCCCCGAGGGGAGGGAGTAATTACCTCACTCAAAAGTAAATAACGGTCGTTACTATCGTTCTTGTTGTTACATCGTTCTTATCGATCTTTTCGTTCTTTTCGTATCTCAAATCTCAAATCATAAATCTCAAACCTCAAATCTCAAACCTCAAATCTCAAATGAATCAGCTATCTACTCCCCTCCCTACAAGGGAGGGGCCGGGGGTGGGTCTTCTAAGGGTGGGTCTTCTAAGGGTGGGTCTTCCGGTAGTGGGTCTCCTTCTCCTCTTCCTCTTTTGTGTGTGCCACCTCTCTGCTCAGGTCACGCTCCGCCAGCAGGGCACTACCAAGCAACTGGTCATCGACGGCCAGCCCACGCTCATCCTTGGCGGCGAACTGAGTAACTCGGCGGCTACCTGCACGGCCGACATCGACAGCGTGATGCCGCGCATGGCTCGTCTGGGACTCAATACGGTGCTCGTGCCGGCACAGTGGGACCTGACCGAACCCGTTGAGGGACAGTTCGACTTCACCCTCATCGACCACACCATCCTCAAGGCTCGCGAAAATAACCTGCGCGTTGTCTTCCTCTGGTTTGGCGCATGGAAAAACTCGATGAGTTGCTATGCCCCGCTGTGGTTGAAGAAGGATACCAAACGCTTTCCACGCATGATGACACGTCAAGGGAAACCGTTGGAGATAGCCAGCGTGTTCTCGGAGAATGTGTTTCAGGCCGACCACCGGGCTTTCAAGGCGCTCATGCAGCATATCGCCGACATCGACCGTGAGCACCATACGGTCATTATGATGCAGATAGAAAACGAGATAGGCATGCTTGAGGATGCACGCGACTATTCACCCGAGGCGGAACGGCTCTTTCGTGCCAAGGTGCCCGATGAGCTGGTCACTTTCCTGAAACGCCACCAGAAAGAGTTGCATCCCTCGATGCGTGAGCGATTCTCTGGCAAAGGCGGCACGTGGACCGAGGTGTTCGGCACGGGACTTCATACCGACGAGATTTTCATGGCTTATCACTATGCCCGTTATGTGGAGCGGCTGGCACAGACGGCACGCGCCATCTACGACATGCCGCTCTACGTGAATGCTGCGATGAACAGCCGGGGGCGCCAACCGGGCGAATATCCGTCGGCAGGACCGCTTGCGCACCTGAAGGATGTGTGGCACTGTGGCGCACCGTCGGTCGATATGCTGGCTCCCGACATCTACGACACGGGCTTCAAGGGGTGGGCGGCACAGTATGCGTTGCCCGACAACCCGCTCTTCATCCCTGAGTCGCGCTGCTGTGCCAATAGCGGTGTACGGGCGCTCTATGCCGTGGGCGAGCACCAGGCCATCGGGTTCAGTCCCTTTGCCATCGACCAGGCACCCGAGGACGACACACGGCCTGTCACCGAGGCCTACAACCTGCTGCGCCAACTCATGCCTGTTATCGCACAGCACCAGGGTAAGGGCACCATGCGCGGCGTGCTCTTCGACCAGGAAGACAAGGAGACCATCGTCAACGACGGCGACGTGGTGCTTACCTGTCGTCACAACTTCACCCTGCCCTGGGACCCTCGTGCCACCGACGGCACCACGTGGCCCGAGGGCGGAGCCGTCATCATCCGACTGGCACCCGACGAATATCTCATTGCGGGCAGTGGGGTAGTGGTGGTGTTCCAAACGGCTACGGAAAAGGCGCAGAGCGAACAGAAATCTTTGGGCGAAGACGGCTTCGCCAATGCCGGCAACAGCACCGAGGCTTCATCGCAAACCTCTCACCTCTCACCTCTTACCTCTCACCTCTTTAAAGGCAAACGTCTCGGCATCGGTTATGTGGATGAGGTGGCTATCGACCCGCAGGGCCGGTTGCAGTATATCAGACGCGAAAATGGCGACCAGGATCACCAAGGCCGCCATGCGCGCATCTCCGTAGGAGACTATAAGATTCTGCACGTCAAACTCTACGAGTATTGAGCTTTTCTCTCACCTCTCACCTCTCACCTCTCATTTTGTTCGGGCGGATTTGCAAATCCGACCGCCAGAAGGGAAAGCCAATTGATTTCGATATCATACTACGCCCCTCTCCCCTTGGAGAGGGGTCAGGGGTGAGGCCTAGCATTGCGACCCGAAGAACACGGCTTCGTTGGCTTTCGGCGGCTTGACGGGCACGATGATGTCTTTCATCCACTCGGGCAATCCCTTGTCGGGGTTGCTCTCTAAGTATTCCTGCCACTCCTCGTCGGTCATGCGGGGCTCGTCGATGGGATTCTTAAACTCGCGATACGAGAATACGGCACCGCGCGTCAGGTAGAGCAGACCCTCAATCTCTACCACCACGTAAATCTCGTCGGCCGGACCCACAGCCTCGAACAGGATGCTCTTCTCGGGGTTGTTGTCGGCGTTGGCAGTATAGACATCAGCGATGAGTGCCACTTTCTTGTCGGCATTCTGCACCTGATACCAGCCATATAGTTCCTCGTCAGGCTGTGAGAGCAAGGCCAGCGACACCCATTCCACGTCGGCACCGATGTTCTTGATGGTGTTGTAATCCTCGTCGCTGAGTTTCTTGCCGGCCAACTCTTTCTGGCTCACGCTGAGCAGGAACTGGGCTATCTCTTTCACTTTTTCGGTCAACTCCGTGGTATTGTCGCGGTGCAACTGATAGCGGTTCATCACCTGGTCCATGGCATCCACCAACTGAACGGCTTTCTCCCAGAAGGCTACATTGGGTTCCACATAGCCCTTGGTGATGGGATCGGGCAGCACCTCGCCGTCGCCACACTCAGCTCCGAACGGCTGCTTGGCATAGAGGATGGCGTCGTGCTTCAGCTCGGCCCACGAGGCGAGCGAGGCGTTGAGCGTCTTCTTGCCCCAGGCGTAGGTCTTCATGAAGTAGGGCCAGCGGCGGTCTGTGCTGTTATTGAGCACGGCCAGCGCCTCTTCCCATGAGTTATACACGCTGGCGTTCCATTTGATGTCGCCCATGCGTTTCTTCATCGCGGCCAAGGCGGCGGTGAAGCCCGGCCACTGCTTGTCGGTGCCCTGCTCCTTGGTCAGTATCTGTTCGGCGGTGGTGCTGCCCAGGGCTGCCATCACGTCGAGTCCGCTGGGCACGTCGCGCAGCGTGGGGGCGTTGTCGTAATCCACCATCTCGAGCAGCACCTCGGCATCGGGGGTGTAGCGCTGCGGCATCAGGTTGATCTTCACGTGCGATGTGCGCTCGAACTTCGGACGTATGCGCGTCTGCTTCTCGCCCAGGTCATCTACCTTCTCGCGCACCTGCAACAGCGCGTTGCGGTCTTGCGACATGCCGGCGGCGGTGGTGCCGCACTGGCGCATGATGCTGCGCACCTGTGTGATAGTCACATTGTCGGGCTCGCCCATGAGGAAGGTGATGGGGGTGAACACCTCGTCGTATGTCTTTTTGATGTCTTGCTGACCATCCACGGCTTCGGCTATCAGGGCGGCGCGTATCAACTGGTGGTCGATGTCGGTGCCGAAAGGCACGTCTTGCAGCCACATCATCGTGCGGAAATAGCGCTGCAAGCCCTCGGTGCGGGTATAATGACCGCGCGGACGGAACAGGCTGTAGGCGTATTTCACATCAGTATATTCCAAGAAGGGTGAGAAGCCGTCTGTCGCATTCATGATGTGGGTCACCTCTTCCTGCGCCATCTGGCTGTAGCTGTCGGGCACTCCAGTCAGCGGCTGCCCCGTGATGAGGGCCTGTGCCACGGCGAAGTAGGCCATGTTCCATTCGGCGGCTTGTCGCACGACGGGGTCGCTCGTCTGGTCGGCCTGGCGCTTCGACTGCTGATAGAGCTGTTGGCTGAGGTCGCTGATCTTCTCACTGAGCATCCCTTCCTCTATGCGCCGCAGCATGCAGTCGAAGTAGATATGGAAGAGTTGCAGGTAGAGGTCGGTGGTCACGAACGAGGGGAACACCTGATAGCTGTTGCGCTCGTAGATCTGAAACAGCTGTTCCTCGTCGGTGCGCACGATGCCGAAGCCGTTTTTCGTCAGGGCGCTCTTCAGCGGTGCGGGGAAGTCGGTCAACTGATAGGGGTTGATGATGTTGTCGGTGTTGACGATGCCGCCCTGCGCGGTGTAGTTGCGCTTCTTCAACTCCTCTTCGCGTGCTTTCACGCGATTGATGAATTTCTGTTCGGCGGCGGTGTAGGTCACTTTCTTCTTGCCCTCAAACACCTTCACGGCACGGTCCAGATACCAGGTGGTCGATTCGAAGATTTTGCGCAGGTCGCTGCTCATGAACACATAGCCCTTGCGTGCAGGCACAGCGTTGCGCAGCACGCGCAGTTCGCTGAGCGACAGCCGTGAGATGTCCATGTTCAGGTTCAGTCCTTTGTCCAGCTTTTCCACGTTGATGTGTCCCGCACCCGGCAGTATCATCGGCTGTGGCGTGTAGTCGTCGTCTTGTGCGTATCCGCTCATCACTCCGATGAGCACGAATACCAGGGTTAATAGTTTTTTCATAGGTTTTTTATATTTAGTGTTCTTTTTTTGTTTAGTGTTGAGTGTTTAGTGTTTAGTGTTCTTACACGGTTTTTTGTTGAGTGTTGAGTATTTTCCAAGAATGAATCGCCGCCGCCGGCGATAAAAAATCATGATAATTAATGGGTAATTGATGGAAATTCGTGTTTAAAATGAACGTGTTGAGTGTTTAGTATTGAATCAGCCCCCAGTCCGAATTTGCGCCAGCGGTGCGTCATCTCCACATAGCGCCCGTCGGTGGTGGACTGCAACGTATGTATCTGGCCGTTGATGAAACGGAAATCCTCTAAGATGCCGCCCAACTGCGACCCCATCCACATCGGACGGACGCGCCCGCCCACATTCTTATAGATATGGAGGCGCTTCAGGTGGCGTGGGTCGTGCCGGGTGCGCCCGATAATCCCCACGATGGCCTCTTCGCGCCCGTCACCGTCCACATCGCCCGTTTCCAACCGGTACACGGGTTTATGTATCGCCACCCGGTCGGTGTAGCGGCCCGTGGTCAGCGTCAGGTAGGTGAGCGAGTCGTTCACCCGTTCCAACGCGTAGGTCTGCGCGTTGCACACCATGCAGACCCACCATGCCGCCAACATCCATACGTATCTGTTCATCGTGGTCTTCTCTTATTGTGTGATAGATGCTTTGTACATCGCATCGGCCACATCGTGGGCCAGTGAGCTGAAGGTGTAGCCGCGCAATGCCAGCCGCGATTCACACTCATTGATGTCGATGGGTGGTTTCCCTTCAAAGAGAAGAGCCACGTCTTCCACCGCCTTGCGCATGTTGTCGGTCACATAGTTGTTGCCGGTGATGTCGGCACGCGCGTCGTTGTAGGGCTTGGTGAAGTTCCTGAAGTCTTTCATCGTCTGGCGGTTGCCCTCCATCATGTCCCAGACAGCCCGCGCTTCCATCTTCTCGCGTTCCATGGCATCGGTGAGTGTGTCGGCTATCTTTAGTTTCTCCTCCGCCTCCCATAACCGTTCCTCTGTCTTATAGATGATGGCGTCTCTCACTTTCTTGGCATTGGGCAGTGCCTCGGTATGCCGGCTTTTGTCGAAGAGGATATCGACGTTCTCTTGCGCTCCGAAACTCTCAGGATGGTTCATCACATCCTCAATGTTGGTCTGGTCCATGGTGCGGCTGAAGCGGTTGGCGAAGGCTTGGTCGCTGCTCTCATATCCCAGCGTGTTCTTGTAGAAACGGCGGTTGTAGAGCTGTTCGGTGAATTGCTGGTCGAAATACACTTTCTTACCGTTTCTGACAATATAATAGGTGGTGTCGCGGTCGAAGGTGATGCTCTCGCCTGTCAGCAGTTTGGTATAGTCAGAGTTGCTCACATTGTCTATCCGGATTTCACTGGGGTCGAGGTGGTACTTCTTTGCCAGCTCTTGTATCACCTCTTTGTCGGTCTGCCTGTAAATATCCATCATCTCTTGGTTGAATGCCTGGCGCACTTTATTGTATTCCGGTCCTAAGGCTTTCAACTTGTTCATGGCCTGTTTGTTGCTCTGCACATCGATGACCAGTTTGCGGAGCAGGGCCTTGTTCTCGGGTGTGGGGTTCGATTTGCACAGTTCAATGGTGGTGCGCAGGTCTTTGATATCTTGTACTGATTTGGCCTCGCCGTATTTGATGGCATTTGTCAGGTCGCGCTTGGGTTTTACGGTCTTTGCCCTGGCTTTCTCGATGGGCGAGCGCACGGTGTCCTTGGCGATTTGCTGGCGCCGGTTGCTCTCTTCAATCACTTGTTTGGCAATTGTCCCTTTTTTGCCGGAGGAGTAATTCTTCGTGCTGGACTTTGCCGGTATGCGCGCCTTGGGCCTCGATGTGGAGGCGCGGGCACTCAACGGTGGTTGTCCGCCTACGGGTGCGGCGTACACGAAGACACATGCCTTGATGCCTAATGAGAAAATCTGCCATTTGGCGGCTTCTATCGCCATGATTTTCATTTGTTTGGTCACGGCATCGCGTCCTTGCTCGACATAAAGCTCGGCAAGGCTGATTTCCATCAGTCCGATGCTGAAAGCATCGTAGAGACGGAAGAAACCTTCCGTTGCGCCCATGGTCTTGATACCTAATGCGATACGTGCTATCATAATGGGCACAGCCAAATACTCGTTCACTTGTTTGGCGGTGGTGAACATGGCCTGAGCATAGTCCTTGAACCATTGCTCAATCTCGCCGCCCAGCGTGAGCGGTTTGTAGCCTTCATCGAACGAATAGTCTGCCGCCTCGTTGGTCATGAAGGCGAACACACGAGCCACCGTCTTGGCCGCGTCGCGGTCGAGGCCGTAGTCCTCTAAATATCCGTCGCGCAAGATGTGAATGTATTTCACGAGAGGCATCAAACGGTCGAGTATTCCCCATTGCACGATGAGGTTCTCGATGCTGTCCATGTTTTTCAGCATACGGCGGTCCTCCTTGATGAGTGCGTCCCATGCGGCGGCTTCTTTCAAGATGCGTCGTGGCTGCGAGCACAGCAATACCTGCGTCTCGCATTTGTATTCTTGATTGTTGTATTTCGTGCCGAACGTCACGACAGCGTCAATGCGCGACGGGGCATCGAGCAAACCTTGCAGACAACGGAGGATGATTCTTGTGCCGCGCGGATGGCCCGTGTCTTTGGCCTCATAATTGAGGCCGAGTCGATCTATGCGGTGCTGCTCCGTCTCGTCAACGGCTTTGATACTGAACAGTTTCGGGTCGGGTGAAGGTTTGACAATCAGGATGCAGTGGTTCTCCTCGTCGTAGTCGTAGATGCGGAGGAAGCCTTCTGTCTCGTGTGGCACGTAAGTCTTGCCCGCCGACACGCCCCATACCAGTTTCTGAGTATGCTTCTCGGGGTTGTATTCCTCAAGGTAACATCCCACCTCGTAGCCTTCGTAGCCGACGCCGATGTCATAGACCATGCCCATGTAGTAACGCAATAAGGGGAAGTCGCTTTTCACCACCAGTCCTTTGCCGTTGTCGGCTTCTAAGTGCAAGTTGAACTCAATGAAATGTCCGGGTGTGTGGCAGTCCTTCTCCTTGTCGAGCACCTTGTCGATGATGACGGCCTCTTGCACCTCTTTCTTCGCGTTCCACTGCACCCTTACCTCGTACATGTTTGTCGGTTGGCCGTCTTTTTCATATACCACGGCCGTTACGTTGGCGTCTTCCTCCATGCCGTCGATGACGAATGGCAGGAACACCGCTTTATCGTAACAGGCGGGCAGCGTCAGATTCTCTTGGGCGAAGTGCATCTCGCCTTCCTTGATTTTGAAATGAAGACGGTTGTTGTAGAGTCCGGCTCCGGCGTTGAGTGTGAATGTCACCACGCCGTCGCCGTTGGGCTGTGGCGGGTTAACGGCTTGTATGTCAGCACATCGCCAGTTGCTATCCATGCCGGCATCCTGCGACGTGATGCAGTTGTCGCCGTTGATGGTGATTTGTGAGGTCAGATACAGGTCAATATATTCTTCGTTGTTTTTGAACCCTACAATCTGGGCGAAGACTCTCTGGGGCATCGCGCCCACTTGCAAGGTGTCGCCAAATGTCTTGTAGATGCGCATCTCCATGCGGTCGGGCAGGTCCTCCTGCCGTGGTTGTTCCTGTGATCCGCCTTTGGGCTTGCGGGTGAGTGAATAACCCAATAGGGCGACTACCACCGAACCGGGTATGGCGTATGGCCACGGGTCACCGCCCGGTTCCTCTCGTGCGTCGTTGTCTTCGGTATAGACGGCCTCTTTCTGCTCGGCAACATCTGCGTCGCCCTCAATGTTCACCTCGATGATGATTTCCACACCCACGCTGAGACCCAGAGTCTCTTGACAGCCGTCGCAGTAGCATAAAATGCCGTTGATTTGGAAGGTGATGCTATCTCCCGAATATTTGCTTGGCTTGTACGATACTTGGGCCTCGCGGGGCAATTCGCCGCCACGTTCGTACCACTGTTGATTGTGTATGTGATCCGTCATATCTTGCACCAACAGCTCAATGAAGAAGTCTTCTTTCAAGTCGCCTTCAGCGCGAAGGCATTTCACACTGAGGTCAAAGTTTTGTCCGCGATAGATGGTGCCGACGTATTTCCTTCTCAAGAAATTGCGTGATTTCTCCTCGCTTGCCAGTTTTAGACTTCCGCCTGAGATTTTGTATTGAAAACTCGCGTTCAGTTCGGCATCTTGATTGGCATAATAGCCCGAGCTGCTCGTCTCTCCTTTTGTTACACTGCTGCGGCCTTCAAATGTTTCCACAATGTCGGCTGCCGCCGCACGGAGTGGCAGCAGCATCAGTATCAGCAGCCATGCGAAAGTCGTTGTCTTCATTGTTCCTCAGTAATTGACCGTTGAACGTTCTCTTGCTCAATGCTCCTTTCTTACGGACAGAGCAGCCCTGTCCCTGCAAAGCTCGGCAGTGGCCTCCCAACCCCTCTTATCCCATACCCTCTCACCTCTCCCCCCTTACCTCTCACCTCTTACCTCTCACCCCTTACCCCTAAAGATACTTCGCCACGTCGGTGTCCAGGTTTTTGATTTGCTTGGCGCTCATCACCACCTCGTTGTCGCGGCTGATGATGAAACTGCACGGCACCTTCTCGGCACTGTTCAGGTAGAAGAGCGATGTGTGGCCGTCGTCGCGCACGTTGATCCAGGGCAGGGCGTCGGTCTGTGTCTTCCAGAAGTGGTCGTCCTGGTCGAGTGACACCTGATAGATCTCCAGTCCGCGGTCGTGGTATTTATTATATAGTTCGCGCAACATCATGATACGGGCGGGCGAGTTTTCGTCGGCGAAGACGTGGAAGTCGAGCAGCACCACCTTGCCTTTCAGTTCGGTCAGATGACGGATGCGGCCCGTGGCATCGGGCAGCGGCACGTCAATCAGCGACACCTCGCTCACCTTCTCGGGGTCTATCTCAAACCCTTGGTTCTGCTTCTCCACGATGCGCTTGGTCTTCACGCCCTCGAGTGCGATGGCCTCTAAGTTTTGCGCGCGCAGGTCTTCCGGGTAGTGCTGTTTCCACGAGGTGGCCACGGCCTGGAAGGGGCGCACGTCGTCGAGGTGGCGCTGCGGGTCAAACACGTTGAGGTAGGCGCTGTTGACGGCGATGCCCTGAAACAGGGCGAAGTACGACGACGCATGGAGCGGGTTCTTATAGATATAGTCGCGGCACACCTCGGCTTTGTAGGTGTTGAGCATGCGGAAGATGCTGTCGCCCGGCATGCTGCCGGTCATGTGCGGGTCGTCGGCCACCTGCTGTGCGCGTGCCTGCAGGTCCATCTGCTTCAGGGTCAGTTCCTTGATGCGCTGGCAGTCGTCGTTGCCCTCTACGCTATAGCCGCCGGCCATGGTCTTGTAATCGGCCTTCACGGTGATGGCTTCGGTCGAGTCCACCGCCACGTTGACGATCTGGTTGTAGATGCGCAAGCGGTAAAACTCGGGTGCACCGGTTGGAGCGTTGATGCTGAAGGAGAAGTTGCCGCTCTCGTCGAGCCGTACAGAGTCGATGACGTGTACGCCGTCGAGTGCCATGTGGTCTATGTAGAGCACCGAGTCGGTGGCTTGTGTGATGCTGCCGCTGAGTTGGAATTTCGGACTATTGTCGCACGAGGCGATCATCGTGGCGGCCACGGCCACTACTGCGCCTCTCATCATGTTTTTGAGTATTGTTTTCATTGAATGGGTTGTTTTTTACTTTTTGTGCGAATGGCTCTGGCCGCACTGCTCTTAGGGTGTGTCCCGCCAATCTGTCGGCAAAATTACATCATCTTTTTGTAACCACAAAATCTCGCGACGTTTTTTGTTGAGGGTTCTAATAAGGTTGAGGGTTGAGGGTTTAGTGTTCTTGTCTTTTGAGGGTTTAGTGTTCTTACACGGTTTTTTGCACGGTGCATATATCCTGCTCCTCGCCCCAAAAAATCCCTTGCCCCTCCGCATATCTCTTACCTCTCACCTCTCACCTCTCACCTCTCACCTCTTACCTCTTACCTCTTACCTCTTACCTCTTACCTCTAAAGAACCTCTCACCTCTAAATAAACCTCATCCCCCGTGAAAACTGAACGTCCACCAGCCGTTGTCGTCTTGCTGGGGCTCTATCTTGTTCACGTAGTAACCGTTGATGGAGCCCGACCCGTATTCCAAGTCGTATTCATCGCGCGACAGGCGAGGCTTCATCTGTCGGGCGAAGGCCTCGGCATCGGCCTTGTTATTGAAGGCGACGGTGGCTCCGTTGTCAGTGTCGAACTGGAAGCGCACATAGCAGGCGTGTGCGTCGGTGGCCTCGCACACCCAGACGGTGTAGTCTTCCTCTATCTGTTTCTTCGAGGCTTTCACGCCCTGGCCGTAGATGATGGTGACTATCTCGAAACCTTCTTCGCTGTCCAACTCGCTGTCATAGACGATACGCGCCAAACCGGTGCCAGGGTCGGTGGCTTTGGGCTTCTCGCCTTCGTAGTGGCCGTTGAAGATGGTTTCTATCAAGGCCAGGATGCTGTTCAACTGAGGGGTGCCCTTCTGGGTGCTGTTGCATGCTGCGGCGGCCGACATCGCCAGTAGGATGGCGGCCATGGTGAATAGTTTTCTCATGTTCGTGGTTGTTGGTTAGTGAGTTGATTGTCATGATTGTCGCTGCAAATATAGCGATTATTTTTGTATCTTCCATATTTCCGTCCGTTTTATTTTTGCTGTCTTTCTCCTCTTTTCTTCATGACGCTGCTGTAATTCGATTTTTTTCGAGTTATAGCGGGCTTTTGATTTCATAACGCTGCTATAACTCAATTTTTTTATGGGTTATAGCGAACTTTCTGCTGTTTTTTTGGCTGTTTGGGCTGGATATTTCACCCCCCCGCCGGCACGAAGAAGGCCCCCGAAAGAAAATAATTGCCCTTTTCTTCGTCTGTTACGTTTTTTATCACTATCTTTGCACGATTTTTCACACAAAGGGCGAAATGCGCCCTGATGGAAGATGTAGTTAAAACAATAAGTATTTTTATTTTTTTTAGATGAACGTTATTACAAAAACAGTTTCATTGCCTGACGGAAGAACCATCAGCATTGAAACCGGGAAAGTGGCTAAGCAGGCCGACGGATCTGTCGTGCTCCGCATGGGCAACACCGTGCTGCTCGCCACTGTGTGTGCTGCCAAAGACGCCGTGCCCGGAACAGATTTCATGCCTTTGCAGGTAGATTACAAAGAACAGTACGCCGCCGCCGGACGATTCCCGGGCGGATTCACCAAGCGCGAGGGCAAACCAGGCGACAACGAGATTCTCACGTCGCGACTCGTGGACCGCGTGCTGCGGCCCCTCTTCCCCTCCAACTACCACGCCGAGGTGTTCGTCAACGTGATGCTCCTATCGGCCGACGGTGTCGATCAGCCCGACGCTCTCGCCGGATTCGCCGCATCAGCAGCACTGGCTTGTTCGGATATCCCCTTCGAATGCCCCATCTCTGAAGTGCGCGTGGCACGTGTCAATGGCGAGTATGTCATCGACCCCACCACCGAACAGATGAAAGAGGCCGACATGGACATCATGGTTGGCGCCAGCGCCGAGAATATCATGATGGTCGAGGGCGAGATGAACGAGGTGAGCGAGCAAGATCTGCTCGGCGCACTCAAGGCTGCCATGGAGGCTATCAAACCCATGTGCGAACTGCAAGTGGAACTCTCGAAGGAGCTTGGCACCGACGTGAAGCGCGAATACGACCACGAGGTGAACGACGAGGCTCTGCGCGAGCAGATGAACAAAGAACTCTACCAGCCGGCATACGATGTGACCAAACAGGCACTCGAGAAGCACGCACGTGCAGAGGCCTTCGATAAGATACTGGCCGACTTCAAAGAGAAATACTTCGCTGAGAAAGAGGCGGCCGCCGATGAGAACGCCGAAGACGAACTCTCGCGCGAGGATATCGAGGCCATGATGGACCGCTACTACCACGACGTGATGCGCGATGCCATGCGCCGCTGCATCCTCGACGAGGGCATACGTCTCGACGGCCGTAAGACCGATGAGATTCGTCCCATCTGGTGCGAGGTGAGCCCCCTGCCCATGCCTCACGGAAGCAGCATCTTCACACGCGGCGAGACACAGTCGCTCACTACCTGCACACTCGGCACCAAACTCGATGAGAAACTCGTTGACGACGTGCTCGTGCGCAACTACCAGCGCTTCCTGCTCCACTACAACTTCCCCCCGTTCTGCACGGGCGAGGCCAAGGCGCAGCGCAGCGTCGGACGCCGTGAGATCGGTCACGGACATCTGGCATGGCGCGGACTCAAAGGACAGATTCCCGAAGACTTCCCCTATACCGTGCGTCTGGTGTCGCAGATCCTCGAGTCTAACGGCTCCAGCTCGATGGCTACCGTGTGTGCTGGCACACTGGCCCTGATGGATGCCGGCGTGCCCATGAAGAAACCCGTGAGCGGCATCGCTATGGGTCTGATCAAGAACCCCGGCGAGGATAAGTTTGCCGTGCTCTCTGATATCCTCGGCGACGAGGACCACCTGGGCGACATGGACTTCAAGACCACCGGCACACGCGACGGACTCACCGCTACGCAGATGGATATCAAGTGCGACGGCCTGTCGTTCGACATCCTCGAGAAGGCGCTCATGCAGGCAAAGGCCGGACGTGAGCACATCCTCAACTGCATCACCGAGACCATCGCCGAGCCGCGGCCCGACCTCAAACCGCAGGTGCCCCGCATCGTGGCCTTCGACATACCCAAGGAGTTTATCGGCGCCGTCATCGGCCCGGGCGGAAAGATCATCCAACAGATGCAGGAAGACACCGGCTCTACCATCACCATCGACGAGACCGACGGCGTGGGCAAGGTGCAGGTCAGCGCGCCCAACAAGGAGTCGATCGACGCGGCTATCGCTAAGATCAAGGCCATCGTGGCTGTGCCCGAGGTGGGCGAGGTGTACGAGGGCACCGTGCGCAGCATCATGCCCTACGGCTGCTTCGTCGAGATACTGCCCGGCAAGGACGGTCTGCTCCATATCTCTGAGATTGACTGGCGCCGCCTCGAGACGGTCGAGGAGGCCGGCATCAAGGAGGGAGACAAGATCAACGTGAAACTGCTCGAGATTGACCCCAAGACCGGCAAATACAAACTGTCGCACCGCGTGCTCATCCCCAAACCCGAGGGATATCAGGAGCGGGAGCGCCGCCAGCGCGACCGTGGCGACCGCGGCGAACGCCGCCAGCGCGACCGTGGCGACCGCGGACCGCGTCCCGAGCGTCACAACGACCATCACAACGGCCACCGCGAACAGCGCAACGACTACCACGACCCGCTGGCCGACCGTGAGCCCCGCGACTTCAACGACTCGCTCGACCACGGCACCGACATCGACTAATTGCCGACATCGACCACGGTACTGACATCGACTAATTGCCGACATCGACTAAGCGCCAACGGTCGCACACATCATCATACGGTCAGGACGGACATCTTCCGCCCTGACCGTTTTTGTGTCGTTCCCCATCTCCGTGTTTTTTATCCCTTTTTTCCCACGCCGTAGGCGTTTTTATTTCTTTTTCCTCCTTTTTCCTCCTTTTTTATACTCTGTCTCATCGCATACCCATCCCCCTTGTAGGGACAGGGCGTGCCCTGTCCACCCGTGCATGCCCTGTCCGCCATCCCGTGTACTGTCCTTCCTATTCATCCCATCTGGTGTCCCCTTCCTTCGGAGGGGGTACGGGGGAGGCTCCTGTTCCCTTTCCCCCATTTGTCGTGATTGGCGTGCTAACCAAGCCCCCCTCTAAGTTAACGTGAGTTCGACGAAATATAACTGTCTGAAAATTTGGTGTTTACCGGGAGCATTGGTCGCATATTGTTGTTTTCCGAAAAAACCGTGCTTCAATGTTCAATATTTATTAGGGTCAACTCCTTCATAAACGTAAAATGTGGTAGATGGGTTACTCATCCCATACGTTGAACTGCTCGGCGCGGGGCTGACCGCCCTGCTCTTCGCTGCCGTCGCTGCCGCCGCCGTAGATGACCTGGCCGTTACCGTCGGTATCGGTCACTTCGTTCGTACCCGTGAGCAGTGCGCTTTCCTCAGTCACGATGCTCACCTTGATTTCCGGTTGTTGATATGTTGTTTTCATAGGGCTTTATTTAATGACTATTTTCTTCCCGTTATTGATATACACACCCTTCTGCGTCGGTTTGCCATTCAAACGGCGACCGTCAATCGAATACCATGTGTTATCATTCTTGAATTTCGTGTTATTCGTATCATTCGTAGTCTTTATCCCCATCGTCTCGCTCTCTTCGAAGCTCAGGATGAACTTGTTGATGGCATTGGCGCCTTGTGAGGGATTGCCGCAGACGTAGTCGCCCTGCAACTGGAAGTACGCGCGGAAGGCGTTGATATTCATCGCCGCGGTGGGATAATACACCGTGTTGGCGGCACCCATGAACAGGATGGTGTTGTCGCCGCCACTGCCGATGCTCACGGGGTTGTAAGTGCCTTTGAAACTCACGGCGCCGTCTTCACTGGTGATGACTGCCGGGGCGGTATTGTCGATATAAACATATTCAAACTTCGGGTCTTTGATGGTGGCTGCATCAGAGATTTTGAAACTCTTCATTTCCAATTCAGAGAGGCACAAATTGCTGCCACCGCCATTTTGGGTCACCTCGAAACGGAAGTACCGATAGATGTCGGGCTGCTGTATGGTGTAGTCCTTCCCGACGGTGCGACTGCCAGGCAGCGCATCGTTGGTGTTCTCGTTGGCGTCGCGGCTGTCGATGACGGTCCATGCGTCATTCTTTTTCAGTTTGGCTTGCAGCGTCCATACCCTCGGATCCTGATTGACATTCTGATTGCCCGTAATCAGGGTGTAACCGGTCGCATAGACCGACTCGCCGGCGTCGAACTCACAATATGCTGACCCGTTTGAGAAACTGGGCCACCAATTGTATCCGGCTCCTGTCTTACCGTCAAGCAACCTGTCGTAGCCGCAGGCTATTTGAGTGGTCCAACCATCCGTGCCGGCAGTCGGGGTGTAGGCGGGAGGGTTGCCGATGGCGCCCAGTATGGCCAGTTCGCCCAGCGCTAAGTAGGTTATATTCGTGTTGCTCGCCTCGAAACGGAAATATTGGTACTGGCCTTGTTTATTGGCGGGTATGTCATAGTTTTTGGGTTCCAAAAGTGAATTAGGCAGTGCATCGGCGCTGTTTTGTGTCACATCGCGGCTGTCGATGGTCGTCCAATCATCGCTTTCGTTCAATTTCGCTTTCAGTGTCCATACCTGCGGATTAAAATTAGATAAGGGATGACTCGATGATGTTGTAATGGTATAGCCCGTCACGTTGATGACCTCCGAGGCGGCAAACTCACAGGACCAAATCCCGTCTATGCATTTATTCTGGTCCGGGGCCCACGTTGTTTCAATGTCTCCGTCCACTAAACTTTCATAACCTTCACCAACGTATTCGCCCGCTGTTCCGCTGATGGGTGTGTAGGAGAGATTTTCTGTATCCGCCGTCGGAGTATGTTTCACGATGTAGGGCTGTCCGGCTTTGATACGTGTGGCATCTTTGAAATTCAGATAGAGCGTGCCGCTGTCGAAGCCAGTCTTGTGACCATCGTAGGTGTTCTCGGTGTCGAGTTGTTTTACGGTGAATCCTTTTAAGGGCGTGTCTGAGAGGCTTCTGACTGTGAAGGGCAGGCACAGTGTGTTCCATCCGCCGTCTAAATATAATGTGCGGCCTACGAGGATGACATCTTTCGGCTGGTCATTGAAATTGTCAAGGGTGCCTGTGTTGTCGGCGTTGTCCATGAGTCTGACGGCCAAATCGTCCTCGAAAGTCACGTTGACCGCAAAATCTTCCCAAGCGGAGGCATCGAATACGTGGCATATTGTTTCATAACCGTCCTGGAAGTCATATTGCCCAGACCAAGACATCTCTTCCGGGTCTGCATAGCAATACACATCTGTCATACCCGTGCATCCAAAAAAGGCTGTATCTTCGATTCGTGTTACGCTGGCGGGAATAGTGAAAGTGCGCAGACCGGAGCAGCCATAGAAAGCACCTCGACGGATGGTAGTCAGACTGTCGCCAACTGTCACGGAGGTCAGACGGGAAAAGTCTCTGAATGCAGAATATCCAATGCACGTCACCTCTTCTCCAATCGTGAGTGTTTTAACTTGATTGCCGAAACAATTATTTAATGGTTCATCATTAGTTGATACAATCCCATTACTGTTGATGGATACAGAGGTTAGATTGGGGCATTCGGCGAATGCATAATCACCTAATTGATCCACACTACTGGGAATGATGACGGATGAAAGGCTGGAGCAACCATAGAAAGCACTAACTTCAATATATGACACCTTATCGGGTATATCGATAGAGGTCAGACCTGAGCAACCATAGAAAGCACCTTCTCCAATACGTATTACGTTATCGGGAATATCGATGGAGGACAGACCTGAGCAACCATAGAAAGTATTATTACTGATGCTCGTCACACTGTTGGGAATATTAACGGAGGTCAGACCTGAGCAACCATAGAAAGCACTACTTCCAATAAATGACACGTTATCGGGAATATCGATGGCAGTCAAACCTGAGCAACCGTAGAAAGCATTTTTACTGATGCTCGTCACACTGTTAGGGATATCGATAGCGGTCAGACCTATGCAACCATAGAATGCACCATCTCCGATTTCCCTCACGTTGGGGATGGCCGTGTTCATACAACCCGCAATCAGCGTGTTTGTATTGGTTTCTATGATGGCGTTGCAGTTGTTGCGGTTGTCGTAGTTCGGGTTCCCACTATCCACGACAATCGACGTCAGGCCTGAGCAGTTAGAGAATGCATAACTGCCGATGCTCGTCACATGATTTCCGATATTGAGAGAGGTCAGTCCGCTACATCCGAAGAACGCATAATCTCCGATGCTGGCCACATTGTCGGGTATGTTGAGGGCCGTCAGTCCGATACATCCGTTGAACGCATGATTCCCGATGCTGGTTACATTGTCGGGTAAGTTGAGGGTGGTCATGCCACTACATCCGTAGAACACATAATTCCCGATGCCGGTCACATCATTTCCTATCGTGTAAGTCTTTACTTGATTGCCGAAAATAGTACTAAATGATGACGATGAAGTATAATTTTTCGCTAAAATCGGAATACTGTTGATGGAGACTGATGTGAGATTGGTACAATCTGTAAAAGTAATGCTCCCGCAATCGTAAACATGCTCTAACGTGAGGCTCTTGACGGCTGTCGTATTCCAGTTTTTGGTCTTGATTACCTGTTGAGGACCGTAATTCTCATAAAAATCAGGCGTATAGCTCATTTTGCAGGGTATTTTTGACTGGTAGGTAGTCAATAGCTCA
>CAMVAT010000008.1 GCA_947165505.1 uncultured Prevotellaceae bacterium | reverse complement strand
TGGCCGGCATCGACACCGACGAGACGGCGCCGGGGTTCGCCCGCATCATCTTGAAACCCGAGCCGGATGTGCGCGACGTGCTACCCGAGGGGCAGGAGCCCATCCGTGAAGTCAGCGCCTCGTACCGGTCGTGCCACGGAACCATCACCTCGGCATGGAAAGTGAACGACGACGGGGAGACAGAATACCGTTGCACAGTGCCCGCCAACACCCAGGCCATGCTCCAACTGTCCGTGGCGGCATTCGGCATAGAGGCACCCGAAGACGCAACCGATACAGCGGACGGCAGCGGGGCTGAGTACGTGGGGTTGGAAGGCGACCGGCATGTCTATAGGCTCGTCGCAGGGAGTTATCGTTTCAAGGGAGAGAAGCAGGCCGAGATCAAAGGCAGTATAGATGGAGGGAAGACACCCGTCGTCATCGACAGGGCCAACGGCCAGATAGTTGTCTATGATGACGGTGTGGAGGCTATCAAACTCTACGACGAGAAGGGCGCGTTGGTGTGTTCGGCGCCATTAGGCAGCAGGGTGCTCGACATCTCACGTATCGCACATGGCATCTATATCGTGGATGTGAAGAGCTTAACGCACTGGCATGTGAAATTCGCGAAGTGAGATCACCTCTCCTTTAAGAGCGGTGCATACTGATAATAATATAAATAGGTGTGTGGGATGGCATGCCGGGCGATGTTTTCTATTTGCAACGGCGGTGCCGTGATGCTGTCCATGAACTGCCGATAAAGCATGAGCCGGTAATCAGCGATGGAATCTTGCGTGGTAGCAGGCGTGAGATGCTTCTGCTGCCGATACAGTGCCAAGGCCTCACGGTAATAGCGCGGCATGGTAGAATCGTTGTAAACAGTAGTCACCTCATTGGCAAAGAGGTCGAGCCGCCGGTTGATGAGATAGCCCGCCAAGCGCATGTCGGCCTTCACCTGAGGTGTCATTTGCTGTAGGATCACACTGTCGGGAATCTGCAGCGTTTTTATCTTTTTCCCGTCGAACGACATCGCCTTGGCATCGCCCGACAGCAGATAATCAAAGAGCCGATTGCCCAGTTCTCCTCTGCTTGCAAGCGCGAAAGCCCTCAGGAAATCGAGTTGCGGGCTTGTCTGTTGCGCCTTTTCGCCCACCCTGAGTGCTTCCTCCGTTTGTGAGTCGAGCAGTTTCGTCTCCATGCGCATCCTATAATGAAACACATCGTTGTGATTGCTCACCCACCCTGTGAGCAGGAACATGACGAGGAGTGCAGCCACATTGATCCATGCCGGCCTCGACAGGAAGGGAATACCGACAAAATCCTCTTCGTAGGGTTGCAACTGGTAGAGGACCCATGCCCCTACGGCAAAAGCCACGAGCAGCAAGGGCACCACCCAGAGCCATGGCCCGAAAGAGAACCCCTCGTCGATGGTGGGGCTGACATCTGTAATGACCGTGAGGATGAGCAAGGAGGGGAAATAATTCAAGGCGTATGCCCGCTTATTGAGCCGTGTGAGTTGGTGCACCGGGATATGTACGAGATAGAGCGCCAGGGTGATGAGCACCGCCCCCACAGAGCGGTTGAAATGAGTGACGCCCTCGGAGAGCACATGCTGTGCGAGGGCGAGAATATCAGACTGATAGAAAAAAATGTAGCAAAACGTGAAGACACAGAAAATGCCGGCGCACATCCAGTGCACCGGCTTATAGAGTCTGTTGATGAGTCTGTCGTTTTGCATAAAATCGGTCAGTCGAACCTATAGAAGCTTGACATCATGTTAATTTTTGCGCAGCACGACGGCCGAGCGGGCAGGCAGATAGAGTTTGAGCCACTCTTTATGGTCATCGACATAGAGCGGGTCGTAGTTGGTGAAGTGCGTGACCGAGTCGTCGTTGAGCCCGTTGCCTCCGAAGTCCTTGGCATCGGTATTGAGCACCACGTCGTAAGACCCTGTGGGCACGAGGAACCCGTAGTCGGTGAACGAGCGCGACGGACTGAAGTTGAACACGAACACGAGGTCGCCCCTCATGAAGGCCAACACCTGATCGCCGTCGTTGTGCCATATCTCCTGCACGGGTGTCTTCTGGAAATTCTTCTGGCTCTTGATGACGCGGAGCATCTCGCGGTCAAAGTCGCCGAGCCAGTGGTAGCACAGCTCTTTGTTATCCACCAAGTTCCATTGTCTGCGCGCATACTTATAGCTCCATCCGTTGCCCTCGCGTGGGAAGTCGATCCATTCGGGATGTCCGAACTCATTGCCCATGAAGTTGAGGTAACCGCCGTTGATGGCCGCAGCTGTGACGAGCCGTATCATCTTATGCAGTGCGATGCCGCGTTCAGCCACCATGTTCTCGTCTTTTTTGGCGAAGTGCCAGTACATGTCGGCATCGATGAGCCGGAAGATGATGGTCTTGTCGCCCACGAGCGCCTGGTCGTGGCTTTCGCAGTAGCTGATGGTCTTCTCGTCGGGTCTGCGGTTTTTCACCTCCCAGAAGATGCTGCTCGGTTTCCAGTTTTCGTCGCTCTGTTCCTTGATGGTTTTGATCCAGTAGTCGGGTATGTTCATCGCCATGCGGTAGTCGAAGCCATAGCCCCCGTCCTCGAACTTGGCAGCCAGTCCGGGCATGCCGCTCACCTCCTCGGCGATGGTGATAGCCTTCGGGTTGACCTCGTGGATGAGTTTGTTAGCCAGGGTGAGGTAGCAGATGGCATTGTCGTCTTCATGCCCGTTGAAGTAGTCGCCGTAGTTGCAGAAAGCCTCGCCCAGTCCGTGACTGTAGTATAGCATCGAAGTGACACCGTCGAAGCGGAACCCGTCGAAGTGGAACTCCTGTAGCCAGTACTTGCAGTTGGAGAGGAGGAAGTGTATGACCTCGTCCTTGCCGTAGTCGAAGCACAGCGAGTCCCATGCCGGGTGCTCGTGCCTGTCGCCGGGATAGAAGAACTGGTTGGGGTCGCCGGCCAGGTTGCCGAGTCCCTCGACCTCGTTTTTCACCGCATGAGAGTGAACGATGTCCATGATGACGGCGATGCCGTTTTGATGTGCCGTGTCGATGAGCGACTTCAGTTCTTCGGGTGTGCCGAACCGGCTTGAAGCCGCGAAGAACGAGCTGACATGATATCCGAACGATCCGTAGTAAGGATGTTCCTGAATGGCCATGATCTGAATGCAGTTGTAACCATCGGCAATGACGCGCGGCAGCACATTGTCGCGGAACTCGGTGTAAGAGCCCACTTTCTCGGCATCCTGGCTCATGCCGATGTGGCACTCATAGATGAGCAGCGGGTTGACGTTGGGTTTGAACGACTTTTTCTTCCACTGATAGGGTTCAGGGTTCCACACCTGAGCCGAGAATATCTTGGTATCATCGTCTTGCACTACGCGCTGTGCCCATGCGGGTATGCGCTCCCCTTCGCCGCCATTCCAGTGAACGTGCATTTTATAGAGGTCGCCGTGCTTGATGGCTTTCTCAGAGAGTTTCAGTTCCCAGTTGCCGGTGCCCTGTATGCGTTTAGCACGGTAGCGTTCGGTCTCCGTCCAGTCGTTGAAGTCGCCGACGAGATAGATATCGGTGGCTGTAGGCGCCCATTCGCGGAACACCCATCCACGAGCCGTTTTGTGGAGTCCGTAGTAGTCGTAGCCCGATGCGAAGTCGGTGAGTGTGGTCTTTCCATTACGTGTGAGTTGGTTGAGTTTCCACACGGCGTGGTCGTGCCTGCCTTGTATAGCCGCCTCAAAGGGTTCGAGATAGCCGTCGTTTTTCACCAGACCGATGTGTTTGGGTGCTCTTGTCCTGGTTTTCTTTTCTGTTGCCATAGTGTTCAGGTGTGTTTATTCTTTATGCTTTCACTTTGAAAATGACCTTTTTGATGTCTTGCTGTGCGATGCAGGGAGCGTGTCCGTCTTGTGGGAAGAAGACAGCGAACATGCCCGGTCGGCAAGTGACGTAGCTCTGAGCAGCCAGTCCGGGTATCTTGGTGATGTCTTTTGCCTCGTTGTATTCAGCCTCGGGCAGGTCTTCAGCCGGCGTGTATCCGAACGTCTCCTCACACGAGAGGGGAATCTGTATGTCGAGCATGACGCGGTGCGTCTCGAGCACAGCTTCTTCGGGTGTGCGCCCTTTGGCTGTGGTGACATTGACAAAGAGGTCTTTGCCTTTGATTTCATACTTACCCTCTTCGAGAGCGTTCAGGTCGTTTTCGGCGAGGAATTTCTCCACATCAGCGAAGAGCGGGTTCATGGCGCTGTACTTGCTGAAATTGTCTAATGTGTCGATGATCATGATATGAATGTTGGGAGCCTCCCCCGTACCCCCTCCCAAGGAGGGGTACTCGCGCTGGAGTGATGTGAGAAGCTATTGGTGAATAATTAATTGTGAATTATCAATTATGAATTATGAATTGTGAATTGTTCACTGTTCGATGCGTCGTCCGTTTTGGTAGGTGCCGCGAGCCGTGATTTGTCCGTTGCGGTCTTTCTCGATGAAGTCGCCGTCGCGCTCGCCGTTTTTGTAGGAGCCTTCAAATCGTTTGCCGTCTTTCGTCTCCTCGATGGCGGGTCCGTTGCGCAGTCCTTTCTTGTATGTGCCACGGAATCGGGTGCCATCGTGCCCATGGAATATGATGGTGCCGTCGGGCTGTCCGTTGCGGAACTCACCGTCGAACACGTCGCCGTTCTTTTTGGTCAGTTTTCCGCGCCCGTGCTGTTTGTCGTTGGCCCAGTTGCCCACATAGCTGTCGCCGTTGCTCCAGGTGAAGGTACCCATTCCCGACTTGTCGCCGTGGTTGAAGTGCCCGCTATATACATCGCCATTAGCGAATTTGATATGCCCGTCGCCCGTGCGTTCGCCCCTGACGTAAGAGCCGTTGTATTCATCACCGTTCTGGAATGTGTATTTCCCTTTTCCATCTTGCAGGTCGTGGCTCCATGTGCCGTTATAGATATCGCCCGAGGCATAGATATAGAGTCCCTGCCCCGACCGTTCGTTGTTGACCCAGTTGCCCCGATATGAGGAGCCGTCGGCCCAGTCGAAGAACCCCGCCCCGTTTTTCATGTCGTTTTTCCACATCCCCTCGTAATACTGTCCTGCGGCAAAGGTATAGCGTCCTTGTCCTTCGCGCTTATCGCGGTACCACCCACCCTCGTATCGGTCGCCGTTGAAGTAATACATGGTGCCCTTGCCGTGCTGTTGGTCGCGATACCACATGCCCTCATACTTATTATTATTAAGGAAGAAGAAGGTGCCCTGTCCGTGTCGTTGGTTTTGTTGCCACTGTCCTTCGTACCTTTCGCCGTCGGCAAAGACATAGATGCCATAACCTTGTCGTTTGCCTTTGACAAACTCGCCCTCGTATGAATCGCCGTTGCGGAACTTCATCGTTCCTTTTCCGTGTGGTTTGTTCGACACGATTTCGCCTTGGTACTCATTGCCTTCTTTGGTAATGAGCGAGCCCAAAGAAATTTTCTGTGCCCCTGCCACAACAGGGATGAACAGCATGATGAATAATAGTATCTTGTATCTCACGTTTATTAGCTTTTTAGAAATTACGCCCAAAGTTAGCAAAAAATTGTGATATGACGAACATTTTTATTATTTTTTGCAGATAATCGGCCAAAAATGCGTTATTTTAGCCATCTACATCAAGGCATTGGGTCCCTGACATGACTTTTTCGTACAAACGACAACTTGCTGCAATCGTTGAATAGTAGTTGTGCAAAAGTCGCGTCAATCAAAGCCATGGAAAATAATTTGATTGACTAATGATGAAATTTTAAAACTTTTTTATAACTTTGCAGCAAACTTGCATTCGCAGGTGGTTTTTGTAGGGAGGATTCTACCATGCACTACACATACAACGCTGACGGAGAGAAAATCATGGTGTCGGAAGACCCTGTCATCTCGCTCGGGCTCAACGCTGCGGGCACCGCCACTGCCACCACCTCGGGCGGAGCCGCCGGAGTGACGGGCGGCAGCGTGCAGCCCTACAAATACAACGGCAAGATCAATATTGGATAGGCCAAGGATATCAGTTTAAGTAAGCAGTCTATGAAAAAATGGTTTAACTTCTTATTTGTAGTTTTCTTTATCCTGTGTTTAGGAATTATAATAGGGATATTTAGTGTTGCCGTAAATTGTTGTTCCGGAAATTCTGAATTAATGTACGATGGCATACTTGATAATACTAAGATACAGATTGAGAAGGATTTGGGCAATGCAACAATGGCAAGTTATATGACTGTGTATGTAGATGGAAAGATAGTATATGACAATAAGTGCTTCGTACGAGACACTGTAGAAGATGTCATCTGGCACAAGAAATTGGGTATTTTACAAGTTATTTTACGACAAAAAGTAAATGAAACATCTCGAGACACAATAACTATAACCGTCAAAGGAATATAAAATCCCCCCATAAAACGCCAGAAAGAAGTTACAATTGATACATTTTCATCCTGCTCCCCAGGACGGGGGAAATAATCAAGCCAATGATGCTAGACAAAAAATGACATACATGCAGCGAAGCGGCCAACTCGATGACGATTCTTACGGATGCATCGACGACTTGGAGATGGAATACGACGGAAATCAGCTGACACAGGTCTATGACAACGAGTCGGACAACACCCCCACCTACGAGGGAGCGATGCAGTCACAGACAACGCCGACGAGACTACAGAGTATGAATACGACGCGAACTGAGGTTTCTATATGCCATCGCAAACATTTTTCGATAGAATGATGTGAATTTGGAAATAAAGTTGTATTTTTGCAGCCGCTAATGCAAACAGATTGGCAGAATCCCCCGTTGTGAGGGGGTACCAACGAACATAACAGAAAACAATGAAAGTATTAAAATTCGGCGGAACATCCGTTGGTTCCGTTAAGAGCATTCAGTGCTTAAAACGTATTGTAGAGGCTGAATCGAAGCATCAGCCGATAGTAGTCGTCGTCAGTGCGCTTGGAGGCATCACTGACAAGTTGATTACCACCTCTAAGTTGGCCGTAGCCGGCGACCAGCGCTACCGTGATGAGTTTGAGTCGATGGTTGACCGCCATCACCGCATGATAGACACCATCATCACCGACCCCAAGAAACGTGAAGACTTATTCAGTACCGTAGATTCTCTCTTCGAGCAGTTGAAGAGCATTTTCTTCGGCGTATATCTGGTTCATGACTTGAGCGAGAAGACGCAGGATGCGATAGTGAGTTACGGCGAGCGTCTGAGCTCAAACATCGTGGCCACTCTGGTGAAAGGCGCCAAGTGGTATGACGCCCGCACCTTTATCAAGACCGAGCGCAAGAACGGCAAGCACTCACTGGACAGCGAGCTGACCAACCGCCTGGTGCGCGAGGCCTTTGCCGATATGCCCAAGGTGGCGCTGGTGCCGGGTTTCATCAGCCGCGACCGCGACAGTGGCGAGACCACCAACCTGGGGCGTGGCGGCAGCGACTATACCGCCGCCATCATCGCCGCCGCGCTGGATGCCGAAGTGCTGGAGATATGGACTGATGTAGATGGTTTCATGACCGCCGACCCCCGTGTCATCAAGTCGGCCTATACCATCAACGAGCTCAGTTACATCGAGGCGATGGAGCTGTGCAACTTCGGTGCCAAGGTCATCTATCCCCCGACTATCTATCCCGTTTGCATCAAGAATATTCCTATCAAGGTAAAAAACACCTTCAACCCGTCGGCTCCGGGCACCGTAATCAAAGACAAGATAGAAAACGACCGCAAGCCCATCAAGGGCATATCGAGCATCAAGGGTACGACCCTCATCACAGTGACGGGACTGTCGATGGTGGGCGTGATCGGCGTGAACCGCCGCATCTTCACCGCCTTGGCCGACAATGGCATCTCAGTGTTCATGGTGTCGCAGGCCTCGTCGGAAAACTCCACCAGCATCGGTGTGCGCGACGAAGACGCCACGCAGGCCGTGAACGTGCTGAACAACGAGTTTGCCAAAGAGATACTCACCGGAGCCATGTTTCCGATGCACGCCGAGAGCGGTCTGGCCACCATCGCCATCGTGGGCGAGAACATGAAGCACACGCCCGGCATCGCCGGCAAGCTGTTCGGCACCCTTGGCCGCAGCGGCATCAGCGTCATCGCCTGTGCGCAAGGAGCCTCGGAGACCAACATCTCGTTTGTGGTGGAGTCGAAGCTGCTGCGCAAGTCGCTCAACGTGCTGCACGACTCGTTCTTCCTGTCGGAATACAAGGTGCTCAACCTGTTTATCTGCGGCATTGGCACCGTGGGCAGCAAGCTCATCGAGCAGATACGCTCGCAGTATGAAGAGCTGAAAGAGCGCAACCGATTGAAACTGAACGTAGTGGGCATTGCCAGTTCGAAGAACGCCATCTTCGACCGCGACGGAATAGCCTTAGACAACTACCGCGAGCTGCTGAAGGAGTCGGAGCCGAGCAACCTGACCCGTCTGCGCGACGAAGTGCTGGGCATGAACATCTTCAACAGCGTGTTTGTGGATTGCACGGCGAGCAAAGAGGTAGCCTCGCTCTATCAGACCTTCTTAGAGCACAATATCAGCGTGGTGGCCGCCAACAAGATAGCCGCCTCGTCGGATTACGACCAGTATATGCGGTTGAAGCAGACCGCCCTGTCGCGCGGTGTGAAATACCGCTTTGAGACCAACGTGGGCGCCGGTCTGCCCATCATCGGCACCATCAACGACCTGCGCAACTCGGGCGACCATATTCTGAAGATTGAGGCCGTGCTGAGCGGCACGCTCAACTTCATCTTCAACGAGATATCCAGCGACGTGCCTTTCTCTGAGACCGTTCGCCGCGCCAAGGAGCAAGGTTATGCCGAACCCGACCCACGCATCGACCTGAGCGGCACCGATGTGATACGCAAGTTGGTGATACTGACGCGCGAGGCCGGTTATAAGATTGAGCAGGCCGACGTGGAGAAACGCCTGTTCGTGCCCGAGGCGATGTTTGAGGGCAGTGTAGAGTCGTTTTGGGAGCATCTGCCCGAGTTGGACGCCGACTTCGAGTCACGGCGCAAAGTGCTGGAGCAGGAGGGCAAGCGCTGGCGCTTCGTGGCCA
The DNA here is from genome assembly GCA_947165505.1 of uncultured Prevotellaceae bacterium. Classification (GTDB taxonomy): domain Bacteria; phylum Bacteroidota; class Bacteroidia; order Bacteroidales; family Bacteroidaceae; genus Prevotella. The sequence continues at coordinate 92,115 of CAMVAT010000008.1, read as the reverse complement.
AGATGGAAATGGGCAAAGCCAGCGTGTCGCTACAAGAAGTAGAGAAAGGGCACCCCTTCTATAACCTTGAAGGGTCGAACAACATCGTGATGCTGACCACCGAACGGTATAAGGAATACCCGATGCAAATACAAGGCTATGGAGCCGGAGCCAGTGTGACCGCTGCCGGTGTCTTCGCCAACATCATGTCGGTGGCGAATGTGTAGAACACTAAACACTCAACACATGAAACATATTATTATATTAGGCGACGGCATGGCCGACCATGCAGTGGAGCGACTGGGCGGCAAGACGTTATTGCAGTATGCCGACACCCCGTACATGGACCTGCTGGCCAAGAAAGGGCGCACGGGACGTCTGGTGACCGTGCCCGACGGTTTTCCACCGGGTTCGGAAGTCGCCAACACCGCCATATTAGGTTACGACCTTGATGAGGTATATGAAGGGCGCGGACCGCTTGAGGCCGCTTCTATCGGCTACGAGATGCGCCCCGACGACATGGCCATCCGGTGCAACATCATCACGTTGGAAGACGGTCGCATCATCACCCATAACGGCGGTAATCTTCAGACCGTTGACGCAGATGTGCTCATCCAATACTTGAACGAGCACTTGGCCGACGACCGGGTGCGTTTCATCACCGGCATCCAGTATCGCCATCTGCTCGTGATACGCGGCGGCAGCAAACATATCGTGTGCGCCCCACCCCATGACCATCCCAATGAGCCGTGGCGTGAGTTGCTGGTGCGCCCCGAAGCCGACGCCCCCGTGGAAGAGGGGCGCATGACGGCCCAAGAGACCGCCGACTTGGTAAACGACCTGATTTTGCGTTCGCAGGAGTTGCTGTCGAAACACCCCTACAACGTGGCGAAAGCAGCCAAGGGAGAGCGTCAGGCCAACTCTATCTGGCCTTGGAGCGGCGGCTACCGCCCGAAGATGCAGACGCTGCAAGAGCAGTTCCCGCAGGTGAAGAGCGGTTCGGTCATCTCGGCCGTCGATTTGATACGCGGCATCGGCCACTACGCCGGGCTCGACATTGTAGAAGTGGAGGGAGCCACCGGTCTGTGGGACACCAACTACGAGGGCAAATGCCAGGCCGCCATCGAAGCGCTGCGGCATCAGGACTTTGTATTCGTGCATGTGGAGGCGAGCGACGAGGCCGGTCACGACGGCGACCTGGAACTGAAATTGCGCACCATCGAGAATCTGGACCGCCGCATGGTGGAGCCCATCTACAATGAGGTGAAGACATGGGCCGAGCCCGTGTGCATCACCGTGCTGCCCGACCACCCCACCCCGGTGGAAACACGCACGCACGTGAAAGAACCCGTGCCGTTTCTGACGTGGCACCGCGGCATCGTACCCGACGAGGTGAAGGAATACGACGAGGTGAGCTGTGTGAGCGGCGGCTATGGCATGCTGAGGCTGCGCGAACTGATGACCACGCTTATGTCTATGTAATACTCGAGTAGTGAAGTGGTTAATGATAGGACGTATGAAGGATAGAAGCATGAAACGGTTTTGCATGGTGATTCTGTTCACCGTGTGTTGTTTGTTGTCGGTGTCAGCACAAGAGGTGCTGATGCGCAGTTGCCGCACACAGAAGATGCCCGACCGTGTGGCGGCAGCCCATCGCCAGCGAGCCACGCTTGCCGGCAACGACAGTCACTATCTGGGCGACCTCCGTCAGTTGGTCGTTTTGGTATCCTTCAGCGACCAGTCGTTCATGGAAAGCGACCCACGTACACTTTGGGACAGAGTTTTCAACGAGGAAGGATTCAACGAAACGATCCACATCGACAGCACTCAGACCGACTCGCCCTTCCTCGGTTCTGTGCGCGACTATTTTTTAGAGCAGAGTTACGGGCTGTTTCGTCTGACCTTCGACCTGCATTATATCCCGCTCAGCGAATCGAGAGTGAAATACCGGAGCACGCAGCAGGATGATGAAAACTCGAAATATCTGGTCAATGACCTGGCCGACATCTTAGACACGTTAGACATCGACTGGCCAGCATACGACTGGGACGACGACGGCTACATCGACCAACTGCTGATTGTGTATGCCGGCAAAGGTATGAACGACGGCGGCGGCTCAAACAGCATCTGGCCCCATCAAGGGTGGCTGAGCAGACATACCAAGAGCACGGCTCACCCGGTAGGCGATGCCGACTCGCCCTATTACATCGACAGTTATTGCTGTGTGCAAGAGTTGACCCGAGGCAACACGTATGGCACTTTTGGCACCATCTGCCATGAGTACAGCCATTGCTTCGGCTTCCCCGACTTTTACAGTCAGTACGGCGGAGTGCTCGAGTCATGGGATTTGATGGACTCGGGCAACATGAATGGCAAGGGTTTCCTGCCCACGGGCTATTCCTCTTACGAACGGATGTATATGGGGTGGCTCACCCCCACCGAGTTGTCATCGCCTGCCCACATCACAGACATGGCACCGCTCACCCAATCGGGCGAAGCCTACCTGATACGCAACGACGGGCACCCCGACGAATACTACCTGTTGGAAAACCGCCAGCAGGAAGGCTGGGACGGCGCATTACCCGGCAAGGGGCTCACCATCTTCCATGTAGATTATGACGAAACGATATGGAAGTATTATGAAGTGAATAATTATACCAAGAATCGTTATCACATCATCCCTGCCAACAATCAAAAGTATGTCACCATGAGCAACGGTTGGGCTTACCCCAATCAATACAACGACGCGCTCACCAATGACACCAAGCCCGCCGCCACGCTCAACTACGACAACATCGACGGCGAGAAACTGATGTCGAAGCCCATTACCAACATACAGTTGACGGGCAACCTGGTATCGTTTGAGTTTATGAGCGAAGCGGCAACCGCCATCCATGCCCCCGAAGCAAAGGCCGCGCACCCAGAAGAGATCCTCTACCGCATGGGCCGCATCGCCATTGTAAGAGACAGCAACGGACGGGTGAGTAAAAAAGCAATTAAAAAGTAAAAAAGTAAAAAAAAAAATAAAAACGGTAAAAAAGGCTGATGTCGTTGATGGTTGGGGGGACATCAGCCTTTTTTCGGTTATTGGCGGTTATTGGCGATTATTGGCAATCATTGAGCGCTTCGCGCACACTTTGGGGCGTGGTGCCGGTGAGTCGTTTGAAATATTTGCAGAAGAAGCTGGGATTGGCGAAATTCATCTCATCGGCAATCTCAGCCACTGTTTTATCAGAATGCCTGAGGCTCACTTTCGCCCGGATGATGACCGCCTCGTCGATCCATTGTTTAGCGCCCTTACCACTCACCTGCCGAATGATCGTACTCATATAGCGAGGCGATATGCACAACCGGCCGGCATAGAACTCTATTTTTCGTTCCTGCACGGCAAACCGACCCACCAACTGTATGAAATCAGAGAACAGTTTTTGCTCTCTTGACATTGAAGAGCGTTGCTCGCCCTCGTGCTTTTCCCATAACTCATCCACCTGACACAAGAAGGCCGCCACCAGATGCAAGACTGCCTGCGCGCTATGCCCCTTGTGCTGTTGCATCAGGAAGAGCACCTCGTGCAGTCGTTTCATCTGATCCATCTCATCGGCCGACAGCGAAAAGTTAAAGTCGCGCACGTGCCCGTCGAAAGCCTTTGGCAAGCCCTCGGGGAAAGCGAGTGCTGCCAATTCATTGGTCAGCGAGATGCCGAATCCCTGAATATCATCCGTATAAGCACCCAATTGCAAGATACTGTTAGGACTAAGAAAACAGATTTGCCCGGCATGGTATCGCCGCTGCACCAAATTGACCACCGGATTTGATTCGCCCTTAGTGACCACCATCACCCTCATCTCAGGCAGCAGATACGTCTCGCCCGTCAATTTTGAGAGCAGGCGGTGAATAGGAGGATTACGCGCCACCAGAAGGTTTTGCGCGAAATACTCTTGCAACATCTGTTGCCGTTCGTCATGACCAGACGGGTCGAGCGCGGAGCCCGACGAGAAAAGAATCTCTTTGAGTTCGGATAGATTGAAGGGGCGGATCTTTTTCATCATCAATGTAAGTGAGTAAGACATACGCTGCATACCGTATCAATATTGGCAAATATGAGGTATGTCAACGAAAATACGACTGCAAAAATACGGAAAAGAGCAGGAAGAAACAAGAAAAAAGCAAGAATTATACAAAAAGAACATGATTTCGATGATAAAGGTATTGACAAATGTAAAAAATGCCAGTATCTTTGCAGCATGAATCAAAACCATCAGTTATGAGAACAACCCTAAGCATACTGCTGTTGGCGATACTGACCGCCAGCGCGTCGGCGCAGACCCTGGAGGAATGTCAGGAAGCCGCCGCTCGCCATTATCCGCTCATCCGTCAATACGACCTGATAGACAAGACCGCCCAGTTGACGCTGTCTAACATCAGCAAAGGTTGGCTGCCGCAAGTGACGCTGACCGCGCAAGCCACCTACCAGAGCGATGTGACCGCCTTCCCCGATGCGATACAAGACGTGTATCAGCAGATGGGCGTTGAGATGGAAGGCTTGAAAAAAGACCAGTACCGTGTGGGTATCGACGTGAACCAGACCATCTACGACGGTGGCAGCATCAAGCATCAGAAAGCGACAGCGTTGGCACAGAGTGCTGTGGAAGCGGCACAGCAAGATGTGACACTGTACGGCATCAGAGAGCGTGTCATTGACATGTATTTCGGACTGCTGCTGATAGACGAGCAGATACAGTTGAACGACGACCTGCAGACGCTGCTCTCGTCGAGTGAGAAAAAGCTCGCCTCGATGTATCGCAACGGCACCGCCGCCGAGTGCGACTACCTGTCGGTGAAAGCCGAACGGCTGCACGCCGAACAGCAGCGTTCGGCCCTGCAATCGCAAAAAGACCTATTGACAAGGATGCTGGGTGTATTCTGCGGCATCGACGTGACCCACCCCACCCTGCCACAGACAGCCCTGGCCGACAGTCGTACAGGCATCGGCCAGCACCCTGAACTGCGGTTGGCCGACGCCCGTCTGCGGTTGGCCGATGCCCAGGAGAAGTCGTTGAACAGTCAGTTGCTGCCCCGTTTGAGCGTCTTCGCCCAAGGTTACTACGGCTATCCCGGCATGAACCTGTTTGAAGACATGATGGGCAGGCACTGGTCGTGGAACGGGTTGGTGGGTGCGCGCCTGTCGTGGAACATAGGTGCGCTCTACACTCACAAGAACGACAAAGCCAAGATACAGCATCAGCGTGAGGCGGCAGAGAACTACCGCGACGTGTTTCTCTTCAACAACCACTTGGAACAGATGAAATACGACGAGCAGACAGCCCGCTACCGCCAGCAGATGACGACAGACGCGGAAATCGTCGCGCTCCGCTCTTCGGTCAGGAAAGCCGCCGAGTCGAAGCTGGCCCACGGCATCATCGACGTCAATGCCCTCATCAAGGAAATCAACAACGAGAATGCCGCCCGCATCGAGCAGAGCATCCATGAGATAGAAATGTGGAAAAGTGCTTATGAAAGGGAGTTAAAGGGAAGTTAAAGGGAAGTTAAAGGGAAGTTAAAGGGGAGTTAAAGGGGAGTTAAAGGGAGATTTGTGGAACAGATAGTAATAAAACGACATCATGAGAACAATGACAAAAAGCAAAAACGTGTTAGCGAGTGTAGGCATCGCATTGATGTTCACCGCCTGTGGCGAGTCAGAGAAGCCATACGATGCCACGGGCACATTCGAGGCCACCGAGGTGACCCTCTCGGCACAGGCGACGGGCGAGTTGAAACAGTTTGACGCGACCGAAGGGCAGCGCGTGGAACGCGGCCACCTGATGGGACAGATAGACACCTATCAACTGACGCAGAAGAAACAGCAATTAGCCAGCAGCCGCGCCCAACTGGCCGCCAACAAACGGCAGTTGGGTGCCACACGCCAAGCCACCAGCAGTCAGCAGCTCGACTTGCAGACACAGGTCGCCTCTATCCGGCAGCAGATAGCCAACGCCCGGCGTGAGCGCCAACGCTATGCCGAACTGGTGAAAGACGGCGCCGTGGCCCGCAAGCAATTGGATGACATCGACTATCAGATACAAGTATTGGAACGGCAGTTGGAAGCCACGAGCGACCAGATACGCAGTGCCAATGCCAGTCTGAGCGAGCAGGGAGCCGGTATCGCCGCCCAGATGGAGGGCTTAGACGCTCAGATGGACGGTATCGACGCACAGCAACGGCAGTTGGACGACCAGATAGCCCATGCCGACATCATCGCCCCCATCACAGGCACCGTGATTGAGAAATATGTGGAGCGTGGAGAATTTGTCAGTACTGGCAAGCCCCTCTTGAAGATGGCCGACACTGAGCATATCTTCATCCGCGCCTATATCACATCCCATCAACTGCAACAAGTGAAGATAGGACAGCGCGTGGCCGTCTTCGCCGACTATGGCGGTGGTGACAAAAAAACATACGACGGACAAGTGGCATGGATCAGCGACCACTCGGAGTTTACCCCCAAGACCATCGTGACCGACGATGAGCGTGCCGACCTGGTGTATGCGGTGAAGATAGCCGTGCAGAACGACGGCAACATCAAAATAGGGATGTACGGTGAGGTGAAGTTTTAGGGGAAAAAGCCTCCCCCGTAAGGCCTCCCCCGTACCCCCTCCGAAGGAGGGGGCTCCAAATGAGACGAATAGTGTGATATTCCATTGTGAATTGTGAATTGTCAATTGTGAATTGTCAATTGTCAATTGTGAATTGTGAATTATGAATTGACTTTATTGAGGAATGAGTATTGAAGTGAGCCATGTGTCGAAATCGTATGGTCGGGTGAAGGCACTCGACGACGTGTCGCTGACGGTGAAGCCGGGCGAGTTGTTCGGACTGATCGGTCCTGACGGAGCCGGTAAGACCACCCTGTTCCGCATTCTGTGCACCCTGCTGTTGGCCGACAGCGGCACCGCCAGTGTAGATGGCTACGACGTGGTGCGGCAGATGAGAGAGATACGCTGCCGTGTAGGTTACATGCCGGGCCGCTTCTCGCTATATCAAGACCTGACGGTAGAGGAAAACCTCCATTTCTTTGCCACCCTGTTCGGCACCACCGTCGAGGCGGGCTACGACAGCGTGCGGGCCATCTACTCGCAGATAGAGCGCTTCAAAGACCGCAAAGCCGGGGCGCTGTCGGGCGGTATGAAACAGAAGTTGGCATTGTCGTGCGCCCTCATCCACTCGCCCAGCGTGCTGTTTCTGGACGAACCCACCACGGGTGTGGACCCCGTTAGCCGCAAGGAGTTTTGGGACATGCTGTCGATGCTCAAAGAGCGCGGCATCACCATCGTGGCCTCCACGCCCTATCTGGACGAAGTGCGGCGCTGCGAGCGCATCGCCTTCATAGACCGCGGCCGCATCATGGGCATCGACACCCCTCAGACCGTGCTGGAACAGTTTGCCAGCGTGTTCAATCCGCCGTCGATCGTGAGAGACGAGAACCAAGGTCCGCAGACTGTGAGCGGAGAGAATGTGATAGAGGTGGAACATTTGGTGAAAGCCTTCGGAACGTTTCGTGCCGTAGATGACATCAGTTTCAGTGTGAAGCGAGGCGAGATATTTGGTTTTTTAGGTGCCAACGGTGCCGGCAAGACCACCGCCATGCATATCCTGACCGGTCTGAACCAGCCCACGAGCGGTCGCGGCACCGTGGCCGGTTACGACATCAGCACCGAACATGAAGAGATCAAGAAGCATATCGGCTACATGTCGCAGAAATTCTCCTTGTACGAAGACCTGACCGTAGCGGAAAACATCCGTCTCTTTGCCGGCATCTACGGGATGCGCGACGATGATATCAAGACGAAAACCACCGAACTGCTGCAGCGGCTCAAGTTTGAAGAGCACAAAGACGACTTGGTAGCCTCGTTGCCCTTAGGTTGGAAACAGAAACTGGCCTTCTCGGTCAGCATCTTTCATGAGCCGGGCGTCGTGTTTCTCGACGAGCCCACCGGCGGTGTTGACCCTGCCACGCGGCGGCAGTTTTGGGAACTCATCTATGAAGCCGCCGGTCGTGGCATCACCGTGTTTGTGACCACCCATTATATGGACGAGGCCGAGTATTGCGACCGCATCTCCATCATGGTCGATGGCAAGATCAGTGCCATGGGCACCCCCGACGACCTGAAACGGCAGTTTGACCAGCCCGACATGGACCATGTGTTCACCTATCTGGCGAGAAAGGCAAAGAGAGAGGGGTAGAAGACTTTAAAGACAACATAAGATGAGTAAGAATATATCAAGCAATAAAGTAACTACTCCCCTCCCTGCAAGGGAGGGGCCGGTGGTGGGTCTGCCGACTTTCTTTTCGTTTGTCGTCAAAGAAGCCAAGCATATCGTTCGTGATAAGCGCACGATGCTCATTCTCTTTGGCATGCCCATAGCGATGATGCTCATCTTCGGGTTTGCCATCTCGACCGACGTGAAGAATGTGCGCACCGTGGTAGTGACCTCGCAGGCCGACCACACCACCCGTGCCATGGTTGACCGTCTGTCCGCCTCGGAATATTTCACCCTCACCGCTACGGCCACCACGCCGAAGGAAGCCGAGCAGCTGATACGCGACCAGCGAGCCGATATGGCCATCATCTTCGGTCATGACTATGCCTCGAAGCAGAGCGGCATCCAACTGATGGTCGATGGCAGCGACCCCAACATGGCGCAACAGTGGACCAACTACGCCATGGGCGTGCTGACCGACATGCAGGGAGGCATGATCAACACCCGCATGCTGTACAACCCCCAGATGAAATCGGCCTACAACTTCGTGCCCGCCATCATGGGCATGCTCCTGATGCTGATATGTGCGATGATGACCTCAGTGAGCATTGTGCGCGAGAAAGAAAGAGGCACGATGGAGGTGCTGCTGGTGTCGCCTGTGCGGCCTTTGCTGGTCATCGTCGCGAAAGCCATCCCCTATCTGGTATTTGCCTTCACCATCCTCATCACCATCCTGCTGATGTCACGTTATGTGCTCGACGTGCCCATCCGCGGTTCCCTCTTCTGGATACTCGTGGTGAGCACCATCTATATCCTGCTGGCCCTGTCGTTGGGCTTGCTCATCTCTAATGTGGCCCGCACGCAGCTCGTAGCCCTGCTGATGTCGGCGATGGTGCTGCTGATGCCCATCGTGATGCTGTCGGGCATGCTGTTTCCCGTAGAGTCGATGCCACCGGTATTGCAATGGATATCGGCCTTGATACCCCCTCGCTATTATATCGAAGCCATGCGCAAGATGATGATTATGGGTGTGGGGATCGGCGACGTGCTGAAAGAGGTGACCATCCTGTCGGGCATGACCCTGCTGTTGCTGACCATCGCCCTGGCCAAGTTTAACCAACGATTAGAATAACCCGTCTATGACACTGAAATATCTGATACGCAAAGAGTTTTTGCAAATACGGCGCAACGCCTTCCTGCCCAAGCTCATCATCATGTTTCCCATCGTCATCATGTGCGTGATGCCATGGGTGATGAACCAGGAAGTGAAAAACATCGTGGTAGATGTGGTGGATGAAGACCGCTCGACGCTGTCGCAGCAGATCGTTCATCGCATCGAAGCGTCAGACTACTTCATCTTCAACGGCCAGAAGCCTACCTACGAGTCGGCCTTGAAAGACATCGAGCGCAGCCGCGCCGATATCACACTGGTGATACCCCCGCATTATGGCCGCGACATGGAGTCGGGGCGCCGCACGTCGCTGCTCATCGCCGCCAATGCCGTCAACGGCACCAAGGGAGCCATGGGCAGTGCCTATCTCTCGCAGATTGTCAATTCACAATTCACAATTCACAATTCACAATTCAGAATTAACAATTCACAATTAACAACTCAAAATTCCATACTGACGCTATACAACAAGCACCAGAACTATAAGCTCTACATGATACCTGCGTTGCTGGCCATTGTGATGATGCTGTTGACCGGGTTCTTGCCCACCCTGAATATCGTGAGCGAGAAAGAGGCGGGCACCATCGAACAGATCAACGTCACGCCCGTGTCGAAATGGTCGTTTATCCTGTCTAAACTCATCCCGTACTGGTTGATAGCCCTCTTCGTGGTGACGGTAAGCCTGCTGTTGGCGTGGGTGGTCTATGGTATCACCTGTGCGGGTCCTCTATGGCTCATCTATCTGCTGTCGCTGTTGCTGGCGTTGTTTTTCTCCTCGTTCGGGCTGATTATCTCCAACTACAGCGACACCATGCAGCAGGCCATCTTCGTGATGTGGTTTTTCGTGGTGTGCATCCTGTTGCTGAGCGGCCTGTTCACCCCCACCCGCTCCATGCCCTCGTGGGCCTATCTGACCACCTACGTCAACCCCATGCACTACTTCATCGACGCCATCCGCACCGTGTTCATCCGCGGCGGCGGCATGCAGAGCATCTGGCATCAGGTGCTAGCCTTGCTGGGCATCGGCATGGCGATGGGATGCTGGGCCGTGGCCAGTTACAAGAAAAACCATTGACGGCGCTTCGCTAAATGAGAAATGAGGCGCTTCGCTAAATGATAAATGATAAATGAGAAATGAGAAATAATACGATATTTTATTTTGTAATTTATTGTAAAACCATTACCTTTGCACGCCAAATAACATAGAAGCGAATCATCACACATGAACTATTACAGCACCAACCAGCAGGCCCCCTTGGCAGGACTGCATAAAGCCGTAGTGAAAGGTCTGGCCGAAGACCGCGGACTCTATATGCCCGAGCGTATCAAGACGTTGCCGAAGGCATTTTTCGACCATATCGACCAGTTGTCGTTCCAAGAGTTGTCTTACCAGGTGGCCGACGCCTTTTTCGGAGAAGACGTAGAAGCCGATGCACTGCGGCAGATTGTATATGACACTCTGTCGTTTGACTGCCCTGTGGTGAAAGTGACCGACGACATCTGGTCGCTCGAGCTCTTTCACGGTCCTACGCTCGCCTTCAAGGACGTAGGTGCCCGTTTCATGGCCCGTCTGCTGCAATACTTCATCCGCCAGGAGGGCAAAGAGCTTGTCAACGTGCTGGTAGCCACGAGCGGCGACACCGGCAGTGCCGTGGCCAACGGTTTTCTGGGCGTGGAAGGCATCCACGTGTATGTGCTCTACCCCAAAGGCAAGGTGAGCCGGATACAAGAGAGTCAGTTTACGACTCTGGGACAGAACATCACCGCCATCGAAGTAGATGGCGTGTTCGACGACTGCCAGACGCTGGTGAAGAACGCCTTCATGGATGCCGAGTTGAATGCGAAGATGCGCCTGACGAGTGCCAACTCGATCAATGTGGCGCGTTTCCTGCCTCAGGCCTTCTATTACTTCAACGCCTACGCTCGCATGAAAGGCCAGGGGCTGCTGTCGTACGACGACGCCGGCCGTTCCAACCTGGTTGTCTGTGTGCCGAGCGGCAATTTCGGAAACATCACCGCCGGACTGTTTGGTCAGCAGATGGGGCTGCCCGTGAAGCGCTTCATCGCCGCCAACAACGCCAACGACATCTTCTACCAATACCTGCAGAGCGGCCAATACGACCCGAAGCCCAGCAAGCAGACACTGGCCAACGCCATGGACGTAGGCGACCCCAGCAACTTCGCCCGCGTATATGACCTGTATGGCGGCAGCCACGAGCGCATCTGCGCCCACATCAGCGGCGCCACCTACAGCGACGAGCAGATCATGGCAGCCATGCGCGAGTGCCATGCCCAAACGGGCTATATCCTCGACCCTCACGGCGCCTGCGGCTACCAGGCCCTTGTAGAAGGTTTGCAGCCGGGCGAGATAGGCGTGTTCTGCGAAACCGCCCACCCGGCGAAGTTCAAGGAGAAGACAGACGCCATCATCGGTGGCGACGTGGAAATCCCCGCCCGTCTGGCCAAATTCATGGAAGGCGAGAAAAAGAGTGTTCCGATGAGCAAAGAATTTGAAGATTTCAAAGCGTTTCTGCTTAAAGAATAAAACGTAAAGGGCCGTTTCAGGAACAATCTGAAACGGCCCTCATTTTATTTTCATCGGGTGTCGTTTTTTTCGTCTGAAAAGGTTGGCTGTATTGATAATTTTGACTATATTTGCAGAGGGATTTGAGGTGGTGGGCTGGAGCGTGAGGTATGAGGGGAAAAAGCGTCTATGAAATACATCACATTACCCGGGAGTCAGACCCGGCGACTGAGTTTCTACCTGGCCATGGAAGAATATGCCGCGCGCCACATTGAGGTGGCCGACGACCTGTTTTTCATGTGGCGGGTGAGGCCGTCTGTCATCTTCGGCCGCAACCAAGTGATCGAGACAGAGGTGAACACCGCCTACTGCCGTGCGCATGGCATTGAGATGTATCGCAGGAAGAGCGGCGGCGGCTGCGTCTATGCCGACATGGGCAATGTGATGCTGTCGTACATCACCCGCGACGAGAACGTGAACCTCACCTTCAACCGCTACATCAACCTGCTGGTGCTGGTATTGTATAAGTTGGGTGTGGAAGCCCAAGCCACGGGCCGCAACGACGTGCTGATAGACGGCAGGAAGGTGTCGGGCAACGCCTTCTATCACATCCCCGGCCGCAGCATCGTGCATGGCACCATGCTTTTCGACACCGACATGGCGCATATCACGGCAGCCATCACCCCGCCCGACATGAAATTAGAGAGCAAAGGCGTGAAGAGCGTCCGCCAGCATATCGCCCTGCTGAAAGACCATCTTGACATCAGCATTGACGACTTCCAGGCCTTCGTCAGACAACAGTTGTGCGACGGCGAGATTGTATTAGACGAGCAAGCCGTGAGCGAGATAGCGGCCATCGAACAAGAATATCTGTCGGATGAGTTCATCTACGGGCACAACCCCCGGTATGGCGTCAGACGCACCGGCCGCATAGAGGGCGTGGGGCAGTTTGACGTGCGAGCAGAGGTGCGTGGCGGCCGCATCGCCGCCATCAACCTGCTGGGCGACTATTTTCAAACGGGCGACATCGACGCCGGCATCATCGGCCGGCTGAAAGGAGCACCGTTCACCCCCGACGGAGTGCGTGGCGTACTGCCTGAAGACCTGAGCGACTACATCCTGCATCTGCGCCGCGAGCCGTTGATACGCCTGATTTTCGACACCCCGACGACCGACATAGTAACAACCACTTGAATTTATAATATGGAAAACAAGAGAACCTGTCTTTATGACAAGCATGTGGCCATGGGCGCGCTGATGCAGCCCTTCGGCGGTTTTGACATGCCCATCCAGTATTCAACCATCATCGACGAGCACCAGGCCGTGCGCCAGGCCTGCGGCGTGTTCGACGTGTCGCACATGGGCGAAGTGACCGTGCGCGGCCGCGACGCCGAGCGCTACGTGAACCACATCTTCACCAACGACGTGACGGGTGCTCCCGACGGCAAGGTATATTATGGCATGATGCTCTACGAGGACGGCGGCACGGTAGATGACCTGCTGGTGTATAAGATGGGCGAGAACGACTATTTCCTCGTCATCAACGCCGCCAACATCGACAAAGACGTGGCATGGATGCGCTCGCACACCGAGGGTTTCGACATCGAACTGACCCACCGGAGCGACTACTACGGTCAGGTGGCCGTGCAAGGTCCCGAGGCCGAGGCCGTATGCGAGGAGGTGCTGGGTCTGAGTTGCAAGGAACTGGCCTTTTACACCGCCAAATATATAGAGACCGAGGGCGAGACGCTCGTGGTGAGCCGTACCGGCTACACCGGCGAAGACGGCTTTGAGATATACGGTTCGCACGACTATATCCGCCGCACCTGGGACAAGCTGATGGCGAGCGGTCGCTGCAAGCCCTGCGGACTGGGCTGCCGCGACACCCTGCGTTTCGAAGCGGGTCTGCCTCTCTACGGCGACGAACTGTCGGCTGACATATCACCTGTGATGGCCGGCCTTAGCATGTTCTGCAAGTTGGACAAGGACGAGTTTATCGGCAAGGAAGCCATCGCGAAGCAGAAAGCAGAAGGCGTCAGTCAGCGTGTGGTGGGCATCGAGTTGAACGACCGTGCCATCCCCCGCCATGGCTATGCCGTACTGAAAGACGGCGTGAAGATAGGCGAGGTGACCACCGGCTATCACACCATTACCACCGACCGCAGCGTGTGCATGGCGCTTGTCGATGCCGCCTACGGTAAGTTAGGCACCGAGGTAGAGATACAGATACGCAAGAAGACATTCCCCGGCGTGGTGGTGAAAAAGAATTTCTACGAGAAAAAGTATAAGAAGTAAAGCCCCCACCCCAGCCCTCCCCGAGGGGAGGGAGTAGTTACACATCAAAAAAAACAAAACAACAGTCCCGGTCCATTCAAGGGGGGCTGACTAACATCAAACAATAAAAAGCCCGGTCCATTCATCCCCCTCGGGGGATAAGAGGGGGGCTGACTAACATCAAACAATATCATCATGGCAAAAGTAATTGAAGGACTCTATTATTCTGAGTCGCACGAGTATGTGAGAATTGAAGGCGAGTATGGATACATCGGCATCACCGACTATGCACAGCATGCCCTGGGCAACGTGGTGTATGTGGATATGCCCGAAGTAGATGACGAGGTTGAAGCCGGCAGCGAGTTTGGCGCCGTGGAGAGTGTGAAGGCCGCCAGCGACCTGATCTCGCCCGTCAGCGGTGTGGTGGTCGAGGTGAACGAAGCCCTGAACGACCAACCCGAACTGCTGAACGAGGATGCCTTCGAGCACTGGATTATCAAGGTGGAGCTGACCGACAAGACCGAGCTCGACAAACTGATGGATGCCGCAGCCTACGAGGAAAAGACAAAAGAGTAAGACGACAACGGATGAAACACTATAAATATTTCCCCCAGACAGAGGAAGACATCAGGACGATGCTCGACAAGATAGGCGTGGAGCATCTCGACGACCTGTTTGCCGAGATACCTGAGAGCATCCGCTTCAAAGGCGACTTCCAACTGCCTGAGTCGATGAGCGAGCTGGAGATACGGCGCTATTTCGATGCGCTCTGCCAGAAGAACCAGACACTGACCGTCTTTGCCGGTGCCGGTTTTTATGACCACTACACCCCGAGCATCATCCCTCAGATTGTGGAGCGCTCAGAGTTTCTGACCTCATACACCCCGTATCAGGCTGAGATCTCACAGGGCACGCTGCACTATATCTTTGAGTACCAGACCATGATGTCGGCTCTGACAGGCCTGCCTATCTCCAACGCTTCGATGTACGACGGCAGCACCGCCACCGCCGAAGCCATGCTGATGGCCGCCGCCCAATCGAAGAAAGCCAACAAGGTGCTGCTGTCATCGACCCTCGATCCCAAGGTGAAGCGTGTGGTGGAGACCTACGCCCATTTCCACGGAGTGGAATTAGACTATATCGCCGAGGCCGACGGTGTGACCGACAAGAGCGACATGGCTGAGAAACTG
Source organism: uncultured Prevotellaceae bacterium (assembly GCA_947165505.1). Lineage (GTDB taxonomy): Bacteria > Bacteroidota > Bacteroidia > Bacteroidales > Bacteroidaceae > Prevotella. The sequence continues at coordinate 76,718 of CAMVAT010000008.1, read as the reverse complement.
GCTGCCGGCGGTGTGGCCGGTGTCATTGTGCAACAGCCCAACTACTATGGCATCATCGAAGACTATAGCGGCTATGCCGACCTGTGCCATGACGCCAAGGCCCTGTTTGTGATGAACAGCGTGGCCGCCGACCTGGCCCTGCTGAAGACGCCTGGAGAATGGGGTGCCGACGTGGTCGTGGGCGACGGTCAGTCGCTGGGCATACCGCTGTCGTATGGCGGTCCGACGGTAGGCTATATGTGCTGCACCGAGAAACTGATGCGCAAGATGCCCGGCCGCATCGTAGGCATGACAAAAGACAGTCGCGGCCAGCGTGCCTTCGTGCTGACGCTGCAGGCCCGCGAGCAGCATATCCGCCGCCAGAAAGCCACCTCTAACATCTGCTCGAATCAGAGCCTGATGGCTTTGTTTGTGACCATCTACCTGTCGGTGATGGGCAAAGAGGGTGTCAAGGAAGCCGCCAAGCTTTCGTTCGACGGCGCCCATTACCTCTACGATGAGTTGCTGAAGACGGGCCGGTTCGCCGCCGCCTTCGACCAACCGTTCTTCAATGAGTTCTGCTTGCGCTATAGCGGCGACGTGGCAGCCTTGCAACGCCGTTTGCTGGATCATGGCATCTTAGGCGGTGTGCGTGTGGGCGAAGACTGCTTGATGTTTGCCGTGACTGAGAAGCGCACGAAAGCAAAGATAGACGAATTAGTAACGATCATCAAGGAGGACAAGAAATGAACAACAGACTGTATGGAAATCTGATATTTGAGTTGTCGCACCCCGGGCGTCGTGGCTATACGCTGCCGAAGAGCGAGTTTGCCGACTACGACCTGCCTGCCGGCATGTGCCGCGCCGAGGATGCCCGTCTGCCCGAATGCGATGAGATGACCGTGGTGCGCCACTACACCAACCACAGCGCCAACAACTTCGGCGTGAACAACGGTTTCTATCCTTTGGGCAGTTGCACGATGAAGTACAACCCCGCCATCAACGAAGACATGGCCGCCCTGCCTTCGTTCCAGAGCCTGCACCCGTCGCAGCCCGAAGAGAGTTGCCAGGGAGCCTTGGAACTGATGTACCGTTTGCAGCACTCGCTGGCAGAGTTGACGGGTCTGAGCGACTTCACGCTCAACCCCTACGCCGGCGCCCATGGTGAGTTGACCGGACTGATGATTATCCGTTCGTATCACGAGCGCAACGGTCAGACGCAGCGCACAAAGGTCATCGTGCCCGACTCTGCCCACGGCACCAACCCCGCCTCGGCCGCCGTCTGCGGTCTGGATGTGGTAGAGGTGAAGAGCACCGCCGACGGCATCGTGGATGTGGACGACCTGCGCGGGCTGCTCGATGACACCATTGCCGCCGTGATGATGACCAACCCCAACACGCTGGGACTGTTTGAACGCCAGATACCCGAGATAGCCCGGCTGGTGCATGACAGCGGTGCCCTGCTCTACTACGACGGAGCCAACCTGAACCCCCTGCTGGGCAAGTGCCGTCCCGGCGACATGGGATTCGACGTGATGCACATCAACCTGCACAAGACCTTCTCGACCCCTCATGGCGGCGGCGGTCCCGGCAGCGGTCCGGTGGGCGTGCGCGAAGGCATGGAGACACTGTTGCCCACCTGCGTGGTGAAAGGCGACGGCGACACCTACCATGTGCGCCGCAACGAAGCCATCAGCGTGGGCGCCTCGCTCGGCAACTTCGCCGTGATGGTGCGTGCCTACACCTATATCTTGAGTTTGGGCCGCGACCAGCTGAAGATGGTGGGTCCGTTGGCCACGCTCAACGCCAACTACATTAAAGAGTCGCTGAAAGACGTGTATGAACTGCCCATCGACACCCTGTGCAAGCACGAGTTCGTGTTCGACGGTCTGAAAGACAAATCAACGGGTGTGACCACGATGGACGTGGCCAAGCGTCTGCTCGACTACGGCTATCATGCTCCCACCATCTACTTCCCCCTGCTCTTCCACGAGTCGCTGATGATAGAACCGACAGAGAACGAGAGTCTCGACACCCTCGACAGTTTTATCGCCGTGATGCGCCGGATAGCCGAAGAAGCCAAGACCGACCCCGAACTGGTGAAGGGCGCACCGCACAACACCCCGATAGGACGTGTGGATGACGTGCTGGCCGCCAAACAGCCGGTACTCGCTTATAACTTTGAGGTTTGAGGTTTGAGGTTTGAGATTTGAGGTTTGAGATTTGAGGTTTGAGGTTTGAGATTTGAGGTTTGAACATTTCTCTTACCTCTCACCTCTTACCTCTCACCTCTTACCTCTAACCTCTCACCTCTTACCTCTCACCTCTCACCTCTTACCTCTTACCTCTCACCTCTAAAGAATGAATACAGATATCATTATCATAGGCAGCGGCCCGGGTGGATACCGGGCTGCTGAACATGCCGCTAAAAACGGGTTGAGCGTCACCATCTTCGAGCGTGGCGAGGCCGGCGGCACCTGTCTGAACTGCGGCTGCATCCCCACGAAGACCCTGTGCAGACACGCTGAGATACTTGACACGTTGCGCGACGGCGAACTGTATGGTTTGTCCGGCCTCGGTTACAATTTCGACTTTGCGCGTGCGATGGAGCGCAAGCGCGAGGTGACCGCCACCCTGCGCCATGGCGTGGAGACGCTGATGGGTGCGCCGGGCATCACCCTGGTGCGCGCCGAGGCCCGTTTCAAGGATGCGCACACCGTGGTGGCGGGCGGCGAGGAATACACCGCCCCGAATATCATCATCTCCACGGGTTCGCACGCCAAGATGCCGCCCATCCCGGGCATTGACCAGCCCCATGTGGTGACATCCACAGAACTGCTTGACGTGACCGCCGTGCCCAAGCGACTCTGCATCGTGGGCGCTGGCGTCATCGGCATGGAGTTCGCCTCCATCTTCAACAGTTTCGGTTCGGAAGTGACCGTCGTGGAATTTCTGAAAGAGTGCCTGCCCGCCCTCGACAGCGACATCGCCAAACGCCTGCGTCAGAGCATCAGCAAGCGAGGCGTGACGTTTTACATGCAGTCGGGTGTGAAAGAAATCACTCCCGAGCATGTGGTGTTTGAGCGCAAAGGCAAGACAGAGACAATAGAGGCCGACATGGTGCTGATAGCCACGGGCCGCGCCGCCAACACCGAGGGTCTGGGTCTGGAAGCCGCCGGCATCGCATACGACCGCACCGGCATCACCACCGACGAGCACTTGCAGACCAACGTGCCGGGCGTGTATGCCATCGGCGACGTAAACGGACGGTGCATGCTGGCCCATGCCGCCACCTTCCAGGGTTTGCATGTCGTGAACCGCATTTTAGGCCGTGACGACAGCATCCGGCTCGACATTGTGCCATCGGCCGTCTTCACCCAACCGGAAGCGGCGGGTGTAGGACTGACCGAAGACCGCTGCAAGAGCGACGGCATCGACTATATTTGCAAGAAAGGCTACTACCGTGCCAACGGCAAGGCATTGGCCATGAACGAGACCGAGGGGTTGGTGAAACTGATTACCGACACCGACGACCGCATTATCGGTTGCCACATCTTTGGCGCCCACGCCTCTGACATGGTTCAAGAGGTAAGCGCGCTGATGACGATGGGAGCCACCAGAAAACAATTGTCGGAGATGATACACGCCCACCCCACCCTGTCGGAGATACTGCAAGAGACGGCGATGTAAGGCCTTGAATCGAGGCTCAAGACTTCTTCCACTATTTTTTCTGGTATGACAGCGCGGCCCCGATGGCGGTGCAGAACTCCGAGTATTTGGGTATGCGGAAATGCACGCCGTAGAGACGTTCGAGGTTGGGGAACACCTCACGGCACTGCGGTAGCAGAGTGAGGTTGCCTATCATCACGAAATCCTTGATATCCGTATTGAGCGCAGAAAGCACCGAGGCACTGCCCACCGTTTGCAGAACCATGTGGATGAGTCCGAGTGCGATATCCTCGCGCGAAGTATTGGTATGCGCATTGGCGAAGATCGACGCCGTGGCCTCCATGGGCAGTCCCGGCAGGGGATGTGTGCTGATGTCGCCGATGAGCAGGTTGACGTTTTTGATGTCGCCGTGCATGGCCAGAGCCGACACCGCACGGATGTCTGACGTCTGCAGCATGATGCGGGAGAGCCCGGAGAGCGTGCCACCGCCGATGCCGATGCCGCCGATATGCCGGATATCATCGCCATCACAGCGCACGAGCGAGGTGCCCGTGCCGATGCTCACCACGATGATATGGTCGAGGCCGGACTCGAATTTGGCACCCAGTCCGTCGCACAGAAACTCGTCGGCCTTTTCTGTTGAAAGCCCATAAATCGGTTTGTCGATATAGGCGCTGCCCACCCCGGTGAGCATCACCCTCTCAATGTCGGCAAGTTCCACCTTATTATCATATAGATACTTGCCGAAAGCCCCGTAAAGCGAGGTGACCGGGTCGGCAGCGGTGATTCTCAGGGGTGAGAACACTTTACCGTTGCGCAGTCCTACAATTTTTGTGGTGCTGATGCCCACATCGATGCCAATAACAATGCCCATAACGTTTTTTTTAGTTAGTTTGGCGGCAAAGGTACGAAGAATCGGCGGAACAGCCAAATGAGAAGTTAAAGAAGTGAAGGTAGTTAAAGAAGTTAAAGAAGTGAAGCCCTTACTGAATAGTTACAGCGGAACTTGAATTTGTTAATTTTTATTATAAATTTCGCAGAAAAATATCATTTTCGGCGTTTTTTGCCTACATTTGCAGTTAATAGTGCGAACAATATCTTTATCATCTATTTATAACTAAAACCTTATCACCATGACGTACAAAATCGTTGACATTGAAGGAATCGGCCCCGTGTATGCCGAGAAACTGATTGCCGCCGGTATCGACACCGACGCTAAGATGTTGGAAAAATGTGCCAAACCCGCCGGCCGCAAGGAACTGGCCGAGGCTACCGGCATCTCGCCGAAACTGATACTGACATGGACCAACCACTGCGACCTGATGCGCATCAACGGCGTGGGTCCGCAATTCTCCGAGTTGCTCGAGGCCGCCGGTGTGGATACCGTGAAGGAGTTCCGCCACCGCAAGGCTGAGAACTTGCAGCCGAAGTTGGAAGAAGTGAATGCACAGAAGAACTTGGTCAACCGCGTTCCGAGCCTGAAGGAAGTAGAGAAAATGATAGCCCAGGCCAACGAACTGGAGCCGATGGTGGAATACTAAACTTTTCTGCAATATTTTTGCATTTGCAAGTAGGGACAGGTGGTGCCCTGTCCCTACTTTGAAATACAGATATACAACCTCGCAGAACCAACTAATACTTATAATAAAAGAAGCCCCTTCTGTGGGGCTTTTTTGTATGTATCCCGTTGACATACGCAGATATAGCGAAGTATTTTACAAAAAAAAGCAAATAAATTTTCAAATCACGATAAAAAGCATTAACTTTGCACCCCAAATTGGTTGAAAACGAAAAAAATAATCAACAAATAACATTCAATAAACAAATAAATAAGATGACAAAAGCAGATATCGTCAATGAGATAGCCACCAAGACAGGTGTAGCCAAGCGTGATGTGATGACTACTGTTGAGGCATTCATGGACATCATTAAGAACAGTTTGTTAGAGAACAAAGAGAATGTCTATCTTCGTGGTTTCGGCAGTTTTATCGTGAAGCATCGTGCAGAGAAGACCGCCCGCAACATCTCGAAGAACACCACGATAGTGATTCCCGCGCATGACTTCCCCGCATTCAAGCCCGCCAAGAGTTTTGTTGCCAAGATGAAGGGTGAGGAAGTGGCCGACGACGATGACGAATAAGCAGCGCCCATCGCATAGAAATTATTAACATCAACAACATATCAATCATTAGTAATTATGCCAAACGGAAAAAAGAAAAAGGGCCACAAGATGGCTACTCACAAACGTAAAAAGAGACTGAGAAAGAACAGACATAAGAGCAAGTAAACCGTTGCTCTCCGGCCTGTTCGGCTGAAGGCATGTCTGACACATCCGGGCGAGGAAGAGACCAGACATGCCTTTTTGGTAACCTTCATTCAACACAGTGTAAACAAGAAAGAGCTATGACCAGCGAAGTAGTGATTGATGTCAAACCGAAAGAAATATCGATTGCTCTGCTGGAGGACAAGAATCTGGTAGAGTATCAGAATGAAACCCGGTCGGCATCTTTTTCTGTTGGAAACATCTACATTGCAAAAGTGAAAAAACTGATGCCAGGATTGAATGCCTGCTTTGTGGATGTTGGATTTGAGCGCGACGCCTTTCTTCACTATCTTGACTTAGGGAACCAATTTGACTCATACGCCAAATACCTGAAACAGGTACAAAGCGACAGGAAGAAACTTTATCCTATTTCGAAGGCATCACGCCTGCCCGACCTAAAGAAAGACGGCAGTGTGGCTACGACACTGAGTCTGGGTCAGGAGGTGCTGGTGCAGATTGTAAAAGAGCCCATCTCGACCAAAGGGCCACGGCTAACGTGTGAATTGAGCTTTGCGGGGCGCTACATCGTCCTCATGCCATTCCATGATAAAGTTTCTGTATCATCTAAAATCAAAAGCGGTGAAGAGCGTGCCCGGCTCAAGCAACTCATCCAGAGCATCCGCCCCAAGAACTTCGGCGTCATCGTGCGCACCTCGGCCGAGGGTAAGCGTGTGGCCGAATTGGACAGTGAGTTGAAAGTATTGCTGAAGCGCTGGGACGACGCCATCACAAAAGTGCAGAAGACACAAACCCGCCCGCAGCTGGTATTTGAGGAGACAGGCAGGACCGTAGCGATGCTACGCGACCTGTTTAATCCCTCTTACGAGAACATCTACGTGAACGATGACGCCGTATGCGAGGAAGTGAAACATTATGTGACACTGATAGCCCCCGAGAAGGCTAACATCGTGAAGAAGTACACGGGCACGGTGCCCATCTTCGACAATTTCAACGTGACAAAACAGTTGAAGTCGAGTTTCGGCAAGACCGTCAATTACAAGCATGGTGCCTATCTGATTATCGAGCATACCGAGGCGCTGCACGTGGTGGATGTGAACAGCGGCAACCGTACCCGTTCGGCCAACGGCCAGGAGGCGAATGCGCTGCAAGTGAATCTGGGTGCCGCCGATGAGATAGCGCGTCAGCTTCGTCTGCGCGACATGGGTGGTATCATCGTGATTGACTTCATCGACATGAATCTGGCGGAAGACCGACAGATGTTGTACGAGCGCATGTGCAAGAACATGCAGAAAGACCGCGCCCGTCATAACATTCTGCCTCTGAGCAAGTTCGGTCTGATGCAGATCACGCGCCAGCGTGTACGTCCCGCCATGGACGTGATGGTAGAAGAGACCTGTCCTACTTGTTTTGGTAAAGGAACGATACGGTCGAGCATTTTATTTACCGACCAGTTAGAGAGTAAAATTGATCACTTAGTCAATAAGATTGGTGTCAAGAGTTTCTATTTGCACGTGCATCCCTACGTGGCTGCCTATATCAATCAGGGCCTTGTGTCGCTGAAGCGCAAATGGCAGTTTAAGTATGGTTTTGGTGTTCATGTGATTCCCTCACAGAAGATGGCTTTCTTGCAATACGAATTTTACGATTCAAAAAAGCAGTTCATCGACATGAAGGAAGAGATAGAGACGAAGTAAACAACACTCGGGGGCGCATCCTATGCGCCCCCGAGCGTTGTTTTGAGCCCTCTCCCCAGCCCTCCCCGAGGGGAGGGAGTAGTTAGCACGGCATTTGAGATGAATGGCGGACAGGGCACGCCCTGTCCCTACATCGAGGGTAAGGGGAACTCGCTTCGCTCGTGCGGGCGGGCACGGTGACCCGCCCCTACAGCATGGACATACGCCCACTGGCCACCCGTTCGCCCGTTCGCCCGTTCGTCGGGATTTGCAATCCCGACGCAGGGAGTATCAGCATTTGCAATGCGAAAAAATATCTTTGGCGGATTACAATTGGCTTCCCCTTCGGCCGCCGACCGCTGGTTCCGCTTTCTCGAAGCGGGTGGATTGCAAATCCACCCGAACGAAGGGTTGTTTTGGGGCGGGGGGCAAGGAGCAAGGGGCAGGAGATATGACAAGAACCCTAAACCCTAAACCGTGTAAGAACACTCAACCCTCAATCCTAAACCCTCAACCCTAAACCCTCTTCTGCACGGGGCTGCGTGAGAAGCGTTTGTAACTGCGGTAATCGTCGGTCTCGATCTCCTGGTCGGTCTCTTCGAGTACGCCGGCCTGAGGCAGACGGAATTTCATGTATTTGATGTTCAACCCGCGCGCGATCCACTGTCCTTCGTAATAGGTCTGGATGGAGAGGATGCGACGGGTGTCGTCGTCGATGCCCTCGGTGTGATAGAGGTCGTCGGTGCGGAAGAGCAGGGGCAACTGGTTTTTCTCGACCAAGAGCGTGGTATAGGTGAAGAGGAAGTGCGAGTCGGTCTTGACATGGATGACGCCTCCGTCGATGAGGAAATGACGGTAGCGCTCCAGAAAGAAAGTGCTGGTGAGGCGCTTGCGGGGGTTCTTCATCTGCGGGTCGCTGAAGGTGAGCCATATCTCCTGCACCTCGCCGGGCGCGAAGAAGCGGTCGATGACCTCGATGTTGGTGCGCAGAAAGGCCACATTGTCGAGTCCGTCGCGCAACGCCTCGGTGGCACCGCTCCACAGCCGCGCCCCCTTGATATCGACGCCGATGAAATTGATGTCGGGGAAGAGGCGTGCCAGACCGATGGTATATTCGCCCTTGCCGCAGCCCAGTTCGAGCACGATGGGATGGTCGTTGTGAAAATACTGTTGGCGCCACTGTCCGCGCATATCGAAATCAACGTGTTCCAGTACCGAGAAAGGGTACTGAAACACGTTTTTATAGGTCGCCAGGTCGGCGAATTTCTGCAATTTACCTTTACTCATCCGATGATGACTTTGGTCCACCCGTGCTTATCCTCGATGGTACCGTACTGGATGCCACGGAGTGTGTCGTAGAGTTTTTGGGAGATGGGTCCGGGCTCAGCGCCGAAGTTGTAACGCTTGCCGGTGTCGAGGTCGTCGATATAGGAGATGGGCGAGATGACAGCCGCAGTGCCGCATGCACCCGCCTCGTCGAAGGTGTCGAGCTCCTCTTCGGGGATGGGACGGCGCTCCACCTTCAGTCCGAGGTCCTCGGCCAGTTGCATGAGGCTCTTGTTGGTGATGCTGGGCAGGATAGAGGTGGACTTGGGTGTGACGTAGGTGTTGTCTTTGATGCCGAAGAAGTTGGCGGCACCGCACTCGTCCATGTATTTCTTCTCTTTGGCGTCGAGGTAGAACTCGCAGGCGTAGCCTTTCTCGTGGGCCAGGTTGTTGGCGAAGAGCGACGCGGCATAGTTGCCACCCACCTTATATTTACCTGTGCCGAGGGGAGCCGAGCGGTCGTAGTCGCGTATGATGACGTAGGGGTTGGTAGAGAAACCGCCCTTGAAGTAAGGTCCTACGGGTGTGACGAAGATGAGGAAGAGATATTCGCTGGCGGGGTGCACGCCCACCTGTGCGCTGGTGCCGATGAGCAGGGGCCGTATGTAGAGTGTGGCTCCGCTCTCGTAGGTGGGTATCCACTCTTGGTTGAGGCGCACCACCTTGGTGACCATCTCTTCGAAGAGCTCTGTGGGCACCTCTGGCATCATGATGCCGCGGCAGGTGCTTTGCAGGCGCGCAGCGTTTTCGTCCATGCGGAACACACGTACCTTGCCGTCGGGACAGCGGTAGGCTTTGAGTCCCTCGAAGGCTTCCTGTCCGTAGTGCAGGCAGGTGGCCGCCATGTGCAGGTTGAGGTACTCTTCTGAAGACACCTCAATCTCTCCCCATTTGCCGTCGCGGTAGTAGCAACGCACGTTGTAATCCGTTTTTCTGTAACCGAAAGACAATTTTGCCCAATCTAAGTTTTTCATAATGACAAATATTTTATTAGCAGGTGAGCCGCCGGGGCGCGGTGTCGTTGGGGCATCGTTTCCCGCCATTTGCAGCCATCTACTATGGTTAATATATTAACGGGCGACAAAGTTAGTGAAAAATATCGACAAACGAACAAAATGGGAAGAAAAAATTTTAAAGCCCCCTCCCCGACCCTCCCCGAGGGAAAGCCCCCTCCCCGACCCTCCCCGAGGGAAAGCCCCCTCCCCGACCCTCCCCGAGGGGAGGGAGTAGTTAGCACGACGATCGAGAAGAATGGGAAGCGGGTCATGGGGACACGGGCGGCTACTCTGGGGCGTCGAGTATTTTTTTGATTTCGTCGTCGGTCTTGGTGAGCTTGTCTTTACAGAGTTTAATGAGCTGCTGGGCACGCTTGAGCTGTTCGCTCAAGGTGTCGATGTCGAGTTCGTCGTTCTCCATTTTACGGACGATGGTTTCTAACTCTTTGAGGGCTTCTTCGTATTTCATAGGGTTGGTTTTTGATGTTTGAGGGGGCTTGCAGGCAGACCCACCCCCCGACCCCTCCCTTGTAGGGAGGGGAGTAATTACCACGCCAAGCATGATAAAAGGGTAGGAGTGCTAATCATATAGTTAAATGTTCAATGTTTATCCCTCCCAATCGTCGTGCTAACTACTCCCTCCCCTCGGGGAGGGTCGGGGAGGGGGCTTTCCCTCGGGGAGGGACGGGGAGGGGGCTTTCTAATATGCGCGAGTGGATGGTGCCCTTTTGGACACGGGTCTCGATGACGTCGCCGGGATGCAGTTGGGCGGGGTCGCGCACGGCATGGCCGTTGTGGGTGGTGATGCTGTAGCCGCGGTCGAGCACCCGCTGGGGGTCGAGCGCGCTGGTGCGCTGTGAGAGCATCTCAAGGCGGTGCTGCTCGCGCGTCAGGGTACGCTCCAAGGCTGGTGGTATGCGGATGGCGAGCCTGTCTATCTGGTGCCGGGAACCGTCGATGCGCCGGGCTACCGCTGATGCCAGACGTGTGTAGAGTTGCGCCACACGACCTTCGTGCCGTGTCTTGACCACAGAGAAGAGGGTGGGTATCTGTTGCGAGAGCCGTGCCAGACGCACCCGTTCATACTCCATGCGCCGGCCCACGGTGCGGGTGATGCGCTGCGCCGCCGAGTCGATGCGGTCGAGCACCTGTCGGAGGTGGTCGATGAGGAAGGCAGCTGCCGCCGTCGGTGTCTTCACCCGCGTGTGCGAGATCATGTCTAAGACGCTCTCGTCGCGGTCGTGCCCGATGCCGGTGATGACAGGCAGGGGGAAGTTGGCCACGTTGCGGGCCAGGTCGAGGGTGTCAAATCCCGAGAGGTCGCTGGTGGCTCCCCCACCCCGCGCGATAACCACGCAGTCGAACTCGCCGACACGCTCGTTGATGGCGTTGAGAGCGGCGATGATGCCCTGCTCCACCCCTTCGCCCTGCATGATAGAGGGGAAGAGCTGCGTGTGGAACACGAACCCGTATTCATTGTCGGAGAGTTGGTTGCAGAAGTCGCCGTAGCCCGCGGCATTGGCACTGGAGATGACGGCGATGCGGTTGGCGAAGAGCGGCAGCGTGAGTTCTTTGTTGAGTGTGAGCACCCCCTCGTCGGTGAGGATGCGTATGATCTCTTGTCGTTTGCGGGCCATGTCGCCCATGGTGTAGGCGGGGTCGATGTCTTGCACAATCCATGAGAAGCCATAGTTCTCGTGAAACTGTGGTGCGACGAGCAGGAGCACCTTCATGCCGGCATGCAGCTGCTGCCCCGTGACGCGCTCGAAATGGGGGTGTATCACCGCCCATGTGCTTCGCCAGCATTTGGCCGATGCTTTGGCGATGGGGGTGTTGGTGCGCGGCGCCTTCTGGATGAGTTCCATATAGCAGTGTCCGCCATAGACGCGAGCCTCAGACAGTTCGGCCTCGACCCAGTACTCACCCGGCAGCGCCGTCTCGATGGCCTCGGCCACCATGCGGTTGAGGTCGTAGAGGGAATATTTTTTCACTTTATTATGTATTTATAGGGCTGCTGAGACACAGCAGCATACGGGACGGAGAAGAGGGAGGGCATCACTCCCCTCCCCACAAGGGAGGGGTGAGGGGGTGGGTCTGCTATCTATCACTCTTCATGGCTTTTTCGAAGTCGGGGATGCCGTAGCCAAAGATATTGTCGGGGTAGTCGTATTGGTGGGATGACTCTCTGACCAGTTGGATGAGCTGCCGGGCGGTGAGTTCGGGCCGCGCCTGCCACAGACATGCCACCATGCCCGCCATGATGGGCGAGGCAAAGGACGTGCCCATGTCGAACGAGATGGCCCCACGCCCGCTGATGACCGCCGCGGGACTGCCGAGCGACATCACATCGGGCTTGACGCGCCCGTCGGCGCTGGGTCCGATGCTGCTGAAGGCCGCATTTTTGCGCATCGAGTTGACGGCGCCCACTGTCAGTATATTGTCGGCGTCGGCCGGGAAATTGATTTTCTTCCATGTGCCCATGCCATCATTGCCGGCGCTGTTGCAGAGCACCATCCCCTTGTCGGCCATCATCGACGCAGTGCATGAGATGAGCGCCGTGTGTCCGTCGAGTTCACGGTAGATATGGTCGCCCTCGTTGCCATCGAAGTCTTGGTAGCCCAGCGAACTGTTGACCACGTCGGCCCCCACGGAGTCGGCAAACTCGACAGCCGCCGCCCAATAATCCTCCTCGGCAAGTGTCTCGGTATATACATCCTCGGCACGGATGAGCCAATAGGCAGCCTCGGGAGCCGAGCCCACGATATATTCGGGTTCTGAGGCGCCCATGCACGAGAGCACCCTGGTGCCGTGGTCGTGCTCGGCATAGACATCGTCGGAGAGCGTGGCCACGAAGTTGCGTGTGCCGATCACTTTGATCTTGGCGAGTGCGGGAATACGGTTGACGTTGGTGAATCCCCCGTCGAGCACAGCGATGGTCATGCCTTTGCCCTTATATCCGGCTCCATGCAGCGCCTGTCCGTTGAGCATGGTGATTTGCAGTTCGGCAGCGCCGTAGTAGCTGCCCACATGGTGTTCTTTCTCGCCGAGCGTCTTCTGAATATTGTCGCGGCGGTTGTGTAAGAGCGTGTCGGGCGACTCCCACACCTTGAGCACACGGCTCACGAAGGGCAGGTCGGTCATGTGTTCGGCGGTGGCCCGCTCTGCGACCCTGATGAGCACGGTGTTGTTCCACTTGCTTTTGCCTACCACCTGTCCGCCCATGATGGCGATCTGCCTCAGATAGGTGTCGGGCAGCGGCAGGTCGGTCTCGTCGATGGCTATCTGCTGTTTTCTCCTGCGCTCAATGGCCTTTTTCGAGAGGAAGGCCTCTGGGTGGTCGATGGTGTACTCGGTATGGTTTTTGTCGGTGAGGTACAGCCGGTACATATACGACTTTCCTCCGGGATAGACATCGCTCCCGGCAAAGGCTTTGTCAGACAGCGTCTGCAGGCCGACGAGAGCCATCATCAGAAACAGGATTTTCTTTATCATGACCATTACATTTGCATTGAGAGGCACAAAAGTAATGAAAAATATTGAAATGAGAGGCATACGGGCAAGAAAAAACTTTATTTTGCAAAAAAGTAGCCTGATGATGAATGAAAAACAACGGCTGACGGGTCATAGAGACATGAAAAGAAACATTTTCCTACTACTATTCCCCCTTTTCAGTCTATCTGTACTGCCACAGATAAGGCTGCACAATCCGATGTTCTGTTGGTATGCTGACCTCTGGGCCGGGCCTGAAGGTATTATAGACAGCATCTACTACGACCCACCCATTCCTCAAATCTGGTTAGGCGATGTCAGTGTGCGAGACGGCATCTTCGGAAGCGAGAATAAGGACTTGCATCTCAAGGAGGGGATCATGAGACAATATGAAATAGGTATTACATTATTTCAAGTCAGCAAGAACCTCTACCGCGGGATAGCAGGCATCAGCACTTCACTACAGTTTGTGGCTCATGTAATCAACCTTGACCGTCATTACATGCCCCATCGCCGTGGCGACGACATCGCATTTGAGCCTGCCGTTGAGCCCTTGCGGTCGAGCAACATCTATTACCAAATGATTCGCATACCCGTCTTGGCTGGCATCCAAACGAGCAACCGCCTTTTCTCGATACAAACGGGTCCCTCGTTCGAAATCAGGATGTGGGGGGGGCGACATGAGTATCGCGATGCAGAAGGAAAGACAGACCGCCCACGAATACACGTGCCCCCTTTGGGCATCAACTGGCATGTGATGGCCAATGCCGGGCCGTTCACTGTCACATACACCCAAAGTCTCATACCCGCCTTTCAGTTGTCCGGCGGCATCGAAGCATACACCCGCTCTTTTACAGTAGGTTATAACTTCTGCTTCTTCCGAAGTTACAGATACAAAAAAGCGTTCATCAAACAACGTGAAACCGAAAGACGGATGACGCGAGATGAATGACGTGAGCAACTTGGTTAAATTATGCAAAAAATAGACTTCGCATGTAGGAAAAATAGAGGTGAGGGAGTTATTAAAGAACAGTAAGGACACTCACATGATACGAATGATAACTAAATTATTAGTGTATGCAGCAGGAACGATATGGCTCACCAGTTGTTCTATTATCGTAAAAGAATATCATAAAACCAATTATGAAGAATATGCCCGCAGCATCTGTCAAGAAGTGTGGGGAGCGACACCGCCCCATCAGGAAAGGCCGGCAATGACAGACACCTTGTCGCATTATCCGGTGGTAATGCTACAGGAAGAGCATCAGTTGTTTTTCAAGCGCACCAAGCGCATCAATCTCCTGGCGGTGCTGTTCTCCGGTTACAATGACAATTTCACCACGTATGGCAGTTTAGACCATTTCCGCCTGCTGGTGAACGACGAACGTGGAGCACAGACACTCAGCAGTGTAGCCCTGCCCTTGCGCGGACAGTCTTGGATATTTCATTCCGAACCTTGCCGGGTGGTCATCGGCGCGCGCGTGATCAAACCGGACGGCACGACCCATCTCATCGACACCACGCCACTCTCGAAGGCCGACAGTCTGTACGGAGTCACCTACACGTATGCCGACAGCATCCCACTGCCGAAGCTCAGTCGCGGCGATGTGGTTGACTATTTTGTGCATCGCGACGGTTTTCATTATGATCCGGGTTTTTCAGAGTCTGTAGCATTGTCAGGTCCCTACCCTATCGTCCATTATCGGTTGGATGCCACCTACAGCCCTGTTTTGGAAACGCGCATCCACACCGTCGGTTTTCCCGAATCAGAATTGTCTTTATCCAAGTCTAAACGCCACCTCACCATCGAGCGCCATCACATCACCGACACGGTGTCGGCGCACCGTCCCCGTCTCAACATGACCGTGCGCAATCAAGCCCGTTGTTCACTTTTTGGCATACGCAATGTTCAGAACGGAGTGACCATCAATCCCTCTTATTCGGAATACATCTCATTGCCTACTTTAGACAGATTGCCCAATCATCTTCTGTATGACATCTGTCGCACGAGCGAATATCGAAAGATACGAGACAGCCATCTGAGCCAAAGTGACAAAGCCCGCGAGTTGGCCCAGTTGTGCCAGGACTTGGCAGACATCGGGCTATTGAAAAGTTATCAGTTGCCGTATGCCATCAAGACCTTGTACGACGAGGAGCACATCGGCTACGACATCGCCTTCACCAGCAGAGCCGACGGTATAGATTTGGAACAGTTGACGGACAACAATGATGTCTTTTGGTTCTACCATATCCGAGATACGGGGCAGAATATTTTCTTAGGCTCGGGAAAACATGTGGAAGAATGCCCTAAAAGGTTACGAGGCAAACAGGCTATGCTATCCGATTTTCACACGACATTCATCCTTCAATAACCTCTATCAGACCCAAGCATCATGCGCATCATCATACTGACACTCATCTTACTGTTCACGGCTACGGACGCGTTCACCCAGACGCGCATTACACGTTCATTTCATAACACGCCGCTGTCAAAGGCCCTGACAGAGATAGATCAATCGACCCATGACTGTCAAATCGTCTTCGTCTATGACGAATTGGAAGACTTTATTGTAGAAGGTACGTTTAAAGAGACGCCCATCGCACAAGCCATCCAACAGTTGATAGGCAGTTACCCCATCCATGTGGAAGCAGAAGACCACAAGATATTCGTGGAATGCGCACAGAAAGAAGCATACAGGCTACGTGGCAGGATTGTCAATGAGGCAGGAGTGCCTTTGCAAAACGTGAACATCGTCATTTCGCGTCGAGACAGTATTGTGAACGGAGGGCGAAGCAACACCAACGGCCTATTTGTCATCCCCCACTCCACCGCCTCGGCCACCGCCCGCATCTCGCATGTGGGTTACCAAACACAGACTGTGGCACTCTCTGCCGACAAGGTGAGTACCATCCGGCTGCGGGAGGATATCCGGCCGTTGAGCGATGTGACCGTGGGCAAGGAGACGGAAATGGACGACCGCCAGAAATACCACCAAGAGTATGTACGGAATCGTGAAAAGATGTGGGCCATCCCTCTGCCAGGCATCAAGCGCACAGAGTCGCCTGCCATTTACTCGGGGTATCCTGTGGTGATACTGGCCGAATTAGACAGCGTGCGGATGGGGGGAATCACCCTCTCATACGTTGAGAAAGAGAGCATACATCTGGTAAGATACAAAATCAACGACGAAGAGGGGCGGCGCATCATGTCGCACATTGCCTATGACAAAGACAAGGCATCGTATATAAAAGGAAACGGTAAAATGCTCTATTCTTTCCCTTTTGAAATCAAGGTGTTCGACCAGTCTTCCGCTTTCATCGGCCTGAGAATCGTGAAGTCCGACGGGCGCATCATAGAAATAGACACCGAGGAGTATCTCAGTCCGTTGCCCGGCGACGACTATCACACCCGGCCAGACAGCATCCCCCTCCCAGATTTAGAGGCAGGCGACATCATCGACTATTACTACTACGAAATGAAGGGGAATACCAATGCCTCGAACGCCGTGATGCAGCACCTTTTCAGCTTTGAAGGCCGTTTTCCGATTGCGACCTATCGGATGGGCTGCCACATCGACCGGCGGTTCGCAGGGATATATCGCATCGTTGGAGAGGAGAGAGACATCCACATCACGCCTGACAAAAAGCGCAACTACGACATCACTTACCAGACCCACTACTGCCCTGCGAACGAAGCGGCAGAAGTGCCCGGCATCGCCATACAGAGTTTGCTATCCAATCTTTACTACAGGCCCTGTAAAAAAGCCGGGCTTTATAAGGACCCACCCCTCTCCAACGCGACCGACACCAAGGAGTACGAGGCATTGACCAAGCGCTCACAACTGCACGGAATCGTAATCAGTCAAAAAGAAGAGCATACAACGCCATTCGGCTGGAACGACAGTTACACCATCAAACAATACCCGTATTTTATCAGTACGATGACAAGCGACAGCATCGCCCGCTTGCCGGTCAGCGACACCGAGAAAGCCCGAATCATCGTCGCAAAAGCCCAGTCCATCATTCAGCAAGCAGGCTACGACTACCGCATGCAATTTATACAACTCATCCTCAATCCCCTGGAAAAGGTTAGTATCGGATACGACCTGATACTGACCACCTCGAAAGACAGTGAGCCCATCGACCAATTACTCTCGCCTTTCTCCATCGAGTTGGCAATCAGGCTGCATGAAAGCGGGTTGATGATTTATAATGATGTGGACCACCCCTACGATACTCCAGACAAGCTGAGGGGAAGGAAGGCCGTTTTGACAGACTGGAAGACATTTTTCAGGTTGTAGGAGTCGGACGCGACTTTTACGGTAAAAGTTTTTGCGGATTGGTTGTTTCTTCGTACCTTTGCCGTCGAATATGGACAATAAGAAAGCGACACTCGAGTTAGGTACGAAGCCGGTGGGGCGGCTGCTGGTGCAATATGCCGTGCCGGCCATGATAGCCATGACCGCCTCGAGCCTGTATAACATCATCGACCGCGCCTTCATCGGACAACAGGTGGGTGCCGACGCCATCGCCGGACTGGGGGTGACCTTCCCCTTCATGAACTTGAGCGGTGCCTTCGGTGCCGCCGTGGGCGTGGGCGCCTCGACCACCATCAGTATGCGCCTAGGGCAGCGCGACTACCGCACGGCACAGCACCTGCTGGGCAACACGGTGACGCTGAACCTCATCATCGGCCTGCTGTTCGGCGCTATCTGCCTCATCTTCCTCGACCCCATCCTGCGTTTCTTCGGCGCGAGCGACCAGACGCTGCCCTACGCCCGTGAGTTTATGGAGGTGATATTGGCAGGCAACGTGGTGACACACATGTATTTCGGCATGAACGCCGTGCTACGTGCCGCCTCGAAACCGCGCCATGCCATGTATGCCACCATCTTCACCGTGGTGATGAACATCCTGCTCGACGTGGTGTTCATCTGGTGGTGGGGCTGGGGCATCCGCGGTGCCGCCTTCGCCACCATCATCCCCCAGACGATGGCGATGGCATGGCAGATGTGGCTCTTCTCTGACAAGAAGGAGCTGCTGCACCTGCAACGAGGCATCTACCGTCTGAAGTCGGCTTTGGTGAAGAATATCGTCAGTATCGGCATCTCGCCCTTTCTGATGAACCTGTGCGCCTGTATCATCGTCATCTTCATGAACAACCAACTGGTGCACTATGGGGGCGACATGGCAGTGGGTGCCTACTCCATCGCCAACTCCATCGCCATGATGTTTGCCATGTTTGTGATGGGCGTGAACCAAGGCATGCAACCCATTGCGGGCTATAACTACGGAGCCCAACAGACCGACCGCCTGATGCGTGTGCTCAAGTTGGCCATCATCGCCGCCACGGGCATCATGGTCACGGGCTGGGTCATCGGCATGTTTCTGCCCTACTACTGCGCACGGCTGTTCACCACCGACCCCACGCTCATCGAGCTGAGCATTGACGGCATCCGCATCAATATGCTGCTGTTTCCGGTGATCGGTTTCCAGATGGTGGTGGGCAATTTCTTCCAATGTATCGGCAAGGTGAAGATCAGCATATTCCTGTCGCTGTCGCGTCAGCTGCTGTTCTTGCTGCCGCTGCTGCTGGCGTTCCCGCTTATCTGGGGACTGAACGGCGTGTGGGCTGCGCTGCCCGCGAGCGACGGCATCGCGGCTTTGGTGGCATTCATCATGCTGCGGAGGTTTATAGTTCACTTAGAGGTGAGAGGTGAGAGGTAAGAGGTAAGAGGTATGCTTTGGGGCAAGGGGCAAGGGGCAAGGGGCAGGGGGCAAGGGGCAGGAGATATGCCACGAACCCTAAACCACGAACCCTAAACCCTAAGCCATAAACCCTAAACCCTCCATCATCGCCGCCTGCGGCGGGATAAAATACAAATGAACGGCCCACCGGGCCGTGCGGGCGGGCACAGTGACCCGCCCCTACGACGGGGCACATGACCGTGCACCCTGCCCTTTGCCACGATGCTAATCACTCCCTCCCCTCGGGGAGGGACGGGGAGGGGGCTACGAACACTCAACAAAAAACCAAGACATGGATAAAATCATCATCAACGTGGGGCGGCAACTGGGCTCTGGTGGCCGGGTGGTAGCCCAACTGCTGGCAAAAGAGTTCGGATGCCAGTTTTACGACCGCGAGATACTCAACCTGGCGGCCAAGGAGAGCGGATTCAGTGAGAAGTTCTTTGAGCAGAACGATGAGCACAAAGGATTCTTCCGTTCGCTCTTCCACACGCATCTGCCCCACCTGAGCGACACCAACATCCATGCCAACCGTTTCTCGCAAGAGAGCCTGTTTCAGTTTCAGAGCGATGCTATCCGCAAGGCGGCGCAAGAGGGTTCGTGCGTGTTTGTGGGCCGCTGCGCCGACTATATCCTGCGCGACATGCCCGAATGTGTGAATATCTTCATCACGGCACGCCTGGACTACCGCATCCAGCAGGTATGCAAACGGCATGGCTGCAGTGAAAGCGAAGCAAGCAAGATCATCAGTGAGCAAGAGCACGAGCGCGCCTCGTACTATAACTACTACACCGGCAAACGGTGGGGCGACAGCACATCGTACGACCTGTGTGTGGATGCCTCGCTCCTGGGTCAGGAGAAGACCGCGGCATGGATAGCAGAGTGGATCAGGGGGGTGAAAGGAGCCCCCTCCCCGACCCTCCCCGAGGGGAGGGAGACGCGATAGAGGTGAGAGGTGTGCTTTGGGGCAAGGGGCAGGGGGCAGGAGATGAGTTGTGGGACGACAGTGAGAAATCGTTCTCCACGCTGTAGGGGCGGGCACAGTTACCCGCCCCTACGACGGGGCACATGACCGTGCACCATGTATCATTTGCAATAGTAACCACTCCCCTCCCTACAAGGGAGGGGCCGGGGGATGGGTCTTATAACAAAGAAACACATGAAAAAAATAGGCATCATCAGTGATACGCACTCCTACTGGGATGAACAGTATCTGACATATCTGGAGCCATGCGACGAGATATGGCACGCGGGCGACATCTGCTCGGTGGAACTGGCAGAGCGACTGGCGGCCTTCCGCCCGTTGAGAGCCGTCTGCGGCAACTGCGACGGCGGCGACCTGCGACGGATGTTCCCCGAGATACTCCGATGGAAATGCGAAGAGGTGGACGTGCTGATGAAACACATCGGGGGCTACCCCGGACGTTACGACGCCTCTATCCGCAACCGCATCTACGCCTCGCCGCCACAGCTGTTCATCAGCGGCCACTCGCATATTCTCAAGGTGCAATACGACAAGACGCTCGGTCTGTTGCACATCAACCCCGGCGCCGCAGGCATGCAGGGATGGCAGAAAGAGCGCACCCTGGTACGACTGACCATCGACGGGAGCGAGATGAAAGACTGCGAGGTGGTGACGTTAGCCCCCTCTAAGGCCCTCCCCTGAGAGAAAGCCCCCTCCCCGACCCTCCCCGAGTGAGAGCCCCCTCCCCGACCCTCCCCGAGGGGAGGGAGTAGATAGCACGACGATGGCGACAAATGGCGGACAGGGCGTGCCCTGTCCCTACGTCGAGGGGAAGGGGGAACTCGCTTCGCTCGTGCGGGCGGGCACAGTGACCCGCCCCTACAGCGTGGAAAACGATTTCTCACTGTCGTCCCACAACTCATCTCCTGCCCCTTGCCCCCTGCCTGTTTAGTGTTTAGTGTTGAGTGTTGAGTGTTCTACACGGTTTCTTGCTCTAAACATATCTCTTACCTCTCACCTCTCACCTCTTACCTCTTACCTCTAAAAGAAAGATCAGAATTACTAAGATTATCAAGCGAAGACAACTATGAAACACATGAAAGAGCATCTGCCATCGATAGGGATGGCCATTCTGCTGGCACTATTTATATTGTTATGCATCTCGCCCGACTCCTATACACACGATGTGTTCGGGCGTGGCGACTCGGCATGGTATTATCTGTGCGGCAAGTCGTGGATGAGCGGACAGACGCCCTATATCGACTTCTCTGGCACGGGAGGTCCCTTGCTTTGGCTGATCTACGGCATCGGGTATCTGCTATGCCCGCACAGTTATCATGGCGTATTTTGGTTGAGCGTATGTTTCTATGCCTTCACTTTTTATTTCACCTACCGCACCGCCCATCTGTTTTTAGGCAGGCGGCTGTCGTGGATAGCCACGGCCATGATGGCACTGGCCTATTTCAACCCACTGATACACTATGAGATACGTTGCGAAGACTACTGTCTGGCTCCGATGGTGCTCTCGCTCTATGTGGTGTGCAAGACCTTTTACAACCGCCATACGTCGCACCTGCATCTGAACAACCGCGCACTGCTGTTGGGCGCCAGTCTGGGTGCCATCGCCATGATACGGATAGACATGGCAGCGGTGCACATCATCCTGCCCGTGACTTTCCTTATATACGCGTGGCGGCGGAAGCACGATTTCTGGCGCCTGCTGTGGCTCACGCTGGGCGGTGCCACGCTCGTGGCAGCCCCCTTCATCGTGTGGCTGGCCATGGACGGAGCCCTGAGTGCCTTCGTGCAAGAATATGTCACCTACAGCCGGGAAGCCGGTGCCCTTTCCTTCCGATCGTGGTATGTGGCCCTGCCCCTCTTCGTCGTCACCGTGGCAGGCGCGCTGCTGATGCGCAGTCATCTGATACGCTGGACGTATTTCCCGTTGGTGGTCAGCGTATGGATGTTCGCAGCCTGTCTGTTTGGCGGCGAGCGTGCCTATCACTATGTCATCGCGTCGCCCCTGTTGGTCTTCCTGTGCATCTCGCTGCTGAAACTGCCGCCAGAGCCCGTGCGCGAGCGTATGCGCCGGATGAGCGTGGCATTGGTGGGCGTGTTGGCCCTCGTGTGCGTGGTATTGAACTATGTCATGGGCTACAAGGGCAACCTGACCTTCGCCGATGATGCCGACAAACAAGCGTTTTACGATATCGCCTCGACCATGAGCCGCATCGCCCACGACACGAAGACGGAGCACCCGGGCATCGTGTATTTCGACGTGGAAGACGCCTACGACGTGCCCTCGGGCGCCGTGGCGGGTTGCAAGTATTTCGGCTGTAGGCCGGCGGGGCAGCCCCAGATGCTGGAAGAGGCCAAAGACGCCTGCCGCGACAGACAGACCGACTTCGTGCTGACAGGCGACGGCGGGATGCACGCCTTTCTCGACTCGTGCGGCTATGAGATTGTGGCCGAGAGCAAGGAGAAAGGCACGACCCTGTATATGATGGCTACTGCGGAGCGATAGCGGCGGCACCGCGCTCATAGCGTATCTGCCCCATCAGCATCCGCGGCCGCCCGGCATCGTAGAGCGGACTGAGCGGGTCGCAGTCGGGCCTGTAGTCGGCGCTGGCGATGCCCGCCAGTGAGAGCAGCATCTGGTCGATGTTGTCGGTCATGAAAGGCACGTCTCTCACAGCCTTCACCCGCTCATAGACATCGGGGTGACGCTGGCGGTAACGGTCAGACATCCATATCCAGAACGGAATCTCGAACTGCTGCCGTATCTCGCTCTCGGTCTTCACATCAAACGAGCGACCGAAAGCCTCACGTCCTTCGTTGGCCATGTCGAAACACAGTTCGCCGTGGTCGGGCATATAGATGACCACCGCCTCGTCGTCGCGGAACAGTTCGACGATGCGGCGCACCACCTCGTCGTTGTAGAGCGTGGCATTGTCGTATTCGGCGAGCACCTGCCTGTCGGCGTCGGTCAGGTCCGGGCGGTTGTAATCATCGGCATGGAAGCGGCTGTAGGCCGTCGGGTAACGGTCGGCATAGGCCACATGCTGGCCCAGCAGATGGAAGATGACGAGTTGGTGCTCATAGCCCTTCACCCCCAGCGAGTCGTAGTCGGCCAGCAGGCCCTCGTCGTAAGTATGCAGGGCGGCATTTCTGTCGCTGAACTGCGACTGGCTCAAGACAGGTTCGTTGATGATATTGCCGGCACTGAAGTCCCACACATCCTGCGAGGGGTCGTTGACGAACTGATTGGTGATGAACGACACATGATAGCCCGCCTTGAGAAACAGCTGCGTGAACAGGGGATAGTCGGCCCACGCCCGTTTCTCGCCATATCCATAGAGAGAGAAAGCCAATTTAAACACCTCGGATGTCTGGTGGAAGGGAGCCACCACATCGGTGAACACCGTCATAGCACTGTCGGCCGCCATGGCCGACTGCCAAGGCGTGGTGGGCTTGTCATACCCATAGAGTGCGCTGTGATGACGGTTGTAACTCTCGCCGATGATGAAGACAATGCAGGGCGAACGATAGGAGCAACTGTCCACCTGCACCCGGTCGGCGCGAGCCACGAGCGTGCGCAATTCATTCTGCGAGATGCGCACCACATTGAGCGCGTGCATCAGGCGATAGACGGGCAGATAAAACTCGGTGGTGGATGGCACCAACTGCAGATAATACTGACTCTCGAGATTGGTGTCGGCCTTGATGATATTATAATAGAGGAACCGCTTGTTGGTGAACGATGAGAGAGCGCACAGCACCGCCATCAACAGGCACCCCCACCCCGCCGCCGACTGGCGATGCTCGGGCAGCCGCCAACGGAGCGCCTTGTGCCAACGCGAGTGCCCACTGCCGAAGGAGCGCGCCAAGGCACTCGCCACATGGAGCAGCAAGAGCGCGACGACCACCAAGACGGGCGAGCATACGCTGCGCCATGTGACGTAGGTGGCGAGCGCCTCGGAGGCCTCGCGGGCATTGGTGAAGAGTACATTCTGCACCAGCGCCGGACCGATGGGCGAGCCCAACCGGTATCGGCAGAACACATCGACGATAGCCAGGGCGTAAAAGACGACATAGAGAACGCCTCGGACCCCTTTGCGCAACGACCGTGGCAGCATCGACAGCACCGCACACAAGAGATAGAGGTCGATGAAGAGTTCAAAGACCGCCCGGTGCTTGCCAAAACGGTTGATGGTGAGGATGCAGGCCATGCCCAGAAGAAACATCCAGAAGAAGAACCACTGGTTCTCCTTCACCGGCCGGTATGTCCATACACCTATCCGCTTGAGAAAACTACGCATATTCAGTATTTTTGTGCAAAGGTAAAGAAATAATATGAAATACGAATTTTAAAGGAACAAAATAATATTTACCGCTGCCCGTCGTTATTATGATATGAAAAAGAAAATCGGAACCATCATACAACTGAAAAAGATATTCGACCCCCGTGGCAACCTGACCGTTACGGAAGAGATGACCGATGTGCCGTTTGAGATACGGCGTGTGTATTGGGTGTATGACGTGCCGAGCGGCGAGTGCCGTGGCGGTCATGCGCACAAGAAGTGCAGAACGATGATTGTCGCCATCAGCGGCAGTTTTCACGTCACGCTCGACGACGGACACACAAAAGAGACCTACCTGCTGAACCACCCCTATCAGGGATTGCTGATAGAGACGGGCATCTGGCGCACGCTCGACGACTTCTCATCGGGTGCCGTGTGCCTGTCGCTGGCCTCGGAACGGTTTGACGAGGACGACTATATCCGAGATTATGAGGAGTTTCTCGAAGAGGTGAAGACCCACCCCCAGCCCCTCCCTTGCACCTTAACAACAAAAAGTGAATTGTAAACTATATCATCCGGAGCAGGCGGCGGAATGGAATGCGTTTGTGGCCGCCTCGAGAAACGGGACGTTTCTGATAGACCGCCGCTACATGGACTATCATAGCGACCGGTTTGCAGACCATTCGCTCATGTGGTACGACGACGGCGGACGGTTGGCAGCCGTGATGCCCGCCCACGTGCAGGGCGACAAGCTCTGTTCACACCGTGGACTGACCTACGGCGGACTGATCATGGGCGACCGTTGCACCACCGTGATGGCCTGCGAGATGATGGAGGCGCTGAACCGACACCTGCACGACGTGGGGATTCGCCGCGTGACGTATAAGCCTGTGCCCCATATCTACCACCGCTACCCAGCCGAGGAAGACCTGTATGCGCTGCATGCCGTATGCCACGCACGGCTGACCCGCCGCGATGCCTCGTCGGCCCTCATACCCACCATGCCGGTGAAGTGGAACCGCGACCGCCGCTATGCCGCCAACAAAGCCCGCACCGACGGCATCACCGTAGCGGAGAGCGATGCTTTCGATGTGTTCTGGCACATATTAGAAGACAACCTGATGCAGACGTACGGCAAGACGCCCGTACACAGTCTGGCAGAGATACAGCTGCTAAAAAAACGCTTTCCGGACGAGATACGCTTGTATCTGGCCCGGAAAGCGGATGGAACGCCCTTGGCAGGCACCGTGCTCTACGTCACCCCTCAGGTGGCACACGCCCAGTATATCTCAGGTTCGCCCGAGGGCAAGCATCTGCACGCCGTGGATGCGCTGTTCGACCACATCATCCGTCGTGACTTTGCCACCCACCGATATATCGACTTCGGCATCTCGCCGGGCGACACCCCTTACGGTCTGCACACCACGCTCATCTACCAGAAGGAGGGCTTCGGCGGCCGCGCCGTGTGCTACGACCAGTATGAGTGGGAGGTTTACCCTAATCAATTATCAGTACGGTGACGCCGCGCGCGGCCTGTGCGCCCATGACGAGCGCCTGCTCGATGTCGGCGGTTTTTGAGGGACCGCTGATCCAACAGCCGTAACCCAATTCGGGCACACGGATGCGTTTGTAACCCTCGTGCATATTGTTGACGATATTCTTGCGGTCGAGCAGGATGACCAGTTCCTCAGAGATGAAGCAGATAGCCTTCTCCTTCATCGTCTGCGGAATCCAGATGCACCCGTTCTCGGCCACGCCCAGTTCGCCTTGCAGGATGCCCACGTCGGTGCCGTTGAGGTCTTTCGCCTCTGCCACGGTGTCGGGGTTAAGGTCGGCCTCGATGCCCGGCACATTGGAAGCGAACACCTTGGCCTCGGGATAGAGTTCACGGATGATTTTGTTGACATCATCCTCTTTTTTGATACATTTCACTTTACCGCCCACCGTCTGGCTCATCTCGATAAACTGTTTCACCGTGTCGGGATAGGTGATGGCCTTGATAGTGAGGTCGGGCATATCAAACTGTTCGCGCGTGTTGCGGCGCAGTTTGTCGAATAGTTCTTCTTTTTTCATTGAATGATTCTTTTTATAGGGGCTATAGATATTATAGGGGCTATAGATACTACAGAATAAATAGATGTAGATTATTTCACTTTTCCTTTTTTCCAGAGCACGTGGAAGGGTTTCTTGGGGAACCGCATCATCTCGTGTCCCTGTCCCCAGCCGTTGAGCTTGCAATACATGAGGAAGCGCGGCACATGGTTGGCCACAGGCGACCACCAGAGCGCGGAGTTGTACATCCACGTGTGGTTGAAGATGAGGCTCATGCCGCGCGACATCCATTTCTTCTCGCTCGAGGCATGTCCGAACTCCTCCATCTGCTGGCGCCACTTATATACCTGCTCGCCGAGATCGACCTTGGCCGGACATACATTCGAGCACGACAGGCAGAGCGAGCATGCCGACACGTTGTCGTAGTATTTGTCGGGATTCTTGAGCATGCCGAGGTTGATGCCGATGGGTCCAGGAATGAAATAGGTATAGCTGTAGCCCGTGCTGCGCCGATAGACCGGACAGGTGTTCATGCAGGCGCCACAGCGTATGCACTTGAGCGTCTGCCAGTGCTGCTCGCTGGCGATGATGTCGCTGCGCCCGTTATCCACGAGCACCACGTGCATCTCAGCCCCCGGCCGCGCTTTCTCGAAGTGAGCCGTATAGGTGGTGGTAGGCTGTCCGGTGCCGCTGCGGCAGAGCAGTCGCTGGAAGACAGCGAGCGAGTCGTAGTCGGGCACGATCTTCTCCAGTCCCATGGCCACGATATGCAGTTTAGGCATCGAGGTGCTCATGTCGGCATTGCCCTCGTTGGTGCACACCACCACGTCGCCGGTGGCAGCCACGCCGAAGTTGCAGCCTGTGAGACCAGCGTCGGCCTTCATGAACTCGTCGCGCAGGTGGTAGCGTGCGCAGCGTGTCAGGTAGGTGGGGTCGTGATTGCCTATCTCCTTACTGATGCCGCGCTTCTCGAACTCCTCGCCGATGGCATCGCGCGAGATGTGCAGTGCGGGCATGACGATATGCGATGGCTTCTGATCCATGAGCTGAATGATGCGCTCGCCCAGGTCGGTCTCCACCACGTCGATGCCGTTTTTCTCCAGGTAGGGGTTCATCTCGCACTCCTCGGTGAGCATGCTCTTGCTCTTGACCAGTTTCTTGGCATTATGGTCTTTGAGAATGCCGAGCACAATCTCGTTGAACTCCTCAGCATCCTTTGCCCAGTGCACGTGCACGCCGCGGCTCTCGAGGTTTTTAGAGAATTTCTCGAGGTAGTCGGCCAAGTGTGTGGCTGTGTGCATCTTGATGCGGCTGGCCAGTTCGCGCAGGTCTTCCCATTCGGGCAGTCCCTGTGCCATGATGTCTCTCTTATCGCGTACGCCCCAGAATGTCTTGTCGTGGCGTTTGATTTTCTCTGTATCTTTCAGAAACTCGTGGCTTCTCTTTGCATGTACTGTGCTCATAGTCCTGCTGCTAAAATTTCTACTACGTGAATAAACTCAATCTTCATGTCTTGCCTTTTGGCCACGCCCGCCATGTGCATCAGGCACGAGCTGTCGGGTCCGGTCACATATTCGGCACCGGTGTCGATATGACGCTGCACCTTGTCGATGCCCATGCGTGTGGAGACATCCGTCTCCTCGACCGAGAAGAGGCCTCCGAATCCGCAGCACTCGTCTTTGCGCTCGGGTTCGTGTATCTCTATGCCCTCGACCATGTTGAGCAGGTCGATGATTTTGTTGAACGGAGTGATATTGCGCTCGGAGGGCGACGAGAGGCCCAGTTCGCGCACGCCGTGGCATGAGTTATGCACACTGACCTTGTGGGGGAACTTGCCCGGCACCTCTTTCACTTTGAGCACATCGTGCAGGAACTCCACCACATCCATCGTTTTTTTGGCGGTGGTACATTCCATCTTCCCTTTCATGATTTCGGGGTGGAAGCATCGCACGAAAGCGGCACATGAAGCGGAGGGAGCGACCACATAGTCGAACTCCTTGAACATATTCTCGTATTTCTCGATGAGCGGCTCCGACATACGTTGGAATCCGCCATTAGCCTGTGGTTGCCCGCAGCATGTCTGTCCTAAAGGATAGGTGACATCGACATTGTAGTGTTTGAGCAACTTGTAGGTAGCGACACCCACTTCAGGATAGAGGGCATCGACATAACAAGGGATAAATAGACCGATTTTCATGTATTAAAATATAAGTTTGCTAATAGATTGTTGTTTGTCTTTCACTAGATTGTGGCAAATGTAGCAAAAAAAAATGCAACACACAAATAATCGGGATATTTTTCGCATAATTATTTTCCAAAACGATACCTGAAGCCCATTTGAAGACTGCCGTTGAGGGGTTTGTCCTTGAAAAAGTTTTCGATATCGCTGCCGTTGTCGGGGTAATAGGTCAGTCCCGGTTCGACATAGAGCGACCAAGTGCGCAGAAACGCATATTCGGCGCCGACCACTGCACTTGCCGACCACTGCAGGCGGTCGTGCCGCAAAGGTTTCTTGATGCCATCAGTAGAGACACGGGCCATTGTATTGAACAGCACTGCACCCCCCACGGCGGTATAGACAGAGAAGGAGCCGCTGCTCCAAACACGGTAGGCTACATTCAGGGGCACGCCTAAATACTGTAATGTCTGATGGTCGGTGATGGTGGTACTTGGCATGATGTGCGAGAAGTCGGACGTGAGCCAGCTATAGGTGAGCCCCGTCTGTATCGCCCAGCGGCCAGACAGCGGGAAACTGGCAGAGAGTCCGACCTGTACAGGCCTGTGGTGGTCAACCGTTTCCTGATAGCCAACCAACTCGTAACGGGGTGCCATGGCTTGGTGGTGGGAAGGCGCATTCTCGTAGGCCTGATAATAAGAATTGGCTAAGACAGGATTCATATATACCGCCGAGGCATCGCCACCACGACCGAAAGCGTTGGAGGCGAAGAGGGAGAGTTGGTAGGCCTCCCCCGGAGAGGCCTCCCCCGGGCCCCCTCCGAAAGAGGGGGGCACGAGCTGAGGAAGATTGTCCTGAGCGAGATGAGGGACAGGATTATCACGGGAGGTGACAGAGAGGGTGTCGGACGGCTGGGAGAGCTGGGGCTGTTGGGAGAGCTGGGACGGCTGGGAGGGCTGAGACACACGCCCCCCGTCCCCCTCTAACTTAGAGGGGGATCCGCTACTTGCGACATCCGAATGGGATACGAGGTTGGAGCCGCTGCTTGTGACATCCGATTGAGATACGAGGCTTGCGACATCCGATTGAGATACGAGGTTGGAGCCGCTACTTGAGACATTATTGGGGGTGTCGCTATTGGAGAGGTAACTCCGTTCCCCCTCTAAGTTAGAGGTTGCTCTCCCCCGCCAAACGGGGGAGCCAGGAGGGGGTGTTAGGGGGCGTGTGTCAGAGGGACTTCCGCCGTCAGAAAGGCGTGTGTCAGAGGGACTTCCATTGTCAGAAAGGCGTGTGTCAGAGGGGGCAGAGAGTGTGTCGTTGACGGCGACAGGTTGCTGAGTGGGATTACCATCGGAAATGATATCGTCTGAGGGCCACAAGACGACGACCAGCGCCACGGCAGCAGCGGCAGAGATCCACCACAAGGGCCGTCTGAAGGTACGCCCCGACGGAGCCACCTGCGAGGGCCGTGCGGCTTCTGTTTGCGACAGCGTCTCATCGGAAGAGAGGCGCACGTCAATCTCCTGCCACAGGTCTTCTGGCACCTGCGGCTCGTAACCGTCGAGTCGGTCGCGGAGTTGTTGTTCAAATGAGTCTCTCTTCATCGTTGTCACGGATATAATTCTTAATTTTTTTAGCGAGTAATTTTTTAGCCCTCAGATATTGTGAGGCGGAAGAGTTTTCCTTGATGCCCAACAGACGTGCGATTTCTTGGTGGCTTTTGCGCTCAAAGACAAAGAGGTTGAGCACCGTGCGGTAGCCTGGGGGCAGTTCGCCGATCATCGCCATCAGCCGTTCCGGCGGTACCCGCATCAGGTCGGGTTCCTCGTCGTGGTCGTCGGGCACGTCAGGTATCCGTTCAGCCTCAACGAACCTGGCCCGCCGTTTCAGGTAATTGAGCGACATATTGACCACGATGCGCATCACCCACGCCTTGAGGGAGCCCTCGCCCCGGTATTCGAACTGCGAAAGGGATGTAAAGATCTTGACAAAGCTCTCTTGCAGCACATCTTTCATGGCCTCCGTATCGGCCACATACCGCATCGCTACCGATGCGGCACATCCCGAATAGCGGCTATACAACTCGCGCTGTGCCGTGCGGTCGCCATGAATGACCTGTTGCAAAAGAACCTGTTCAGTCATCATTGAAGATACCCTTCGTTCTTCTGGTTGGGATAGAACGTAAACGTCCAGTCTTTCGTCAAGACCTCCTCTTCTCCGCCGCCAGTGATGGTGAGTTTATCCACATTGAGGACAAAGACCAGCATGTTGGAATTGCTGTAATAACCCGCCTGCGACTTCTCGCGGAAGTCGATGCGCATGGTCTTTTTGACACCGTCCTGCGTATAAGAGAAAATATAAGGTTCGCGCGACATCTCGTAGGCATTGGAATTGGGCGACACCCCCAGCAGGCTATAAGATACGATATAGTGCCCATATTCTATGGTGGGAATTATCTCATGCGCCTTTTCTTCGCCCAGCAGTTTAGCGAGGATGGCCCTGCAAGGCAGATTGGTAAAGTCGATGGTCGTGGCATTTACGGTCATCGCCACCTCGTCGGCCTCATCTTGATTGATGCGCCATTTACCAAGATAATGCCCGAAGAAGGGTTGTATAGGATCACTTTGCGGGTTGGCTGGATTGAAATCGTCGCCCCCTGTCGCACACGAGGCGCAAACTATTACCAGTACTACCGCACACACTATACTATGTATGCCATGTTTCATTGTTTTCGTTGTCTGTTTCATTGTTATTTCTGTTTATCAAACAACAAAATTACAAAATCTTGCACATACGGTGAAACTTTTTTCTCGTTTTTGTGCAAGATTACGCCGCGGCTGCTGTTTTAGGGGCAAAAGGACTTAAAAAAAATGAATACCAAAACATTATTATTGACATCATTATGGCTGGCGCTGCCCATCGTGTCGCGAGCACAACAAGAAGAGCTGCCCCGCCATGAAATCTCATTCGACTTGGGATGGGGAACACTTAATGGAGATTATTTGGAGATAGGGTGCTTCGATAACGAGAAGAAAAAGGCCACAACCCCATTAGAACAATACCGTGTGCTGAAATACGATTTAGGGAAGGTGAAACAGACACCATCGTTTGACCTGCAATATCATTATCACTTCCGTTTGTGGAACAGTCAGTTTGCCCTTGGTGCCACCCTTGCTCTCCAAGGCGAAAGTCAAAAACGCAAAGACAGAGACTACGTCAACCGTCCCGGTGGCATCGACAGTCGGTCAGGCACTTATCTGAATATGCTATTCTCATTCAGATACTACCCTTTGTACCGACCTAAGGTAAAGATTTACACGGGAGTGTCTGTCGGCCATAGCCACTATTGGGACCAGGACATTGACGATGCCTCTATCCGCTCTCATTCCTGTTCCGTCTATCACGTCACCCTCTTCGGCATCTCCTTGGGCAAGAAGTTATTCTGCTTCGGCGAGTTTGGCTTCGGCCATCTGGGTGTACTCCGTGCCGGAGCGGGAGTGCGGTTTTGACGCTTGGTGTCATCACTTGGCGGCAGAACGACATCTCCTTACTAACAATTCATATAACAGATAAATCATCCATCAATGAAAAAAGCCACCTTATTAAGTATTGTAATGCTCACCTTGCTCTCATCCTGTTATCACATAGACAGAGAAGAATGGGAATGCGGAGGAGACCCAACCGACACGCGCGACTTGGTGTATCGCTACGCCATGATACCCACCATGCAATATGCCGACATGATATTGTTGACCTACCAACTGAAAGAATACGTAAGGCAGACCAGCGAAGAGAAACGCGACTCGGTCAATGCGCTTTATTTCCGCGAGGTACAGATTGATGAATTGCAAGATGTGCAAAACAATCGCACGTATTATAAGATGTCTACCCATTGGGCCATCCAGACCCAATATCAGTTGACCGTGTATGACACCGACGACGGCGTGACGCACATCGACGGCATGGCGTGGAGCGACACGAGCCACACACAGCATCAGTTGACCCTGATTCAAAGCGGCAACGGCGAGTGGAACGTTGATGTCATTTCAACAAGACCGGCCGACATGAACCATGCCTCACCCTTCGCGTTTCTCCTTGACTCTGGCATCACCCGCCACGCCACCACCTATCACATCATCTGGCATGACTCGCCAACAGAAGGCTTAACGTTTGAGATGACGGGCTCGGCATCGATGGTAAGTGTGAGAGAGCCCCGTCTCACGATTCAATACGAGATGAACCAGCCCTTTACCATGTATTTCATGTCAGACAGCCCCTACTACCCCACCCGACAATTATTCGGGTTCATAGGCAAGAACCGCGAGAACTCGTATCATTTGACCTACCCCATGTTAGGGCGCATAGAAATGCTTGCGACCGACGGAATAAGCGGCAGAGAGAGCAAATATGTGGTAGCGGAAGAAGTTTATTGGACCAATCAATAAAAAAGTTGTTAAAAAATTTGGCGCATTCAAAAAAACGCCTTACCTTTGCACTCGCAATTAAGAGATAGGGGCGTAGCCCAGTTGGTTTAGAGCGCTGCAGTCACATTGCAGAGGTCATCGGTTCGAGCCCGATCGTCCCTACAGAGAGAGATACCTTATTTATTAGGTGTCTCTTTTTTGATTTTAAGAGGAGCCCCCTCCCCGACCCTCCCCGAGGGGAGGGAGTAATTACCCAGCACTCAACCCTAAACACTCAACAAAAAATGTCAACACCATTAGAAATCCGCAACGAGCGACTGGCCCAGAAGATGATCAAGAATCTGGAGCGCCGCCATTTTGAAGCCTATTATTGCAAGACAAGCGCCGAAGCCGTGGAGAAGGCCCTCGGCCTGATGCCCGAAGGCAGCAGCGTGACATGGGGCGGTTCGATATCGATCCGCGACATCGGTCTGACCCGCCGGTTGAAAGAAGGCCGCTACGTGGTCTATGACCGCGACGACGTGACCACCGAGGAGGACAAGATAGCCACCTACCGCAAGGCTTTTGAGTGCGACTTCTATCTGGCCAGTGCCAACGCCATCTCGGAAGACGGCGTCATCGTGAGCATCGACGGCAACGGCAACCGTGTGGCTGCCATCACGTGGGGTCCGAAGCGAGTGGTCTTCATCGTGGGCATGAACAAAGTGGCACAGACCACCGAAGCCGCCCTGGCACGTGCGCGCAGCACCGCCTCGCCGGTCAACGCGGCGCGTTTCGACATACAGACCCCTTGCCAGATAGACGGTATGTGCCATAACTGCAACTCGCCGCAGAGCATCTGCAATTACATCCATTTCCTGCGCAACTCGCACCCCGCCAAGCGGCATATCGTCATCTTGGTAGGAGAGGATTTAGGGTACTAAAGCCCCACCCCCGGCCCCTCCCGAGGGAGGGGAGTAGAAACAGCCCCACCCCCAACCCCTCCCGAGGGAGGGGAGTAGTTAGTTTTCCTCTTATGTTTTCAGTCCAAGGCGGTTGAGGTATTCATTGAACGCATCCTTGTACATATCGGTGACGCGTATAATCTCGTCGCCGATATAGAGGCAGAGGTTGCGGTCGATGGAGCGTATCTTGTCCAGAGCCACCATGTATGAGCGATTGACCCGCATAAACCGGTCGGCGGGCAACATCTGCTCCACGGCTTTCATCGTGAGGTGGGTGATCCACGGTCGCCGCTCGCCCTCGAGATAAAACATCACATAGTCTTTCATTCCCGACACATAGAGGATCTGCGAGAAGTCAACACGGCGCAGTTCGCCGTCAACGCGGATATACGACGCCCCCACCTCAGCCCTCCCCGAGGGGATGGAGGCCGTGGTACGCTCTTCATATCTTTGCACCACCTTTTCCACGGCAGCGAGGAATTTGGTGTATCGGATGGGCTTGAGCAGGAAATCGACCGTATTGACCTCGTAACTCTCGAAAGCGAACTCGCGGAAAGCCGTGGTGAAGATGATAAACGTAGTGGGCGGCAGTTGATGGGCCAGTTCCATGCCATTGACATCGGGCATCTGAATATCGAGAAACAGCAAATCGACGGGCGACTGCGTCAGTTGCCTGACAGCCTCGACCGAATCGGTGTAGGAAGCGGCGAGCGAGAGCTGCGGCGTGCGTTTGACAAACGACTCGAGCAGTTGCACGGCCAGCGGTTCGTCGTCGACGATGGCACAAGAGAGTGTTTTCATAGTCGGATAGTGATTTGAATGTGGTATATGCCGTCGCTGAGCGTCTGCTGCCACTCATGGCGGTCGGGATAGAGCAGTTGCAGTCGGCGGCGCGTGTTCTCCAGTCCGATGCCCGATCCGCTGCGGTCTTTGTCGTCTTTGGGGTGGTTGGTATTGTCGCAGACAAAGGTGAGCACCCCGTCGGCTACCTCCAGGCGGATGCGGATGGCTGACGGCAGGTTGCTGCTGACACCATGTTTGAAAGCATTTTCGATGAGCGAGATGAAGAGCAGCGGCGGCACCATGACGCCCTGTGCGGGTCTGAGCTGCACCTCCACCTGCGTATTGGCTCCACACCGCAACCGCATCAGTTCAATGTAATTGTTCATGAACTCCACCTCGCCCGCCAGGGGAACGAGAGGTTTATCCGTCTCGTACATCGCATAGCGGAGCAAGTCGCTCAGTTGGGCGATGCTCTCCTGCGCCTGGTCGGCATCAATCTGCGTGAGGCTGGAGATATTGTTGAGTGTGTTGAAGAGGAAATGCGGGTTGAGTTGGTTTTTCAGCCACGCCAGTTCAGCAGCGGTGTTTTTCTGTTGCTGTTCCTTGATTTGCAGTTCCACCTCGTGCATTCTCGAGAGATGTCTGATGCCGAGGGCGCCGAGTGCGGTGAAGATATGCAAGACGATGGGCACGATGGCGTATGAATAATACCCCGGCCTTGCCATCTCGGGCAGATACTCCGCATTGAACCAGAAGATGCTATTGTTAAAGAGTCCAATGAGCAACACATTGGCGACGACATACCACCACCGATGATGTTTATAGAACAGTTGGGGCACCAGCAGATAATAATTGACCATATAGGCCACCATCATGGGGCCGAACCACCAGAGGGTGATATACAGGATGGTATCGGCGGGCACCGCCGCTCCGCCGACGTATGCCAACAACAATGGCAGACCCAGCAAGAAGGCAAAGACGCCCAACTGCATGACCAATGCTAATACTTTTTTCTTCGACACTTTCATGGTGGTGCAAATGTACAATTATTTTTTTTATTATGCTACTTTTTTTCAGAAAATCTCCCCCGCTCCAACAAAAGTCTGCGGGGGAGGACCTAAGAATACGATGTATGTGTGTTACTTCGCATCAACCGTTTGGGGAATATATTTAGCAGCGCGGTTAGCGACAGTCAGTTCAAACATCTCTTGGTATTTCTTCAACTGTTTGTCGGTGAGGAGACGTTGCATCTGATGGAAGTGTCCCGTTCTAATCTTGTCCCATGCCTGTTGCATCTTCACGCCCGGCTCCATCTTCGTCAAGGTCTCCATAGCGATGCTGAACTGTTGGAAGGCCGTCTTCACGGGTTGCCACTGATCGGATGACAGTTCCAGCATTTCTGCGATGTTGTCGAAAGACTGTTGCGACTGAATGGTTTGCGACTGGGGTTGATTGTCCAAAGACTGAGCATTGACAGTAAGAGTCATAGCGAACATCATAGCGATAGCGATTACTAAATTTTTCATTTCGTTTTAATTTTTAAGAGTTACACATTTGTTAGTTTTACTGGTGCAAAGGTAGTGGCATTTTGCCCCCGCCGCAAATCACTTTCGACGAAACGGCCCACGTGTTTCGACCAAAAGGCCCCAATTCCATTCTATGACGTGCGGGCGGGCACAGAGACCACAAAAAACGACATCGGTCAACTTTTCGGGGCCGTTTTCCTTTTTTTATCATAGCAATTAGATTTTCTCGTTTTTTTTGCCTAATTTTGCACGCGAAATCAAATTAACAAGGTAAGAGATATGATAACAGTCACAAATCTGGCGATACAATTCGGCAAGCGGGTACTTTACAAAGACGTTAACATCAAATTCACTCCCGGCAACATTTACGGCATCATCGGAGCCAACGGCGCAGGCAAATCGACGCTGTTGCGTGCCATCAGCGGTGAGTTGGAAGCCAACAAAGGCACCATCGAGATGGGGCCCGGCGAGCGTCTGTCGGTATTGGAACAAGACCACTTCAAATACGATGAGTATTCAGTGATGGATACCGTGTTTATGGGTCACCAGCCGCTCTGGAAAAACATGAAGGAGCGCGAGGCTCTCTACGCCAAGCCTGAGATGACCGAGGAAGACGGCAACCTGGCCGCCGACCTGGAACTGAAATTCGCCGAGATGAACGGCTGGGAAGCTGAGAGCGACGCCGCCCAACTGCTTCAGAACCTGGGTGTGAAAGAAGATATGCACTACAAACAGATGAGCGACCTTTCGAACAACGAGAAGGTGCGCGTGATGCTGGCCAAGGCCCTTTTCGGGCACCCCGACAACCTGCTTCTCGATGAGCCGACCAACGACCTGGACCTCGACACCGTGCAGTGGCTGGAGGAATACCTGAGCAACGTGGAGCAGACCGTGCTGGTGGTGAGCCACGACCGTCACTTCCTCGACGCCGTATCGACACAGACGGTGGATATCGACTTCGGCAAGGTGACTGTCTTCTCGGGCAACTACTCGTTCTGGTACGAGAGTTCACAGTTGGCTTTGCGCCAGGCACAGAACCAGCGGCTCAAGGCCGAGGAGAAGCGCAAGCAGCTGGAGGAGTTCATCCGTCGCTTCTCTGCCAATGTGGCGAAGAGCAAGCAGACCACCTCGCGCAAGAAAATGCTGGAGAAGCTCAACGTGGAGGAGATACGACCCTCGTCAAGAAAATACCCGGGCATCCTGTTCAACATGGAGCGCGAGCCCGGCAACCAGATTCTGGAGGTGAAAGACCTGAAGGCGGTGGATGCCGACGGCACGGTGCTGTTCGACCACGTGAACTTCAACATCGAGAAAGGACAGAAGACCGTGTTCCTGAGCCACAATCCCAAGGCCATGACCGCACTGTTTGAGATTATCAACGGCAACCGCGAGGCCGATGCCGGAACGTATAAATGGGGCGTGACCATCACCACAGCCTACCTGCCGCTCGACAACACCGAGTTTTTCAAGAGCGACCTCAACCTCGTGGATTGGCTGTCGCAATACGGCGCAGGCAACGAGGTGGTGATGAAAGGCTATCTGGGCCGTATGCTCTTCAAACAGGAAGAGGTGGAGAAGAAAGTGAACGTGCTCTCCGGCGGCGAAAAAATGCGCTGTATGATAGCCCGCATGCAACTGAAAAACGCCAACTGCCTGATCCTCGACACCCCGACCAACCACCTCGACTTGGAGAGCATCCAGGCATTCAACAACAACCTCGTGTCGTTCAAGGGCAACATCCTCTTCTCCAGCCACGACCATGAGTTTATCCAAACCGTGGCCGACCGCATCATCGAACTGACCCCCGCCGGCACCATCGACAAACTGATGCAGTACGACGACTATATCTACGACGAGCAGATCAAGGAGCAGAAAGCAAGGATGTATGGTTTGGCTTGAGGTTTGAGATTTGAGGTTTGAGATTTGAGGTTTGGCAAGGTTTTTGCTGGATACGAGGCAAATACTAAAAACACGACATCATGAAAGAAGAAGAAAAGAAAGACATAAAAGAGGAAAACGGCGCGGCCAACGAGTCGCAGGCCGAGGAGCAGCAACAGACGGCTGACACCGAGGGCGAAGCGCTTGAAGTAGAATTAGACACAGCCGAGAAAAAAGAGGCCGAGGCCGAGACAAAAGACCCATTGGCAAAAGCCCAGAAAGAGGCAGCTGAATGGGAAAAGAAATACCTGTATAAATGCGCTGAGTTTGAGAATTTCCGCAAACGCACCATCAAGGAGAAGGCTGAGCTGTTGCTCAACGGTTCGGAGAAGTCGGTGGTGGCCGTACTGCCCGTCATCGACGATATGGAGCGAGCACTGGCCAATGCCGAGAAGACCGACGATGCCAAAGCCCTGAAAGAGGGGATGGAACTGATATACAAGAAGTTTATCAAGGCGCTGGAAGGTCTGGGCGTGAAAGCCATAGAGACCACCGGCAAGGATTTCGACGTCAACTATCACGAAGCCATTGCGATGGTACCCGGTATGGGCGACGACAATAAAGGCAAAGTGATAGACTGCACCGAAAAAGGCTACACCCTCAACGACAAGGTGATCAGGTATGCCAAAGTGGCAGTAGGACAATAATGGAGGTTTGAGATTTGAGGTTTGAGATTTGAGAGGGGAGGAATGATTTTAAAAAAGCTAAGAAGTGGCAAAACGTGACTATTACGAGGTATTAGGAGTAGATAAGAACGCCTCGGAAGACGAGATTAAGAAAGCCTATCGCAAGATAGCCATCAAATACCACCCCGACCGCAACCCCGGCGACAAAAACGCCGAAGAGAAGTTCAAGGAAGCGGCCGAGGCCTACGATGTGCTCCACGACCCGCAGAAACGCCAGCAATACGACCAGTTTGGCTTTGAGGGTCTGCAAGGCATGGGCGGTTTCAGCGGTGGCGGCGGATTCTCCATGGACGACATCTTCTCGATGTTTGGCAGCGTATTCGGCGGTGGCGGATTCAGCGGATTCGGCGGTTTTGGCGGTGGCGGCAGTCGTCAGGCGGCTCGCCATCACGGCAGCGACCTCAGGCTGAAGGTACGTCTGTCGCTGCAAGACGTGGCCGAGGGCGTGACGAAGAAATTCAAGGTGAAGAAAGACATCACCTGTCCGCACTGCCAAGGCAGCGGTGCCGAGAATGGCAGCGGCGTGGAGACCTGTCCCACCTGTCATGGCAGCGGCATGGAGATACGCACCAAGCAGACCATGTTTGGCATGATGCAGACGCAGTCGCCCTGTCGCACCTGCGGCGGCGAAGGCACCGTCATCAAAAACAAGTGTACGAATTGCGGCGGCACAGGCGTGGTGAAAGGTGAAGAAGTGGTAGAGATCAACATCCCCAAGGGTGTGGGCGACGGCATGGTGTTCACCGTCAGCGGCAAGGGCAACGCCGGTCGGCACAACGGAGTGCCGGGCGACATACAAGTGTTTATCGAAGAGGAAGACAACGACACCTTCGTGCGCGACGGTCAGGATTTGATATACAACCTCTTGCTCGACTTCCCCACAGCCGCGCTGGGCGGCGATGTGCGCATCCCCACGATCGAAGGCACGAAACTGAAAATCAAGATCGAGCCGGGTACACAACCCGGCAAGACGCTCCGCCTGCGCGGCAAGGGTCTGCCCGCCGTGCAAGGTTATGGCAGCGGCATGGGCGACTTGGTGGTCAACGTGAGCGTGTATGTGCCCAAGACACTGAGCCGGAGCGAGAAAGAGACGCTCGAGAAGTTGCGAGACAGCGACAATTTCCAAGGCGACCAACATACGAAGAAGACCATCTTCCAGAAATTCAAGAACTATTTTAGTTAGAAGACCCACCCCCGGCCCCTCCCTTGTAGGGAGGGGAGTGGATAGTTTCGGGGGCGGTAGTTTTCACTTTGAATTTTGAACTTTATGATATGCCACG
This sequence comes from uncultured Prevotellaceae bacterium, assembly GCA_947165505.1. Lineage (GTDB taxonomy): Bacteria > Bacteroidota > Bacteroidia > Bacteroidales > Bacteroidaceae > Prevotella. The sequence continues at coordinate 36,481 of CAMVAT010000008.1, read as the reverse complement.
AACACTAAACACTAAACACTAAACACTCAACAAATCAGGAGCAGGTGGCAGGAGATATGCTTAGGGGGCTTTGTTTACAAAGGTGACAGATCTTCCCCCTCGGGGGATAAGAGGGGGGCTTAAACACTCAACAAAAGAACCATGACCTACCAAGAAACGACCGAATATCTGTTTAAGAGTGCACCCGTCTTTGAAAAGGTGGGTGCTTCTGCTTATAAGCCCGGGCTTGACACCACGCTGGCCTTAGACCACCATTTAGGGTGTCCGCATCAAGCGTTTAAAACCATCCATGTGGCAGGCACCAACGGCAAGGGGAGCGTGTCGCATACGTTGGCGGCCATCCTGCAAGCCGCCGGCCACCGCGTGGGACTGTTCACATCGCCTCACCTGGTTGATTTCCGTGAGCGCATCCGCGTGAACGGCGAGATGATCAGCGAGCAGGAAGTGATAGACTTCGTAGAAGAGTACCGACACTTTTTCGAGCCCCTCCATCCGTCGTTTTTTGAATTGACCACCTGCATGGCTTTTTGGTATTTCAAGAAGCAAAAAGTAGATATCGCCGTGATCGAGGTGGGTCTGGGCGGCCGGTTGGACAGCACCAACATCATCACCCCGATACTGTCGGTCATCACCAACATCTCAATGGACCACACCCAGTTTCTGGGCAGCACCCTGGCACAGATAGCCACCGAGAAAGCCGGCATCATCAAGCCGGGGGTGCCCGTGGTAGTAGGCGAGACCGTGGCGGCCACACGACCCGTGTTTGCCCGCACCGCCTTTGAGCGTCAAGCCCCCATCATCTTCGCCGAAGACGACCGCATCGTGGTGGGCAACCTCGGCTGCGACTCCCCCCACCCTGCCTATCTGGTGAACCTGCGCGTGGAGCACGGCCGCCGCTTCGGCGAGAACCGTTTGGAGCACGAGCTGCACGGCGACTATCAGGAAAAGAATGCCAACACCATCCTGTGGGCCTGCGAATATCTGCGTCAGGCCGGGTGGATCAGCGGCTTTGACGAGATACGCGAGGGATTTGCCCGGGTGTGCGAACTGACAGGTCTGACAGGCCGCTGGCAACGTCTGCAGGAGCATCCCACGGTGGTGTGCGACACAGGCCACAACGTGGGCGGCTGGGAGTACCTGAGCCGGCAGTTGCGACGCCAGTCGTGCGACACACTGCGCATCGTGTTCGGCATGGTCGATGACAAAGATATCGACACCGTGCTGGGTATGTTGCCCAACACCGCTGCTTACTACTTCACACAAGCCAGCACGCACCGCGCCATCCCTGTTGGGAAAGTGGCAGAGAAAGCCGAAGCGCATGGGCTGCACGGACGCACATTCACCACCGTAGCCGACGCCTATCAGGCGGCTTTGGCTGATGCCGCCCCCGCCGACTTCATCTTCGTGGGGGGCAGCAGCTATGTGGTGGCCGACCTGCTGGCCTCCTGTCACCGCCCCACCCCATAGACACCGCCCCACCCCATAGACACCACCCGCATCATCACACCTACAACCTATATCATCTATGACCGTCAAAGAAGTGTTTGACCTGCGCAAGCAAGGGAAGATAGAAGAGGCGTATGCTGCCATACGTCCGATGTATGCCGCCCACCAAGGCAAATACACCACACTGTGCATGTTTTGGACAGCCAGCGACATCCTGAAGAAACGCATCGGTGAGAAGCGCACTGACGAGGCTATCAAGATATTCGAGGCCCTGCAGCGCGTGCTGCCCCGCATCGACGACACCGACGGCAAGGCCCACCAGGCCATCCTGCACGGAGCGCTACGACTGAGCGACGCCACCGACACAGGCTGGGCGGCAGCCACCCCGGCGACAGTTGGCCAGACCGGCGACGCTCCCGACTTCAGCATGCTCGACTTCATCGGGCGCTACGGTGTGGAGAACCTGACAGCCGCCGACTGGCAGGGCAGCATGTCAACCCCCAAGGAAGGCACCCACGACCAGCCCCACCTGTTGCCCTCGACAGCACAGAGAATACTCACACGTTGTTTCCACGAGATACAAGAGCACCCCGACGCCGACCACGCGCTGAAGGTGATGCCACTGCTCGAGGAAGCCATGCGCCGCAGTCCGCGCAATAAGAACAACCAGCGCTACATGGCTGTGGTGTATCGCATCATGGGCGAGAAAGAGAAAGCCATTGACATCTATCAGCAGTTGCTCACCCGTCACCGTGACAGTTTTCTCTATGCCGAACTGGCACAACTGACAGACGACCCCGGCAAGAAAGCCGCTCTCTATTGCCGCGCCATTCAAAACCAGCGTCAGGAGCAGTTCCGTCAGGGTTACCGTTTGGCTTTGGCGCAATTACTGCTTGGCCGCGACAATACGAAGGCAGCCTATGAATTGCAAAAAGTCATCACTACGCGACAGCAGCAGGGTTATCATCTCACCCGCGAGTTGCTATCACTTCAATCGCAGTTACAAGGTGTTGTCGCAGCTACCGAGGCCGAACAACAGGCATTTTATAAAAAAATGACAGAAAAGTTTCTTTGAAGTCTAACTTAGAGGGGGAATGGAGATACCTAAGAACTTGCAAAGACTAAACGACAAGACGACCAAACGACTAAACCACCAAACGACCAAATACCTTTTAAACGTTTTTAACGTTCGGCAAAGTTGTTTTTTTGCCGATTTATTCGTCAATGTCGTTTTTTTTGAGTTATTTTGCAACTGCAATTGTTTGTAACTAAAAACTTAATGAATATGACAGAGACAGAAAATCTGTGTGGCCTGAGAAGAGAAGACTTTCAGACCACTATTAACGGTAAACAAACGGACTTGTACATCTTGAAAAACGCTGCTGGCAATGAGGTAGCCATCACCAACTACGGTGGCGGTATTGTGGCCATTATGGTGCCCGACCGCGACGGCAAGCACGCCAACGTGATTCAAGGTCATGCCAACATCCAAGAAGCCATGACAGCAGAGCCTTACCTGAGCACCCTGATCGGCCGCTTTGGCAACCGCATCTGCCGTGGTAAGTTCCAGCTCAAAGGCAAAGAATACCAGCTCGCCATCAACGACGGTCCCAACGCGCTGCACGGCGGTCCTAAGGGATTCCACGCCCGTGTATGGGACGCCCTTCAGATGAACGACTACACGCTGGTGCTTAACCTGGTATCGGCCTATGGTGAAGAGGGTTATACCGGCGAAGTGAAGGTGACCGTGGTTTATACGTTCACCAACGAGAACGAGCTGATCATCGAGTACATGGCCACGACCAACAAGAAGACCATCATCAACCTGACCCACCACGGTTTCTTCGCCCTGGCAGGCATCGCCGACCCCACACCGACCATTGACGACGTGGAGTGCGAGATCAACGCCGACTTCTATCTGCCCATCGACGAGACGAGCATCCCCACCGGCGAGATACTGAAAGTGGAAGGTACCCCGTTCGACTTCCGCACCCCGAAACCCTTCGGTCAGGATATCAACGCTGACAACGAGCAGATACGCAACGGTTCTGGTTTCGACCACTGCTATGTGCTCAACAAGCGCGAGGAAGGCGAGCTGAGCTTTGCCGCCCGCATCTACGAGCCCAAGAGCGGCCGCACGATGGATGTGTTCACCACCGAGCCCGGCGTTCAGCTTTACACCGACAATTTCGGCAACGGTTATAAAGGTCAGTATGGTGCCACGTTCCCCCGCCGCAGTTCTGTCTGCTTCGAGGCCCAGCACTTCCCCGACAGCCCCAACCGTCCTTATTTCCCCTCGGTGGTGCTGAAACCCGGTCAGCAGTACAAGCAGAAGACCATTTATAAGTTTGGCGTAAGGAAATAGCCCTATTAGAAGGAATTACAAGAAGATAAAGGGAGGTAGTAACAGTTAAGCTGTTATCTTCCTTTATCTTCCTATATATATCCTGCTATTGAACTTGAATCAACAACAATCAAAAATCTAATAACAACAATGAGCCAGAAAAAAAATGGAAGCGTAATAGCCATCATCACTTGCATGTTTCTTTACGCTATGATTTCGTTTGTGACCAACCTCGGAGCTCCAGCCGGCACGGTATGGAAGAACGCCGACGGTATTGACGGTTCGAATATGCTCGGAATGATGGGCAACATGATGAACTTCCTCGCCTACCTCTTTATGGGAATACCTGCGGGCAAGATGCTCACCACTCATGGCTACAAGAAGACTGCGATGATAGGCATAGCCGTGGGATTCATTGGTGTGTTCATACAGTTTCTCTCCGGCACGGGCGACATGGGCCAGATAGCCGGTCTGCCCACGGCATGGTTTGTCTATCTGCTCGGAGCATTCGTCTGCGGTTTCTCTGTGTGTATGCTCAACACCGTGGTCAACCCGATGCTTAACGTTCTTGGCGGCGGCGGCAACCGTGGCAACCAGCTCAACCTCATCGGTGGCACGCTCAACAGTCTGGCCGGCACCGCCACCCCGCTTCTTGTTGGTGCCCTTGTAGGCCAGGTGACCAAAGACACACAGATGGCCGACATCAACCTGGTGCTTTACATCGCCATGGCCGTATTTGCCGGTGCATTCATCATCCTCAGTTTCATCCCCATTGAGAATCCTACAGACAAGAAGAAAGACGCTGTATATGAGCGCAGCGCATGGGCTTTCCGCCACTGCAAGCTCGGCATTATCGGCATCTTCCTCTATGTTGGTATTGAGATAGGTTTGCCAGGCACACTCAACTTCTATCTCTCAGACCCCGACAACGGAGCGTTCCACAATCTCGGTCTATACACGGCCAATGCCGCTGCCATAGCTGGTTTCGTGGCCGCCTCGTACTGGTTCCTGATGCTCATCGGCCGTATGATAGGCAGTGCCATCGGCGGCAAGGTATCCAGCCGGATGATGATGATTTGCGCCTCGGGTACCGCCATCTTGCTCATTGTCATCGCCATGATCATCCCCGAGACGAACACCATCAACATGCCTACGTTCACCGGCGACTCGTTCAGCATGGCCGAGGTTCCCACCCGCGCATTGCTCATCGTGCTTTGTGGTCTGTGTACGTCGATTATGTGGGCATCGATTTTCAACCTCTCGGTTGAGGGCTTGGGCAAATACACCGAGCAGGCCTCCGGCATCTTTATGATGATGGTGGTGGGCGGCGGTATCATGCCTCTGATACAGAATGCACTTGCCGACGCAGCCGGATATATGTTCTCTTACATCATACCGGTGCTCAGTCTTGCATACCTGCTTATCTACGCTTTGTGGGGCAGCAAGAACGTGAACAAAGACATTCCGGTATAATCTCAAATCTCAAATCTCAAATCTCAAACCTTAAAAAGAAATGGATATTGAACACGTAAGAAGTCGCTTCATCAAGCATTTTGATGGTAAAACCGGCAACATCTATCACTCGCCGGGTCGTATTAACCTGATTGGTGAGCACACCGATTATAATGGCGGATTCGTATTCCCCGGCGCCGTGGACTGCGGCATCATGGCCGAGGTGCGCCCCAACGGTCTCAACACCGTGATCTGCTACGCCATCGACCTGAAAGACAAGGTGGAATTCAAGGTGGATGACCCTGTAGGTCCGCGCACGTCGTGGGCCCGCTACATCTACGGCATTGTGCAGGAGATGCGCAAGCGCGGCGTAGATGTGAAGGGTTTCAACACCGCTTTCTCTGGCGATGTGCCCCTGGGAGCCGGCATGTCTTCCTCTGCCGCTTTGGAGAGCTGTTTCGCTTTCGCCCTGAACGACCTGTTCGGCGACAACAAAGTGTCGAAATGGGATATGGTGCTGGCCGGTCAGGCCACGGAGCACAACTACTGCGGTGTGAACTGCGGCATCATGGACCAGTTTGCCAGTGTGTTCGGAAAGGCCGGCAAACTGATGCGTCTGGACTGCCGTTCGCGCGAGTTTGAATACTTCCCCTTCAACCCCGAGGGCTACAAACTGGTGTTGCTCAACTCGTGCGTGAAACATGAGTTGGCCGGCTCGCCCTACAACGACCGCCGTAACTCGTGCGAGAACGTGGTGAAGCATATTGCCGCCAAGCATCCGGAAGGCAAGTTTGAGACGCTGCGCGACTGCACCTGGGAGCAACTGGAAGAGGTTCGCGCCGAGGTGGGCGAAGAAGACTACAAGCGCGCACACTTCGTGCTGGGCGAGAAAGACCGCGTGCTGGCCGTGTGCGACGCGCTGGTGGCAGGCGACTACGAGACCGTAGGCCAGAAGATGTACGAGACGCACGAAGGACTGTCGAAGGAATATGAGGTGAGCTGCGAAGAGCTCGACTTCCTGAACGACATCGCCCGCGACAACGGCGTCACCGGCAGCCGTATCATGGGCGGCGGCTTCGGCGGTTGCACCATCAACCTGGTGAAGGATGAGTTGTACGACCAGTTCATCGCCGACGCCAAGAAACGCTACTGCGAGAAATACGGCAAGGAGCCGAAGGTCATCGACGTGGTGATTGGCGACGGCTCGAGAAAGATTGTGTAAGCCCCCTCCCCAACCCTCCCCGAGTGGAGGGAGACAGAAAATCGCCCGGCCTCTATTTGAGACCGGGCGTTTATTTTGGGAATGGGTGGGAACTACGGTAGAGATGACGGCTCTGTTAGCTGCAGTTGGAGACGCTGTTGCCACAAAGCCATTCGGATTCAATCCATCCCGTGTGCTTGCCGTCGAGCGTCTGTACCTTGACCCAATCGCCTTTGACGCCGAGGGGCCGGAGCGTGAGTTCCTGACCGAAGCGATACACCGATTTACCTTTGGCCGATGGCGTACTTCTGAGTGTAAGCGTTTGTCCGCCGTAGTTGCGTGTATTCACGGCGATGCAGGAGTAATGCACATAATAACCCGAGCGCGAGCCGGAGAATTTGTACAGTCCCCCTTCGGGTTGATAGTAGCTGTTGTCGCAAATACACCACCATCCGTTGACGGGTTCTTCCACCAACAGCATACCATAAGAGTCGGTGGGGACCTTATCCACCACCTTGCCACTCGGAGCATTACGGATGTTAGTGAATTTGCCATTCGAGTCGCAGAAGAACACCTCCAGACTTTGTGCCTTCGCCATGAGAGCGGCGAAGAAGAAAATCATTGTCAAAATCTTTTTCATCGTTACAATTCTTTAAGGTTGCTGAGTTAAGTTGATAATCTGCTGCCATCCTTTAGGCAGTTGTTTGATGTCGTTAGTGGCCTTGACGAGTTGTTCGCCAGGACCATAGAGATTGTATTTTTTCACGTTGGTGCCGTTCATGCCATTGTATTCGGCTGGATTGGCATAATAGTAGAGGGCCTCAGTATCTATCAGCGTCTCCTCATCCCATACATCCTTGGTATAGAGATACTCGAAAGCACTGTTAGAGCCGCTGGTGTAGATGGCTTTCTCGGCAGGTACGAACACAGGATTTTGCAGTGAGGGTTCGCCAAGATTGCCATAGCGCTCAAAGAGCTGCGTCTTGGGGTTCCACAGCAGCAGTGCGCTGTAGGTGCGCGACTGTCCCAATCCGAGGAAGATGTCGGTATGTCCGTCGAAGTTGGCATCCACATAATGGATGAAGGTCTCGGCGGGTTGGTCGTACCAGTCAGTGAAGAGCGGTTCCTCGTCATTGAACGTCTGCACGATGTCGCCATTGCGATAGATGACCGCCACCTGATTCATGTCGGCATCGCGCGAGAGAGCCACCCGCAGTTGCCGGTCGGTCTGCGGACAGTCTTTCAGGGCGACGGGCTTGGCGGGTTTTGCCACTTTCTCCACCACGTTCGCATTCTCTTGAGCCGCCATCTCGGTCTTGTCTGTCTGTTCGTCTTGCGCTGCCGGCTGGCTCTGCCGGCTTTGCGCCGAGCATGCTATCAGTAGCATCGCTGCGAGCAATAAGGATTTTGTTTCTTTCATCATAGATTAATCATAAAAGGGGTTAAAAATAGTCTAAATAAGGGTTTGTTGGTTCACATCAACCAAGTATAGGGACAGGGCGTGCCCTGTCCGAAATCGAGCCATGACAAATGGCGGACAGGGCACGCCCTGTCCCTACTATTATTCTGTGATGACTTTCTCTGTCAGACGCTGTCCGTCGTCGAGTGTTTTCACCACGATGTTGGTGCCACGCCGCAACTGGTTTTGGCGAACACCGCCAACGGAGTAGATAGCGGTGCTCACCACGCGAGCCTCGGTGCTGTTGATGGTTTTGACAGCCGTTGTGGCCGCCACTGAGGGGAGTCCGAATCCGCCCTGCGCGTTGGCAGCGCGCACGGTGTAGTTGCCTTCGCCGTCGATGGCATAGCCCGGCGCGTCGGCCAGGGCCACGAACACGCCGTCGCGCTCGATGAGGTACTTATCGGCACCCTCCACGGCATCCCATGTGAGCTGTCCGCCGTCAATCTTCACGTTGGCCGGGGCTGTCATCTGCACGGTGAGTGCCGCGGGGTCCCAACTGGTGAACATCTTCTCATAGGTATAGGCAGCCGCCTCTTCGGCAGTGAGGATGGTCTGGAACGAGCCTCCGTACGAGTTGATGATATTGCTGGCGGGTGTGATGTCGTTGCCAGCCATGTCTTTGGTGGCATATTCGCCAAACACCTTCGGGTCTTTGCTGTTCATGCCCTTCTGCGTCCAGCGCGACTTGACCAGCGTGTTTTTGGCATGGTCGTCGAGTGTGGTGTTCAGATACACACAGATGGGCGAGTTCTGCCAAGTGCGCCCGAAGTTCCAGTCGCCCTTGCCGTTGGCCAGGTCCACCACGCGGCAGTTGTCGAACACATATCCGAACTGCGTGGTCGTGGTGGGAGCCGTGATGGTGCGCCCGCCGGTGCCGTTAGCCTCGCGCGGTTCGAGCGAGAGTATGGTATTGACAAAGCGCACGTCGCCACCGCCGCAGATGAAGTCAACGGTGCCGTGTATGTCGCTGTCCTCCCAATAGGATTTCATCGCATCATTGTTGCTGTAATAGGTGTCTTGGTATGAGAGCAGCGTCACGTTCTTAAACACCGAGCGGTTGCCCTTGTCTTGTATGCACACGGCACGTCCGCCCGCCTGTCCGGCACCGAGAGCGCCGTAGTAGTCGAGCGCGTTCTTCAGGGTAATGTCTTGGAAATAGAGGTTCTGACCGGTGAGCAGGAATACGGCCGTGGTGCCGATGCCCTCCGTCTCACGCTCGGGCGCGTTTTTGATGACGACACCCTCTTGGCTCTCACCGATGAACGAGATATTCTTGCCGCTGACAGAGGTCAGCACCGTCTGTCCGAGGTCGTAGGTGCCATTCGGCAGGAACACGAACGAGCGCTCGGCCGTGGTGGCGCTGTTGGTGCCGTTGACCGCTTCGATGGCATCGAGCAGGCTGCTGGCATCACCCGGTTTGACGGTGTACCACCGTCCGTCGGCCGTGTAGTTGGTGGAGGCCGTATTCACGATGCGCACGCTATGCAGATAGACGGCTCCAGAGGCCGATATCTCAAGTGTGAGAGTGCCCGGTTCGCCCTCGTAAGCATAGGTGTAGTTGACGCCGTCGGAAGCGTTATAGGCACCGATGGAACCCACCTCATTGCCGCTGGGCCCCCGGACGATGAATGTGGCATTGGCATCGGTATATCGGCATAAGCCCAGATGGATATTGGCTTTCGGTCCGACCAGCAGTTCAATCTTGTCGCCGCCGGCGAACACCCATCCGTGCTGCTTGTCGTGCCAGGCGCCAGAGCCGATAGAGTTGAACGCCTCGTGGTCGATGTCGTAAAACTCAGGATCGGTCAGGTTGAACGTATATTTCTTGAACTCGCTCGACACCTCTATCTCCGTAGCCACGGCATAGAGTTTGATGTCGGCAGTGATGATGTCGGCAATGGTATATTTATGTCCGCCGATGGATTTCTGAAACCATCCGCGCACTATGTATCCGTCTTTAGGCTTAGCGCTGTTGAAGTCAACGGCAAAGGCACCGATGGCAGCGTCTTTTTCCACGGCCTGCGTGCCCATCACCGTGCCGTCGGTATCCATATACGTCAGTGTGAAATCGGGCTTCTGCATCACTGTGAGCACATAGTTGACCGACTGGTCGCCCCGGGTCATGGGTATGGTGACGACGCATTGAGTGGCATCGCCCTCGTAGGTCACCTCGCCCACCTCTCCTGCCAATGCCTGGATATTGGTGAGGGGGTTGGATGCGCTGACCATCGCCACGGTCTTCGACAGTTCGATGGAGCCCACATATTGTTCGCCATTGGTCTGGAACACGTCGTCGGCCTGATAGGTCACGCCATTGACGGTGAACGAGCCGAGCATGGGCATTTCCTTCTCCTGTCCGTTGAGCACGCCCGTGATGACGATTTGTGCCAGACCTATTTGTTTGGCGGTTTGCAGTCCGTAGAGATAGACCACGAGTCCGCAGGGACCTTCAGCGGGTGTCGCCCCTGCGATCTCGTAGCTGTACGAGCTATAGGGGGTGGCATCGTTGTTGCGTGCCGGCTTGACGTTAGAGTCGAGCGTCACGGTGGTGCCATTGGGGTTCTGCCATGCGAAGTCGAGCAGTCCGTTGTCGGTGCCGTAGCGTGTGGCCTTTAACGAGACGCTCTTGGGTGTGAAGGCATAGCCTGCCTTGGGTTGGATGAGGAATCGGATGGCATTGCTCTCGCCGGCGGCATCCTCTTTGTCGGTAGGCTCAAAGCGTGTCTCGTTCACGCCACCTACGGTATTTTTTTCTTTCAGCGTGAGATTGCTGCCGTAGGTCACCTTGCTTGAAAGGAAATAGTCGGCGGCGGTGCCGAAGTCGGCGGTCTGCCCCTCCGTGCCCAGGTCAAAGGCGAAGGTGGCAGTGGCGGGCTCGTCGGCGAGCGATTTCAGTTCTTGTGCCCTGACCACGCCCACGGTCAGGAGTAAGAGGCACATCGCTCCCCATCGTTGTAGTAGATTTTTTTTCATGAGTCTGTTATTTTAGGTGTGTTCTATTAATTATGATTTTTAAGGGTGGCATTCTATGTGTTACGTTTCGGTCGCTTTAATTGTTTGTATCTTACATGAGTGTGTCTTCGTCTCACGGTCGTAGTTGATGCCCACGAGCAGGATGTCGCCCGTGTATTCCGCCACCTTGTCGGGATAGTCGCGCCGAAGTATCTGGTCGATGGTGGCATCGGCATTTTTGTCGCACTTCAGTTCGATGACCACAGCCGGTGGCTTCATGTATTCTGAAGAGCGTGACCATCAAGTCGTCGCCAGCCTCTCCCTGCACCTGCGGATAGGCTGCTAGTATATCCTTAATCAGAGCCGCCTCTATATGCCCTACGATGCTATCGTCGTGGTATCTCGGCACAAACGCACTCAGGTCGAGATAGATGACGGGGTATTTGTTCAAGTGCCGCTCAAACGACGGGTCGCGGGCGATGGCGAGATCCTCAAACAGATATTTGGAGTCGCACGAGTGGTCATAGTAGGCGCACAACATCTTGGCTGCCATCGACTTGCCGAAGCGGCGGCTGCGCGAAACGCAACTGAATCGTCGTTCTGATGACAGCGTCTTATTGACAATGGCTATCAGGCCCGATTTGTCAACATACTCTCCGTTGCGGGCCGACTGGAATCCAGCATTGCCTATATTGATGTACATTCCCATGGCACAAAAACATTATTCGTGGCAAAGTTAGCAAAAAAAATCGGTTATTACACAAAAGAACATAGTTTTTTTAGACAGAAGAACAGAAGGAAGTGTTTTTTGACAGAAGAACAGAAGGACAGGTTTTTTAGCGGTCGGCAGCACGCATGGAATGCTGGCTGAGGAAGAACTCCTTCACCGCCACGTGGCAGCCCAGTTTCATATCGGTAGCCTCGTAGGTGTTGCCGAAGCCGCCCGAAGCCAGATAGCGTTCTATCCGGTAGCGACCGTCGATGACAGTGCCCACAGGCAGCATTTGCGAAAAGTCGGACATGGTGGTTGCGGTATTAAAAAACGATGAATCGGTTGTTGTTTGCTTTGTGCAAAAGTAATAAAAAACACACCAACTGGAAAAAACAGACGAGAAAAACACGAAAAAACTGACATCGGCCCATGATTTCGGAGAATTATCCCTATCTTTGCACGAAAAACCAAGGAAAAGACATGAAAACAGACATCCAGATAGCCCGCGAGTGCGAGCTGAAGCACATCTATGAGATAGCATCCGACATGGGCATATCGCCCGACGAGATAGAACCGTACGGGCGGCATATCGCCAAGGTGCCGGTATCGATGATCGATGAAGAGCGCGTGAAAAAGAGCCGCCTCATCCTGGTGACCGCCATCAGTCCGACAAAGGCCGGCATCGGCAAGACCACCGTGAGCATCGGACTGGCCCTGGGACTGAACAAACTGGGCAAGCGCGCCATCGTGGCGCTGCGCGAGCCCTCGCTCGGCCCCTGCTTCGGCATCAAGGGCGGCGCGGCTGGCGGCGGCTATGCACAGGTGCTGCCCATGGAGAAGATCAACCTGCACTTCACGGGCGACTTCCACGCCGTGACCTCGGCACACAACACCATCAGCGCCCTGCTCGACAACTACATCTACCAGCACCGCAAAGACGGTTTCTCGCTGCGCGAGATCTACTGGAAGCGCGTGCTCGACGTCAACGACCGTGCCCTGCGCAATGTGGTGACCGGACTGCGGGGCGACGGCGTGGTGGCAGACACGGGCTTCGACATCACCGCCGCCTCGGAACTGATGGCCATCCTGTGTCTGGCCACCGACGAGGCCGACCTGCAACGGCGCATCGAGAATATCGTGCTGGGCATCACAGCCGACGGCCGTCCCTTCCGCGTGCGCGACCTGGGCGTGGCGGGTGCCATCACCGTGCTGATGCGCGACGCCCTGCACCCCAACCTGGTGCAGACCACCGAGCACACGCCCGCCTTCATCCACGGCGGTCCGTTCGCCAATATCGCCCACGGCTGTTCGAGCGTGCTGGCCACGAAGATGGCGATGACCTACGGCGACTACGTGGTGACCGAAGCCGGTTTCGGAGCCGACCTCGGTGCTGAGAAATTCTTCGACATCAAATGCCGCAAGACAGGACTGCAACCGCGTCTGGTGGTCATCGTGGCCACCACACAGGGACTGAAGATGCATGGCGGCGTGAGCCTCGACCATATCAAGGAGCCCAACGCCGACGGACTGCGCGAGGGACTGAAGAACCTGAACCGCCATATCCGCAATATGCAGGGCTTCGGACAGCCCGTGGTGGTGACGCTCAACCGCTACGACACCGACACCGACGACGAGATAGCCATCGTGCGCGACAACTGCGAGGCGCTCGGCGTGGGATTCGCCGTGAACGAGGCTTTCCTGCGCGGCGGCGAAGGAGCCATCGAGCTGGCACAGACGGTGGTAGATACCATCGACCAGATACAGGCGCTGCCCATCCACTACACCTACCCCTCGAAAGACACCATCGAAGACAAGATAGAGAAAGTGTGCAAGCGCATCTACGGAGCGGCAGCCGTGGAATTCAGCAAGACTGCAGTGAAGCAGCTGGAGTCGATACGCACCATCTTCGCCGACGACAAAGACATCGAGCGCTACCCGGTGTGCATCGCCAAGACACAGTTCTCATTCTCTGCCGACTCCAAGCGCTACGGGTCGCCCGAGGGCTTCACCATCCGCATCCGCGACATTATCCTCAACTGCGGCAGCGAGATGATCGTGGCCATTGCCGGCGACATGCTGCGCATGCCCGGACTGCCCAAAAGTCCGCAGGCCGAACAAATCAAAATCGTGAATGGAGAGATCGAGGGGCTGTCATGAGGTTTGAGGTTTGAGATTTGAGGTTTGAGATTTGAGGTTTGAGATTTGAGGTTTGAAACATGAGCCCACATTATTTAATTTTATCATTTTTTCATTTTATCATTTTTTCATTTTATCATTTTTTCATTTTATAATTTTAGAGCCGGTGCAAACGTTTGCATGCAAGTAATATGCAAAAATCCTGCTGCGGGGGTACACCCAACAGCGGGATTTTTTAATTTTGCCGTGACTTTACCTTAAATAATAAACGGAGAAAGACGAAAACCACACGACGATCACATATCCGACAATATCTAACAACGATTTTCAACATGAAACGAAGCATTGCATTACTGCTGATGTGCCTGATGGCCGTGGCTGGCATGAGGGCACAAGGCTGGCCCGCCAACTACGGAGGGGTCATGCTGCAAGGATTCTACTGGGACTCGTACGAAGATACCCAGTGGAACGTACTGACCGCACAGGCCGACGAGTTATCTTCTTATTACGACTTGATCTGGATACCCAACTCCGGACAGACCAAGGCCGACCAGTGGAACGCACCCGGCAACTGGGGCTATGAGAACATGGGCTACATGCCCGTGTATTGGCTGCGCCACAACACCTGCTTCGGCACCGAGGAGGAACTGATCAACATGATTCAGACCTTCAAGGCCAAAGGCACCAAATTTATCGAAGACGTGGTCATCAACCACAAAAACGGACTGACCAACTGGGCCGACTTCCCCAGCGAGACGGTGACCGGACCGACCACCGGCGCCACCTATACCGTGACATGGGCCGACAATATGCAACAGCTGTGGGGCATCTGCGCCAACGACGAGATCTACGCCAACGGCGGTGAGCACGACGGCACCATCTACGTGAGCAATGGCGACGCACGCGACGACGAGGCCGACAACTTCGACGGTTGCCGCGACCTGGACCACACCGACGCCCGTGTGCAAGACAACATCAAGACCTACCTGCGCTACCTGCTCGACGAGCTGGGCTACGCCGGATTCCGCTACGACATGGTGAAAGGCTACAAAGCCTATTATACCGGGCTGTACAACAAGGCCGTGAAGCCCGAGTTCAGCGTGGGCGAATACTGGGACGGCAACTACGACAACGTGGCCGGCTACTGGATCACCGAGACCGGACTGCCCGCCGACGGCGTCATCCAGTCGGCCGCCTTCGACTTCCCCCTGAAAGACCGCATCAATGCCGCTTTCAACAACGAGCAGTGGTCGGCACTGTCGAACAAAGGCGTGGCGGGCGACCCCAATATGAGCCGCTATGCCGTGACCTTCGTCGATAACCACGACACCTACCGCGAGGAGGGCTACCGCGTGAACAGCAACGTGCTGGCCGCCAACGCCTTCATCCTCGCCATGCCCGGCACGCCCTGTCTCTTCCTGCCCCACTGGAAACAGTACAAGGCATCGCTGAAGAAGATGATTGCCGCCCGCAAGGCAGCCGGCATCACCAACCAAAGCGCCATCACCGCCCAATATGAGCTTGACGGCGGCTATTACCTGAAGGTGACGGGCGAGAAAGGCTCCGTGATCATGACCTGCGGCAAGCCCTCGGGCGACATCGACCTCGACCAGCACACCCTCGTGGAGAGCGGCGAGAACTTCGCCTTCTATCTCTCGGACGGCGTGTATGACCCCGACACCTACGAGGCCATCGAGGATGAGAGCGCGAAAGACATCTGCATCTATGTGCGCGACAACGGACAGGGAGCGCCCTACCTCTACGCCTGGAACGGCGGCAACCAGCTCAACGGCGGCTGGCCGGGCGTGCAGATGAGCGACAAGGTGACCCTGAGCGACGGCTCCACCTGGTACAAGCAGGCGTTCTCTACCTCGCTGCTCAATGTGATCGTCACCTTCAACGAGGGCAAGCAGACACAGAACATCGAGAACATCACCGAAGACAAATACATCGTCTATTACAAAGACGACGACCGCAAATACGCCGACTACAGCGCCCTCTACAACGGCGACTACAACAGCGACTACGTGTATGCCTACTTCGACGCGCCCACAGGTTGGGACAAAGTATGGGCATGGAACGACCGCTTCTACGATGTGGAGGACAAGAACTATACGGGCGGCACATGGCCCGGTGCCACGATGACGAAGGTGGGTGTGTCGAGCACCGGCAACGACATCTACCGTTGGCGCATCACCAAAGACCTGGGCGAGGGCGTGCCCAACCATGTCATCTTCAGTGGCAACGAGCAGACCACCACCCTACCCTTCATCAACGGCGCCTATTACGACCAGAACGGCATCGCTTCCGAAAACCGCCTGTGGTTCTACGCCAACGCCCTCGAGGGAGGCAGCACCGTGAGCGCCACCAACTGGAACGGAGCGACGGAGCCGGTCGCCTATAGCACCGCCGAGAAGCCCGTCATCCTGCGCCTGTACTATCCCGCCGGCACCTATACCGTGCAGGCCATCGTGCGCGGCACCGCCGGCAGCGACCTGACCTTGACCGCCGGCACCTCGACGACCAGTGTCAGTCTGACGGGCATGGAGGCCGACTCACCCTCGACGGTGACCACCGACGGCGTGGTGGAGCGCAGCATCGACACCGGCAACGGCGGATGGCAGAAAGTGCAGGCCACCTTCACCACCACTGAAGAACAGACCGTCATCATCCGCCTCAACTCACCGGCCGCACAGTGGCAGATAGGCGCCGTGACCCTGCTCAAGGATGCCGACACCGAGAGTGCCGACAAATACCAGACCACGGCCACAACCCGGGTGACCGAGACCGGTGCCGACGTGACCGCGATGAACTGCTTCAGCCTCTATGAGCGCGGCGCCAACAAGAACGCCTTGGTGGTAGCCGCCGAGGGTCAGGAGCCTGCCGCCCTGCCCTGCAACGCCATCGTCGGCGGACAGTGCAGTCAGTTGGTGCTCACCGACGGAGCCTATGACTTCGCCGCTCCGGACGACTTCACGGCAGCCAGCGTCTCTTACGACCGCACGATCGCCGCCGGCAAGAAAGTGACCGTCTGCCTGCCCTTCGCCGTGAGCAGCACAGAGATGGACGAGGGCGGCATCACCGCCTACGTGCTCGACCGTGTGACCCCGGAGGGTTACTTCCACTTCAGTCGCGTGGCAGAGATGGCCGCCAACACCCCGTATATCATCGAACTGGCTGCCGCCGGCAAGCCTTTCGCCTCGCTGGCTGGCAGGAACGTCAGTGTCACACCCACGGAGATCGTCACCGACATCGACGGCATACAGATGGTGGGCACGATGAAGCGCGAGGTGCTCAACTCGAGCGACGGCGCCATCTACTACGGCTACCAAAACGGATCGTTCGTGAAGGTAGGCAGCAACGTGGGCATCAACCCCTTCCGCGCCTACGTGAAAAGCAGCCAGCAACTGGGCAACGCCGTGCAGGCACAGTTCGACGACACCACGGTAAACGGCATCCGCAGCGTAGAAACGCCTGTCGCATCCGACAAAGCCATCTACAGACTTGACGGACGGTTGGTGAGCCGCGACGGCAACACCGGCCGGTTGGGCAAGGGCATCTATATCCAAGGAGGCAAGAAAGTGACCAAATAAAAGCTAAGAATCATGGAAAAGAAACAATATATCATGCCCGAGATGAGGGTGGTGGCGCTGAGCGGCACCACGCTCATGGACGAGGGCTACAGCGAAGACCCGACACAGACACCCGAGGTGAGCGACACCGAACTGGATGCCAACCGCGCTCTGTTCGACACCGAGCAGATGCCTGAGCCGACACACAGCGTGTGGGAGTAAGAAGACCTCTAGCGGGCTTGGACAAACGCACAACGGATTTCACGGATTTCACGGATGATACGGATTTTTCCATTGCTGATGTTCAGCAGGTGATCAATCCGTATCATCCGTTTTTATTGACGGTGCCCTAAAAAAAGGAATAAGTGGGCATATTCAATGCCATAAAAAAGGAATAAGTGGGCAAAAATAAGGATAAAAATATGGAATAAGTGGATTTTTCCTTTGAAGGTTTGATTATTTTACGGCAAATAGCCCACTCCCCGGCCCTCCCCGAGGGGAGGGGGCGATTACCATGTCAATCGCGATGAATGGCGGACAGGGCACGCCCTATCCCTACATGCGAGACGAGGTATTTTTCACTGTCGTTCAAGCGGTGAGCGGTCAGTCGGTCCAGACGCTGCGGTGGCGGGGCAGTTTCTGGTCGTCGTCCCAGAGAGCCTGTTCGGCCTCGGCCTCCTCTTGGTTGCCCTCTTGGTTGGGATCGACACTGACGGTGAAGTCGAGGAGTGTTTCACTGCTGGCCTGGCATTGCTTCGATTCGGGTTGGATATATGCTTTTTTCATATCAATATATAATTTGAGGTTTGAAATTTGAGGTTTGAGGTTTGAGCTTGTGCGGACACACGCCCCCGCCCTCCGGGCACCCCCTCTAACTTAGAGGGGGAAGAGATTACCCCGGAAACAGAGAGCGTTCATTCTTCAAGATTCATTTTTCATTATTTGACGAGCACTTTCTTTCCATTTTGGATGTAGATGCCCTTCGTAGGCGACTTGACCGGGCGGCCCTGCAGGTCGTAGCAGTCAGTAGGTGACTGAGAACCATTGTCAATTGTGAATTGTGAATTATGAATTGTGAATTGCAAAAGGTCAATGCCTGTGGCCTCGTCGAACCGGAGCGTGATGCCGTTGGCCCACCCGTCAGGGTCGTCAGTACTGTACGGGATGCTCAGATACGCCTTGTTGGCCGGCATCTTCACGTCGGAGTCGGCTTCGGCAATGCGCATGAACAGGCCACCTTTCAACATGAAGTTGGTGAACGTCACAAACTCCTGCTTCGTGAAGTCGTAACTCTGCCCGACAGGATTCACATGTGTAGGCACGGTGACGGCTGTGAGCATATTGCCTTCGATAGCATCCTCTGCCACTTGGTCTGTCACGCTGAGCGTGTAAGTCTCGCCCGGCGTGCCTCGCAGGATTACTCCTACATCCTCCGGCACCGATGCGCCCTGCAGTCGTTTGGCCGTGACACAACTGTGGCTTTGGTCGAAGTCGGCGCAGTAGAACGCCTCCAGACCCTCGGGCAGAGTGACCGTCTCGTCGGCGCTGAAAGTGCCGATGCCCGATGCCGGAATGGTAATGGTGTATTCCGTGGCATGCCGTCTCAGGTATCCCCCCTGGCCGTAATGAGCTTTCTGCGCGTCGTTGTACGAAGCGTTGTACTTTGTGCCGTCCTGCCCGACGAGGCTCCAGCATCCACTGAACATCACCGACGAATTGGCGACAGCGTCCATCGTCCAATCTTCGCCCACGAACACTTTCACCAGCACATCGTCGTTGTAGAACATACCGTGAGTGTCGGTCACCTTTCCTGTATCGAAGGTGCTGAGGTCGAGTTGCTTCAGTATGTTGCATCCATAGAACATCAGAGCCATGTCAGAGACTTCGCCTGTGTCGAAATGGTCGAGGTTTACATCCTTGAGCATCGAGCAGTTGGCAAACATACGCGAGAGAGACGTAACCTTGGCTGTGTTGAGCATAGAGAGGTCGATGAACATGATTTTCGAGTCGGCAAACATATAGCTCATATCCGTGACATTCTGCGTATCGAACCCGCTCAGGTCAACCGTAGCCCAGTTCATGCCATAAAACATATATTGCATACCGGTGGCGCTGCCTGTGTCTAAGCCGCTCAAGTCAGTGTCGGGCGACAGTGCGGTACACCCGTAGAACAGATACCCCATGTGCTTAGCCAGGTCAGTATGGAAATACTCCATGCCCTCGATGGCGGTAAGTTTCGAGCAGCGGAAGAACCATCCATAGGTGCTGAGCGGCCTTACCTCGTCGAAAGAGGGGTCGAACACCACTTTCTCCATGTCGGCGATGGAGGCTGTGGTGATCCACCCGGGTGTGCCGGTGGCAGTATTGGTGACCTCCTCACCTGTGGCCACGCTGGTGACGAGCACGCGCGTGCCGGAGCCGGGCAGTGTGACTGTGCCTCCCTCGACCACAGGAGTGGTACCCACTAAGAAGTGCAACGTGTGGTCGGCAGTGGTGAACACCGCCATGGGTTCCGGGTCGATGACCCGGTCGGTGCCTATGCGCAGATAGCCTTCGGCGAGGTGGTGTGCCCGTGTCTTGTCGATGACGGCAGCATCGTAAGTGGTGCCGTCCTCGCCTGTGATGGCAGCGCATCCGAGGAACATATCCTCGCTGCCCTCATCCTTGGTGATTTTTGCTGTGGTCCATGTGCTGCTGACATATACGCTTTCGAGTTGTGAGCATTCTTCGAAGAGTGAAGCCATGGACGTCACTTTACTGGTATTGAAAGAGCTGAGGTCGAGCGTGGTGAACGAGTTGCATCTGTAGAACATTGAAGTCATGAACTTCACGTTGGCGGTGTTGAACCGGCTCAGGTCGAGCGAGGTGAGCGCGCTGCATCCGAGGAAGAGGAAGTCCATGTCATCGACGTTATCGGTCTGGAATCCACTCAGGTCGAGTTGTGTCAGCTGCCCGCATCCGGAGAACAAGCCGGCCATCGTCACGAGCGCCGGTGTGCTGAAATGGCTGACATCGAGCGTGGTGAGCGCGGAGCATCCGTTGAACATATCTTCCATGGTGGTCACTTTCTCCGTGTTCCATCCCGTGAGGTTCACGGTCTCGAGCGCGGTACAGTCATAGAAGAGCCCCTCCATGTCGGTCACCTCGGCGGTGTTGAAATGGCTGAGGTCGAGCGAGGTGATTTTGGGGCAGTCGCCGAACATCCTTTCGATGCTGGTCACCTTGGCCGTGTTGAAGTTGGAGATGTTGACCGTCTCGAGGTTGGTGCATGATGCGAACATACGTCCCATGTCCGTCACGTTCTCCGTATTAAATATGGTGAGGTCGATGTCGGTCAACGCCTCGCATCCCACGAAGAGCCCCTCCATGGAGGTGACATTGGCCGTGTTCCACCCGGTGAAGTTGACCGCTTCGAGTGCGGTGCAGTCATCGAACATCCGCGACATGTCCTCCAGTTTCTCTGTATTCCATGCGCTGAGGTCTATGCTCTTCAGTTTTTCACAGTTGGCAAACAGATACTTCATACTGACCACATTGTCGGTGTTGAGCTGGCTGACATCGATGTTCTCCAGAGCAGAGCACCCCTCAAACATGAATTCCGCCTCCGTCACCTTTTCCGTGTTGAGATATTGCAGCCCGGTGACGTTCTGCAGTTTTTCTAAGCCTGAGAACCAGGATCTTAGACTTTCGGGCTGTGTCTGCGCGTATGACGGCTCAAAGACGGCAGATGTCATGTCATCGGCATTGAGGTTGTACTTCCAATTGTTTTTGACCGCATTGTCGCCAAGAACGACGGAGGTGACGGTGAGCGGAGTGTCGGAGCCAGCCGGAGTGAAAGTCGAGCCGTGCGCGAAGGCTTGGGTGGTGACGATGAAGTAAGCCGTCTTGTTGGCGTCGCAATAGATGACGCATGGCTGCGCGTCGAGCACCGGCTCATGTCCGTAGGTGAGGTAACCCTCCGCCCCATAGTGCGCGCGTGTGCTGTCAGTGATGTCCGGGTCGTAGGTGGTACCGTCTTGTCCGACGATGTTGACGCAACCCTCAAACATATCGCTGCCGTATCTCAGGTTGGCAGTGGTCCAGCGCGAGCTCACATAGATGGTGACGATATTAGCGCATCCGTTGAAGATGTCGTCCATGTCGGTCACTTTGTCGGTGATGAAATTGCTCAAGTCGAGTTCCGTCAGCGCAGCGCAGTTCTGGAACGTTCCCTCCATGGCCGTGACCTTCATCGTATTGAAATGGCTGAAGTCAAGTGTGGTGAGCGAACGGCAGTTGGCGAACAAGAACCTCATGTTGGTCACCTCGGCAGTTTTGAGGTTTTCCCATCCCGTGATGTCGCTGAGGCTGCTGCATCCGAAGAACCAGTAGGCCAGGCTCTTGGGTCTCACATTTGAGAACGATGATTCAAACACCACATGCTCAATGTCGGCGGTATAACTGTACCAATTGGGCCTGTTGTTGCCTGTGGAAGTGACAGCGGAGCCCGTTGTGTACCATGTGATGACGTGCTTGGTGTCGCTGCCTTCGGGTTTGAATTTCATGCCGTTGAGCAGCATTTGGTCGGTATAGAGGAAATAGAGCGTATGGTTGTCGGCGCAATAGAGCGCGTATGCTGTGGGGTAGTCCAGTTTTTGCGTCTCACCCTCGCGTAGATAGCCTCCCGTGTCGTAATGCGCTTTTGTCACATCCACCTCGCCGGCATCGTAGGTGGTGCCGTCCTCGCCGGTGATGCTTGTGCATCCGGCGAACATATCGTCGGAAGCGTTGACGCTGCCTGTGACCCACATATTGCTGACGAAGACGCTCTCCAACTGGCTGTCGCCATCGAACATACGGCTCATGTCAGTGACACGGTTGGTCTGGAACGTATGCAGGTCGAGCGTGGTGAGCGCGGCGCATCCTGCGAACATCCCGCTCATGGTGGTGACGCTGGCAGTGGTGAACATCGTGAGGTCGAGCGCGGTAAGCGCGGCGCATCCGCTGAAGAGGCCCGACATGTCGGTGACAGAGCTGGTGTTGAATGTGCTCAGGTCGAGCGTGGTGAGCGCGGCGCATCCTGCGAAGAGGTGCGACAGGCTTGTCGCCTCATCGGTGTTGAAGCCGCTCAGGTCGATGCTTTGCAGACTTGCGCAACCGTTGAACATATACGACAGTGAGGCGTATCGTGTGACGAAGGCGGAGCCGAGCGTGAGCGTGCGGAGCGCGGTGCATCCGCTGAACATACCTGTGAAATTGTACACTTGTGCGGTGTTGAACGTGCTCAGGTCGAGTGTGGCAAGCGCGGCACAGTCCTTGAACATATTCGACATGGATGTGACCTTAGCGGTATTAAACCCTCCGACGTTGACCGACTGGAGAAGGGTGCAACCGTTGAACATACCCGCCATATTGGTCACATTCGCCGTATTAAAACTGGCGAGGTCCAATGCGGTGAGGCTGGTGCAACCGCTGAACATACCCGACAGGTTGGTGGCATTGGCCGTCGAGAACCGGCTCAGGTCAAGGCTCTGCAGGCTGGTGCAACCATTGAACATATTCTCCATCGACTGCGAATTGGCCGTGTTGAGGTACTCAAGCCCGTTGATGTGCTCCAGTTTGCCGCATTCATAGAACCAGCATAACGTGGTGGCGGGCGACACCTGGGCGAACGAAGGCTCTATCACCACGTCGGTGACAACCGTTTTCACCGTGTTTCTCCATGTGAGGTGGTTGAGCGTCCAACTGCCGGGTTCCGAGTTCCACACATTGGTGATGGTGACGGGGGTGTCGGCGCCGTCGGGAGTGAACTTGCTGCCTGCCACGAGGTCGCGTGTGGAGACGAGGAAATAGAGCGTAGTGTTATCCGCGCACCAGATGACGTATGGCGTGGGGTCTATCTCCACGTCGGTGCCCACGCGCAGATACCCTCCGTCGCCGTTGTGGGCTCGTGTCTTATCCACAGATGAAGCATCGTATGTGGTGCCGTCCTCGCCTTTGATGCTGGTGCATCCGAAGAACATATTGGTCGATCCGGAGACACTGGCCGTGGTCCACACACTACTCACGAAGACGCTCTCAAGCAGAGTGCATCCGTTGAACATATTGCCCATGCTTCGCACCCGGCCGGTGTTGAACGGGCTGAGGTCAAGCGTAGTGAGAGCGGCACAGCCTTTGAACATATTCGACATGTCGGTGACATAGGCTGTGTTCATCCCTGTGAAATCGACGGCGGTGAGAGCGGCGCATCCGTTGAACATTGCGCTGAGGTCTCCGTTGAAGTGCCTGTTGCCGATGTTGGTACACAGTCCGCCGAGGCTGACCGTCTGCAGTGCGGCACATCCGTCGAACATATTGGCGAGCGTAGTCACCTCATCGGGGTGAAACTTGGAGAGGTCGATGCTCTGTAGCGAGGCGCAATGATAGAACATATACGAGAATTGGCTCACGCCGCTGACATCGAAGTCGTCGGCGAAGCGTACGGTCTGGAGTGCGGTGCAATTCTCAAACATCTCCGAGACATTCGAAACGGCTCCTGTGGTAAAGGCAGAGAGGTCTGCGCTCATGAGGTTGCCACAGTTATAGAACAGATTGCCGATGTTTCTTAGTTTGGGAGCATAGAACCCTTCGAGGTTGACCGTCTGCAAAGCGCTGCATCCTGAGAATGCTCCTGTCATCTCTGTGAGGTTGGGAGCCTGCCATCCGCTGAGGTCGAGCTGCTGCAACTGTTTGCATCCTGCGAACATATAGCTCATCTTGGTCACCTGCCCCACATCGAAGTGACTGAGGTCGATTTCGGTCAGACTGGAGCAATTTTGGAACATCCCTGACATCAGGGTAGCCTGGCTGGTGTTGAGGTGCTCCATACCTGAGATGCTGCCAAGGTTTTCGCAATAATAGAACCAGTCGTACAGCGTTGTGGGCCTCACGTCGGCAAACGACGGTTCGAACACCACGGTATGGATGTCGGTCCTGATGGAACTGCTGTTGCTCCACGGCCGCCCTGCGGTGACTTGCGTACCGCTCCACACTCGGCTGACAGTCTGTGCTGCGCCGCCGCCGGCGGGTGTGAATGTATCGCCAGCGGCTATCTCCGTACTGCTCACGGTGAAGTAAAGAGTGTGGTTGTCGGTACACAATACGGCGTATGGCGTGCCGGTCTGCGCCCATGCCCCGATGGCTATTGCCATGAGGGCAAAAATCATGGATAATATTTTTTTCATGAAGAAATATGGTTGTTAGATTATTTGACAATCACTTTCCGTCTGTTGATGACATAGATGCCTTTGGCGGGTTTAGCCACCCGCTGTCCTTGGAGGTTGTAGCATTTCACCTGTTCACCGCCATCGGTGCCGGCTTGCGTATGGCTGATGCCCGTGGTCTCATCCCATACGATTGTGAGGGATGCCGGAGCATCGGTGTCGAGCATGGCGGTGGGCAGACGGAGGTAGGCTTTGTTGGCCGGCATCTTCGCCGACTCGTCGGCCTCTGCGATGCGGATGAAGGTGCCGCCCTGGAGCATGAAGTGGGTGTATTCGCCGTCGGTGGGTGCCACGTGCGTGGGCAAGGTGACCGCCACGAGGGCATTGTCGGCCACGGGTGCCGCCTCGTCGTCGGTCACGTAGAACGTATAGGTCTCGCCCGGTGTGCCCTTGACGAGCACGCCCGTGGCGGCGGGTATCACACTCTGCGTGAGTGTCGTGGCCTGTATGGTGCCCGCCGCGCCATCAAACTCGGTGCAGGTAGCCGCCGTCAGTCCTTCGGGCAGTGTGACGTTCTCGTCGGCCGAGAAGGTGGCGACGCCCGACGCGGGGATGGTTACGGTGAAGGTCTCTTGTCGGACGACGGGCCGCACGCACTGTCCGTCGAGTCTTCCTCCATAGGAGTACCAACCCCACTCATCCCATCCGAGGTAGAAGGCCCCTCCGTCGCTTTCCGGATTGGTAGAGCGCGACCAATATGCCCCGCCCTCGAGCAGCATATCGTCGATACGCCATCCCGTCTCGGGCATGAAAATCGTATGGCCGTTAGGTCCTGTCACCTCATAGCCATCGACATCACCGATGGTAGCAGCCGTCCATGTGCATTCGTTTCTCAGTTCTTCCAGTTGTGCGTAGGTAGGCATGCGCCACTGGCTGCCCCAGTTGACGTATGCCGCATCGTCTTCGGGTTCCAGTTCCGTCTTCCCATCAGTAAAGCCATCCTTACCCCTGCTGCTGTCAGTGCAGTATTTGTTGAAAAAAGTGTCATCTCCCTCGACGTATCCCCACTTGTAGTTTTCCCAGTTAAAGAGGTATCCGTCGGTCACATCGCTCCCATGCCCCTTGGTATCGCCCCAGGCGAAAAAGAGCCCGGTATCTTGCGGCCTGCCGGCTCCCACGTTGCAAGTGGCCCATAAAGTGCCGCTGGGCAGTCCGAGGTCAACATAGTCATGCTCATCGCTGACGAGATAGGGCACAAAGCTGTCGTTCTCCTTTGCCTCTACGCTCCATCCTTTGTCTTTGGCCACTTGGGCCCCATCGACAAATTCATCAAGGATGACATCCGTGCCTACTTGCACGGCACCGCCAGAATAAGGGTCGGCATATACGAAAACGTACTGCGCCCATGCCGGGAGATGAACGGTCAGAGCCATGAGCAGAGACACGGCCGTGCGTGTCAACATTTTTTTGGTGTTCATGATAGTCTTCATATTGTTTTGGTTGATTTGGTTAAGAATGCCAGCGAGTGTACATCATTAAAAAGGGGTCATGATGCTATTGGCAAATATACGCAAAAAGGGCGACATGAGGGAGCGACAGGATGTATGTTTTGACGAAGCGGGGGCTGTGCGTGACGAAAGGGGACTTTTCGAGGATGAAAAGAAAAATATTTCCGAGAATGGCGTGTTTTATTTGACATATCGGCAAAAAAGCGTATTTTTGCATTCACCATGATGACGCTTGACAGACAAAGAAAACTGACGCCATGAGAAAAGACTGGAAGAGAACTGCCCTCGCCATCGCGCTGTGGCTGACAGCGTGGATGCTGCCGGCACAAGACACGGTGGTGGACAGCCGACTGAGCAGCCGCCGCTTCACTACGCTCGACGGACTGCCGCAGATGCAGGCCGAGACGGTGTGGCAAGACAGCGAGGGCTACGTATGGATAGGCACGCTGTCGGGCTTCGCCCGCTACGACGGCCGCCAACTGGTGCCCTACATGAAAGGCCGACGCGAGAACATCGTGCGCTTCACGCAGGTGGACAGCGCCCGCGACAACCGGTTTGCCGCGCTCAATTTCAGACGGTTGCACTACATCGACGAAGGAAACATCGAGACACGAAAGATAGACGAGGGGTGGCACTGGCTGCTCAACAACCTCAACGGCACCGACCTGCCCGAGGGCATCATCATGCTCGAAGACGAACAGGAGAGCCACCGCATGCTCTGCCGACTGACCGCCGACGGGTGGGTGCCATGGTTGAAGTGCGAGGTGATGGACCGCATGACACCCGACCGCAAGCTCTACATCGACGGTCACGACCTGTACGTGCCTACCGACGGGGGGCTCTACGTGGTGCGCGACGGACAGCCGCGTCTGCTGACCGACAAGGACGACATCTACACCCTGCGGCGTGTAGGCCACACGCTCTATGTCCTGGCCGCCGACGGCATCTACACGCTGTCCAGCGACAGGCTCACACTGCGGCAGACCTATCACTTCGCCGCGCCCGACTACGGTCTGTACGTGCGGCACAACCAAGAGGGACAGCTCTATATCGCCGACTCACACACCTTATATCTATACGACGGAGAAAAGGTGAGCGTGCTGGCCGACGGCTACAACATGGTCAAGGCACTGTTCACAGACCGCTGGGACCGTCTGTGGATGGCCACCTACCAAGGAGTCTATCTCTTTTTCAGGGCCGACTTCACCGAGCACCGGCTCACCGACGGCAACGACATCGTGCGTGCCCTCGCCACCGACCCGCAGGGGCACATCGTGATGGGCACGCTCAACGGCCAGGTGATAGCCGACGGGCTGACGCTGCCCGCACACCGCGACAACGACTTCTTCCAGCCCAGCGCCGCCACCATCGGCGGCGCAGTGTATATGGCCGGCCATGGCGACGTAGCGCGCATCGCCGGCGGCGAGGTGGAGTGGCTGGGCCTGCCACCCGACCGCTATCAGTTTGTGGCGGCGGCCGAGGGATGCCTCATCATCGGCACACGGCAACAGATACTGACGTACGACCCCGGCAAACAACGGCTCGACACGCTGATGACCGACGTGCCGCCGCACGCCTGGTGTGCCGCCGCCGACCACGACGGCCGTCTGTGGGTGGGCGGCAGCGCCGGACTGCTGCGCATCGACCACTGGCGCAAAGACGCCCCACCCCATCAAACTAGCAGACCGGCGGCACCCGAAGCCACCAAGGTGGACTACCCTCAGCGCCTCGTCATCAGCAATATGGTGAGCGACGCCCACGGACATGTGCTGTTCGCCTCGTGCGACTCGCTCTTCCTCATCCGCCACGGCGAGGTGCTGCCGCTCAACGCATACCTGCCGCTGCTCGACGGACACGAGGTGCGTTCGCTGCACGTCTCGCCGCGAGGCTACCTGATCGTCGCCACCCTCGACGGACTGCTGGTGAGCCGCATCGACGACGACGGCACGCCCCACGACGGACGCTGGTACGATCACCGCAACGGGTTCACACTCATCGAACCGCAGAGCGCCATGATGGCCGAACAGGCCGACGGACGCATCTGGGTGGCGGGCACCGAGGCCATGATGTCGTTCTACCCCGGGCGGCTGCTGGCCTTTGACGAGCGCAGCACCATCGTCGAGCTGCCGCGCCCATGGTGGCAGCACTGGTGGGTGTGGCTCGCGGCCCTGGCTGCCGTGGCGGGCGCCAGCTGGTTCTGGGCACGCCAATATGAGCGACGCCGGCAGCGTAACAACATGCGGCGCTTGGAGCGCGAGAAGCGGCAGAAGGAGTTGCAGATCAGTGCCATCCGCCTGAAGAGCATCCCGCATTTCCATGCCAACGTGCTGGCGGGCATTGAGTACTTCCTGATGAACAACTCTACCGACGAGGCCATCGACTACCTGAAGGTGTATAGCGACTTCACCAACCAGACACTGACCGACATCGACCGTCCGTCGCGCAGCGTGGCCGAGGAGGCGGCCTATATCCGCAACTACCTGGAACTGGAGAAACTGCGCTACGGCGACCGTCTGCAATACAACATCTCGATAGCCGACGGCGTGAACCCGCAATGGCAGATACCCACGATGGCGCTTTTCACCTATTGCCAGAACGCCGTGAAGCACGGCATCGGCAACAAGGCCGGAGGCGGGCGCGTGGATGTGACCATCGGCCTGCGCGGCGACAGTCTGGTGCTGACCGTCAAGGACGACGGCGTGGGGCGCACCAAGGCAGAACAGCTGAACACACACTCCACGAAGCAGGGACTGCATATCCTGCACGAGCAGATAGCACTCTACAACCAGGCCAACAGCACCCCTATCACTGAGACGGTGACCGACCTGCACGACGAGCACGGACAGGCCACAGGCACCTGCTTCGAACTGCAAGTGCCAGTGGACTATGTGTTTCTTTTCCATAAGTAGTTAAGTAGGAAGTAGTTAAGCTAATAGTTAAGTAGTTAAGCCAAATGCA
Organism: uncultured Prevotellaceae bacterium; assembly: GCA_947165505.1. Classification (GTDB taxonomy): domain Bacteria; phylum Bacteroidota; class Bacteroidia; order Bacteroidales; family Bacteroidaceae; genus Prevotella. Next base: position 7,557 of record CAMVAT010000008.1, on the reverse strand, counting down.
ATGATGAAAGATGCTATGATGAAAAGACTGAAAACCATCGTGGTGGAAGACGAACGACTGCCACGGCTCACGCTGCTGCAAAAGCTGGAGGAACTGCGACAGCAGGTAGAGGTGGTAGATAGTTGCGACAATTACGACGACGCACTGCAGAGCATCCTGCACCACCGGCCCGACTTGGTGCTGATGGACATCCAACTGCAGGGGCGCGATGCCATGCAGTTGCTCGTTGAGCTGCAGCAGACCATTCCCCTGCCGCAGGTCATCTTCACCACCGCCTATGCCGACCGCCGCTACCTGATGAGCGCCATCAAGCTGTCCGCCGTCGATTACCTGATGAAGCCCGTCAGCAAAAACGAGCTGGCTCTCGCCATCGCCAAGGCCGTGCAGAACAGCAGCCACGACACAGACGGCGAGGTGAACACCGGACGCCTGTCGCTCAAGACCGTCACAGGCAAGGTCTATCTGCAGACCGACGACATCGCTTATATCCGTGCCGACGGCAACTACTCGCGCCTGACCACCTTCGACAGCGAAGAGGTCATCATGGACAGCTTGGCGGCACTGGAGCGCAAACTCGACCCTGCAGTCTTCGTGCGCATCGACCGCAGCACCATCGTCAACGCGCAGAGGGTCTATAAGGTGAACGCCAAACGACGCGTCTGCTCGCTGCGCTCCGCCGGCGGAAAGACCATCGAACTGCCACTCAGCAAGACAGGCATCGAGGCACTGATGAGAATGATATAATAGAGGTGAGAGGTAAGAGGTGAGAGATATGAGGTGAGAGATATGAGGTGAGAGGTAACTACCGGCCACTAACCCACTAAAAAAGCCCGACAAACGGCGGATAACATAAAAAAGTGTAAAAAGTACACTTTTTCCTGAAAATAATAGCCGGAAAATTTGGTGGGATGAAAAAATGATTGTAATTTTACACCCAAAATCTAATATCTATCAAATTTACTATAAACAACAACAAAATGAAAAAGTTTTTTTGGGTAATCGGACTGGCTGCATTAGTCGGTTTCTCCGCCTGTGGAAAGAAAGAGGCACAGGGTCCGAAAATGACAGAATCGGGACTGAACCCCGAGCTGTTTGACTCCATCGTCAACAACAAGCAAGTGAAGCTCTACACCCTGCACAACGCGAAGGGTATGGAGGTGTGTATCACCAATTTCGGCGGCCGCGTGGTGTCGATCTTAGTGCCCGACCGCGACGGCAACCTGACCGACGTGGTGCTGGGCTACGACAATCTGAAGCAGTACACCGACTCTGTGAACAGTCCGAGCGACTACGGATCGACCGTAGGCCGCTATGCCAACCGCATCAAAGACGGCAAGATCACCGTGGGCGACAGCGTGTATCAGTTGCCCCGCAACAACTTCGGACACTGTCTGCACGGAGGCACCAGCGGATGGATGTATCAGGTGTTTGACGCTAACCAGACCAACGACTCGACCCTGGTGCTGACGCTCGTCTCGCCCGACGGTGACAACGGCTTCCCCGGCGAGGTGAAGGTGACCGCCACCTACTCGCTCACTGCCGACAACGCTCTCGACTGCAAATACGAGGCCACGACCGACAAGGAGACCGTCATCAACATGACCAACCACAGTTATTTCAACCTGAACGGCGACCCGAGTCAGGAAGGCATGGACATGGAGATGTATATCAACGCCGACAACTGGACACCCGCCGACAAGACCTACATGACCACGGGTGAGATCAAATCGGTGGAAGGCACCCCGATGGACTTCCGCAAGGCACACGCCATCAGCGAGCATGTCAACGACTCTACCTTCGACCAGATACGCAATGCCACCGGCTACGACCACAACTGGTGTCTGAACACGTATAAGGACGGCAAGGGCGACGACACTCAGGTGGCCGTATCGCTCTACTCGCCCAAGACCGGCATCCTGCTCGAGGTCTATACCAACGAGCCCGGCATGCAGGTATATACCGGCAACTTCCAGGGCACGGGCGTCGTCTGCAAAAACGGCATCCAATATCCCAAGCACGTGAGCGTGTGCCTGGAGAGCCAGAAATATCCCGACTCGCCCAACAAGAAAGACTGGCCCTCGCCCTACCTGAAGCCCGGCGAGAAATACTACAGCCACCTGGTGTATAAGTTTAGTACTAAATAGTTGACGAGTTGATAAGTTGACAAGTTGACGAGTTAAGTGATTTTTTAATTCAAACGCAAATATAAAAGATTTATGCAAACATTAGACTGGATTGTCATTGGAGCGTTTACGGTAGCACTCATTGGCATTGTTGTATGGGTTGTCAGTCAAAAGAACAACAACTCGGCTGACTATTTCTTGGGTGGCAAGGATGCCACATGGATAGCGATTGGTGCTTCAATCTTCGCATCCAACATCGGTAGTGAGCACCTCATCGGTTTGGCAGGTGCCGGAGCATCTTCGGGTATGGCCATGGCACATTGGGAGATTCAAGGATGGATGATTCTGCTATTGGGCTGGGTATTCGTACCATTCTACACCCGTTCGATGGTTTATACCATGCCCGAATTCTTGGAGCGCCGCTACAACAAGCAGAGCCGCACTATTCTCTCGGTCATCTCACTCATCAGTTATGTGCTGACCAAGGTGGCTGTGACTGTATATGCCGGCGGACTCGTGTTCCAACAGGTGTTCGGCATCAAAGAACTCTGGGGCATCGACTTCTTCTGGATTGCAGCTATCGGTCTAGTGCTCATCACGGCTCTCTACACCATCTTCGGCGGTATGAAGAGTGTGCTCTACACCTCTGTGCTGCAGACCCCCATTCTGTTGCTCGGCTCTTTAATCATCGTGGTGCTCGGCCTGAGAGCACTCGGTGGCTGGGATGAGATGATGGCCACTTGCGGTGCCGTGACGACAAATGAATACGGCGACCACATGACCAGTCTGATACGCGACCTGCGCGACCCGCAATATCCTTGGCTCGGTGCCTTGGTGGGCAGTGCCGTCATCGGTTTCTGGTATTGGTGTACCGACCAGTATATCGTACAGCGTGTGCTGTCGGGTAAGAATGAGAAAGAAGCCCGCCGCGGTACCATCTTCGGTGCTTATCTGAAGTTGCTGCCCGTGTTTCTGTTCCTCATCCCCGGTATGATTGCTTTCGCACTGTCGAAGAACGGCGTAGAAGTGAACGGCGAGACCTTCCATTTGGTCAGTGCCGACGCCGCCTTCCCCACCCTCGTGGCCAAGTTGCTCCCTGCCGGTGTCAAAGGCCTCGTGGTCTGCGGTATCCTTGCAGCCCTGATGAGTTCGCTTGCTTCTCTGTTCAACTCATCCGCCATGCTGTTCACCATCGACTTCTGGAAGCGTCTGAAACCGGAGACATCAGAGAAGAGTCTGGTGCGCATCGGCCAGATGGCCACCGTGGTCATCGTTGTGCTGGGTATCTTATGGATTCCCATCATGCGCTCTGTGGGTGATGTGCTGTACAATTATCTGCAAGATGTGCAGAGCGTGTTGGCTCCCGGTATCGCCGCCGCCTTCCTGCTAGGTATCTGTTGGAAACGTGCCTCTGCCAAAGGTGGTATGTGGGGCTTGCTCTCCGGCATCATCATCGGTATCACCCGCTTAGGTGCCAAGGTGTATTACAGCAATAATCCCGACGCAGCAGACAACTGGTTTAAAGCAGTGTTCTATGACTTCAACTGGCTCTATTTCTGCGGTGTGATGCTCATATTCTGCTGCTTGGTAGTCATCTTCGTGAGCTTGATTACGAAGGCACCCGATGAGAAGAAGATCCAAGGTCTGGTCTTTGGCACCTCCACACCAGAACAACGTGCCGCCACCCGTGCATCTTGGAACAAGTGGGATGTCATCCACACCATTATCATTCTGTCGCTGACCGTAGCATTCTATATCTATTTCTGGTAATACATGACAAGATTCTATAGTGAGCACTCACGCTACTACGTGTCTGTTGACTGCATCGTGTTCGGCTTCGATGAGGGGAAACTCCGTCTCCTCATCGGACGCCGGCAGATGGATCCCGGACGCGGCGAGTGGTCGCTCTATGGCGGTTTTGTGCGCGAAGACGAGAGTCTGGAAGATGCCGCTCACCGCACCCTGCAAGAGTTGACAGGTCTGAAGAGGATGTATCTGAAGCAGGTAGGAGCCTTCGGTGCCATCGACCGCGACCCGGGCGAGCGCGTCATCTCTGTGGCCTACTGCGCGCTAATCAACGTGAAGGACTACGACGAGCGCCTGCTGCAAGAGCATGAGGTGACATGGGTGAACCTGGACGAGCTGCCACAGCTCTACTCCGACCACAACGAGATGGTGCGCAAGGCGCTGACGCTGCTGCGCCGCCGCATCGGGCGCGAGCCGCTGAGCTTCAACCTGCTGCCCGACCTCTTCACCCTGACCCAGCTCCAGCAAGTGTATGAAGCCATCCTCGGCACAGAGATAGACAAGCGCAACTTCCGCAAGAGAGTGAAAGAGATAGACTTCATCGAAAAGACCGAACTGATAGATAAGCTCACCTCGAAACGCGGCGCCGCACTCTACCGCTTCAACAAGCGGATGTATAACGGAAATACAAACTTCAAGCTATAAAAAGCCTCACCCCCTATCCCCTCTCCAAGGGGAGAGGGGTGTGAATAGCTAAGAGGCAGTGAGGAACTATCAACGATCAACATTTTAACCGAAACAAATCAATAGCTATGTTAGAAGAACTCAAAGAAAAAGTGTTTCGTGCTAACCTGGATCTGGTGAAGCACAACCTGGTGATATTCACCTGGGGCAACGTCTCGGGCATCGACCGCGAGAAAGGCCTTGTGGTGATCAAACCCTCGGGCGTGGAATACGATGTGATGAAAGCATCCGACATGGTGGTGGTCGACCTGCAGACCGGCAAGGTAGTGGAAGGCGACCTCAACCCGTCGAGCGATACGCCGACCCACCTTATCTTATACAGGGAGTTCCCCGAACTGGGCGGCATCGTGCACACACACAGCACCTACGCCACCGCCTGGGCACAGGCCGGCAAGGACATCCCCAATATCGGCACCACACACGCCGACTATTTCCACGACTGCATCCCCTGCACCGACGACATGACCGAGGCGCAGATGCCTGAGTACGAGAAAGAGACGGGCGTGGTGATCGTGGACCGTTTCCGTCGCGACAATATCAACCCCGTGCACACCCCCGCCGTCCTGGTGAAGAACCACGGTCCCTTCTCTTGGGGCAAAGACCCCGACCAGGCCGTTTACCATGCCGTGGTGGCAGAGCAGGTGGCCAAGATGGCGTTCATCTCGTACAGTGTGAACCCCGAGACCACCATGAACCCGCTGCTCATCGAGAAGCACTTCTCGCGCAAGCACGGTCCTAACGCCTACTACGGACAGAAGAAGAAGTAAGAGGAGGGCTATTCAATAACTAAAGACCCTTGCCCCTGTTTCGGTCTTCCCCCTCGGGGGATAAGAGGGGGGCTATAACAATATGAAATATTTCGAGAATTTAGAACTATGGTGGGTGACTGGCGCACAGTTGCTCTATGGTGGCGACGCAGTAGTACAGGTGGACGGCCACAGTAAGGAAATGGTGGATGGACTGAACAACAGCGGCATCATCCCCATCAAGGTGGTGTATAAAGGCACCGCCAACAGCAGCCAAGAAGTGGAAAACGTGATGAAAGCCGCCAACAACGACAACAAGTGCGTGGGCATCATCACATGGATGCACACCTTCTCGCCCGCCAAGATGTGGATCAAGGGCTTGCAGGCCCTGCAGAAACCCCTGCTCCACTTCCACACACAATACAATGCCGAGATACCCTGGGACACGATGGACATGGACTTCATGAACCTGAACCAGAGCGCCCACGGCGATATCGAGTTCGGACACATCTGCACCCGCATGCGCGTGCCTCGCAAGGTGGTCTGCGGCTATTGGAAGAGCGAAGAGGCCCAGAAGCGCATCGCCGTGTGGGCCCGCGTGTGCGCCGGTATTGCCGATGCCCACAACGTGCGCTGCCTGATGTTCGGCATGAACATGAACAACGTGGCTGTGACCGACGGCGACCGTGTGGAGTTTGAGCAGCGTCTGGGCTACCATGTCGATTACTATCCCGTGAGCAGTCTGATGGACTACCTGAAGAAGGTGACCGACGAAGAGGCCGACGCCTTGGTCGAGGAATACAAGAAGATGTACACCATCAAGATTGACGAGAGCGGCGAAGAGGTCTATTGGCAGAAAGTGAAGAACGCAGCCAAGGCTGAGATCGCCCTGCGCCGGGTGCTCAAAGACGAGGGTGCCACCGCCTTCACCACCAACTTCGACGATCTGGGCGACGCCGACATCAACGATCCCAACTTCCTTGGTTTCGACCAGATACCCGGTCTGGCCTCGCAGCGCCTGATGGCCGAGGGCTACGGCTTCGGAGCCGAGGGCGACTGGAAGACCGCCTGCCTCTACCGCACGCTGTGGGTCATCCAGCAGGGCATGCCCACGGGTTGCTCGTTCCTGGAGGACTACACGCTCAACTTCGCCGGCGACCGCAGTTCGTGCCTGCAGAGCCACATGCTCGAGGTATGTCCGCTCATCGCCGTTGACAAACCCAAGCTCGAAGTGCACTTCCTCGGCATCGGCATCCGCAAGGAGCAGACCGCCCGTCTGGTGTTCACATCGAAGGTAGGCCGCGGCATCAAGGCCACCGTCGTCGATCTGGGCAACCGCTTCCGCCTCATCTCACAAGAGGTGGAGTGCATCGAGCCCAAACCCATGCCCAACCTGCCCGTGGCGTCAGCCCTCTGGGTGCCCCAGCCCACTTTCGAGGTGGGTGCCGGAGCCTGGATCCTGGCCGGTGGCACGCACCACAGCGCCTTCTCGTACGACATCACCGAGGAATACTGGGAAGACTTCGCAGAGATTCTCGGTCTGGAATACGTGAAGATCAACAAAGACACCAAGACCTACGAGTTCAAGCAGCAGCTGCAGAACAACGAGGTTTACTACATGCTCAACAAGGCGCTGAAATAAATGAAGTGAAAGGGAAGTGAAAGGGAAGTGAAAGGGAAGTGAAAAGGAAGTGAAAAGGACATTACTATGGCATTTAGTTTTAAAGATATTATTGCATGGCAAAAATCCTATGAGTTTGTCTTAATGGTATATCAAGTCACTCGCAAATATCCAGACTTTGAGAAATATGGTTTAGCATCTCAATTTCAGCGTGCTGCCGTTTCGATAGTAGCCAATATTGCCGAGGGATCGAAGAAACTAAGCAAAGCAGACAAACTACGCTTTATGAACATTGCCCAAGGAAGTCTTGAAGAATGTAGATGTTATATTATTTTATCGAAAGATTTGATGTATATTTCAGATGACGAATTCCATCAACTTTCATACAAAATTGATGGAGCGAGCTACAATCTCAATGCCTACTGTAAAGCAATCAATGAAAACAAAGGCATCCGAGACTGAAACTTAACTTCCCTTTAACTTCCCTTTAACTTCCCTTTAACTTCCCTTTAACTTCCCTTTAACTTCCCTTTAACTTCCCTTTAACTTCCCTTTAACTTCCCTTTAACTTCCCTTT
>CAMVAT010000007.1 GCA_947165505.1 uncultured Prevotellaceae bacterium | reverse complement strand
TGAGCTATTGACTACCTACCAGTCAAAAATACCCTGCAAAATGAGCTATACGCCTTAAATCATTAAATCCGTTAAGAAGTCACATACCCATGTAAGCTTTCAGCACGTCGCACTTCGACACGTAGGTGGACACGCGGCTGCCATACTGGCGGTAGAACTGACCGAGGGCAGCCATGTCGTCGGCATTGCGGTTGGGCAGCACCTGAGTCCAGTCTATCTTGTCGCCCCAAAACGACACATCGTCGGCTGGCTTCAAGGGGATAAACGCCAAAGCAAACAGACTCTCCTGGCGGATGTCGAAGTCGGACGAGAGGGCACTCTCGCGGAGCAGTTTCTTGGCAGCATCCACGAAGTCCATCTCATGATACTCGGCCTCGTCATAGACACTGTGCGCATAGCGGCACAGATACCAGCAGTCGCCCTGGCATGAGGCCTGATAGAAACGGGTGGCCAACTGCAGGGCCAGACGCTGGCGCTCGGTTCCCTTGGCCTTGTTGTAGGCTTTCTGCAAGCGAATCATCTCTTCGCAGAAACGCAGTTTGGGGTTGTCGCTGAGTTTGCCCAGATGCGCACCATCGGTCTGTATCTTCTCGCTGAACGCCTGACGTCCGAACCAGCGCGGGCGGGTGAAGTCGCGGTGAGCCAGATAAAAACTGATGTTCTGACCCTCCATGAATGCGAGGGGCACTCGTTTCAGGTAGGGGATTGCCTTCTCGAAGCGTCCTTCGCTCAGATAGTGCGTGCCTGCCATGTCGTCGAAATAGGTGGGGTCTGCCTTGATATGCTGTCTGACGAATCGCTCCATGTCGTCGCCGCCCTTCTGCTGACACCACTGGGCAAAAGCCACCAGCTGGTCGCCGCTCATCTTGTTCAGCTCTTCGGTGTATCCGTGCCACGATGAATAGTTGGGGTTGTAGCTGTCATCCTCGGGGCGGCCGTCGGGGTGGTTGATGCGCACCTCGTAGTCGTCGAGCATGCCATAGAGGGCAGTCGCCATGGTGGGGTTGCCCGCCTTGGCGTATGCCGGAGCCAGTTCGTTGCGCACCAGACGGAGCATCGACAGCCGGTAGTGGTAAGCGCAGTCGGCCTCGCGCAGCGACTCGTCATACAGCCACTGCAGTTCGCCGCTCATCCAGCGTGCGAAGTCCTTCTCGCCGAAGCGGGCACCCACGGCAGCCACCACGCGGATGGCGCGCGCATTGTCTTTCATCTTCTGCGATCCCGCCATCGTCATGGCCTCCGTCAGCGTGGCATAGGCCGAGGCATGGTCGCCGTAGAGGTACTGCAACTCGCCCACGGCTGCCTGCCACAGGGCGGGGCAGGGCGTCTTGCCCTCGCTCAGCACCCGGCGGGCGAAGTCGATGAAGTCGTGGCACTCGCGGCGCAGGATGACGCGTGCGTCGATTTCTTTCATCCACTCGTCATTCACGCTCTGGTCCTCGCGGTCGGTGTTGTCGAGTGTCTCCTGGGCATTGTTCACGAAGTCTTGCACCAGGAAGGGCAGCGACGGCGAGGCGGCATCCTCGGCATAGACGCTCTTGATGCCGTCGAGGTTGCGCTGTTTGCGCATCAGCCAGCGGATGCTCTTCAGGTCGCCCTGCTTAGCAAAGAGGTCGATAGCTTCCTTGCGATGACCGGTGTTCAACAGCGCTCCGGCGTAGATGTTCTCCATCATCTCGCGATACACGTTGTCGGGCAGTCGCCGCGCTGTCTGGTTCCAGTAATCTACGTTGGCCTGGTGTTGCTTCATCACCATGTTGGCCCTCATGTAGAGCAGCGCCCATTGGCTTTTCAGCCGTTTGCCGTTGTAGCTTTGCGCTTGGCGGGCCATATTGCGCAGCGTGGCCTGACGTTCGTCGAGTTGTTCGCGAGTGGGATACTCCCACGTCTCTTGCAATTGTTCGCAGATGTCTAAGTATTTGTTCAGCTCGGTCAGATAGGCTGTCATCTCCTGGTCGCCTTTCTTCTGGGCTATCTTCATGATGTTGTCGGCATTCCATCGGTACTGTTCCACCTCACCGCCGGTATAGGTCTTCCAAAACTGGTCGCATCGCTCCGATATCAGGTTGTCCTGGCAGAAAGTGCCATCAAGTACGTCGAACAGGTAGTAGTTGTAGGTAACCTCCCATCCGCAGGCATGGGCGTGGTCAACGCTGCATGCCAGAGCCAGCAGAATGGCTGTCAAAAGCTTTTTCATAATGATAAGTATTGAATCGTTGAATATTCTGTTTGCTGATGTCGTAAATAATCATCTCGTCGTTGGCACCGGGCCGCAGGCTGTCGATGGCCATGACGGCACGTCGCACCATCTCGGGTGTGCCCTGACGGGTGAGGATGGTGTCGCCCGGCAACAGGGGCAGGTACTCGTCGGCATGCACGATGCCGAGGTATTTGCTGCCGCGGAAGGCCACGCGCCACTCAAACACGGGATAGGCTGCCGACAGGGGCAGGTCGTAATCGTTCAGCCCTTTCAGGTAGGGCCGCACATCGCTCATGTCGAGGATGGGGTCGGTGCCGTCGCGCCGTGTCACGTCGCCGGTGTTGTACATCATCAGCACGCCACGGTCGGCAGGCGGGGGCGTCTGCGACAACTGGTGCAGACGGATGGTCGATGACACGCTGATGCCCTGGGCTCGGGCCCGCTCGCGCAGATGTCGCAGCAGGTCGTAGTAGTTAGACTGGGTGCGCTGTGTCCAGTCGCAGTCGAGCTGTATCTCGTGCACGGGACCAAGGTCGTGCGTCTGGCACATCTGCATCACGCGGGTGTAGATGAGCGAGTCTAACTGCGGCTGGGGCGCAAGCAGACAGTCGTTGATGATGAACACCGTGGGCACCACCTCGACGCTGTCGGGCCGTGGCGAGAGCACCTGCACCGATGCGTTGGGCATGGGCCGTCCGCCATTGGGCACCACGTCGAACATCCTGAGGTAGATGCGGCCGATGTGGTGGTCGTGGATGAATGCCTGCTGAGCGGAGTCGAGATGGAACACCGTGCTCCAGTAGTAGGCCGACAGCCGCCGCTCATGCCTCTCTGACAGACAGGCGCAGAGACACAGCAGCGTCGTGGTCAGCAGGCTCCATATCAATACCTGTATGTTGGTGTATCTCATAGACAGAGTATCGGCTTAACTACTTAACTACTGACTACTTAACTACTATAGAATTACTTGTTTCCGACCACCACCTTCTTGCCCTCTTTCACATACACGCCCTTAGGCAAAGAGCCCGGCTGCATGCGCTGTCCGCTGAGCGAATAGACGGCATCGGTGTGCTGTTCAAGGTCGGCGTCAATGGCACGGATGGCGGTGGGCTGTGCGAAGGGGAAGGCTTTCATGCCCTTGGCCGAGGCCGTGGGCACAGCCAGATAGGCCTTGTGCGCCAGCGAGGTGAAGGCGGCACCACCGTCGGCTCCATAGTAGAAACCGATAGAGGCAGGGTCTTGGGTGTCGGGGTCAACGGCCAGCATATAGTAGGTATAGGCCAGTCCGTCGATGTCGCCCACCGTGGTGGCATTGTCGTCGAAGCCTTTGAGCATGTTGGCCTCCGGTGCCGTGCCGTCAGCAGCTGCCTTGGCAAAGGTATAGGTCTGGACGGTCGTCAGTCCGTCGTAGAGCACCACGGCGGTGCCGGCGGGTATCACCTCGCCCGGGGCGTAGGTTTTCGTCACACTGAGTTGTCCGTCGCTGACGATATAGGTGGTAGCCTCCACGCCTTCGGGCACGGTCAGGTTCTCCGCGCTGTAATACATCGTGGCATAGCCGGTAGCGCCGATGGTCACCTCGATGTCAGAGGTTGCCAGTTCCTTATACAGTGCGGGATATCTCTGATTGGTCTTGTAGCAGCGGAACAGGCCCGCGCTGGTGTTGTATTGCAGGTAGTAGTCGCTGTGTTCCACATTGTTGATGCGTACGGCACCGTCGGCATCGAAGGTGATGGTCCATTTCGTGCCTGCCGCGGTAGCTGATTTCTGACTGTTGAGCGTGTTGCTGTTGGCCGTGAGAGCCAGATAGCGTTCGCCGTCGCGGATGAGCCAGTAGTCGCCCGACTTCTCCAGCACGAGCACCTGAGCTGTGTTGCCGTCTTGGTTGAGGTCTATCTGGCTGTTGCTGATGGTCACGCCGCCGATGATGCCCTTGCCCGTCTCGTATCCGGCGTAGGCCCGGCTGTCGGTCTCATCCACCAGCAGGTAGTTGCGGCCGTCTTCCAGGTCGGCGGTCGATGTAATCTTCTCATAGACACCCTCGCCCGTGGCGGGTTGCTGTGCATGCGTCACGGTGAGCGTGTAGGTGGCATCCTCGGCAGCCAGGTAGGCATCGTTGCCGTCGAACGAGGCGATGATGGTAGCCACGCCCTCGTTGATGAGCGTCACCTCGCCGGTCTGCGCGTCAACGGTAGCCACGGTGGTATTGTCGCTGGCATAGACAACCTCGATGTCGGCGTCGGCGGGCGAGATGGTGAGTGTGGGCGCCGTGAATGCCTCGCCGATAATGGCTGTGGCCTCATCGGTCGAGAAGGCGAGCGTGACGGGTGTGGGTCCCGGGTCGGTCTCGCCGCCTGTGAGCATGAAGTCGTCGGCACGCGCATTGTCCGACGAGCTGTTCACGAACTTCAGTTCGAGCGACTGCGTGCCGTAGGGCACGTTGATGGTATAGGTATAAACCTTGCTGCTGTTGGCACCTCCGCTGATGGTGACACCCGTGGTGGAGGAGCTGACGGTGAGGTTGTCGCGGTTGCTCCTGAAGGTGAGTGTCATATTGCCGCTCACGCCGCCAAGGGCGACGGTGGCGGTGAAATAACCGCTTTTGCTGATGAGCAGTTCGGGTGCCTCGCCGCCTGCCAGCTTCTCATTGTAAACCTTGGTGCGCTCGCCCTCATCGCCCGACGAGTAGATGGCTGTCTCGTTCTCCACCTTCTGCACGGCGGTGCCGGCAGCGGCTCCCTTCCAGTCTTCGGCCCAGATGATGCCGTCGCCGCTCTCGCCGCTCTGCTTGATGCTATAAGTGGCGGTGGCCACGCGACTGCTCTCTCCATTGATCATGGCGACAGCCTTGACGGTGGTGGTCGCCGTCAGGGTGAAGGGACTGTTGTATCGTGTGCTGGATGCCGTGGGCGTGGTGCCGTCGGTGGTGTAGTAGATGGTGGCACCTGCTGTGGTGGTGCTGATGCTGACATTGACCGACTCGATATACGTGCCTGCCGTGGGACTGAAGAGCGGCTGCGACACCGTCTCGGATGCGGCACCCGAATAGTTGTCGTAGCTGAATGCCTCATCCATCTTGTCGCCCCAGATATACTGTTCCAGACCGGGATAATCGACGAATGGGTTTCGGTTTCCCTGCACCTCATCGACGGCATTGTTGCGGTCTATCTCTTTCTGGCTCACAGGGTCTTCCGCGGCCCAGCGCAGCAGCATGCGCAGCGCCCAGCCTTTGAAGGCGGGGTAGGCACCGCCCTCGAACATGCCTCCGCCCCAGGTAGAATTCGCGATTTTGTTCTCATAGCATGTCACCATGTAGAAATAGATACGGGCCAGGTCGCCCTTATACTCGTCGTTGGGTTCAAACACGGTGCCGCTGTAGCCGATGCTGCTGTCGCAAGGGCCCTTTTTGCTGAATTTGTTGGCCGACCAGTTGGTGGGGTTGCTCGTCTCGCCGAAGGGCAGGTTGCCACGCATGCTGTTCACCCAACTGTCGGAGGGCAGCACGTGCATGATGTCGGAATACATGGGCGAGGCTCCGTTAAACCAGCTCTGCGGCACGGTGTGCTCTTTGTTGTATCCCTTGCCCTCGGTGCCTGTGTTGGTGTCGTCGATGGTGTAGCTGGTGATGTTGGAGTAGATGTCATACAGATAGCCGTCGGGCCGTTTGTCGGTCTTGGCATACTTTTCGTTCAGGCTTTTGTAGGAAAGTGTGGTGTGGTCTGAGATGATGCCGCAGAGGGCTGTCTTCAGTGCCGCCCCTTTCTTGCCGTCGGCAGCCTGATAGTAATCGTTGGTGCCGTTGGGTGCCTGTGCCCATATCATGGCGGCAGCCACGAGCAGGCACCCTGTCAAAAGTGTCCGTTTGATGTCCATATTAGGTAGGTGTTAAGTTGTTCTTTTGTTCTTCTTACAAGATAGGGTGGGGTCAGTCCCACACGTTGACGCGTTGCGGTTCGTCGGTCGCTTGCTCGTTGGCGTCGAAAGCGGCTTCGTTGCCTAATTGTTCGTAGCCCACCTTGTCGTGCAGGCTCAGTGCAGCCAATACAGCTTCTGCCATATCGGCCGTCTTGATGTCGGGTTTCTCGTATTTCTTCATATAATTTAGGTTTAGTGTTTAGTGTTTTAGGTTTAGGGTTTAGGGTTTAAGGTTTAGGGTTTAGGGTTGAGGGTTTAGGGTTTAGGGTTTAAGGTTTAGGGTTTAGTGCTCTGGGCACATCTCCTGCCCCCTGCTCCCTGCTCCCTGCCCCAAAATATCCTCTCACCTCTAATTATGTTTCTTCCTCCAGAAATAGTGGTACCAGCGGAAGTAGGGTTCCCACAAACATTCGGCGGGGAAATAAAACACCATGCGCAGGTCGCGCCAGAGTGTCTGCACGTTTCTCTTGGCTTGCGAACTGGTCTCGCCGCTGAGCATACGGTCGTCGTATTTGCCAAAGTTGCCACCGGCCATCATCTCGTGCAACAGCAATCGGCCGCAGCGCCGGTGTGGCTGGATGACACACCACTCGCGGGGCATGCCCAGCACCTCGGTGAGCACCCACATCACGGCTCCGCCCATCTTGCGCAGTCCCATGCGGCGCAGGTCGCTCTCGGCCTGTCGCCGCTCGTCGGGCGTGGGGGCGCCGTGGTTGCTGAGCAGGTAATAGTAGTCGATAATCTGCCTGAGTCCGATGCCTTCGCGCAACACATGATGAGCGATGTGTGTCATCTCAAACACCACATTCATCCGCCATGTGGGCACGGCTATCTCGCCGTCGGTGCCGGGGAGTGTGACGAGGTTGTCGAACGAGCGCCGGCCCTCTTCCTCGAAGAAGCGCTGCAGGCGGCTGTTGTACCATGGACAACTCATCCACGACGGTCTGTAATGCACCTCGACGGGTATGCCCTCGGTCTTGACAAAGTCGATATGGTGATACACGGCTCGTGCTTTCGGCCGTATGGTGCGCACATAGCTGATCACCTTGTCATCGCCGCCTTCGACATAGATGTCGATGTCGCCGCTCTGCCGCAGCAACGGCTCCGGGTAGCGGTAAGCGTTGCCCTGACCTTTGAGCAGACACGAGCGGAAACCTTCGCCCAGAAAGGTGCGATACACCCACAGCGCCCGTTCGTTGGCCTTGCGGCTTTTCTTCTCGATGCGGGTGCATACGGCCATCCACTCCAGCACATCATCGTCGGTGGGTTTGTTGCGGCCGATGTCGCCCAGTCGCTGCATGCCTCGCCAGCAGGTGCCCACAATGGTCTGTTTCTTGGCCCAGTCAAGCAGGTCGCGCCAGACGATGGTGTCGGTTGCGGGTGGCACCGGAGCCTTGTCGTCGAGGCTGAACTTGACAAATGATAAGTAAGAATCGTGTTCGATGGCTTTCATTGTTTTACTTTTCATGGCACAGTCGGGCCACGATTTTGGCGTAGTCTTGCTCGGTGCACTGCGTGGTGATGAACTCATGGAAACGGTCGGCCTCCTGCTGCCGCTCCGCCTCGTGGCTCAGGTAGTAGCGTATCTTGTCGCACCACTCCGCAGGGTCTTTACCGCATAGTTGGTAAGGCATGAAATACTCTTTCATGGCCTCGGTGCCGCTCGTGATCACCATGCGCCGGTTGGCGGCCGCCTGATACATCACGGTAAGCCCTGCGGGGGCGTTGATGTTGAGCGGCAGCACCACCAGTGTAGATTGGCAGAGACGGAACATGAACTGCTTGTAAGGAATGTTGTAGTCGATGATGACGTTGTCTGGTATCTCGTGACTATGGTCTTTCATAAACCACCGGTATTGATGGCCGGGCATTATCATGTAGTAGCGCACGTCGGGCGTACGGCGGATAATGTCGAACATAAGATTCCAGTCGCGCCCACTGGCACCGCCGCAAAAGACAATGTCCTTTCTCGGCGACTCCTTGAACTGCGGCATGTGGTAGTAGTTATGATACACATCGTGCAGCAGGGTATATTCCACGTCGATGCCCAGTTGGCGGTTGAGCCATTGACCATAGTCCACGGAGGTGACTGTGGCCTTGAAGTTGCCGGCTTGGAAAGCACGCTTGCAGAGAAAGCGGTGCAGACGGTTCTTCCATGTCTTCTCCACCTTGAGCAGGATGTTCAGACACACGAACTTCCGCTTCCTGAACGTCAGGCGGCTCATCCACCATGCCAGCACCGCCTGCAGATGGTGCCACGCCACGATGGTGTCGCCTTTCGACGAGGCTCTCACCACCCGCACGCTGCCCCAGAAGAGGGCCCAGTGCCACATGTACCATTTCTTGTGGTCGCGCGTGTGCACGGCTACGGTATTGTCTTCGCCAAGTGCTTGCATGAGGTATTTCTTGTCTGAATACTCATGCGAAAACAAGAAGTATATCATCTCAATTCACAATTCACAATTCACAATTTCAGACTCTATTTGTCTCATTCAGTGCCCCCTCCTTCGGAGGGGGTACGGGGGAGGCTTTCCCCTCCCCTCGGGGAGGGTTGGGGAGGGGGCTTTAATCCCTATGATAAAGGTCGCGCGTATAGACCTTGTCTTTCACGTCGTCGAGCACCGGGTCATAGCGGTTGGCGATGATGGCTTGGCTTTGCTGCTTAAACGCCTCCAGGTCGTTAATCACCCGGCTGCCGAAGAATGTGCTGCCGTCAGCAATCGTGGGTTCGTAGATGATGACGGTGGCCCCCTTTGCCTTGATGCGCTTCATCACGCCCTGGATGCTGCTCTGTCGGAAGTTGTCAGAGTTAGTCTTCATCGTCAGGCGGTAAACCCCAATGACGCATTGTCGTTCATTGCCGGGCGAGTAGTCGCCGCGGTTGTGGTAGTCGTAATATCCTGCCATGGAGAGCACACGGTCGGCGATGAAGTCTTTGCGTGTGCGGTTGCTCTCCACGATGGCTTGTATCAGGTTTTCGGGCACATCGGCATAGTTGGCCAGCAGTTGTTTGGTGTCTTTTGGCAGACAGTAGCCGCCATAGCCGAACGATGGGTTGTTGTAGTGGCAGCCGATGCGCGGGTCGAGTCCCACGCCGCGTATGATGTCGGCAGTGTTGAGGCCCTTCATCTCTGCATAGGTGTCGAGCTCATTAAAGAAGCTCACGCGCAATGCCAGATAGGTGTTGGCGAATAGTTTCACGGCCTCGGCTTCGGTGAATCCCATGACGAGTGTCTCCACGTCGTCTTTCAGCGCCCCTTGTTTCACGATGGCTGCGAACGTCTCGGCTGCCGCCGTCAGTCTGGGGTCGTCTGGGTCGGTGCCCACGATGATGCGGCTGGGGTAGAGGTTGTCGTAGAGAGCGCGGCTCTCGCGCAGAAACTCGGGCGCGAAGAGGATATTCTTCGACCCCGTTTTCCTGCGGATATGTTGGGTGAATCCCACGGGAATGGTCGATTTGATGACCATCACGGCCTCGGGGTTGCATTGGATGACGAGGTTGACGACCTGTTCCACGGCCGAGGTGTCGAAATAGTTTTTCTTGCTGTCGTAGTTGGTCGGTGTGGCGATGATTACGAAGTCGGCCTCTCGGTAGGCCGCCTCGGCGTCGAGTGTGGCAGTCAGGTCCAGTTCTTTCGTTTTCAGATACTCCTCAATCTCGGGGTCGGCGATGGGCGAGACGTGGCGGTTGATCATCTCCACCTTTTCGGGGATGATATCTACAGCCGTCACGTGGTTGTGCTGGGCGAGCAGTACGGAGAGCGAGAGGCCCACATAGCCTGTGCCCGCCACCGCGATATTGTATGATTTTTTTTGCATTAAATATGAATATGAATGAGTAAGAAAAGTCTCTTGGATGATGGTAACCATGCCCACTTTGAGGCAAGGGGATGATGGCGTGGTGAGGCTATTTCAGTGGATTTTTCTCCGACTTGTACCACTCAATAAACTGTGTGATGCCCTCATGCAGGGTCACGCGCGGTTTATAGCCGATCTCCGTCTCCAGCTTGGTGGTGTCGGCATTGGTCATATACACATCGCCGGGCTGCATCGGCAGCATCACCTTCTCTGCCTTCAAGCCTAATGCGCTCTCTATCTCAGAGATGAAGTCGATGAGCTTCACCGGGTGAGAACAGCCGATGTTATAGACCCTGAACGGCACATGGTTGGCGCACTGCTCTGCCACTGGCGGCTGGTCCAGACACTGGATGGAGCCGAATGCGATATCGTCGATATAGGTGAAGTCGCGAATCATATCGCCGTAGTTGAACACTTTGATGGGCTCTCCCTTGGAAATGGCACGGGCGAAGAGCATGGGCGCCATGTCGGGCCGCCCCCAAGGCCCATAGACCGTGAAGTAGCGCAGTCCTGTGGCAGGTATGCCATACAACTTGCTGTAGCTGTGCGCCATCAGTTCGTTGGCCTTCTTGGTCGCCGCATAGAGGCTCACGGGCGCGTCCACCTTGTCATCTTCAGAGAAGGGCGCCTTCGTGTTCATGCCATAGACCGAACTCGATGATGCGAAGAGCAGGTGCTGCACGGGGTGGTTCCTGCATGCTTCTAAGATGTTGAGAAAGCCCGTGAGGTTGCTCGTCAGGTAAGCGTAGGGATTGGTGATAGAATAGCGCACACCGGCCTGAGCCGCCAGGTTCACCACGCGGTCGAACTGCTCTTCGTCGAACAGCTTGTCGATGGCCTCCTTGTCTTCCAGAGCCATGCGCTGGAAACGCAGGGTAGGGTAGGTGACACTTGAGTAGGTCTTGCCCCATTCGATGTCGCTCCTTCCGTCGCCAATGCCCAGTTCGCTGAGCCGGCCCCATTTCAGACGCACGTCGTAATAGTCGTTGATGTTGTCGATTCCTGTCACTTCGTCGCCGCGCGCGGCAAGCAGGCTTGCAATCTTTGAGCCGATGAATCCCGCGGCTCCGGTCACTAATATTTTCATTGTTGGGTGTTCTTTTTTTTGTTTAGTGTTGAGTGTTGAGTGTTTCGTGTTCTCCTGCCCCCTGCTCCTTGCCCCCTGCCCCCTGCCCCTAAGAACAACCTCTTACCTCTCACCTCTAAACAGCTGTTGTGCCTCTTGATAGCTGTCGAGCGAACCGATGTCGAAACGGTGTCCGGGCATCTGCCAGGCGTAGATGGGCGTGCGGTCCACAAGATAATGAGCCAGATTGCCGGGCGCGTCAAATCCGCAGCCGTGGTTCATGCAGTCGCGGATGAGCGGCAGGTCGCTCCGCTTATAGATATAAAACGGTGGCACCGCCCAATGCGACACAGGCTGCTCGGGCTTCTCTTGCATCTTTAGCACACGCATATTGTCATCTACAGCGATGACCCCCGTGCGCTGCAAGCGTTGCAGTTCGGGCTCGTGATGGCACATGATGACCGAAGCCCCTTTGTCGTGGAAAAAGTCGGCAAACCCCTGCAACGAGAAGTCGAGGATATTGTCGGCTGCCAGCACCATGATATCGTCGTCGATGTGCTGCTGGCTGATGGCCAGGAGCAGGTCGCGCACCGCCCCTAGACGGGTCTCGTTGGTCATGGTGCCATCGTCAACGATAGTCACGGGGTGCTTGAGCGCGGCTTGCCGGCTCCAAGCCATAAACTGCTCGTAAAACTTATGGTTGCTCACGATGATATGCTCATCGATGCCACGGATAGCATCGACATCCCTCATCAGCCGGTCTAAAATCGTGGTGCCGCCCACTTCCAAGAGCGGTTTCGGCATGTTTTCTGTCAGCGGATACAAGCGTGTGGCGTATCCCGCCGCTATAATGATACTCTTCATTTCAATTCATAATCCACAATACCCGAACGGGGGAGGCTTCTACAGAAAGTCAACCCCGTTGCTCAGATCGCAGAAGAAAATTTCAAACGAGTCTTTATATTGCGGGTAAACCTTCAGATATTCCTCAGTGACGTATTGCTTGATAGCTGCCTCTTCTTTCGGGTCAACAAGCGCGATACAGGCTCCTTTAAATCCCGCTCCGCTGAATCGCCCTCCATAAATGCCCGGAGTGCGTCGCATGATGTTGTAAATCTCAATCAGTTCGGGCGACCCGCATTCGTAGTTGTTCATCGAACTCTCGCAACTCTCAAACATCAGTTGGCCGAAAGCCCGTATGTCGCCACGCTTCCATGCCTCGGCACCGTCGGCCACGCGGTCGCATTCCGAGTAGAAATGCCTTGCCCTTTTGGCAAAGCGTTTGGGCATCATGGCCTCGTGTCGCTCAAACACCTCTTCCGTCACGTCGCGCAGGCGGGTGTCGGGTAGTTCCTTGAGGGGGATGTCCTCATAGGCCTGCAGCATCCATGCAGCCGTCTTGCACTCCGACACGCGCAGGTTATAGTCGGTGCCCGTGAGTTTTCGCGTCACGCCGCTGAAGAAGATACCCACCTTGAACGGGAGCGGCTCCTTGCCGTTGCCGAAGGGCAGCAGCTCATATCTCGAGTTGCGAGTGTCGAGGTAAAGCAGTTTGTCGGCTTCGCAGAGCACTACGCAGGCTTGGTCGAGGATACCGTTGTTCAACCCCACGTATTCGCGCTCCGCCACCGAGGCATAGTGTATCACCTGCATCTTGTCCAGTCCCAATCCGTTCACCTTATCTACAGCCATGACAAAACCGCAGAGCAGTGCCGCCGACGACGACAGTCCGCCGATAGGCATAGAACCCTTGACGATGCCCCGCACGCCTTTGGTCAGGCGGAAGTCGCGTTGCAGGGCCCACATCGCCCCGCGTAGGTAGTCGCCCCAGTTGTTCTGTTTCTCATCCACCGGTCGCTGTACGTTGAAGGTCATCAGACCCTCGAACGAAAGAGAAGCCATCTCCACTTTGCCTGTCTCGGTGGCTGAGAAGAGGTATTCGATGCCGCTGTTGAACGCGAAGCCAGACACCAGTCCGTGCTGATGATCGACGTGAGCCCCGAGGGGGCAGATGCGGTAGGGTGAAAACAATTGATAGAGTGCGTCGCCTTTGCCGAAGAAAGTGCGGTACGCCTGAAATAAATCGGTCATTTTATATTGGGTGTTTGGGTACTTGGTCGTTTAGTCGTTTAGTCGTTTAGTCGTTTGGGAGTGTAGACAATAGTCCACTAATCACAAAGTCCAAAGTTCAAAGTTCAAAGTTCAAAGTTCAACGTAAAGTGGTCGGTCGGTTGTGACAATACAGCCTTGGCTGATGTATCTATTTCTGGTCGGCCACCTTTGTGTTAGGACTATCTATTTTCACTGCCTTAGGCCTCAGTTTTCCCAGTACCAGTGGATACTTCTTGTCGGCCCAGACTATTACCGGATAGCAGATGGCAAGCGTGATGATTCCGACGAACAGCGGAAGGTAGGGACTGGAGGTGTGCAACACGGGCAGGGAAAGGATTTTTTTCACATATGGGCATATCCATCCATGAGTACCCAGAATGAGTAGAGTCCCATTAGACAAGTGTATCAGCCATTTACGGTTTTGTGGAGCGTTGGCGCAGATGTTGAATAGAATGTAGCTTCCAAGCAGGGCATTGATGAAGAAAACGGCATAGGTCAAACCATACTGGTGCAACGACATGTCAGGTCTTCCTTGAATCAATGTCAAAATAAAGAATATGCAGGATATAAGGATTTTCCATTCAAATGAACCTTTCATGACATCAACCTTGTATTCAGTCAATAATATGCCTATTGTAAAAAATGGGAGACACGAAATAACCATATAGGGTCTGAAGGATACGAGAGTGGAGGGTACAGGCAGAAATGGTTCAGCGCAACACCAAAGAATACATGCCACAGCTATGGCAACCTTATACCTCCTGACAACATTTACTTCGTACAAAAGACGAAGAAACAATAAGGTGGCAACAAACCAATAGCCTCGGAAAACACTTGGAGAACTAGAGAAAATGAAACTCTTCAGCCAGTTTATTGCCGTTCCCCAGCACATTTCGGCAAATGTCAGTGCTTCTGCATCAGCGTAGAGAAGTGCACCGTGCTTCCATTGTAAATACATTTTCCCAATGTAGTAAACAATATATATAGTGCCGAAAAGTAGAATGGGAAAGCCAAAAGAGATAAGTGTGTTCTTAACTCCTTTAGGCCTATAGAGTATCCCTGAAATGATGAAGAAAGCCGGCATGAAGAACTGGTGAGTAATAGTTAGTATCATGCCTCTTTGCCCACTATGACAGACCACCAACAACCAGATACAAATGACCTTTGCCAAATCTATCCAATTAATGCGCTTTCTTTGCATAAATCAATCTTAAACTATTAAATAAATTATAAATCACGAAGTGAAGGCAATTGTCTGTGGTTTCAGACTGAGGCAGGATTTGCAAAACTTTTGAGTGAAAAAGAATGGAAATGCTAATAATTAAGAAACACCTGACTCTTTAAGGTGTACTCAGATGCTATTTTGTAAATGGGTCACGATAGCAACCCAACAACTGCCGGGTAAACAGCCAGAAAAATTTCATGTCGTCAACAAAATATCGTTTAAACAGTCGCTTGGGTTCTTTCATGAACCGATAAAACCACTCCATGCCTATCTTGCGGTAGAACGCAGGCGCGCGCTTCAGCGTGCCGGCCTCAAAGTCGATGGTGGCACCGAGGGCCATCCACACATCCACGCCCGGCATGCGGTCTTTCCATTTCATGATCCACTTCTCCTGCTTGGGCGCTCCCACGCCCACCAGTACCACGTTGGCACCGCTCTCGTTGACGATACGCACCAACTCCTGACATTCTTCCTCTTTCTTTTCAAATCCGAACGACGGCGAGTGCGCCCCCACCACGATTTGCCGCCCCATACGCTCGTTGATGCGCTCCATGGCTTTTTGGGCGATGCCCTCGCGCGCGCCTAAAAGAAAAATGCGGCAGTCGGGGTCGTCTTTGTGGTATTCGTAGTAGGCGGTGAAGAAACTGCTGCCCGGTATGGCCTCAGGGAATGAGCGTTTGAGCAGTTTCGAGAGGAAGTAGAGAATGCGGCTGTCGCACACCACCCAGTCGGCCTGTTGATAGACATCGTAGAATTCACGGTCTTTCTGCAGCTTCACCAGGTGATCCAGGTTGGGCGTCACGAGCACCCCCTTCTTTAGTTGCTCCAACAATTGTGCCTGCGTGATATTGAGCACGTCAGCATTGAGTATTTTGATGGTGTCAGCCATATTGTATCGCGTGATTAAATGTGATTCATTGTTGTTTTTTCTTGATGCCCAAGACCGTGAGCAACCGCCCGAACAGCAGTGCCGCCATATAAGAGACCACCCAGCAAGCCAGAAGTGCAAGCGGTACGGGCATGATGTCATAGAAAGGATGGCGAAGCGCCAAAAAGGTCAGTCCATGCACTAGATACCACTCATAGCCAATCTTGTCTGTGAATAAAAAGAAACGGTTGACCATCGGAATCGACAATTTATAAATGATGAGCG
Source organism: uncultured Prevotellaceae bacterium (assembly GCA_947165505.1). Classification (GTDB taxonomy): domain Bacteria; phylum Bacteroidota; class Bacteroidia; order Bacteroidales; family Bacteroidaceae; genus Prevotella. The sequence continues at coordinate 97,415 of CAMVAT010000007.1, read as the reverse complement.
CTACAGACAAATAACCGAGAAGCGAGGGGATATCGTTGTATAGTTTAAGAATCCCGCCGATTTTTCCCATTACGCCTGTCAGCACCATGCCCGCGACGGCTGTGGCCAGCAATAAGCCATAGTTTGGCACTTTGATACGTTCAGGTTGGCGGGCATATACTTCAGCCAATTTCATCCCGGCAACAAATTCCCACAGATACTGCAGGAAACAACTGCCCCAAGCTCGGTCGGCCTGCTTTCCCAGCACACCCACGAGCGTAGCCCATGCCAAACTGACGACGAGGGCCATCGGCAGTCCCCATTTCCCTTTAAACAGCCGGATGATGACAGGCCAGCACAGGTAAAACTGAATGATGGTAGAGATGAACCACAGGCTGTAGGCGTATGAGGTGTCGAGCGTGTGGTCGAACATCTTGAAAAGAAACACATGACTTGCTAGCGTAGTCAGGTCGAAAGTACCACATACAAACCAATAATAGGCCACAAACAGCGGCATCAGCAGCATGTAGGGCAGATAGACTCTAGTGAATCGTCTGCGTATGAACTCTGAATAGGTGGATTGGCGGCGTAGGTGCGACAGGTAAAGACCAAAGCCGCTCAACAGTATGAATACATGCACCCCCGACCCGCCGAAGGAGGTTATGGTCTTGAGGTTTCCCGTGACGGCGGGCTTCACCAGATGCATCATGATGATGGTGAAAATGGCAAATCCGCGTAGAAAACTGACTACTTCAAGTTTTTTCATCTTCTTTTTTTCGTCGCTTTTCGCACTTTCACCTGTTTGTCAATGGCTTTCACCAGCGTGATGGGTCTATTTGAACTGAAAAGGCATCCCCTATCAATATATTGATTCATAATAGAAGGGTTGTTGACTGAGCCTAAAACCAATTGCACACCAACATTGCTGGAACGCTCTATCCAGTCGGGTACTTTTCTAATATTCTCTTCGCTATTAATGATACCACCTATGCCATTATACCTTATCTCTTCGGGTGTCTTGCTTCCTCCTATGTAGTATGCAATGTCTCCGCATCCCATGCTGGCAAAGGTTTGGCACTTTTTGTATGAGTATGTTATGAAAACCACTTTATGAAGCAGTCCCCGTTTGTTAACCGCTTCGAAGACCTCCATAGGCTGGGCGTTGCTCTTCAGTTCAATCACTAATTTGGTCTGTGTCGTTGAGGCTTCAAGCGCAGTCAAGAAGTCATCGAGAGTAGGAATACGTTCGCCGTTGTTCAAAGGATATTGTGCAAGTTCAGCATAGGTGCATTTCGTTACATCCATGCCATTGTAGGTCTGGTCGTGGCAGATGACAAACACATTGTCGCTGGTCTTCCAGATGTCACATTCCGAACCGAAAATGTCGAGCGAAAGTGCTTCTTTTAGTGCCGCTAAAGAATTCTGCGGATGTCCGGTCTCAGACCAAGCTCCCCGGTGTGCGATGATGGGGTACTTGCCTTTTCTTGCAAGGTTTTCATTTACTGCACTCAGGTTTTTCTCATAATCGATGTCTAAGCCAAAGGCTTCTGTTCCACATCCGTAAATGACGACAAGCAGTAACGAGTAAATGATGGAATAATGTGATTTCATTGTTGGCAAAACAATTGATTGATGGTCTGGAATACATTTTCAGAGTAGCAGCTCCCCTTAATGCCGGGCGATTCAAAAAGGGCGTTGATGGCATCTGTGGCCGACAAAGAAGGATTACTGATCAAGGAAGAAAGATGAGCGGGAGTGAAACACTCGTTTTCCTTGCAGATGGCATAAAACTCGTCACTTACCGCTTCCGAATTTTTGGTAAATGTGTCTTTGTCGGGCAAGTAGAAGATGACAGGACGCTGGAGTAATGAAAAATCGACACATACACTTGAGTAGTCCGTAACAAGGATGTCACCTGCGGCAAGTAACTCTTGGTTCGACTCTACTTCCTGATAGTTCATTATTCGGAATCGGTCATTTTCGGGAATGTCGAAAGATGGGGTAAGCGGGTGCAATTTGGCTACGAACACGCTGTCAGTCTTGACGAGGACATCATGCAATTCAGTGCTGTTGCAGAGATTGAGAATGATGTTTTTCAAAGAATCGTTCCCCGTATCCTGATTCCTGTACGTAGGCAAATACAAGATGAGGTGCTGGTCGTCATGGAGCCCTAATGCCTTAAATACTTTTTCGCGCAAGCCTTGCTGGCGAAAAATGTCATTCCGAGGTTGACCGGTAATAGCTATGTTGGCATGGCTTGGCAGACTGGCGATGCTGATACGCTGCGACTTGTTGAATTCAGATGTGGCAATAGTCAGGTCTCGCTGAATCCAGGAAAAGATTTTGTCCATCATCTTCTTAATGATAAGTGCCGTGCCGGAGTATTTGGCATTGTAGGTTTGTTTGAATCCTACTCCATGACCCAAAAATACCAGTTTGGCTCCGCCGGTTTTAGGCCAAGGTCCAAAGTCATCGAGGCCATTCGTATATATGGCCACGCCAGCCCTGCGAGCTGTCTTTCTCCCTTCCTCGCTGTCGAAAGTATAAGCCTCGCCGCCAGTTTTCCTGACCGTATCTGCAACCTCCTCGTTCGCAGCGAGCCATACACACCGGATCTCTTGTCCGTGCTCACGGTTCACGTGTTCAAAGAGATAACGTGCATTGTCATCGTATTTCATACCCTCGTGGGTACCAAACACCCATAACCGTGGGTCGCGACGATACCATAGCTTGCTGATATTGTATAGCAGGGCATTGGCAGGCCATGACTTCTTTCTGTGAGACTTGAAATGGATTTTCATACAATTTTCTTTGAAGACTAAATTGGTTTCCGATTCTTTATCTCAACGATATCACTGATATTGCAATATGCAGACGGGATAATCCTCACGCCCCAGCACATTCCTACACCAAAGATACCTTATAGGCAGGTTCTAAATAATTGTTAATTATTAGAACTTGCCTATATTGTAGTTGAACTTATTGACCTCTTGCTGTATTAAATGTGTCTAATAGCTTCTGCAATGTTTCTTCAAACGTATATACTGGTATCCAACCAATGCCTTCTAATTTGGATGGGTCCATCAGGGTGACACCTTCCTTGCGGAATCCCAAAGCCTTGATGTCGTCGGCAATGTCAAATACCAGTTCCACTTGATTGCCACCCAGTGCAATCAGTTTTGTGGCTATATCGCGCACGGAGATGGCGTTATTGCGGTTGGTCAGGTTGTATGCGTTGCCGCTCTCTCCATTGACCAAGATGTAAAGGAAGGCAGAGGCTGCATCGTCCACGTCCAAATAGTTGCGCACGGTGCCACCTGTAGATTTCATTACGATATTACGTCCTTCCACTACGCAGCGGGCAAACTCTGCAAAGAAGCGGGGGTCGTTGTAGGATACTCCAGTACCGAAAGTGGAAGTGAGACGTCCACTGAACACCTTGAATCCGTATTTTGCGGAATAAGCCGTAAGCATTGACTCGCAGACACGCTTTACTTCAGCATAACTGTTGCGCAGCACCATCGGATTGAGCAGGCAAGGGTGATTTTCGTCTATCAGTTTGTCTTCGTTCACACCGCCGTAAATCTCATAAGTAGAGACATACACAAACCCTTCACAATTGTGAGTGGCAGCATAGTCGAGCAGTCTTCTCGTCCCTCCAATGCCAATATTGAAAATCTTTACCGGATCTTTCAAGTGCATCTTCGAACCCCCGGAAATACCGGCGCAGTGGATGATATAGTCTGCCTGCCCTTCGTAGGCGAAGTCTTCATCGGCCGAGAAATATGCAGGCGACAAGTCGTCGTGTCCCTTGGTGCCGCCAAATACTTGTTCGTATTTGTCAATGTCGCGGTACAAGGGGATGATTTGGATGCCGGCATCCTTCACATCGTTCAAAACGATGAGGTATCGCACGATGGCAGAACCTACCAGTCCTGTGGCACCGCTCACCATAATGGTCTTACCCCGCAGACGGTCTGCGAGGTAAGACTGCTGTTCGTTAAAAAGTTGGCCGTTCATGCTTTTTCCCCTTGTTCTTCCTGTTTCTTCTTCAACATATACTCGCTGAAATCAATGTCCTCGAGCGTGGTGATCTTCAGGTTGCTCGGACGGCCTAATGATATGCGCACGTCAATATTCCGGTTGACGAACAGCTGAGATGTGCCGGTCAGGGACAACAGCTCCTCTTGTGTATATGAATTGATCACTTCGTCGAGCAGGTCCATGGTGCATCCATGCGGAGTCTGGGCGTAGAAGAGTTTCTTCCTGTCGTATGTGGATGTGAGGAAACCTTCGCGGCCGGAATAGTAAGTGGTGTCGGCACTGGGTATGGTGGCCATGGCCACGCGGTGCAGACGGGTCTCTTTAATGCAATCCTCCAGAATGTCTTGCGTGACAAAGGGGCGCACGGCATCGTGCGAGAAGACCATGTCTTCGGCTCTGACCCCATGCTTCTCCTTGATGTCGTAAATCACATTCAGGAACGACAGCATACGTTCTTTACCACCGCAGACAAAGCGGAACATGTCTTGATTCTCAGGGAAATACTCCTTGATGAGGTCTTTCGTGTGCTCCAGCCACATTTCATTGACAGAGATGTAGATGATGTCAAAAAGTTTTGAACGTACAAACACATCCACGGTCTGCACCAGAATGGGCTTGCCGCCTAACTCCAAAAACTGTTTAGGTACATTCGAACCTACGCGGGTACCTTTACCACCCGCCAAGATAGCTGCAAAAATCATAATATTAGTTATTTTTGAGTTGATGATTTCCCTACAAGGTAAGGGAAGTATTTGTTGATAATGACAGTGCAAATGACAGAAAACAAGCAGAGTATAATCATGCTCAGTGCGTATGTCAGAACATTGGGAGAGTGGCGTATGACTTGCTTTTGGAGAATGCCTACTAACATACGGTGTACCAAAAACAATGTCAGGCTATTGCGCCCTAACCATGTCAGCCACTGGCAGCGACCGAGAGTGCTGATGAGTCGTGATAGCGCAATCAGGCCGATTGAAGCGCAGGTAGCCACGATGAAATAGACATACCAGTTGCCTAAGTCGCCGGTTGCCATCTGTGGATAGTCTTTGCGAGTATTGTATAAGACACTCAGTAACACCAGTAGCAAGAGCAGGGAAAGTGCCGCAGCGGTCAGTTTGTTACAGTCGCCGAGCCATCTTAATCCGCCATGATATGCAAAAAGATAACCGACCAATGAAAATGATGTTCCTATCATTACGATATCTATGCCCAGCGGCAGTCCCCAACGGTCAAAAATATTCAGTATGCCTCCATGGCACTGTTGGTTCAACGCATATCCCAACGATACGAAAACAAATACCGATAGGATGGCAATTATGGCTTTGCTCCTCATTTTTTTTCTCATCAGGTGTACGATAACCAGTGACAGGAATAGCGAAGGCAAAAACCACAGCATCCCATTGCTGTCTGCAATTTTGAGCGATTGGTTGGTCGCATACAGGATAGGGATTATGCTCTTTATGCTTAATGTGCCAAACAAGAAAGCAAAAAGCATGTAGGGTACTATGATTGTTTGTATGCGGCGCGAGGCATAGTTGCGAAATGGTTTTTCTGAGATGAAAAAACCTGCTGCAAAGAAAAAGAAAGGCATGTGAAAAGCATAAATAGACTTTTTGAGCCATGTCTCGCCCATGAGCAAATGACCCAAAAGAACTAATAGGATGGCTATGCCTTTTGCCACGTCCACGAAATCCAATCTGTCTGTTATTTTCGTAGTTAGGGATTGGCGTTTCATTCTTTCGTATAGCGACTGTTGATGATTGCCTTCCGCAGTCTTTCTTAAAGCTTCTGCGTTTTGGATTATCAATTAGTGTGAGATTGTTTTTTTTATTTCTTTACAAATATGGCGGTTTACAATCGAAATCGAGTAGTTTTCCTTCACTCTCCGCCACATCTTCTCAGAGAGGGCTGCTAAGCACTTCTTATTGATTAGCCGGTCGATGCAGTCGGCATAGTCCGCAGGTTCATATCCTTTTACCACAAGTTGCTCGTCGCCTATAATAGTTTTGTTGAAATGATAGTCGCTTGCTATAGGTATCAGACCCTGGCTCATGGCCTCGTTCAGGGCATTGCTATGACCTTCGGCTTTCTCGCGGGTGGGGAAGATGTAGAAATGTTGTCTCTGCATCATCTGAATAAGATACTCAAAGGGCGAATTCTCTTTCCTGGTGATATGGTCCTTATAGGGCGACTGTGATATGAGCCGGTCTAATTCTGCCACGTAGTCAGGGTGGATAACGTCGCTCCCAACCAGTGTGAGGTTGATGTTCATGTCGGGATGCCTTTCGCACAGCAGTTCGAAAACCTTAAGGATGATGATGGGATTTTTTACTGGCGACATCCTGCCGAAATAGCAGAGATTCAATTCGTCCTCTGGCTTGGAGGGCGCTTTTTCAGGTATCACCTCATCAACCACATACGACGGAAAGTACAGTAAGTGCGAATCAGACACTTCCTGTGTCAGCAAAAGCGCATCATAGCCCTCGAACAGTACCAACGACTGCTTGTCCATCGTGTGTTTGAACAGCCATTTGTGTATCTTACCCCCCCTTGGGTAAGTGTCCATGACCAGGCCTCCCTGCAGGTAAAGCATATTCTTGTAGCCCAGCAAGCGGGCTGTTGTTGCCAGTATATATTCATAGGGCACCAATGCTCCGGCATAGGTCATTTGCATAAACGCAGAGCCTTTTCTCCTGCCGAAGATCATTTTGCCTATCATCTTTATTAGGTCGTGCAGGGCGAAATAGCCCACTTCCAGCCTGTGTCCCCATTTGCTGGCTATTTCTGCCCGGTGGCGGCGGATAGGGGTGATAACGATACCTTCGTCTTGAAATCCTTTCATCACTCTACGTGCTGAAGACTGCCCTCCGCTTTTGGGCAATTGATCTAAATGCCCGATATTTCCAAATACAAACAGCCGATGTGTCATATAGTTCTGATGCTTAGAAGTGTAAGAAACAAAAAGTCGTTTATCGCATTTAATTGTATTGAAAAACTCGTGATGAGTGTCAAACGTTTTGTTCTTTAACAGGGTATTCTTTTTCTATGATCTCAACGAGATAGGTGTCTATTATATTTTGCCAAGAATATTCAAGCAATGATGTTCTTATATCGCTGCTTTTGAAAGACTCCTTCATTTTCATAATCTTCTCTAATCCGTCGGCAAATGATTCTGCATTGTCCTCAATCAAGATGCCATTGCATGGTCTGACAATTTCTTGGTTCGACAATGTTGATGTTGCAATAGTGAATAGACCAGAAAATGCGTATTCGAATGTTTTCGTAGGTGGCTGTATATCGTAATAACTCGTTTTTGGTACGAATGACACCCCTATATTACAATCGTCAAAAAATGGCTTCAGATGCTTGTAGTCCACTCTGCCATGCATGACGATATCCTTGAGATCGTGGGCTGATATGTATTCCGATATCTCGTCATATTCTTTTCCGTCGCCCACTATGTCATAGTGGATTGATATGTGAGGGTGTTTTTGAATAAACAGTTCCAGACCCTTTACTGTCTTTAGTATATTTCTGTTGTTTAACGTCCCGACATACAGCAATCGCAGGCAATCGAATACTTTTTCCTTGTGTGATATAATATCCGCCCCTAAAGGCAGAAGGTATTTTCTTTTGTCTTCAGAGAGTTCCAGCATTTTGCCTACGCCATCTGATATATATGATACCGAGTCATACCATTTGGCAGCCTTTTTGATGCCCTTGTCTTTCTTGTCGCGTTGTTTTTTGTCAGGATGGACACTCATCGTCCTGACATCCAGATGCATTTTTTTCCATGGAAGAATTTTCTTGATATACTCAAAAGATTGGAAATAAACAATGAAAATAAAACCATGAAACAGTAGCATCTTCATCAATACACGCAAGTAAAAATAGATGCCACGTAACAGCTTGTTGCCCCATCTCTTCACATAGACGATGTGAATGCCATCAAGGTCTATTTTTGGCAGACCTTTGTCGTAACAGAGATAAGTAATATCATAGCGGTCTTTCAGGTGCTCGCAATATTTGTAGGTATCTGTCAGATAACCAAACTGCTGATTGTCAATTATTAGTACTCTTTTCATCTCAATCAATATAGCATAATATCCCAAATAAACTTTGTCATATCACCCCTTAAGAAAAGATATCTCAAATAGTCATAAATCCAGAAAGTGAGACATAGGAAGCAAACTTTTGTCCAAAATGTTCTTTTTAACTGCTTGCGATAGAACAAGACTACGGATAAAGGTGCAAACACAAATATTTTAAGATTTCCACCTAACCTGTTCATGATTTCCAGATTGATGAACGAGGCTTTCACGATTGCTCCTATGATAAACAAGTTGGTCAGGCATATAATCCATCGCTCATTACAGCACTTCTTGATATATTTATAGGATAATATAAAAAGACTGATATTTCCCGCGACCTCAAAAATTCTGACAATCGGGTTTCTTGTGTAAATATCTTTATAGCCTTCTGCACTGAACCATTTATCTGAATTTTCCACATATCGACTGAAAAGAGTTTCTGAGTCCTCGAAACCGGCCATGAATGATTGCAGGAAAGTAATATCCGACAGTCTGGAAATGACAAATGTTCCTATAAGATAGGCAGGAATGGAGATAACCAATGGTATCATAGTCTTCTTTGCCAAATATACCACTAGGATGATTGCCATGATATATGCATCTGCCGTATGTACGCTATAGGCCAACATTATATACAAGTAGCACATAATGTACTTGCGATAGGAAGAAAGCCTGTTGACCGTAATGTATTCAGTACGGAACAATTCATACAAAAAAAGGAAGACGAAAGTATATCCTAATGATTGCCTGATTTGAAACTCGTTAAAATAGATAACGTCAATCAGGAAAAAAGGAAGCATGTATTTTGCATACTTCTTGAATCGAGAAAGGAAAATGAACCCTGCTATAATGAACGGCAATGAATAGTAATAGAATATATGTAATGCTTGGACACCATTCTCTTTTAACAAGTCGTTAAACCCGGTAAAGAGCGGCTGAATGGTTCCGATACCATAGCCATAAACATATACCTCTATATAGTGTTCATAGTCATTGCCACGCATATACCGGGAGCCTAAGACAAATGTATATAGCGCTATACAGATGAAGGCATATCCCTTATACTTGCTTCCAGCGGAAATCTTTTTACCGCTGTAGGCAAAAACACCTAAAAGCAAGAGGTTTAAGAATAGGTAATCTAAGTCTAAATTAAACATCTATGTACATTTTAAAAGAATGATTGGTGTCGAAGAATAATTCACCGTGATAGCCGCCGGTATTCAATGGCGTCATGTAATCGCCGTACCTCCTTCTGAGATATTCGTCAAAATTCTTTGGCACAGGTATCTTGAGAAACTCAAAATCCATCAGTATCAAGTCCTCTATGTCATTGAGGGGAATCAGTTGCTTCTCATTTTTCGGTTGAAACGATAACTTTGAATAATAGATGGGGTTTTTAGATGAATATTTCTTGCACCAATATGTTAGTTTCTTCATGTTATGTTCAACATTCAGACAGTTGGGGTGTAAGCCGCCTAATATGCGGTATAGGAATTGATCGATTAAAAACAACTTTCCGCCATTCGTCACCTGATAGTTGTTCTTTAATGAAACGGAATGTGCGGCTTGAGCCATGTAATAGTTGCATTTAAATTTTTGAATTTTTTTGCTTATCGGCGTTGGAGCAACGGCATCTAAAGGGAATATATCAATAAATATTCCTTGGTTATACTTATAGCCAACATGCCGACTGTTCTTTTGGATGGAAGTTGTTTCGCTGTTTCTCAATTTGGCATAAGCCCTGTTGTAATGCTGGTCGGTCTGATAAGTTTGAAAGAAATAAGGATGCTTAAACTCTGTAATTGCTACTTCGCACAGTTTTTCATAATCATCCCTTTTCATCATAAGATCCATGTCGTCGTCCCAAGGTATAAACCCCTTATGGCGAACTGCTCCAAGCAAAGTGCCGCCAGAAGCCATGTAATGAATATGATGTTTTTTGCAAACTCTGTCGAATTCAGCAAATAAATCGAGCATGACCGCCCACACTTCTTTCATATCTGCTGGAATAGTATATCCGAATCTTTCCTCTTCTGACAAATAGTTCTCAGGAAGATTCAATTGAATGTCAATCATGTCCTGCTTTTTTTTGTGATGATGCGCTTTAATCTCATGTAATAAGTCCAGATGGTGAAGATGAAATATGGTTTTTTGTCTTCACGTGATTGAATAAACGTAATATCCGGCTGCTGCTGTTGCTTATATTTTTCTAAAGAAATAAAGCCGTTGATGTAACTGTCAAAATTGACTTTTTCATTTAAATAGGTTTTAACATCGTCTTCCCTCGTTTGTCGCGTCAAGTGCAGTTCTTCTGGCGTAAACGAATGGATGTATTCGAAAGGAAGGTTAACTCCCATTCGTGTGACAGCATATCCAGAAGCGCCGAACCGCAAATTCAGTTCGTTAAAGTATATTATATTGTTGTGCTCATACAAATCTACATCAAATAGTCCTGTGAAACCTATTTTATCCATCAACAAGTGTATTTTCTCTTCTATGCTCCTGAATTGTTCAATGGGAATAATATCTCCCGATAGAGCAACGCCTCTGTGATTCCCATGGCCCTGTTCTTTTAAATGAAGCATATAGGGGAGAATAAATAAGTTCCCGTTTCTGACACCAAGTGTCGCATATTCTTTTTCTATGGGGATGTATTGCTCAATCAGCATAGGACAGTTTTTTGCCTTTTTGCTGATATTTCGCAATACAATATCTAATTCGTTCTCGTCGTTACATATTTGCATAAACTCCCCCTTGCCACCTTTCAGGCTGATTTGGGGCTTTGTAAAGCAAGGGTATTCAATATCGCCGGGTATAGAATAATGTCCGTCGTCGATTTTAACGGTCCATCCCTTAGCTGTTGGCAAACCCACCAAATTGGCCAATGCTTTTTGATAATCCTTGTCCATCAGCCGATTGATTTCCCCTTGCTTATTATCAATATTCGGAATAATAAAAGAATCCTTCAGACAGTCGAGATGAGAATCGATCAAAGATGCGCAAAAATCGTCAGTAGGTAGTAAAAAGACAAATTTCTTCTTGTCATATTTTTCGATGAGCCGTTTTATTATTATTTCTGGATCTTTTATCGAAAAACACTCGTAGCTATTGACGTATTTACTATAAAAGTCGATCTGACTTTTTTTGTTTTTGGGCTTGTTTATAAATGTTGCAAATACATCAACTTGGCATCCAGCGCTGCCAACGGCTCTTATCATACCAAGCCGTGATGTATAATTGTGACCTAATACTACAGCAATCATGTTCGAGTTTTTTATCCTTTTATGCGTTGGTCATGTTCTCCTCTTAAAGATGTCGAAGAGACACCCTTTGTGTGATGAAGATAAACGACATCAACGCCAAATACGCTCAGTTCTTCTTCTGTCTTTTTCCAACGTTCATTTCCTTTCCAGTCATCTCCTATAAAGATGGCATCATAGTGGTATTCTTTATAGGAAGCCACCTTGTCTAATGTGTTGGCTATGACACATTTATCTACAGCTTTGATGTTTCCTACTATAGCTGCTCTTTCGTCTTCGAGAATGACAGTACTTTTATGCTTGTATGATTCTACCAACGCATCTGAATTGACGCCTACAATCAAATAATCGCAAAGCTCTTTTGCCTGATTGATTAGATTTAAGTGCCCGATATGAAACATATCATACACTCCTTGTGTATAGCCTATTTTATATTTTTTCATGTGTTATGATGATTTTTCTATTATTATTAAATAATTTTTAGCTCCAGATGCAGCCCATATGCTCTAAGGTCAACGCTTAACGTCCATTTGTACACGTCGTCGTAATAGTACAATTCTGTGTTGATGAGAAATCAGCAGGTCAATATTACCCATTCTTTGAGTGTCATGGTGGCAGTGTCGATGCTGACGCCTACTTTGACCACATCGTCGCTGCCCGTTTGGTAGGGTAGGGCATTGCCGCGGTCGTCAATCTGGCGCAAGGCAGCGCCGGAAGAGGCTGATGTCTTCAATTCGAACACGTATGTGTTGTTGGGCATGTGCACCACCATGTCGATGCGGCCGGTGAAGCATTTCACTTGAGTGCGCGCATACACGTTGAGCATGTTGAATATGAGGTAGAACGTGTATTCATAGAATCCCTCGGCGGTGGCAGCCTCGGCCAGTTTCTTCTTGAATCCCTCCACATAGGGGATGCCGGCTAAATAGGCCTGCATCTCACGCATGGCACGGTCGATGTCGCGCTGCTTCAATGCACGCCAGAACTTCAGGGCAAAGCCTACTTGTACTTTGGCACTGTCGATCCCTACGTATGTGGGCAGTAGCCCCTCTGTGAACCCGATGCGCACCTCCTGATTGGGGATGGCGAGCGTATATACCTGTCCTATACGGTCATAGTCCTTGATGGTCAGGTAGCCGCTCTGGTAGAGCAGGGGTAGGGCATCGGTCATGGCCTCTGTGGGGCGGTCGAAGGCCGTGGCGGGCACCTCGATGTCTTCCATCTGTGTGATGTCGGTGTGGAAATACTGCATCTGGCGGATGAGGAAGGTGGGCGTGCCGGTATCGAACCAATATGGGCGCGTCTCTCTGCTCGAAAAGGCATTGATGAGACTGAATGGGTTGTAAGTCTCCTCCGAGTTCCTTGAGAAATGGTAGCCGTCGTAGAGCTCTTTCAGTTGTCGGTGTGTCTCCTCGACTGTGCATCCTTCGGCCTCGGCCAGTAGTTCCATGTCAGGTCGCAAGTCGTGGCACAGCTCACTCTCGGTGATGCCGCAGATGGCGGAAAACTCAGGCAGCATCGACACGTTCTTGAGGTTGTTGAGCGTGGAGAAGATGCTCAGCTGCGAGAACTTCGTGATGCCGGTGATGAAGCAGAAGCGAATCATCGGCTCACACATCTTCAACCGCTGGTAGAACTCTTGCATCACTTCGCGCACCTCTGCCAATAACTGGTCATTGTGTAGCACGTCTAAGAGCGGTGCATCGTATTCGTCGATGATGACAACCACCTGACGGTTAGTCTGTGTGTAGGCTTTCTCTATCAGTGTGGCGAATCTCATTCCGATGGAGCCGCTCGCGCCTGTGATGCCATAGTCGGCTTCCATCCGCCGGAGCAGCCTCCCAATCTCGTCAACTACGCCCTGTGTGCCGCCGTGCTTCGTGCCGCTCAGGTCGAAGTGCAGCACGGGATAAACAGCCCACTCCTGCTCTAAGGGCATGATTTTCAGGCCTTCGAACAGTTCTTTTTCGCCAGCGAAATAAGAGTGCAGAGTTGATGAGAGCAGTGACTTGCCGAAGCGGCGCGGGCGGCTTAGGAACGTGAACTTGGCACTGTTGGCCATCCTCCACACCAAGTCGGTCTTATCTACATAGACGTATTTCTTTCGGATCATCTCCGAAAACGTCTGTATCCCTATCGGGTATTTCCTCTCATTCATGTTCGCTTCTTGTTATCTCCCCTTGTACATGTCGTCGTAATAGCGCTGGTAGTCGCCCGAGGTCACACGGTCCATCCACTCCTGGTGGTCGAGATACCACTGCACGGTCTTCTCGATGCCCTCCTCAAACTGCAGCGACGGCTCCCATCCCAGTTCGGTCTTCAACTTGGTGGAGTCGATGGCATAGCGCAGGTCATGCCCCTGGCGGTCGGTGACGTAGGTGATGAGGTCGACGTCGGCACCTTCGGGACGGCCCAGCAGACGGTCAACAGTGCGGATGAGCACGTGGATGATGTCGATGTTGCGCCATTCGTTGAAGCCTCCGATATTATAGGTCTCGGCGATACGGCCATGATGGAAGATGGTGTCGATGGCACGGGCGTGATCGACCACGTAGAGCCAGTCGCGCACATTCTCGCCCTTGCCATACACGGGCAACGGACGGCGGTGGCGTATGTTGTTGATGAACAGCGGAATCAGCTTCTCGGGGAACTGATAGGGCCCGTAGTTGTTCGAGCAGTTGGTCACGATGGTGGGCATGCCGTAGGTGTCGTGGAAGGCACGCACGAAATGGTCGCTCGATGCCTTCGAGGCGGAGTAGGGGCTGTGCGGCTGGTACTTGGTCTGTTCGGTGAAGAGGGTGCCGTCGAACTCTAATGCTCCATACACCTCGTCGGTGGAGATGTGGTAGAATCGCTTGCCCTCGTAGCGCTCAGGAAGTGATTCCCAGTAGGTCTTAGCGGCCTGAAGCAGTGAGAGCGTGCCCATCACATTGGTGCGGGCGAAGGTGAAGGGGTCTTTGATGGAGCGATCCACATGGCTCTCGGCCGCCAGATGGATGATGCCATCCACCTGCCGCTCGCGCATCAGCTGGAGTATGGTGTCGAAGTCGCAGATGTCGGCTTTGACAAACGAGTAGTTGGGCGCTTTCTCTACGTCGGCCAGATTCTCCAGATTGCCTGCGTAGGTCAGCTTATCCAGACAGATGATGTTGTACTCAGGGTATTTATTGACGAACAGACGGACGACGTGCGATCCGATGAAACCGGCACCGCCGGTGATGATGATATTCATAGTGATTCTTTGAGGTTGTTTCCTGTCTTATATATTGATTACTTCTTTGCAGTCAAGACCGTGTGGCTTCAAGTAGTCTATAAACCTTTCTTATGCTGCTTCACTCCAAGCCACTATCTGTCTAACAGCTGATTAACTGCTTGTGGGAGGGTAAAGAGATTCATAGTTTCCTTATAGTTGTTGAAGTGTATAAGGATTGTCGATAGCCAACAATGCGCACTGCTTGGCCAGGGCGTAGTCGTAGTCACTTCCTTCTATGACTGACCCATGACGACCCAATACATTGATAGCCCAAATCCATTTCTGTGTGATACGGAGATGGCTGTTGGCTATGGTAGAGTTAATATTGAGTATTTTCATCAGTGCCTCGGTGGCAGTATATGCATCAATCACACACGGAATGCCTTCTTGCAGGTGGCGACCATCGTATGTCAGATGACCGAAGTCGCCATAATTGTCCAATGGCGAGTGGCGCGCGTTTTGTATGGCTGTGCCACAGGGAATAATGTGTGATATAATCCCTTCGTCGTAAAGCTGTCTGGCCGTCGTGGCATTCATCTCCCACTCGTTGTCACTCGTGGTGTCCTTCATGAATCCAGAACCGTCTGGCCGTGAAGGTATAATCAAATAAGCGAAAATCGCATCAGGCTGCAATGACTTGATACAATTGATAATTCTCGACACGTAAGGCTGCGTGGTCTCGTATATTCTCGCCCTTACAGAGCCTTCTTGGAATATGATAATATCCCAATGATGGCTTGTTACAATGTCTTCGGCAAGGATGTAAGGACTCGATTCCCATTTCCCTGTTTTTGTGTCATACGTGTCCCAAGTGAATAAGGCACTCTGGTCGTTGATATAGTTCCAATGCGTGCTCAAAGGATTGCCCCCCACATACATGATGTCGATGTTGACCGAATGATTCGGGCATATCTCTTCGATAAATAAGGGCACATAGCAAAAGGCATCGCGTGCTAATGAATTGCCTATCACCAATATGTTGCACTCCTTGTCGCGTGATGCTACCCGCTGCTGCGTTTCTGCTTCGCGCTGCTCCTCCGCTTCGTATTTCTCGCTGTCTGCCGAACAAGAAAAGGTGGCGAGCAAAGAAATAAAAAGGATGATGCTTAATTTGATATTTTCACTCATTGGCTACCTATATGTTGTTATTCTTAGTCCCTGTAATATTTTTTTGTCAGGTAGTTCGCCACTCTGCAAAAGAAGGATATGATTACAGACCGTTCCTCCTTGCCGGGCTTATACCGCCATCGGGTCAGCTTCTCAGATATCTTAAAGCGGCGGTTGATATATTTGTCGGTGAAGGGGCATCCGTTATACCACCTCACTATCCTGACGGAATAATGGTCGGTGGAGGGGGCAAAGAGCTCGACCGTCTTATACCCTTTCTTTTCGAGCACCCTGCGCATGATGCGGTTGTTTTCGGCCGTGTCGCCTTGTGTCATGTCTATCCCCTTGGCTGATACATACTCATGATATTTCTCATGCAGCTCGTCAAGGATGCCGATGCCTTGATACTCTTTCAAGATGCCGGTGAAGCAGCCGTGCGCCACACGTTTTCCTTTGTTCCACCATTTATTCCCCGTAAAGAAACTTACGGAGTGTGTGCCTACCAGCTTGTCGCCGTCTAATGCCACCCAGCAGTGGCCCTCTTCGCCCAGTGTTTCCTTGATTTTTTCGCCGGGCATTTGGGGATAAGACAAAATAATTCCCTTCTTTATGTTATCCTTGTGTGCCTCTAATAGCAACTGATGGATGTCATCCCATGAAATCCATTCGGGCTTCTCTATGATCTTGATTTCGTTCATGTGGGTTGTTATTTCTCGCCTTTTTCGAGCATAAAGCGTATGGCAGCCGACATGTCTTCACCGTACCTGTCGCTTTCAAGCGATTTGGATATACGCAATAATTGCTCTCGTTTATATTTCTCTAAAATGTGTTTTTTAAAAAAGTTGTTGGATATCTTTTTTATTATCCTATAGTAAATCGTGTCACCTCGGTATGAACTCAATTGTCTGGTTTTGATAATCGGCCTGTTATAGGCAAATGCCTTGTATTTCTCTTCTATCCTGCCAAAATCAGACAGTTCACCACTTCTGTCTTCAAAACCTGTCAGGTCTTGTGAATCGTCAATCCTGATTACATCGTCGGACGACACTCTGACGAGATGTTGTTTGACTTGGATGCCATTGTCCGTAAACTGAAGTTCTGAAATCAGCCCTTCCTTTGTAAGGCTTCCTTTCATCCTTGCAAACAAGAAATTCCCCTGCCCATAGAGCAGGTAAGCTTGTTTGTATGCTTCGTGGCAACCTATGCAATGGGTATGCTGGGCAGTAATAAAATCGGCACCACAGTCGGCCATCCGGTGAAAACGCTTTCTCAGCAACGGTGTGGGGTATTGGAACTCCTCAGTGCCACCGTGGTAGATGACGATGAGATAGTCGTGCTCCTGTTTCAATGCTTTGATTTCATTGCAAACGATATACTCGTCGTATAAATTGACACCGGGGGTCGAAGCGTCTGGTATGTTGTAAAACATTTCTGACACATTATAGATGCAGATGTGCTTGCCTCCCAACTCAATACTTAAATGCTTCTTTATCATGTCAATGTTTTCTCCGGCACCGAGATAGTCGATGCCATATTCATCCAGAAGGCCGGTGGTGTCTTCAATGCCCTGCTTCTGATAGTCTGTGATGTGATTGTTAGCCAGGGCGACAGCCTTTACACCTAAGCCCTTGATGCCCTTGATGCAATCTTTTGGCGCCTTGATCACCGGGCCTGTCTTCTCCATTGGATGTGTACTGGATGTCAAAGGACCTTCAAGGTTGAAGATGGAATAATCGGAGTGGCGGAATAAGTCGAGTATTTCCGGACCAAATATTTCTTCCGTTTTCCCCTCTTCAAACAAAGGTACGTTTTTCCCTGATGGGATGAGGTCGCCTGCTATAACGATTTTATACATGACATGCTGTTAAAACATTAAAGATATGGGATATATCATCAAGATATCAACGACTCAAAAAACTCGTTCCATTGTGTCATCTTGTGATTCCACCCTCTTTCAAGAATAATTTTTTTCACCTCTTGTGGCAATTCGCCGACCTGAGCTTTGCTCGCTTTAACGATGGCTTCGTCCAGTTCCTCCATCTCCTCAATGGGGAAATAGCACGATGGTTTGTAATCTTCCAAATATTTGTATTTGTTCCATGCACCATGAACTAATTTCTTGTTGCAGAACACATATTCCATGACACTTCTTGCACCGGCATCCGACAGCTGCACGTGAACGAAGATATCAGTAGCCATCCTGAGCTTCAACAAATCGTTCAATTCCAGGTGCTCACGAACTACTTTCACATGGAGTCCCAATTCTTTCCCTTTCTCTTCCAACGACTCCACATACTGCCTTTTCTGCTCGGACAAACTGTTGTATGATACGTAAGTGCACGGGATGAGCAGGGTCAGATTGTCGGGTAGCTGGTCTTTCACGCCGCTTATCGCTTCCATGATGTCTTCGTGCCGCTGCGCCTGCTGTGTATTATACCCACAAGTGATCACATATCTTCCTTCCAAACCGAATCTGGCCTTGGCCTCTTCTGTCGTGATTTCGGAAGAATGTTCCTGGATGTAGTCGAAGAACTCGCCGCCCCATTTCAGCTCCACCATCTTCTCGGGCACCACGCTGAATTTAGACATAATGGCTTTTCCTGTAGGCGAATCTTTACTTACCGTGACATGCTTGGCCTGTGAATAAATACGGGTCAGGCGTCTGATGTCCTTTTCGTTTTCTACGCGCATCACGTCGCTGCCCCAAGGCGTTATCACGATGTTGCGGGTCATCCTCCGCAGAAGAGGCATGGCATGTATGACAAAGCCCTTGGGGAAATGGATGTCAACAATGTCGAAACGGCGGCTGAATAACAAGCTTAGCAGGCTTTTGTAAAGATAAAGCCTGTTGATGATGGTCGTAATGACAGGCAACTTGACCCCTGTGCTCTTCAATACCTCTATTCTGTCCGCGCTTTTGGCCATGCCGTCAAGAGACAGAATAGTCTTGTCGGTTGTAAACAATGTAATCGCCGCCTGTGGGTTCTTCTTCTTCAGATTGACGATGAACTCTCTGATGTGTCCGCTATAACATTTCAGACCGACGATGAGTATGCTGTATTTCTTCATAAATATATAGTTTGCTGATTCTTATAACACATCGATCATCTTCAGATACTCAGGCCATTCGCCCATGTCGTGCCAGGAATGCTCGCTGACAGGGAAACAGCCCACCCGGCCGCCGCGCGCTTTCACTTTCTCCATAAGATGGGTGATGTGGAAAAACTCGCCTTCAGGTATCTCGTCGATGCACGATGGGTTGAGGATATATACACCCGTATTGACTTGGTATGTCAGTTCGGGCTTCTCGCTGAGCGATACCATCAGACCGTCCTCGCCAGTCTCTATCACTCCGTAAGGTATCTTGAAACTCTTCACCATCGTCACGATGGTCAGGTCGTTACGGTTGCTCACATGGTAGTCATAAACATCGCGATAGTCCTGCTCGTTGATGCTGTCGCAGTTGGAGACGATGAACGGGGTGGTTATCTTGCCCTTCAGCAGCGACACACTGCCTATTGTGCCCAGAGGCTTTTCTTCCTGAAAGAATTCAATGTCGTAATGATGCTCCAACTGTCCGAGGTAATACTTCATCATGTCGGCCTTGTAGTTCACCGACATATAAAACTTCGTGCAGCCAATCTCCTCAAACTGGTCGAGGATGGTCTCAAGGATGGTCTTGTCGCCTATCGGTATGAGCGGCTTGGGAATCACGTTGGTTATCGGTTTCAGGCGTGTGCCCTTGCCCCCCGCCATGATGACCACGGGCAGGTTGATTTTCTCACGCTCGGCAAGCTCTGCCTTCTTAAACAGGTCGCCCCAGAACCATACGTCCACCAGTTCGCCCCTGTCATCGACTATCGGCATCACTTCGGCCCGCAGCCTGCGCATCTTGTCCTTGATGGCCTCTTCACCTTCCGACTGGTAGCCATATATCTTGTCCTTGTCCAAAATCCGGCTCACAGGCTCTGTCAGGGCTATGTTTTGGATGATAGCCCGTTGGATGTCGCCGATGGTGATAAGTCCTTCAAAGTGTTCCTTTTCAAACACCAGCAAGGTCTTCACTTTCACCTCGTCCATCTGCTTCATCGCGTCGAGCAGTGAAGCGGAGGGGGCTATGACGCGTCCCTTTATCCTTTCTGTCATAATTCAATAGCCTTAAACCAACGCTCTTTACACAGGATGTTATTTCTATCTTACAAAGCTTTCCTTAAGAACTTGGAAGGGTTCCCCGCCCAAATTTCACCATCTCCGACATCTTTTGTCTGGACAGCCCCCATTCCAACTGCGGCATTGTCACCAATCTTTATGTGTTCCCTGACGCAAGAATTAAGTCCGATATGTACACCTCGTCCTGTTGTAATATAAGCACCCACAACGGCTTGTGAGGCGATATGCCCGTTCTTCCCAATTGTAGTATTATGGCCAATCGTAGCTCCTGTCATTACGATTGTTCCCATGCATAAATGTGCTGCAGCAGAAATCATGGCATAAGGCATAATAACGACGCCAGGTTCAATGACGACGTCTGGAGCGACGTATGCAGTAGGGTGGACAAATGTGGCTAAATTGCTCTCATCCAATCCTAAGTCATCAAACAGCCGAAGGCGTTCTGCTTGTCCGTCGATTCTATAAACGGTGTAGATGAACTTATAGCCTTCTGACGACAACCTCTTGATTGTTTCAGGAGATGTCTTCGCTACAACAGGGTAACCCTCTATCATCTCACCTATTTCCAATCTGTCGCTAAGATAGCCTACTACCTCTAAGTCACAGCCACCACGGCGGTTCGCATCTAATATGGCTTGTGTGATAACAGTTCCATTACCAACGCCGCCTAATATAATTGTTTTTTGTTTCATACTTGGTTTCTCGTATTTTCTTTGATTTTTCTACTTTTATTCAAAATCTTCTCTGCCATTTTCAACATAGGAGGTCCGATAAACTTTCCGTCCTTCACAGCAACACCCTTACCTTCCGCTTTTGCCTCGGCTGTCAGTCGTACCATCTCCTCAGCCCAAGTAACTTCTTCCTCTGAAGGTGAAAAGTACTGGTTGACCAATGGTAGTTCCTTGGGATTAAGAACTAACATCCCTTCAAACCCGAGATTCTTAGTTAAAATAAGATTCTTCTCTAAATCTACGAGGTCATGCACCTTGATGTGCACTGTATCAATAGGCAACACTCCTGCTGCACGGGCGGCATTTACGATGGCATTACGCGCATAGAATATGCTTTGCCCCCCGGCATCATGCTTTCCTCCAAGATCTGTCACATAGTCCTCGCATCCAAATGCCACGGCAACTACGCGGGTGCATGCAGTGCAAATCTCTTTGATCTCAACAATGGCTCCGGCAGTCTCGATAAGTGGAATGAGCTTAAATGTACCTACGGGGATATTCTTTTCATACTCGATGGTTTCTAATAGTTTCCCTACAAAATAAACGTCTTCCTCTTTGTTACTCTTCGGGTACATAAACCCTGTGATCCCGGGAATCGTAAGCTGATATAGGTCTTTCAGCAGTTCGCCACTCTCACGGTCGTTCACACGAGGGAAGATAAGTTTCCCCTGTGCCTCTGGCCTCATGACAAACTCTTTGATGTTATCTCGGGCCCGTTGCTTGTCAACTACAGGCACAGAGTCTTCTATATCCAATAGCAACACATCCGCATCTCTGCGAAGACTGCTGTCGAGCAGCTTGGGGTTATGCGCAGGAACAAACATCAGACTGCGCATTAGGTAATTCTCGTTCATCTTGAAATGAATTTATACGTTTCTTTTCTTTATCAAGACGTGGCGTCTAAAGGACAGAACATCTACTCCGTTTTGGTTATATGCAATAGACTCAACGTAGATGATGCCGCGGTCGTTCTTACTCTTCGATTCCCGCTTATCAAGCACTTTTGTCCTTACATATATCGTGTCGCCAATGAATACGGGGTTCAAATGTTTGATGCTCTCATAGTCCAAATTCGCAATGGCCTTCCCACTTACATCAGGCACAGTGATGCCTACAGCCAGTGAAAACACCAATGTGCCAACGACCAGTATCTTTCCATGCTGATTATGACTGGCATAGTCTACATTGGTGTGGACTGGATGATGGTTCATCGTCATCAATGAGAAAAAGTTGTTGTCACTTTCGAAAATCGTTTTGGAAAGTGAATGTTTTATCTCACCTCCTATCTCAAAATCCTCGAAATACAATCCTAATACTGATTGATTCATCGTTTATATTTTAAATACCTAAATTTATATGAATAAGAAATGCAATGAATATTATTTCAAGTCATTTAAGCATCTTTCCATGATTGCTTTTTCATATTTCTCAAATGCATCCTCAATGGATTCATGGTTGCCTGCCGTCAGAGTTAAATGCCCATAGCGATTCAGACTAGATGTGATTCTGTTCACCTCGTCACCTTCTTTCAAATGAAACGAGAAATCCACTACATGAGGCCATTCTTTCACAAACTGCACGTCTGGTACATGCTTGATGATGCTTCCTTCCTTGAAAGCAAAAAAACGGACACCGGAATACTGTACATGCTGAGGCTCCGGATGGATTGTTTCTCCCAAGGCCATGCGCAATAGCTCATCTTCCAAGTTGACACCTGTGGAGAGGGGCGTGAGCGTGGATGTGATATAGTCACCACCCAAACGAGGGCTGGTTTCGATGACGAAGATGCCCCGGTCGTTAATCTTCAACTCCGTATGCGACGGACAGCTCTCAAAGTGAAGGGCCTTTCCAATCTTTGACACAATCTCACGAATCTTTTGCTTGTTTCCCTCGGTGATGTTAGCAGGTTGGATGTGCCCTAACTCAACATTGTAGGGAAATTCGGTGGTCTTTTTCTCCGTGAACTGGATGACCTCGTTCTTCCCGTCGTGATGCAAGCCTTCGATACTATACTCCGGGCCTTCGATGAACTCTTCTACAAGTACAGTGTCAAGGTGCGAAACCTCAAGGGCTTCACTCATGGCGGCTTCGAGTTCTGCTTTGTCTCGGCAGAGTTTTACACCACGGCTGCCGGAGTTGTCGCGAGGTTTTACAATGACGGGGTATTCAAAGTCTTCCACTTCCTCGACGGCCTTGACTAAACGCCCCTTGGCACAAGGTATTCCACCTTCCATGAAGTGCTGCTTCATTTGGAACTTGTCGGTGCTCCATTGGGCTGTCTCGACACTGTAGAAGGGGAAGTGGTATTTTTCTGCCATGCGGGCCATCATGACCAGGGGCTTGTCGGTGGCTGCGGTGACGATGGCATCAATGCCATACTTTTCAATTACGGCACAGGTGCCTTCATAGTCTTGACCACCTACTATTTCAAAGGCATCCACCCTTTCACGGCATACGGCATCTGTAGCAGGGTCAATGCCTACAGTGTAGAGCCCCATCTTCTTGGCACGATTGATAATGGACTCCTGTAATGGACCCACGCCAAAGATTAAGACAGCTTTTTTTCCCTGATACATTCTATTTGATTTCTTTTATAGCTTTTTCAAACACATCGCAGATGAAATCTACCTGCTCACTGGTCAGTGCCGCATACATCGGCAGAGTGATCTCGTTGTCGGTCACGTACTCTGTCTGAGGCAGCACGGCACCCAGGCTGGCAAAGGTGGAGAACTTGTGGACGGCAGGGTAGTGGACCGATGTCTGAATGCCGGCAGCATGGATATACTCGCGTATGCGGTCACGACGCTCCTTGGTGCTGTTGAGCAACACTACCGGGAAGATGTAGTTGCTCACAAACTCGGTGTTGTCGGCAAAGGGGACGGCGACGCCTGACAACTTGCCCAGACGGTCCACATACTGTTTGCGCACGCTGAGGCGCGTCTGTAAGTCGACGGGCAATTTCTTCAGCTGCTCGATGGCGATAGAGGCGCGGATGTCGTCCATGCGGAAGTTGTAGCCTAAGCCTACGATGTCGTATGCCGTGGCATGGCCTGATGCACGCTGATACGACATGGTGGTCATACCGTGCGAGCGGATGAGGCGGGCCTTACGCTCCATCTCTTCGTCGTTGGTGATGAACATGCCGCCCTCGCCTGTCGAGATGTTCTTGTTGGAGAAGAACGAGAAGGCTGCGCAGTCGCCGATGGTGCCGAGCTTCTTGCCTTTATACTCCGACAGCGGTCCGTGGCAGGCGTCTTCTACCACCTTGAGGTTGTGTTTCCGGGCGATGGCCATGATCTCGTCCATCCTGGCGGGGAAACCTGCCATGTGAACCACGACGATGCCCTTGGTCTTTGACGTTATCTTACGCTCGATGTCGGCGGGGTCGATGTTGATGTGGTCAGGACCCACAATGTCGGCGAAGACGGGGGTGGCCCCCACATAGCGGATGCAGTTGGCCGAAGCGGCAAATGTGAGCGAGGGGCAGATGACCTCGTCGCCAGGGCCGAAACCGCACACCATGCAGCACACGTGCAGTGCGTCGGTGCAGTTGGTCATGCTCACGGCGTATTTCACCTGCCACATGTCCTTGAACATCTGTTCTAACTCTGCGTTCTTCGGACCGGTGCTGATCCAGCCCGACTTGATGGTGTCGTAGGCAGCCTGTGCCTCGCGCTCGTCAAAATTGAGATTAAATAAAGGGATTTGGTATGCCATATATGTTAAATTTTTATCAAGTCTTTTTGTGCGGTAAAGTAACCTAAATATTTCTTAAACACAGGAATAGCCAAGGCACATATCAGCGTGGTAAGCAAGAACATTACCGGCATGTTGTATATGGCAGTCTGTGATAGTAAATAGTTGGAAAGCTCCATTGCGAAATAATGAGTGCAAAGAACGATAATAGAATATCGTCCTACGAAAGAAATGAAGGGTATCTTCCCTGTTATCCTTGAAAAAGACAGCACGCAGAGGGTGCCTATGATACCATAAGGGTAGAGTTGCAGTACGCCTGACACTCCGCCGTAACTATTGCTCAATATGCTAAGTTTGCCATGATTAAAGAAATGAATCAATGCCACAGACAGGCAGATAAATATGATAGACTTAAAGGCAACAGACCATGACCTCTCTATATATAAGAAGTTGGTCTTATTGCGCAATAACCATCCGAATGCGAAAAACGGCAGGGCAGAAAATGCACTGTCTATAAAGTAAGGCAGTCTGATACGCAGAAGATATGACAGAACTCCCACTATGCCCATTAGAAGAGACAGACCTACAACCAGAATGTCAGCTGTTTTTTCATGGGCACTGATGGCATGTGATGTCTTAATAATCAAATAAAAAAGTATATTGACCTCAAACAGACATACTAAGAACCATATAGAGGGATTACAAATCCAGTGCTCAGAGAATATGTACTTGAAAGCTTCAAACCCATAGCCGTCATAAGATGAGAGGCTAATCCCAAAAGCATGATATAATAAGACCGGAATGATAACTCCACCAAAAGAGAAGAAAAAGATATATGGGATGAGCAATTTGTTGGTCTTTCTCTTAGTGAACCCCCAAAAACCCTCGTATGTCTTAAAAAACAAACCAGACAAGATGAAATAAAGGGGCATCCTGAATGTGAGAAAATCTTGCTTGAATGGATAATCGGCATCCATACGATTGGAGACGTGCTGCAAAACAACCAATAGGATACAAATACCCTTGGCGGTGTCTATCCAGTCGATTCTTTTTTTGCCTGTTTGTGCCATTAGAACAATAGTCTTATACTAATCACATCTTCTGGTCCAGATTCTTCCCTTTCTCTTCATGCTCAAAGTTGGGTATGAAGGTCTTGATGGCTTCCACGACCTGAGCCTTGGTGAAGTCGTCTTGGGCGAAGATGTCTTCAAGTTGATCAAAGAAGGCGTTCACCTCTTCCATGCCATGACGGGTGGTCTGCTCTACCACGCCCAGAGCCTGAAAACGTTGCATGTCTATCTTCTCGCCGGGAACATAAAACTCTTCGTAGGCCTTCTCGCCCGTGGTGTCGCTCTTGAAATAGACCACGGGGTAGGTGTCGCTGTCGTACGACATCCGGCTGGCAAATTGCTTGGCTTCGGCGTCTGTGGAGCACTCTTTCTTTGTGAACCCCTCAGACTGCACAAAATCGTCGCAGATACGGCTGAACGTCAGCATCTGGTCTTCGCCGAGCTTCGGGAAGAACACTTCGCCACCGCGCCCGAGGATGCAGGCCAACATGCAGATCTGCCCCGACTCCTCGGGAGATACAAAATAGCGCTTCACATCCGACGGCGCAGCCAGTGGCTGCTTCTTCTGCAAGCGGTGAAGCCAGCCGTCGGGCAGTGAACCGTTGCTGAAGGCCACATTGGCAAAGCGGGCGGTGGTCACCTTGAAGTGCTGGTTGTAGGCCATCACCAGGTCTTCCATGATGCGCTTCGAAGCTCCCATGATGTTCACGGGGTTGGCGGCCTTGTCGGTCG
Source organism: uncultured Prevotellaceae bacterium (assembly GCA_947165505.1). Taxonomy (GTDB): domain Bacteria; phylum Bacteroidota; class Bacteroidia; order Bacteroidales; family Bacteroidaceae; genus Prevotella. The sequence goes on along the minus strand of CAMVAT010000007.1, from coordinate 71,282 downwards.
AGACGCAGAAAAAATGCCTGGGTGGATAGACGGTGAGCAAGTCCATCAGTTTCTTGGCCTTGATGTCGTTGTTCTCTATCAGCGCCTGCACGCTGTAGCGGTCTTTCTCGCTGCGCACATGTTTGTGGGCGGAGAAATTGGCCACGATGTCGAAGCCCTTCTCTTCGCGGAAGATACGCTCGAAGATGGGGTCGGCAAAGTTGAGGGTGTAGCAGCGGAATTCGTCAGGAACGTACAGCCCGTCGGTGCTGCGCACGTCGCGCACCAGTTCGGCCAGACCGTTCTCGTTCAGGTCAACGACCACCACACTCGCCGGTTCAAAGCGCAGGACGGCCTTGATGAAGGAGGAGCCTATCGAGCCGGCGCCGCCTATCACGCAAACTTTCTTGCCTTTGATCTCTGCTGTGAGAGTGTCTTTGTTGGCCTCTATGTCGGAGGCAAACATGCTGACAGGGCGGAACGTCACGCTGTCGGCTATAAATCGATCTAAATTGAACATGAATGAACTTGGCTTATCGTTGGTCCGTAATTACATCTTATTGACGGGAAGGGTTGTCACGCCATTGGTGCGCAAGACCATGGTGCCCCACGTCAGGCCCAATCCAAAGGACGAGCAGACTAGAGTCAGCGGCCGCGACGACAGCGCATCGGCTATCTCCGAAGTCATCAGCATCAGGATGGAGGCACCGCCCAGATTACCGAATTCCTGCAGGTTGTACGGCACTTTCTCTACGGGCAGTTTCAACTTCTTGACCAGACGGTCAACAATCAGCTTGTTGGCCTGGTGGATGAGGAAGAAATCCACATCCTTGTCTTTGTCAAGACCTTGGCTCTCAAGCATCTTTTTCACGCTGATGGGCGGGCGCGTGATAGCAAAGGAGAAGACATCCATGCCATTGATGAGGGCGTCCTTGGGAGCGCGGATGATGCCGTTGCCGAAATCTTCTTCTATAAAAGACTCTTGGGTTACGGGGTGGCGATAGCCGCCGTGAGGGGTCATCAGAGCCTCATAGCCCGAGCCCTGTGTGTTGAAGTCGATGATGATGTCGGCGGCCGTCGGGTCATATTCCAGGGCCAAAGCTGTGCCGCTGTCGCCAAACAGAGGACCGCGGCTCTTGTCCTTGGGATTGCCCATGCGCATGGCGGTGTCGCCCACCAGTATCAAGGCACGCTTAGCCGTGCCGGCCGACAGCATATTACCTGCCACATTGATGCAATACATGCAGCCGCAGCAGCCCATGGGTACGTCGAGCACGAAGGTGCTTGCAGGCAAACCCAACCGGTCTTGAAGAATGGCTGAGGTGGGCGGGGTCTTGTAGTCGCCTGTCACCGAGGCAAAGAGCAGGATGTCGATGCTCTCTTTCTCCCATCCCAAGCCTGCTATCAGACGCTCGGCAGCATCGAAGCAGAGGTCTGACGCACATACGTCGTCAGAGGCGATGTAGCGGTTCTTAATGCCTACGGTGGCATCGAATGTGTCGGCCTCTTCTTTTGTGAAGAAAGGCAGGTCGGCCGACTTGACAGGGTGGTTGGGCACAGTGCCGGTGACACCCCTCAGGGCCACATTCTTGATTTCCCAGTATGCCATTACAGTTCGATGTCGTATTTGGCCAAAATAGATTTGGCGTTGTCGTATGATGTGAATTCGAGGATGTCTTCGGCATCCAGCATGATGTCAAACTCGTCTTCAAGAGCCGATGTGAGGCTCAGTTGGTGTACGGAGTCCCAGTTCTCAACGCTGTTCTTGTCTAAGCCCGGTCCCAGCACCGAGGGCTCTATGCCAAACACTTCGCAAAAAATGTTGTTCAACTTTTCTAAATTGGTCATGATGTTTATTTGTTTGCTGATTTTTACTGATTGATTACTTTTCCCGCTTCGTTTCTTAATATCGCATCTACTAATTGAACCTGCACCCGCTGATGAAACAGATGGGTCTTCTCTTCAATGAATGCCGGTAGCTGCTCCACAATAGACGGGGTGGTGACGAGCACTACCAATTTCTCGTCGTCGCCCTTGCAATAGCAGTCGATATGATATTCAGATTTGATGAGGTTTTCCACCTCGTCGAGTCCGATACGCAGGCCGTAGATTTTTAGGAAACGTTTCAGACGGCCCACGATGAAATAGCAACCGTCGGCATCGCGGCGGGCCAAGTCGCCCGTGTGCATCACGCCATGGTTCTCGTCGCCTTTCAGCAGGTCGGCCTGGCTTGTGGCGTAGCCCAAGGTGACATTCTCGCCGCGATAGACCATCTCGCCGGTGGCTTCGCCCTCAAACGTCTCATGCCCTTCGCTGTCGATGATAGACAGCCGGCCGCCGGGTTCGGCAATACCGATGCTGCACTCCTTGGTCGCTGCCAGATGGGCTGGAAGGTAGGCCATGCGGGCCGTGCATTCCGACTGCCCGTACGTGGCGATAAACTGCTTGCCTTTCTCCTCGGCATAGCGGGTCAGTGTTTGCCACATCTCAGGGGTCAGCTTGCCGCCGCCCTGGGTGATGATGCGCAGGTTGGGCAGATCCATACGGGTGAAACGCATCTTCGTCAGGATGTCGAAGCTATAGGGCACACCGGTGAAGCTGGTGGCCTCTTTGAGCATGGCCCAGAATCCCCGGTCGAGCAGCGACCGGTTTGACAGTAGCAACGTGGCTCCCGCCAGCAGGTGCGAGGCGATGACCGACAGTCCCATGGTGTAGTGCATCGGAAGGATGGCCATGGCCTTCTCGCTCTCGGTCAGGCCGAACAGCCGGCGCACGTTGTCGGCATTGGCCTCGATGTTGCGGTAGCTGTGGCGCACCAGTTTCGGACTGCCGGTAGAGCCTGATGTGGGCAAGAGCAGCGACAGGTCTTGAAACATGGCTACGGGTGGGTTGCCCGTTCGCAGCAAGGCATAGTCCCATGCTTGGAAGACAACCTCATAGCCCAATGCCTCGGTCATTTCTTCTGGCACCCAGAGGTATTCTGGGGCGTATTTGTCGAACAGCTGCTGATACAATCCCTGTTCGGTCTTAGCACTGATCACAAGCGGTACGATACGCTCGGAGAGGGCCGAGGTGTACCCCAGCAGCGACCCGATCTTGTTTTCGGCCAGTATGAAAATTAAAGACCTTTGGGGCAGATGGCGGCCGAACTCTTTCGCAAAGTCGCAGATGTCGCCATAGCTGATAGAACGTCCGCTGTCGTCGATGACCGCTGTCTTGGCTCTGTCTTTTTTGTCTAATTCGAGAAACATGGTAGATTATATTGAAGCACATCCATCGACACCTAATATCTGACCGCTGATATACGACGCGCGGTCGGATGCCAAAAACGCAACGGCATTAGCCACATCCTGTGGCGTTCCTAACCGGCCAAGGGCAATGCGGCTGATTCTTCCATCTATTTTATCACCATCGGCCTCATATAGCTCGTTAAAACGCTCTGTCTTAATGATTCCAGGTGCTACGGCATTGACCCGTATGCTCATCGGTGCCAGTTCCTTGGCTGAAGATTTTGTAATGGATATCACTGCGCCTTTTGTCGAAGAGTAGGCTACCTGCCCGGGCGAACCTACTACACCCGTGATGGAAGCGATGTTGACGATGCTGCCGCCGCCTTTGCGGGCCATCAGGCGTGACACAATCTGAATCATGTCAATCACGGCAAACACATTCACACTGTACATCTTTTCCAGAAGGGCTTTGGTCACCATTCCTAGTTTCTGGTTGGCAATGATGGCTGCATTGTTGACAACGCAGTCTATTCTGCCCTCTGTCTTGTAAATAGACATCAAACCTGATTTTAGGGCAGATGAGTCAGTCACATCAAAACAGACGGGGACAATCTTTGTCTGGTATTTCGTGGCACATTCTGTAGCCCATTCTTCCATGTCTCCCATCTGAAGATCATTGATATAGACTGTGGCACCGTCTTTTGCAAACTGCTCCGCTATTACGCGGCCGATACCGCGTCCGGCACCTGTGATAAGGGCAATCTTCTCTTTTAACATATCTTTTTTCAAATAATACAAAAATGCGTGTTTACTCAACTTCAAATAGTATATCCCCCGTCAATTACCAATGAATGGCCGGTTATCCAAGAGGACGCATCGGAAAGCAAATAAATAATGCCGTATGCGATGTCTTGTGGCTCTCCGTATCTCTTCAGCGGATATTTCTCCATGTCGGCTTGATATTGCTCATCTGAAAAGCCCCTATCCTTGATAAATTTTGTGTTGACCATTCCGGGGTTGACCGAGTTGACACGTATTTTTTTAATTGCCAACTCTTTCGCGCAGAATTTCATCATGGAGTTGATAGCAGCTTTGGATGCCCCATATACCCCGTTGCCCATGTTGAAGCTGTAATTACCTGCCACAGAAGAAACAAAGACGGCAGAAGCCCCTTTTTCTATTTTTTTCTTTTTTGCCAGCAACCGTAGTAATTCTACTGGTGCAAAGAAATTAACTTCGAAGATGGAGGAAATTTTAGATTTAGTAGAATAAAGGAATGGAGACGTCTCGCCGATGCCTGCGCAAAGAACAATGCCGTCCAAACGATCGACGGCGTGAACAATTTTCTCCAAATCATCTTCGCAGGTCAACTCTGCAATGATAGAATGATGGCCTTCTCCCTCTAATAAAGATAAGGTGTCTTTCAAACGCTCTTCGTTGCGCCCCGTTAGATACAGTTTGGCACCCATCTTCGAACAATCTATGGCCGTTTCTGCGCCGATACCCGACGATGCCCCTGTGATGAGTATGGTTTTACCCTCTAAAGTGAATGGATTGTAAAATGTAGATGGCATGATTTCTTGGCAATAATCTTTTCGTAAAGGTATTCAACTAACATTCCACTTTCCATCCTTTGATGGTCATGGTGGCAGTGTCGATACTGACGCCTACTTTGACCACATCATCACTGCCCGTTTGGTAGGGTAGGGCATAGCCTCGGTCGTCAATCTGACGCAAGGCAGCGCCGGGAGTGGTTGATGTCTTCAATTCAAACACGTAAGTGGTGCCGGGCATGTGCACCACCATGTCGATGCGGCCGGTGAAGCACTTCACTTGGGTGCGCGCATACACGTTGAGCATGTTGAATATGAGGTAGAACGTGTATTCATAGAATCCCTCGGCGGTGGCAGCCTCGGCCAGTTTCTTCTTGAATCCCTCTACGTAGGGGATGCCGGCTAAATAAGCCTGCATCTCACGCATGGCATGGTCGATGTCACGCTGTCTCAATGCACGCCAGAACTTGGCTGCGAACCCCATCTGCACTTGGGCACTGTCGAGACCGATGTATGTAGGCAGTAGCCCCTCAGTGAATCCTATCCGGACTTCCTGATTGGGAATAGACAGCGTATAGGCTTTTAATTCACGGTCATAGTCCTTGATGGTCAGGTAGCCGCTCTGGTAGAGCAGGGGCAGGGCGTCGGTCATGGCCTCTGTGGGGCGGTCGAAGGCCGTGGCGGGCACCTCGATGTCGTCCATCTGTGTGATGTCGGTGTGGAAAAACTGCATCTGGCGGATCAGGAAGGTGGGCGTGCCGGTATCGAACCAGTAGGGGCGCGTCTCTCTGCTCGAAAAGGCATTGATGAGACTGAACGGGTTGTAAGTCTCTTCCGAGTTCCTCGAGAAATGGTAGCCGTCGTAGAGATCTTTCAACTGCCGGTGTGTCTCCTCGACTGTGCATCCTTCGGCCTCGGCCAGTAATTCCATGTCCGGTCGCAAGTCGTGGCACAGCTCACTCTCGGTGATGCCGCAGATGGCTGAAAACTCAGGCAACATCGACACGTTCTTGAGGCAGTTGAATGAGGAGAAAATGCTCGGCTGCGAGAACTTCGTGATGCCGGTGATGAAGCAGAAACGAATCATCGGCTCACATGCTTTCAGCGGCTGGAAAAACTCCTGCATTACGCGGCGGTAGTCATCAATCCGTCCGTCGTCGTGCAGCACGTCGAGCAGCGGCGCGTCGTACTCGTCGATAATGACCACAGCTTGCTTGCCTGTCTGATTGTACGCTTTACTGATGACATCCTTCAGCTGTTGCCCGGGGAACGGCATTTCCCTGTCGCCACCATACATATCCAGCCAGGGCCTGAGCATGATGGACAACGCCGTCTGCAAATCGTTAGCTGAAGGCATGTTTTTTGCTACGCTCAGGTCGAGGTGTAATACGGGATAGACGTCCCATTCGTGCTCTAAAGGCATGATTTTCAGCCCCTCGAACAGTTCTTTTTCGCCAGCGAAATAAGAGTGCAGAGTTGATGAGAGCAGTGACTTGCCGAAGCGGCGCGGACGGCTTAGGAACACGAAAGGACTGACCTTCGTCATTTTCCACACAAGGTCTGTCTTATCGACATAGACATAGTTCTCGCGAATGATTCTTGAAAACGTCTGTATGCCTATCGGGTATTTCCGGCTGGTCATGAAAAATATACGTTGTGTATGACACCTGTTCTTGAGCCTTCTGTGGCCGTAGCCTATGCCTTAGAGCTTGCTGACTACAATCTTGTATAGGTCTTCGATGGTGTTGGCGTTTCTGATATCTATGCCTTTGAGCGCCACTTCAAACTCTTCATCGACCATGGCGATGACGGACAGGCTGATGAGCGATGACCACTCATCTAAAGAGCGAAATTCTGTGCCGGGACTGAACAAACTCGCGTCGGTATCGTCAAACTGCTCAGCAAAAAGCTGTACAAATTCGTCAAGTGTTTTCATTCTTTTCCTTTTTTATGTTAAACTAATATTGTGATGTCGATTATTTAGATTTGCCAAAACGTTTCTTTATCTTATTCAATGGCAATATGGAGAGGGTGTATGTGTATGCTTCGGGCTTGAAGCAAACAGACCATCCTAAATATATGGCTATATAGATGAGGAATTTGACGATTCCGTCAGCATATAACCCCAAATGTAATAGGTTGCCAATTAAATAGCTCGCCGCTGCTGCAACAACTGATGCAACGGCAACTGGCAATATATCAATAATCTGCCGATACCATTTATATCCTATATATTTTGAAACAAGACCAATGTTGACAAAATAGGTAAACCATGATGCTATGACCATTCCCGTCAACAGGCCAGTCATGCCGTTTATCTTCAAACCTGCGACAATCAGCACTACTACAGATACTTGCTTGATGACAGACCATATAAACATGACGTTGCTCTTTCCTATAGCTGCGATAGTCTGCAGATTGGCTGAATGCAGACATGTCGCTAATCCTGCTACGCAAAGAACCTGAAAATAAGGAACACTATTCAACCATCTGTCAGAATACAAAATGATGTAGATGGGTTTTGCGCATAGTATGAGGATGAACATGAGGGGGAACGTGATATAAGAAATGGTCATCGTCAGGCGCTTGATCATATTTTGCATCCGTTCTCTCTCGTCCTGCACCTCTGCATACAATGGATAAGTGACGGATGTCATTACGCTCGAAATCGTATGAGAAGCAAGATTTTCCGTCTTACTTGCTTTTGAATAATAACCTAAGGTCGATGGGTCGAAAAATTTTCCTATGAGCAATGTCTGAAACTGGGATACTAATTTGGCAAAAATATGCGTCAAAAACATAAAGATACCAAACTTGAAAAGTTCCTTGAACGACTTCCACGAAAAAACGAGCGTGGGTCTCCATTTTGTGTAAACCCAAAACACAACGGCAGGGATGATGGCGCCAATCAGGTTTTGTGCTACTAATGCCCATACGCCGAAGCCCTGGTAGGCCATGACGATGGTGACGATGAGGGCGATGACAGAGGTGACAATCCTCACCTTGGCGATAATACGGAATTTGAGCTGCTTCTTGAGCTGGTTGCGCTGGATGAGATTGAGGGCGTATATCAATAGTATCACGCCCTGAACCCTCAGCACATCACAGAGTAAAGGTATCTCATAAAAACGGGATATGGCGGGAGCGGAAAGGTATAAGACGATATACATGAATATCGCCAATGCCACATTCCACCAGAAAATCGTAGAATAATCCTCGTTTGTAGGCCGCTTCTTCTGAATCAACGCCGAGCCGAAGCCTCCGTCGATAAAAGCCTCGGCCAGCACCATGAACACCGTCAGCATGCCGATGCAGCCGTAGTCGAACGGAGTGAGCAGACGGGCCAGAATGATGCCCGAGATAAACTGGATGCCCATCTTCGAGAATTTCTGGATGGTAGTCCAAATCATGCTCGAAGCGGCTTTCTTCTTAAGGTCTTTCTGAGTTGCCATGTTCGTAGTCAAAACAGGTCGGCATGGGTGCCGGTCTGAAGAAAGAGCATTGTCAGCTGTTCGTTATCCTGTTCCCATACCATCAGCCAATCGGGTGTGATGTGGCACTCCCACTGATTAGCGCGTACACCAGACAACTTGTGTGGATGGTATTTCGACGGTAGCTTTCCTGTATCTCGAAGTAATAACATGACTGCTTGAAGAAGGGAGATGTTGTAGCCTCGTTTTATACAACGCTTATAATCTTTGTCAAAACGATGTGTCGTCTTAATCTTGTATGCCATCCCTACATTCCATTTGCTGAAAATATTCTTCAAGCGAGGAATACTCTGTCACTCTTCCTTCCCTGATGTCTTCCATCGCCTCTTGGTAACCGGCGCTTTTGGTCACGTCGATTTCCTTAGCATTCGATCTTTTCACTTTCACGGAAGTTACTCCCTTGAGCATCTTACATGCGTTGCGAAGTTGGGTGAGAAGACTCTCATCTGCTACTTCTAATTGTATCGTTGCCATCAATGTGCTATTTGTGTGTGGGTAATGTGATGTGCATACGCAAACCGTGGGAAACTAATACGGAAGAGGCTGGTTCGTAGATGTGCATACTTTCTCCTCCCTCTCTCCTTGTAGAAAAACAAGAATAGTGGGTCGAAAAAATGTATCACGCACCAGATTTTCTCGTATCGTCCGCCTCGGAATAGTGGGCAACAAAAATTTACACAAAAACGAAACTCAATTTTTTCCTCTCAAGAGAATCATGGTTCAGCCTTCGTGTACGTAAGTGTTTGGTTCACAACGTGTATAATAACACAGTCTTTGTCGCTCATATTCGCAGAATCACTGCAAAACCTAAAATGCGGTGCAAAGGTACACTTTTTTTTTGAATAAACGAAAAAATCAAGAATTTTTAAGGTTTAGGGTTCTCAAACCTCACCTTTGTCGAACATGCCTAATACCTTCTCTACGATGGGGGCCATGTCGTAATAGCGGTATTCTGCCAAGCGGCCGCCGAAAATGACGTTGGGCTCGCGCGAGGCCAGCAACGCATACTGAGAGTACATCTTTGAGTTGTGGGCATCGTTGACGGGATAGTACGGCTCCATACCGTGCTGCCATTCGGTGGAGTATTCGCGCGTGATGACGGTCTTGGGCACGTCATAGACCTGTTGGCCGAACATCTCGAAATGCTTGTGCTCGATGATGCGGGTCCATGCCACGGTGTCGTCTGTGTAGTTGACCACGGCGTTGCCTTGGTAGTTGGGCGTGTCGAGCACTTCGTGCTCAAACGATACGGTGCGGTAACTGAGCGGACCAAAGCAGTAGCCGCAGTACTCGTCTATCTTTCCTGTGAAGACGACGGTTTTGGCCTGATCTTCCCAATGGCCGCGCTCATCAAAGAAGTTGGTGTTGAGGATGGTGTCTGACCCGTCGAGCAGTCCTTCGATGAGTCGGTTGTAGCCGCCTACGGGGATGCCTTGGTAGCGGTCGTTGAAGTAGTTGTTGTCGAACACCATGCGTACGGGTAGACGCTTGATGATGAAGGCGGGAAGCTCGGTGCATTTGCGGCCCCACTGCTTCTCGGTATAGCAGCGGATGAGCCGTTCGAAGATGTCGCGGCCCACCAGCATGAGTGCTTGCTCTTCCAGGTTTGACGGCTCACGACCGCCCAGCGCTGCCACTGCCTCGGCTCTCTGCTCTTCTATCTTGGCTGCGGCCTCGGCGGGTGTTTTCACGCCCCACATCTGATAGAAGGTGTTCATGTTGAACGGCAGGTTGTACAGCTGTCCGTGGTAGTTGGCCACGGGCGAGTTGGTGTAGCGGTTGAAGGGTACGATGCTGTTGACGAAGTCCCATACGCGCTTGTTGTTGGTGTGGAAGATGTGCGGCCCGTACTGATGCACGTTGATGCCTTCCACCTCCTTACAATAGAGGTTGCCGCCCAGTTGCGGACGTTTGTCTATCACTAAGCATTTTTTACCTTGTTTGGTGGCCATATGGGCAAAGGTGGAGCCGAACAGGCCTGAACCTACTATCAGATAATCGTACATATTTTTAATTGTTTTAGGGGTATGGGAGTGTGGATAATAGTAATCGTGTTCGGATGTAGGGACAGGGCGTGCCCTGTCAGCCATTGGCATGGTAGTCTTCTCAAACCTCAAACCTCAAAGTCTTCAGGTCTTCCGGGTAGGTGATTTTGATGTTGGCCACTTCGCCCCGCACCACATAGATGGGTGTGTGGGGCAGGTAGTGGTGTACTACTCCGCAGTCGTCGGTGGTCACGAAGCCGGGGTCTTTCAGTCCGATGTCGTAGGCTTGTCGGATGGTGCCCCGGCGGAATCCTTGAGGTGTCTGCACGTTGCGCAACTCAGCGCGGGGTGGGGTGTCGATGATGCACTCGTGCTCATCCACCCGGATGATGGTGTCGGTGGCGGGTATGGCCACATCCACGGCGTCGTAGTGGTCGAGGGCTCGCACGCAGTCGGTGATGATGCGCTGGCTGACGAATGGCCGCACGGCGTCGTGGAGCAGCAGCCGGTCGTCGTCGTCGGTATAGGCCTGGATGGCTGCCAGACTGGAGTGGTAGCGCTCTTTGCCGCCGGTGAGTATTCGATTCACTTTCGTGTATCGCCCTTCGCTGACGATTTGCCGTGTCTCGTCTATGCAGTCGGCCCGTGTCACGATGGCAATCTCGTCGATCAGCGGATGCCGTTCAAACGCATCTATCGTGTGGGCGAGGATGCTCTTCCCCGCCACACGAAGAAACTGTTTGGGCCTGTCGGCGCCGAAGCGTGACCCGCTTCCGCCTGCCAGGAGTACTGCTATAGTCAATTTTTAGTTTTAAATTTTTAGATTTGAATGATGAATTATGAATTCTGAATTATGAATTCTGAATTGTGAATTCTGAATTGTGAATTCTGAATTCAACATTCTTCCAGGTTTTTCTTGATTTCCTCGTCGCTGATGTTGTAGTTGGTCAGGTCGCCGCTGAGGTAGCTGTCGTAGGCCGTCATGTCGATGAGTCCGTGACCGCTCAGGTTGAAGAGGATGACCTTCTCTTCGCCCGTCTCGATGCATTTCTTCGCTTCGCGCACGGCGGCGGCGATGGCGTGGCAGCTCTCAGGCGCGGGTATGATGCCCTCGGTGCGCGAGAAGAGGATGCCTGCGTCGAACGACTCAAGCTGGGGGATGTCAACGCCGTGCATCAGGCCGTCTTTGATGAGCTGGCTCACGATGACGCCGGCACCGTGATAGCGCAGACCGCCGGCGTGGATGTTGGCGGGGCGGAAGTTATGGCCCAGGGTGAACATGGGCAGCAGCGGCGTGTAGCCGGCCTCGTCGCCGAAGTCGTAGCGGAACTCGCCACGGGTGAGCTTCGGACAGCTGTTGGGCTCGGCGGCGATAAACTCAGTCTGCTTGCCGTCAAGCAGGTTGTGGCGCATGAAGGGGAAAGCGATGCCGCCGAAGTTGCTGCCGCCTCCGAAACAGGCTATCACCATGTCGGGATATTCGCCGGCCATGGCCATCTGTTTCTCTGCTTCCAGACCGATGATGGTCTGGTGCAGTGCCACGTGGTTGAGCACCGATCCTAAGGTATATTTGCAGTTGGGTGTGGTGGTGGCCAGCTCTACGGCTTCAGAGATGGCCGTGCCCAATGAGCCTTGGTGGTTGGGGTCGGCGGTGATGATGTCCTTGCCTGCGCGTGTTGACATCGATGGCGACCCTTCGACGGTGGCACCGAAGGTGCGCATGATGCTGCTGCGGTAGGGTTTCTGGCGCATGCTGATCTTCACTTGATAGACGGCGGCCTCCAGTCCATATACCTTGGCGGCGTAGCTCAGGGCGGCTCCCCACTGTCCGGCGCCCGTCTCGGTGGTCACGTTGGTGGTGCCCTCCTGCTTGGCATAGTAGCACTGAGGCAGGGCCGAGTTGATCTTGTGCGACCCGAGCGGGTTGACGCTCTCGTTCTTGAAGTAGATATGTGCCGGGGTGCCCAGGGCTTCCTCCAGCGCGTAGGCCCGCACCAGCGGGGTGGCGCGGTAGTATTTGTATTTCTCGAGCACATCCTCGGGGATGTCTATCCACGCATGCTCGGTGTCAAGTTCTTGTTTGCAGCACTCCAGCGGGAAGATGTGTGCCAGGTCTTCCACCTTCAACGGCTCGCGGGTGGCCGGGTGGATGGGGGGCATCGGCTTCGTCTTCATGTCGGCCTGGATGTTGTACCACTGCGTGGGAATCTCACTCTCCTGCAAGATGAATCTCTTTTGTTTGCTCATGTGTCTTGTTTTTTTTAATTGTTAATGAAGAGGAGCACTGGTCGGCTCTGATATGTAATTTTCTCGGAAAAGGAGAAAGAGCACGTGCTGTCTCTTTTTCCGTTGCAAAAGTAAACAATATTCTTTAAATACAAAAAAAAATCCATAACTTTGCACGCATTATGATGATTCTTGTTACTATTCTTGCATATTTTTGCGTTTTGTTGTTGGTGAGCCGTTTCACATCACGACGTGCCGACAACGACACTTTTTATCGTGGCAACCGCCGCTCGCCGTGGTATCTGGTGGCTTTTGGCATGATCGGGGCCTCTATTTCGGGTGTCACGTTCGTCAGCGTGCCGGGTTGGGTGATGGGCATCGACATGACGTATATGCAGACTTGCATCGGTTTTATCTTCGGCTATCTGGCTGTGGCGTTCATCCTCTTGCCGGTCTATTATAAGTATCAGCTCACCACCATCTATTCCTATCTTAAAGACCGACTCGGACAGCGTTCTTACCGCACGGGAGCCGCTTTCTTCCTGCTCTCGAAGATGACGGGGGCTGCGGCGCGCTTTTATGTGGTGTGCTTCATGATACAGCGCTTTGTGCTCGACCAGATGGGTGTGCCTTTTCCGGTCACGGTGGTGGCGATGGTGCTGCTGATATGGATTTATACCCGTAGGAGTGGCATCCGCACGCTGGTGTGGACCGACACCCTGCAGACGCTCTGCATGTTTGCCGCCCTTGTGCTCATTATCATTCATGTGGCAGATGCTCTCGACATGAGTGTGGGCGAGGCGGTGCAGGCTGTGGCGGCCGATGAGCACAGCCGCATGTTTGTGTTCGACGACTGGGTGTCGAAACAGAATTTCTGGAAACAGTTTTTCAGTGGTATCTTCATCGTTATTGTGATGACCGGCTTGGATCAGGACATGATGCAGAAAAACCTGACATGCCGCACGCTGCGCGACGCGCAAAAAGATATGTGCAGCTACGGTCTGGCTTTTGTGCCGGCCAACCTGCTGTTTCTGGCCTTGGGCGTGCTTCTGGTGATACTGGCGCAGCGCACGGGCACTCCGCTGCCGGCTGCCGGCGACGATCTGCTGCCGATGTTTGCCGCCACCGGACGACTGGGCCAGCCGGTGGTGGTGCTCTTCACGCTCGGATTGGTGGCCGCGGCTTTCTCGTCGGCCGACTCGGCGCTGACGTCGCTCACCACATCCTACTGTGTGGATATACGCCAGAGGCCCGACGACGAGCGTCTTCGCCGCCGGGCGCATATTGTCATGGCTTTGGTCTTTGTGTTGTTTGTCTTGCTCTTCAGGGTGGTTAATTCGTCGAGCGTCATCGATGCCATCTATGTGATGTGCAGCTATACCTACGGTCCGCTGTTGGGCATGTTCGCCTTCTCGCTCATCACTCGCCGCAGCGTCAACGACCGTCTGGTGCCCTACATCGCCGTCGCCTCACCGCTGCTCTGTTTCGGCATTGACCAAATGACCACCCATCTCACAGGCTACCGCTTCGGCTACGAACTGTTGATGCTCAACGGTTTCATCACCTTTGCCGCGTTGTGGATGAGTGGTCTGCGTGGGAGCAACCACGTGTCTTAAGTCTCGACTTGTCAACCCGTGCAAAGGTAGAATCATAGAGCGAAGCCTATTTTCGTTGAAAGAAAAAACGGCAACGGGCACCACTTCCCAGTAATGCCCGTTGCCTAAAAAACAAAAACTACCTAATACTTATTAATTAACTATTCATTACCTATGAAACTTATGAAAAAAACTACTTGTCTGTTTTGATATGGCAAAGGTAGTGTGGTTTTCTTCACCTGCACGTTTTTCTCACTTTTTTGTTGGAAATAGATGCGACACAGAAGCTTTTTTGCGACAAATGCCGCTCCTGATAGAAAAAACTGTCGCAGTGTACCGGCATTTTTCGCCGCATTTCGCAAAAAAATAGAAAGAAAAAGTCTATCTTTGCCGAAAAATCATTCTTATGCGTCATATTTACAAACAATTGTTCGCTTGTTGCTACATATTGTGCAGCGTTGTTAATTCGTATGGGCAAGTAGCTGGAGAGGTTATTGATGGCATCCGTTTCGTCAACGAGAAAATGTCTATAGACCCCGCATCTTTCACCTATCCTCTGACAGACATTACCATTCAGTGCGTAGTTAAATACCACGGCTTCTATTTTTGTCTGTGTCGTGAGGATCCGAAAGACGAGGATATCTATAAAGAGTTTTATCATATACTTGCCATCAGACAGACAGATGATAGCATCAGTCATGTTTCAATGCCTGCTGTCGCTCGAATCAGTCCTTATTCTCAATTGTTTGTCAGAAACGACTCGCTGCTCATCAAGGGATATTATGACAAACACGACAAAGATTACTGCGTTTTAAATCATCCTGTCGCAGGTGACAGCGTCTCGCATTGGGTTTTGCAAGAGACTTCCACCTTGTCTCGTGTCGTATATGAGGACAGAGACTTTGCCGTGACATATACCGACAGTGGAGAGTGGGGCGAGTACTTGGGTTTTATCGACCGATCAAATCTCCAGGAACACCTTTATTGGGGCAATGCTAAGATTTTTAAGTTATCTGATGGGTATTATGTCTGTGGCCGAAAGAGAATTGGGGTCATCGCCAACCCAAAAGAAGGGATCTTGAAGAAGTCTGACAAAGATTATTACGCCGAAAGAGCATCCGCACCTAAGACTCTTTTTAAGCATGAGCATCATCTGTTTGACTGGGAGAGGCCTGACACGGCTATGGCGGCTTACTTCATGCACAAGAATACAATATATCTGTTTGAGATAGACCCAAGCGGGTCATATTTGGCCAAACTCGATGGAAATCGCGTTAAACGCATCAAGAAGTTGGCACGACATTTCGGGTACATCTCCAATTCTCCATTAGCAAATAACTCTTATGATGGGGGAGGTGTGTTCCTCTACTCTTCAAGCAGCAAGCGAGGGAGCTCTTCCGGTATCATGGATATAAACGACGGTGTAGTGAAGATGATTTCAGTTCATATACACCGTTCGCCTGTCACTGTCACAGGAACCGATGGATTAGAGAAAACACTGTCTTTTGTCATGAAGGGGTTCGCTACAAAAACGATAGGCGATGTTGAGACGTTAGAAAGGCAATTGAATAGTTATCGCAACGGCATACCGACAGAACTGAATTATTCTACAAACCATCAGTCGGAGAGTAGAATCTATTATCGAATTCCCAATGCCACAACGATGGTGAAAGCTAATTATGGATATGATGCTGTTGACAGCACGCTCAATTCTCTCATGCTGAATTGGAAACCCGCCAGAGAGTTGCTTGGTAAGAAAGTGGGCGTTTTCTCAAAAAAGAGGATACGTCAAGAGATTATTTCCACAATAACCAGAGTGCTAAAGCGCTCGCCTAAGAAAGATGCTGATGGGACTTTAATATGGAAAGCAAATGGAGTAACTATCGAGTTGTGGAAACATTCTCATGAAGTCAGATTGTTGATTGAACGGGATGAATAGAGTGGTGGCCGCCATTCACCTTCGGCTGGTGATGTGGAAGCAATGCTGACGCACCTCGTACTTCACGTGGCAGCGGCCTGCATCGCGCAGTTCTTTCAGCGTGGCGCCAAGCACGTTGGCGAGCTGTCGCACGGTGATGTCGTGGCCGTCGCCTGCCGGTTGGTAAAACCGTGTATAGGTGATGTCGAACGTGGTGGCATAGCAATGGGCCGACTGTCTGGCGGCGTTCATGTTGCTCTTGCTCAATGTCTTCTGGTCTTCCATCGAGCGCAGGGCAGAGGTCACGATGATGCGGTGCTCGCGATAGTCCTGTTGCTGCAACCGCTCCCGGAACCCTTTGCCGATGTCGCTCAGCAACTGTGCTGCTCCCGGGGTGAGGTAGGGCATCGAGTGTTCCATGTAGTCCACCCGGTAATCGTCGCCGTCGGCGATTTTCACCAGCGAGTCCAACGTTTTTCCCAAGTCGTGGCGCGTCTCGGCGGGCGTGATGCCCAGTTCCTGCGCCGTGGCCAACTGCACGGGGTTGAGGTCGCCCAGCTGGTAGATGCTGTCGGCTGTGGCTTGGGAGTCCGACACGATGCTCCCTTTCCGCGGCGTCGGGGTATCGCATTTCTTCAGGCATAGCACCGCCACGACCACTATGGCCGCTGCGGCAATGGCGTATATCCACCACAGGCGCTGCAGTCCCCTGTTCTTACCTTTCCGTTTGTTTTTTTTCTTCTTTTTCTTCTTGACCATTGTCAGCAAACTTTCGTTTAGTTGGTGGTGCAAAGATACTACATTATTTTATATAAGCATCCATCATATTTCTCTTTGTTGTGTATGAAACTTCCTCAATGTCAAAAAAACTCTTTTTATTTGCACGTTTGCGGATTTATCGCTATCTTTGCCCGAAAATCAACTCAACGAAGAACGTATTGCCATGTCACAGCAGACACCACCATCACCACAGACCGACAAACCCAAGCGGCTGCCCTACGGGATACAGAACTGGGAGGACGTGCGCCTCGATAACTATTACTATGTGGATAAGACCCGTTTCATCCCTGAGATAGAGGATGCCAACCTCTATTTCTTCTTCATCCGCCCCCGCCGCTTCGGCAAGTCACTGCTGATGAGCATGCTCTGCGCCTACTACGACATCCGCAAGGCACCGCTCTTCGACCGCCTATTCGGAGACCTGTGGATAGGGCAGCACCCCACCGAGGCGCACAATACCTATCTGGTGCTGTACCTCAACTTCTCTTCTTTTTCCGGCACCTTCGAGGGATACAAGGAACGAATGGACAATTATTGTAGCGGTGTGTTTGAGCAGTTTGTCTGCGACTATGCCGACCTGCTACCCGACAATGCGATGGAGGTGCTGCGGAAGGCTGTGGGAGCCGCTAACCAGTTAACCGCTCTGGCTCGTCTCTGCGACAAGGCCGGTCAGCCGATTTACCTCTTCATCGACGAGTACGACCACTTCACCAATATCATCCTGTCGAGTCCTGACACCGAGTTGGCGTATAAGGCCGAGACGCACGGCACGGGTGCCTACCGCGGCTTCTTCAACGCCATCAAGGCGGGCGCGGTGACGAGCATCAAGCGGCTCTTCATCACGGGCGTGAGCCCCGTGACGATGGACGACCTGACGAGCGGCTTCAACATCGGCACCAACTACACCCGGCAGCCTGAGTTCAACGCCATGGTGGGCTTCGACGAGACCGAGGTGCGCCAGATGCTCGACTACTACCGCCAGTACTACACGTTCCGTCACACCACCGACGAGCTGATAGAGCTGATGCGGCCGTGGTACGACAACTACTGCTTCTCTGACCGCTGCCTCGATGAGCCGCCCATGTACAACAGCGACATGGTACTCTACTTCGTCTATTTCTACACGAAAGACAACGGGCGCATACCCGAGAGCATGCTCGACGTGAACATCCGCACCGACTACAACAAGCTGCGGATGCTCATCCGCAAGGACCGGGGCTTCTCGCACGACGCGTCGGTCATCCAGCATATCGTGGAGACGGGCGGCATCACGGCGCTGCTGAAAGACTCGTTCCCCTCGGAGGGCATCACCGACCCCGACAACTTCGTCTCGCTGCTCTACTATTTCGGCATGCTCACCATCGCGGGCACTTACCGCGGAAGATTGAAATTCCGCATCCCCAACCAGGTGGTGCGCGAACAGATATACGGCTACCTGACGGCGGCCTACCGCGAGAACGACCTCTCTGTGGAGGAGCAGCAGCGCAACCTGCTGCTCGAGAACATGGCCTACGATGGCGACTGGCGCCCCTTCTTCGAGAACATGTCGGCGGTGCTGAAGCGCTTCGCCGCGCAGCGCGACCGGCAGAAGGGCGAGGCGTTCGTTCACGGCTTCACGCTGTCGCAGACGTGCATGGGGCGTTTCTACCTGCCCGTGTCGGAGTTGGACACGGGTGTGCGCACCACGATCGATGGCGTGGCGGTGGGCGGCTACGCCGACATCTACCTGCAGCCGATGCTCGGCATCTATCCCGACATCGAGCACTCGTATGTGCTGGAACTGAAATACCTGCACGCCTCGGCCACCGACACCGAGCTGGCACAGGCACGCGAGCAGGCCACTGCGCAACTGCTGCGCTATGCCGAGAGCGTGGCGGTGGAGCGCACCATCGGTCACACCCGCCTGCACCGCCTCATCCTGGTGTGGCGCGGCATGGACCTGGCCGTGGCAGAGGAACTGTGACACTTTGAACATTGAACTTTAAACTTTAAACTTTAAACTTTAAACTTTAAACTTTAAACTTTGAACCTATATCTCCCTCCATCTGTCGTGATCGGCGTGCTATCTACTCCCTCCCCTCGGGGAGGGTCGGGGAGAGGGCTTGACATTTGCCTATGAAAATCATTTATATCTTGTCAATGGTACTGCTGCTGAGCGCATGCGCATCGTCGCCCGAGGCTCGGCAGCGAAAAATGGAGGAACGCATACGCGTGGCACAGCGTGTGCACGACCAGATAGCCGACCAGCACTTCCGCATCAATGTCAGTATGATGCACCCCCAGCGCTATCCGGCTAAGATGCTTACATCACCTTATTATTTTGAGGTGCTGGGCGACTCCGTGGTGTCGTACTTGCCCTATATGGGGCGAGCCTATAACGTGCCTTATGGCGGAGGCAAGGCTCTCAACTTCGAAGGCAGGGTTGTCAACCGCGATGTGCAGCAGGTGAATCCCAGTCAATACCTGATGGTGCTCGACATTGATAACGACGAGGCCCTCTACAGATATACCATCTCTACCTACGATAATGGTGCCTCTACCATCGATATCTACACACGCGAACGTGAGAGCATCAGTTTTATAGGGCAGATGGACGTGGAACGATGAACGTTGAACTTTATGGTATGCCATGATCCCTCATCCCTCATCCCTTAACTCTCTCCATTCATCGTGATTGGCGTGCTAATTACTTCCTCCCCTCGGGGAGGGCCGGGGGAGGGGGCTTCCCCCTTTAAGTTAGAGAGGGTGGCCGGAGGCCGGGGCGTGTGTAAAATTGAAAGTTGATAGTGCCAGGGCAATATTTTAATTTTCTATTTTTTTATTTTTTAATTTTTTAATTTTTTAATTCTTTAATATTCCCATCCGATGCGTAACAAACTTCTTCTCCTACTGCTCTTCCTGCCCTTCTCAGCATGGGCACAACAGGCGTATGAGCACAAAGCGGAGCGGTATCGCGTGGAATATCGCGACGGTCATTTCCTTCGGAAAAATGATCATACGTTGCATTTCGTCAAACTCAACGTGGAATGGCCGGTGAGCCTCGACTATCAAACACTCGATCATTTACACCGGTATCTGACCACACAGTTCTTCGGCAATGATGAACCCTGTCTTGAAAGGGCGCTCGACCATTACCTCGACAGCCTGGGTACACCCCTGACGCAGGTGCCCGACGACGGCTCGTTCCGCACTTACTATCATACGCTCGACCTCACCGAGGTGGAATACGTGGCAGGCAGATATATCTCAATGCGGATGGTGAACAAATGGGAACCCAAAGATACGGCTGAGCGGGGGAGCGAAACGCAGACGCTCTTCACATACGACCTGATACACGACCAAGTGATGACCGCACGCGAACTGCTCAGAGCTTCGGCACGTAGAACGAATTCGGCTACGTGGTGGGAACTGACGAAAAACATTGTCTATAACATGCCCGGTGAACTGGAGGAGGGCGACGACCTCTTTACGCTCTGGAGCGAGGGCTGCCTCATGCGTCTGGGCATGGTTTTCGATGTGGGCGAAGACTACGATGGCTCTCTCTACCACCTGTTGTCTATCGTGCCTGAGAAAGAAGCAAGGAAATACATGTCGAAACAAGCACGGGCACTGCTCGACGAGGAACTGCCCGAGCGGGCCGCGCCCGACTACGATGCCACCGGTGACTTTCACACGGCCGACACGGCCAAGGTCTATGTGGTGGCTCAAGAGATGCCTACGTTTCAGGGATTTTTGGCCTCGTCACCCGAGATGAACCGCTATTTGGTACAAAATGTGCGCTATCCGCGGTTGGAACAACTCTTGCAGATAGACGGTAGGGTAGTGGTGCAGTTCATCGTAGAGAAAGACGGCAGTGTCAGTTCGGCAGCGGTCATCAACCCCATCAGTCCGGGACTGGATCGCGAGGCGGTGCGAGTGATCTCACAAATGCCGAGGTGGCAGCCCGGGCGCATCGACGGACAACCCGTGCGCATGCTGATGCATCTGCCCGTGACCTATAAGATTTTTTAGGAGACCCACCCCCATCCTTCTAGCACTATTTCGCGCTCGGAGTCATCTTCATCTACCTCAACTCGTGTCCCCCTCCCCTCGGGGAGGGTCGGGGTGGGGGCTTCAGATAACGACACTCACCGGGCAGTGGTCGCTGCCCATAATGTCGGTGTGGATGTCGGCCGACTGCAAACGGTCGAGCAGACGGTTGGAGACGATGAAATAGTCGATGCGCCAACCGGCATTCTTCTCGCGGGCGTGAAAACGGTACGACCACCACGAATAGGTGACTTCGTCGGGGTGCAGGTAGCGGAACGTGTCGGTGAAACCCTCACCGAGCAGCAACGTGAATTTCTCGCGCTCCTCATCGGTGAATCCCGCATTGCGGCGGTTGCTCTTCGGGTTCTTCAGGTCTATCTCCTCATGGGCCACGTTCATGTCGCCGCACACCACGACGGGCTTCTTCGCGTCGAGCGCTTTCAGATAGTCGCGGAAGTCATCTTCCCACTGCATGCGGTAGTCCAGACGCCGCAGACCGTCTTGTGAGTTGGGCGTATAGACGGTGACAAGATAAAAGTCGGCCATCTCCATCGTGATGACGCGCCCCTCATGGTCGTGCTCATCCTTGCCTATGCCGTAGCTCACGCTCATCGGCGTGTGGCGCGTGAAGATGGCGGTGCCAGAATAGCCTTTCTTCTCGGCATAGTTCCAGTACGACTGGTAGCCCTCGAAGGCCATGTCCAACTGTCCCGCCTGCATCTTGGTCTCTTGCAGACAGAAGAAATCGGCATCCAAGCGTCTGAACGTTTCTTCAAACCCCTTGCCGGCACAGGCCCTGAGCCCGTTCACATTCCAAGAAACAAATCGCATGTGAGTGCAGGGTTAAAGTTGTGTGGCACTGACACCCACGATGGCGTTGATGCTAAACTGCTGTCCATCCACCATCAGACTCTTGAAGACGAGGTTCATCTGCATCTTCTTTTTGTAATACTCGCCCATGCTATAGTAGCGGCGTATTCCTTCAGACAGGTTGATATCTACCGACGCGGCCATGGTGATGGCGATACTATGGTCGGTCTCGCCGTCGTTGTAAGTATGCGTGGTGGGGTTGTCGTTGCTGTAGGTGAAGGTGTAGTAACCTTCGCCTATCGCTGTGTTAAAATAGGGGTGCAGCACCAACCGGAGCTGTGTCTTGCCGGCGTTGCCCACAATCTGGCTCATGGCCTCGGAGCCGATTTTCGCAGGTTGCTCCAGCATCTTCATGTCGAAGTCGGTGATGGTGAGCACCGAGTCGCTCGACGAGATGCTGTAGTTGATGACCAGCGAGTCGTCTTTCTGCTCGTTGTTGATGAAAAAGGCTTTGCCCGAATAGTCGCCTGCCATGTTGAAGAGGATGGTGCTCTTCTCTTGTTGTGTCAGTGCCCGGTATGTAACTACATCGTCGTCGTTGTCGCTCAGGCACGAGGTGAGCAGGGGCAGAAGGGTGGCTGCAAGCGCAGCGAAAAGATAAGATTTCAATGGTTTCATTGTCTTGATGATGATTGATGATGAATACTAATTGGCGGTTGTCTTTTATGTATAACAAGCTTCAGGCCGCAATCTTGCATCATTTACCTAATAAATTCATAAACTCCTGACGGGTCTTGGCTTGGTTGAAAGCACCGCTGAAGGCGCTCGTCGTGGTCACTGAGTTCTGTTTCTCAACGCCGCGCATCTGCATGCACATGTGCTGCGCCTCGACCACCACCATCACACCCATGGGGTGCAACGTGTCTTCGATGCAGTCTTTGATCTGTTGGGTCAGCCGCTCTTGCACTTGCAGCCGGTGGCTGTAGATGTCCACCACCCGGGCTATCTTGCTCAGGCCGGTGATGTAGCCGTTGGGGATATAGGCTACGTGCGCCTTGCCGAAGAAGGGGAGCAGATGGTGCTCGCACATCGAGTAGAAGTCGATGTCTTTCACAATGACCATTTGGTCGTATTCTTCGGCGAAAAGTGCGTCAGTGAGCACTTTATGCGCATCTTGGGTATAGCCGCGCGTCAGTGTCTGCATGGCTTTGGCCACGCGCATCGGGGTCTTGAGCAGACCGTCGCGGGTGGGGTCTTCGCCTAACAACTGCAACACACGGTGGTAGGTCGCGGCCAGTTCGTCGAGACCTTCACGAAATTCTATTTCTGGGTTCATGCTTATCTGCGTTTGATGTTCACCACGCCCTTGACGATGCAGGCTTGTCGGTAGCCGAATTTCTTCATCGTCTTCAGCAGCGACGAGGCGTGCTCCTGCTTGCGGAAGTTGCCGATGCGCACCGTCCAGCGTGGTGAGATGAAGTGTACATAGACGGGCTGGCTCGGAAGCCGTTTCTTCACCTCGTCGCCTATCTTCTCGGCTTTCTGGCGGTCTTCGCGGGTGTTGCCGCCCGAGAAGATCTGCACACGGTAGCCCATCATCTTGCGGCCGTCTTTCATCACTTTCTTTGACGTATCGACGGGGTCGCCGTGGTTCTCCTTGTATTCTACCTCCTTGACTTTCTTCTCTTTTTCTCTCTCACGGTCTGGACGCCGCTCTCTCGGCTTCTCTTTGGGCTCAGCCGGCTCGCTGCTCTCGTGGTGCTCTGCGGCCGAAGGCGCGGCGTCGGCACCCGACGGAGGCTCTACGGCCACCGGCTGCGGGGTTTGCGGCGCAACGGGCTCCTGCTTCTTGGGACCGTTGACGATATTGCTGATGTCTTCGCTCTGCGTCACTCGCACATTGCCCTGGGGAGGGTCGTTGTTGGTCTGCGCATGCAACGTCAGTGTCGCACAGCAACTGAGGGTCAAAGCAGCAATCAATCTGTTCATGACAGGTATGGTCTATTTGAAATC
This sequence comes from uncultured Prevotellaceae bacterium, assembly GCA_947165505.1. Taxonomy (GTDB): domain Bacteria; phylum Bacteroidota; class Bacteroidia; order Bacteroidales; family Bacteroidaceae; genus Prevotella. The sequence continues at coordinate 47,673 of CAMVAT010000007.1, read as the reverse complement.
TTTTTGGTCTTATCAAAGAAACAACATCCGACAACGCGAAACAACAAGAAGTTATTGAAAACTCCTGTTGCTCGTCGTTGTCTGATTTCCTTATAGCGCAGTCGTAGGCTTATTTCTTCCAAGCGTCGATGATGCCCTTGAAGTCGGCTGCCTTCAGCGAGGCACCGCCAATCAGGCCGCCGTCGATGTCGGGTTTGGCAAACAGCTCGGGGGCGTTGCTGGCCTTGCAGCTGCCACCGTAGAGGATGGTGGTGTCGTCGGCCACGGATGCTCCGTAGCGCTCGGCGATGATGCTGCGGATGTAGGCGTGTATCTCTTCGGCCTGATCGCTCGTGGCGGTCTTGCCGGTACCGATGGCCCAGATGGGCTCGTAGGCGATGATGATATTGCGGAAGTCGGCCTCTTCCAGATTGAACACGCTGCCTTCCAACTCAGCTTTCACCACTTCGTTTTGCTTTTCGGCCTCGCGCTCTTCCAGGCTCTCACCGATGCAGAAAATCACTTTCAGACCGTTTTTCAGGGCCAGCAGCACCTTCTCTTTCAGTATCTCGGGGGTCTCGCCATAGTAACCGCGACGCTCCGAGTGACCCAGAATGACATAACCGGCACCGGTGCTCTTCACCATCTCGGCTGATACCTCGCCCGTGAAGGCGCCCTTCTCTTTGTCGGCGCAGTTCTCGGCTCCCAGGCCGATGACCTCTTGGTTGAGGAACTGTGCGATGCTGGCCAAGTGGATGAACGGTGTGCAGATGACCACGTCGCAGTTGGGCTTCTCAGCGGTCAGTGTGTCGTTCAACTCTTTTGCTAATGCGATTCCGTCTTGCAGGGTCATGTTCATTTTCCAGTTGCCTGCTACAATTTTCTTTCTCATGATTGAATATTTAAAAATTAAAAAATTAAAACATTATAAAATTGGGAGTTTAGGAGTTTTGGAGTTTAGGAGTTTGGACATGAGTTGTCGTGTTTGGAAGTAGGGACAGGGCGTGGCGAAGTATCTACTTCCCTCCCTGCGAGGGAGGGGCTGGGGGAGGGTCTCCTCGCCTGATCAACTTCGTCCACGCCCACAGACGGTCGGCTATGGTCAGCAGGGTCAGTGGCAGTGCAAACCACAGCAGGATGGCCAGCAGCTTGCGCGGCACGGAGTCGTCGGGCAGATGGCCCTCGGGCAACTGGTCCAGCGGCTTGGAGAGCACATCGGGGTCGGGCAGCGCGTTATGGCTCCATTTGCGTATCACGGTGGCACCACGCAGCAGCACCAGTCCGGGGTTGCTGCGGATGATGGTCTTCAGAGTGGTGGCGTCGGCTTGGCAGAACGGATATTCGGCGCCCGTGAGGTCGCGCCACCGCTCGATGGCCACATCGTCGCTTGAGGTGACACCATAGAAGGCGTATCCGTGTTGCTCGGCATATTCGTATATCTGGTCGATGGCACCGAAACTGCTGTCGTCGGCATGCTCCAGGAATGGGGCGATGAGCAGGAAGGTATAGCTCGTGTCGCTCAGCACGATGTCGGTGATATCGTCGCCGCTGTCGGTGCGCACCAGCGAGAAGTCGTGTATCGGCGGCACGTAGCCTTCGCTCACCTGCACGGTCTTGCTGTCGATGAACGTCCATGTGGAGTCGGGGTAGTTGTCGAGCGTGAACTCGCGCTGCACACCGTCTTTCTCCAGAATGAAGGTGGTCTCCAACTGTGGCAGCTGTTCGCCCTCAGGCACTTCCATGCCTTCCAGGATGTTGGCTCCCACATGATAGGGGCGGAAGTCGAAGCGGGGCAGGTCCCACAGGCTCCACAGGCTGGTGGCGACGATATAGATGACAGTGAAGTTCATCACAATCCATTGGTTGGTACGCGAGATGAAACGTACCATCGACAGGGGCCACCGTGCGATGACCAGCGACATGGCCAGCAGGGCTACATTCTTCCACAGCGTCTGCCAGTTGGTCAGTTTCACGGCATCGCCGAAGCAGCCGCAGTCTTGCACGGGGTTGGCCAGTGCCAGCCACAGCGTGATGGGTGTCATCACCGCCATGAACACCACGATGAGCCGTGACACCACACGACGGTGGATGGCGAAGAGCAGCAGGATGCCCAATGTGAACTCTATGGCCGACAGGGCCACAGAGGTGCCCAGTGTCAGCCAGTCGGGCACGCTCTCGCCCAGACCCAGTGCTTGCAGATAGTCTTGTATCTTATACTGCGTGCCCAGCGGATCGACGGCCTTGACATAGCCCGAGAAGATAAACACCGGCGCCACGACGAAGCGGCACACGTTGACGATGATGCTCTTAATCCTGCTCATGCTGTTCGTTTAGGCGGATGACGCCAAACACCGAGTAGTTGATGATGTCCATATAGTTCGAACCGATGCCCTCGCTCACCAGCGTCGCTCCGTCGTTGTCTTCTATCTCTTTCACACGCTGTATCTTCGTCAGGATGAAGTCGGTATAGCTGGTGATGCGCATCGAGCGCCAAGCCTCGTCGTAGTCGTGGTTTTTCTTCAACATCAGCTGAAGGGCTTCGTCGGCATAGCGGTCGTAGTGCGACATGGCTTCGTCGGCGCTCATGTCGGTGGCGTCGGCGCAGCCCAACTCCAGTTGTATCAGGCCCACGATGCCGTAGTTGATGAGCGCGATGTATTCGCCGCGGATGCCGTCGCCCACCAGGGATGTTTTCTTGATCTCAAGCGAGCGGATGCGCTTGGCTTTGATAAAGAGCTGGTCGGTCACCGACGGGGTGCGCAGGATGCGCCACGAGGCGCTGTAGTCGCGCAGCTTTTTCTCAAACAAGCTCCTGCATTCGGCAAGCACTTGCTTGAATTGCTCGTTGGTGCGTGTGTCGTCTGTTGCCATTCTGTTTGCTTCTTTGCGTTTTCGGGTGCAAAGGTACGGATTATTATCGGAAATTGGAAATTTGCGGCAAGAAAATTTGGATGATGTCTTTGACATGAATATCTTTGTTGTCGAATATTCGTGAATTCATTTGTGGTTATTGATGTGCATTCATGTAGCGTCGCAGACGGCGCGTATTTTTTCCCTTTGTCTGCGACGCCACATCAATTTGCATGAATTTGCCATGAATGAGTCATGAATATCCTTGTCATGAATATCTTAGTCGTCGAATATTCATGAATTCATTTGTGGTTATTGATGTGCATCCATGTAGCGTCGCAGACGACAGATAGCCAGCGGCGTCGCAGACGAGAGACATATTCATTTCAAGCGCATTTCAGCGGATCCAAACAAAATGCCTATAGCGGTAGCGTGCAGAGCGTCGCCACTCTCGATGTCCAGAAACCCACATTTTCGTTAATCTTCTGAAAAACGTTCGTCGTTTGAATGTTTTTTCGTACTTTTGCACCCCGAAATAAATCATTCATGAAAGATTATACCGATGAGGAGCTGGCGCAGATTCTCGACCAGCCCATATTTCATCAAATCTCTGAGGTAGCCGACGACATGGGCGTGGAGTGCTATGTCGTAGGCGGCTATGTGCGCGATATATTCCTCGAAAGACCCTCAAACGACATCGATGTGGTGGTCGTGGGCAGCGGCGTGGAAGTAGCTAAAGGACTCAAACAGAGGCTGGGTGACAAGGCTCATCTCTCCGTGTTTCGCAACTTCGGCACGGCGCAGGTGGGATACCGCGGACAGGAGGTGGAGTTCGTGGGGGCACGCAAAGAAAGCTACCACCGCGAGTCGCGCAAACCGATCGTCGAAGATGGCACGCTCGAAGACGACCAAAACAGGCGCGACTTCACCATCAACGCCATGGCTATCTGTCTCAATAAAGACCGCTTCGGACAGCTCGTCGATCCTTTCGGGGGCATCGACGACCTCTACGACGGCATCATACGCACACCCCTTGACCCCGACATCACGTTCGACGACGACCCCCTGCGTATGATGCGGTGCGTCAGGTTTGCCACCCAACTGCGTTTTATCATCGAAGACGAGACCTTCGAGGCTCTTCAGCGAAATGCCAGCCGCATTCAGATCGTCAGCGGCGAGCGCATCATCGACGAACTCAACAAGATATTGCTCGCTCCCACTCCCAGCCGGGGGCTCATCGACCTGCAACGCTGCGGACTGCTGCAGCTCATATTACCTGAGCTGCAGGCACTTGACATCGTGGAGACTCGAAACGGAAGGGCGCATAAAAACAATTTCTACCATACGCTCGAAGTGCTCGACAATGTGGCTAAAAAGAGCGACTCGCTATGGCTGCGATGGGCCGCGCTGATGCACGATATCGGCAAGCCTCGCAGCAAGCGGTGGGAGCCACTCACGGGATGGACCTTCCATAACCATAACACCATCGGGGCAAAAATGGTGCCTGTCATCTTCAGGCGGATGAAACTGCCGCTCGACATGAAAATGAAGTATGTGGAGAAACTCGTGGAACTGCACATGCGTCCTATCGCTATCGCCGACGAGGAGGTGACCGACAGCGCCGTCAGACGACTGCTCAACGATGCCGGCGACGACATCGACGACCTGATGCTGCTCTGCGAGGCCGATATCACCAGCAAAAACCAAGTGCGGAAACAGCGGTTCCTCGACAATTTCCGTTCCGTCAGAGAGAAAATCGCCGACCTCAAGGAGCGTGACTACAAGCGGCTGCTGCAACCCTGCATCGACGGCAACGAAATCATGCAAATCTTCGATCTGAAACCCTCGCGCGAGGTAGGAGTGCTCAAACAATATCTCAAAGATGCGGTGCTCGACAACCAAGTGCCCAACGAACGCGAACCGCTCATGCAACTCTTGCTACAGAAAGCGGAAGAGTTAGGAATAAATAATGTTAAATAATAAGTGGCAAATCTACACATATAGAAAAATAGACGTAACTTTGCATCTTGAAAACTAAACGGGCGAAAAAAGTTTTCTACCCCGAAGCGATTTTCTTTGGAACACAAGAAGTGCTTGATGGCGGGTAATCCCTTGATAAATCGAAAGATAGAATAAATATAATTATTTTAAATAAGGTATGAAGAAAAACAAATTTTTGGTGATTGCCGCTGCCGCTGCCATGATGGTTTCTTGCGGAGGCGGCGGGAGCATGAATTTCGGCGACAATGAGTACCCCGTGCAGACGGTGGGCACACAGAGTGCTGCCAGCCAGACAACGTATCCGGCTACTATCAAGGGTATCCAGGATGTGGAAATTAGACCCAAGGCTTCAGGATTCATCACACGGGTGTGTGTGCAAGAGGGACAGAACGTCTCGGCTGGACAACTGCTCTTCGTGATTGACAACGAGACCTATCAAGCGGCTGTCAGACAGGCTCAAGCAGCCGTCAATCAGGCCAAGGCGGCCGTCAATACGGCTACGTCGCAATTGAATACCGCAAAACTGACGTACGACAACAGCCAGCAGTTGCATAAAAACAATGTCATCGGCGACTATGAATTGCAGTCGGCTAAAAACACATTCGAGAGCGCACAAGCACAGGTCAACCAAGCGAAAGCCGGATTGGCACAGGCTGAGGCCGGACTGGCATCGGCACGCGAGAACCTCAGCTTCTGCTACGTGAAAAGCCCCGCGGCGGGTGTCGTGGGCAACCTGCCCTACAAAGTGGGAGCCCTCGTGAGCGCATCGTCGCCACAGCCACTCACCACCGTGTCTAACATCAGCACCATGGAGGTGTATTTCTCCATGTCAGAGAAAGACCTGCTCGAAATGACCAAAGCGGCAGGTGGGGCCAACGCCGCCATTCAGGCGCTGCCCGCTGTCAAACTGCAACTGGCCGACGGCTCTATCTATAACCACGACGGACGCGTGACGAAGGTGAGCGGCGTCATCGACCAAAACACCGGCTCGGTGTCTGTCATCGCTCAGTTTGCCAACCCCGAACGACTGCTCAAGAGCGGTGGCTCGGGCTCTATCGTCATACCACGGCAAAACAACAATGCCATCGTCATACCCCAGAGCTGCGTGATGGAGGTGCAAGACAAGCACTTCGTATATGTGCTCAAAGACAGCATCGTCAACTATACTGAAATAATCGTCGAACCTCAGAACGACGGACGCAACTACGTGGTCACCTCCGGACTGTCGGTGGGTGACAAGTATGTGACCAATGGCATCACCAAACTGCAAGACAAGATGGTCATCAAACCCATCTCGCCCGAGCAGTATGAGAAGAAAATGAAAGAGGCTGAAGGGCTGGGAGCTGCCCAGGGCGACGCCTCTAAACTCAAAGAGGTGTTCAGCAAATAACTTTAAGATTTGAGGTTTGAGGTTTGAGATTTGAGATTTGAGATTTGAGATATGAGGTTTGAGGTTTTATCTTAATGATTAGCAGACTAATGTCCAAACTCCCAGACTCCCAGACTCCCAAACTCCCGAACTCTCGAATTCCCCAACTCCCCAACTCCCCTTTAACTCCCTTTTAAAAGATATATGACTTTTACAAGATTTATCAAACGGCCGGTGCTCTCGACAGTGATCTCCATACTCATTGTCATCCTCGGTTTCATCGGCCTCGTCACACTGCCTATCGAGCAGTATCCAGATATCGCACCCCCCACCGTCGTGGTCTTTACCAGCTACCAGGGTGCTGATGCCGAAACGGTGAAAAACTCTGTGCTCGCACCACTCGAAGAGAGTATCAACGGTGTGGAAAACATGACCTATATGACCTCGTCGGCCACCAACAACGGATCGGCCAACATCACTATCCAGTTCCGACAAGGTACCAATGCCGATATGTGCGCCGTCAACGTGCAAAACCGTGTGTCGCAAGCGCAGGCACTGCTGCCCGCCGAGGTGACACGTGTGGGCGTGACTGTGCTCAAGCGACAGACGTCGCAGGTCATCATGTACACGCTCACATCTGAAGACGGACGATACGATGATGAGTTCCTTACCAACTATGCTAACATCAACGTGGTGCCGGCCCTGAAACGTATCCAGGGTGTGGGCGACGTGCAGAGCCCGGGTATGAAAACATACTCGATGCGTATCTGGCTCAAACCCGACATCATGAAGCAGTACAACCTGATGCCTACCGATATCTCGCAGGCGCTCGCCGAGCAGAATATCGAGGCGGCACCGGGTGCCTTCGGCGAACAGAGCGATGTGGCCTTCGAGTATGTGATGCGCTACCGCGGACGTCTCAAGACTCCCGAAGAGTACGGCAATATCATCATCCGCAGCGACGTCAACGGACAGACGCTGAAACTGAAAGATGTGGCGAAAATCGAACTCGGCGGACTGCAGTACTCCGTGTCGATGCGCAACAACAACCAACCCTCGGTCATGGGTATGGTGCAGCAGATTGCTGGTTCTAACGCCAACGAAATCGCCAAGCAGGTGAAAGAGGTGCTCGAGGAGCAAGCCAAGAACTTTCCCCCGGGATTGATTTACCGTATCAACTACGATGTGACAGAGTTCCTCTACGCCTCAATCGAAGAGGTGGTCAAGACGCTCTTCATCACCCTGCTGCTCGTGTTCCTCGTTGTGTATATCTTCTTGCAGGATTTCCGCTCCACGCTCATCCCGCTCATCGCTGTGCCGGTGTCGCTCATCGGTACGTTCTTCTTCCTCAAAATATTCGGGTTCTCCATCAACCTGCTCACCCTCTCGGCATTGCTCCTGGCCATCGCTATTGTGGTCGATGATGCCATCGTGGTGGTCGAGGCGGTTCACGCCAAACTCGACTTGGGGTATAAGAGCGCGCTCAGGGCTTCTATCGATGCCATGAACGAGATTTCGGGCGCCATCATCTCTATCACGCTTGTGATGGCATCGGTGTTCATTCCCGTGTCGTTCATCGGTGGCACATCAGGTACATTCTACCGAGAGTTCGGTGTCACCATGGCTGTGTCTATCTTTATATCGGCACTGAATGCGTTGACGCTCTCACCGGCGCTGTGCGCCATCTTCCTCAAACCGAAAAATGAAGATGGCACCGAGCGGAAGATGGGATTGCTCAAACGCTTCCATACCTCGTTTAATACCTCGTACGAGAAGATACAGGGTAAGTATAAAAACAGGGTCGAGAAAATGGTGCGCAAGCCCATCCTCACCGGAGCCCTCGTCATCGTGGGTATCGTGGGTCTGTTGTGGACGATGAACAACACCAAGACGGGTCTGGTGCCCGACGAAGACACCGGCACGCTTTTCTGCACCATCTCGATGCCGCCATCTACGTCGGTGGCACGCACCCGGCAGGTCATCGACCAGGTGGATGCCATGCTGGCCTCGAATACCGCCATACAAAGCCGTGAGCAGATTCAGGGCTATAACTTCATCGCCGGCCAGGGCTCAGACCAGGCTACCTTCATCATCAAGTTGAAACCCTTCTCTGAGCGTGGACTCACCGAGGGCGCCATGGCTGTGCTCGGCATGATCTACAAGCAGACGGCAAGCATCAAGGATGCACAGATATTGGCCTTCGCACCGCCTATGATTCCGGGATTCTCGGCCAGCAACGGATTGTCTATTGTCATGGAGGACAAGACGGGCGGCGACCTCAACAAGTTCTTCCAAGTCACGAAAGACTATCTGGCTGAACTCAACAAACGCCCCGAGATTCAGCAGGCCATGACGTCGTACAACCCCTCTTATCCGCAATATATGATCGATGTGGATGTGGCCAAGTGTAAGCAGGCGGGCATCACGCCGCAGACGGTGCTCGGCACCTTGCAGGGCTACTACGGCGGTCTGTATGCATCTAACTTCAACGCCTACGGCAAACTGTACCGCGTGATGATTCAGGGCGACATCCAGAGCCGTGAGCGCCCCGAGGGCCTCAGCAATATCTATGTGCGCACTCCCTCTGGCATGACTCCTGTCACTGAGTTCTGCTCCATGAAGCGCGTCTATGGCCCGTCTAACATCAACCGCTTCAATATGTTCACCAGTATCAACGTCACCGCTACCGTGGCCGACGGCTATTCTTCGGGTGAAGCAATCAAGGCGGTGGCCGAGGTGGCTGCCAATTACCTGCCGCAAGGATATGATTATGAGTTCTCCGGACTGACACGAAGCGAGGCGGAGTCGAGCAACTCTACTGCGCTCATCTTCCTGCTCTGTATCATGTTTGTCTATCTCATCCTGGCGGCTCAGTACGAGAGCTATCTGCTGCCCTTCGCCGTGATTCTCTCACTGCCGTTCGGTCTGGCGGGCGCCTTCCTCTTTACGAAACTCTCCGGACACAACAACGATATCTATATGCAGATCTCGCTCATCATGCTGATCGGTCTGTTGGCCAAAAACGCTATCCTTATCGTGCAGTTCGCACTCGAACGCCGCGAGACGGGTATGGCCATCTCATGGGCAGGTGTGCTGGGCGCCACTGCTCGTCTGCGTCCTATCTTGATGACCTCGCTCGCCATGATTATCGGTCTGCTGCCGATGCTGTGGCCCTTCGGCGTGGGCGCTCATGGCAACAACACGCTGGGCTATGCCGCTATCGGCGGTATGCTCGTGGGCACACTCTGCCAGATTTTCGTCGTGCCGGCGCTCTTCGTCATCTTCCAGTCGCTCCAGGAGAAGATCAAACCGATGGAGTTTGAGGATGAAGGCAGTGAAGAAGCGGCTGCCGAATTGGCGCAGTATGCGCATGGCAAACGCGAGAATTACGAAGTGGAACATTAAGAGAAGTAAAGAAGTAAAAGAGTAAAAAAGTAAAAAAAGATAGAAGCGATGATGAAGAAATGTTCATTCGCCTGTATGGTCTTAGCTGCCGGACTCTTTGCCAGTTGCGGACTGTACCAGAAATATGAGCGTCCTGATGTCAATACCACAGGACTGATACGCGACAACGTGTCGCTCAGCGATACGCTCGTCGCCACAGACACCGCCTCGTTTGGCAACCTGCCCTGGCGAAGCCTGTTTACCGACCCATACCTGCAAGAACTCATCCAGAAGGGACTCGACAATAACACCGACCTGCTCAACGCAGCACTCAACGTGCAGATGGCCGAGGCTCAGCTCAAGGCTTCTAAACTGGCTTTCCTGCCCCAGTTCACCTTCTCGCCGCAAGGCACCATCGGGTGGTGGGACGGCAACGGGGCCGCTAAGACCTACTCGCTGCCTGTGTCGGCATCATGGAACGTCGATCTCTTCGGCAACCTGCTCTCGCAGAAGCGTAGCGCGCAGGTGTCGCTGCTGGCCACCAAAGACTATCAGGTGGTGGTGCAGTCGAATGTCATCGCGGGCATCGCCAACATGTACTACACGCTGCTCATGCTCGATGCGCAGGTCAAGGTGCTCAACGACATGACCGGACTGACCAAAGACACATGGGACATGATGCAACTGCAAATGAACCTGGGACGAGCCCGCTCTACCAGCGTGCAGAGCGCCGAGGCTAACTACTACTCGGTGCAGACGCAGCTCACAGAGATGAACAGGCAGATACGCGAGGTGGAGAACTCGCTCTCGCTGCTCATCGGACAGCCCGCACAGACCATCCAGCGCGGTAAACTCGAAGACCAGGTGCTACCCTCGGAGTTCAGCACGGGCATCGGCATCCAACTGCTGGCCAACCGCGCCGACGTGCATGCCGCAGAGATGCAACTGGCCTCGTGTTTCTATAATGTGGAGACGGCACGCAGCCGCTTCTACCCGCAGATCACCATCAGTCCGTCGGGTGCCTTCACCAACAGTGGCGGCGGGGCTATCGTCAACCCCGGCAAGTGGCTCTTCTCTATCGTCGGGTCGCTCGTGCAGCCCATCTTCATGCGCGGACAACTGACGGCTGCTCTTCGTGTGTCCGAGGCGCAGCAGCAGCAGGCGTTCAACACATGGCAGCATGCTGTGCTGCAAGCCGGCAGCGAGGTGAGCAATGCGCTCGTGCAGTACAACTCGTCTGAGGAGAAGTCGAAACTCGAGGCCAAGCAGGTCGAAGTGCTCGAGAAGAACGTGGAGCACACACGCATGCTCTTCACCAGTTCGTCAAGCTCCTATCTCGAGGTCATCGGCGCACAGCAGTCGCTGCTCAACGCCAAACTTTCCAAAATCACCGACGACTTCTCTAAGATGCAGGCCGTGGTCAGTCTCTGGACGGCTCTCGGTGGAGGTGGAAAATGAAGTGCCCTCTCTCCTCTAAAAGATCTTTCCTCTCTCAGCATATCTCTTACCTCTCACCTCTTACCTCTTACCCCTAATTAACATGAACGATATCAGTCCAAAAGCCGAAATCGACCCCAGGGCGAAAATCGGCGACAATTGCAAAATATTCCCCTTCGCCTATATCGAAGGCGATGTGGTGATAGGCGACAACTGCATCATCTTCCCCTTTGTGAGCATCCTCAACGGCACGCGTATGGGGAAAAACAACAAGGTGCACCAAGGCTCGGTGCTCGCGGCTCTGCCACAAGACTTTGACTTCCGCGGCGAGCGTAGCGAACTCATCATCGGCGACAATAACATCATCCGCGAGAACGTGGTCATCAACCGTGCCACGCATACCGGCGGACAGACCGTGATAGGCAATGACAACTTCCTCATGGAGGGTGCGCATATCTCGCACGACACCAAGGTGGGCAACAGCTGTGTCTTCGGATATGGCACGAAGATTGCCGGCGACTGTGTCATCGGCGACGGTACCATCTTCTCGTCCAATGTCGTCGAGAATGCCGGCACGCGGGTGGGCGAAGGCTCGTTGGTGATGGCGGGCACCGCTTTCTCAAAAGATGTGCCGCCCTATATCATTGCGGGTGGTACGCCTGCCACTTATCATGGCGTCAATACCACCATGCTCTCTTTCCATGGCATCTCCGACAAGGTGCAGAAGCATATCGCCAATGCCTACCGGCTGGTGTTCCTCGGCCTGACGAGTGTCTTCGATGCTACCAAGCAGATAGAAGAGCAGGTGCCCGACAGCCCCGAAATCCGTAATATCATCGATTTCCTCACAGCCACCGACCCCAAGAAAGGCATCATCGGCAAGATTTGACCCGCATGGCCTGACATATCAAAAGCCCCGAAAGCGAACGCTTTCGGGGCTTTTCTCTTGGCTTACCGTGACATCCGTATCATCTGTTGTCGGTCTTGCTCAGCACTCCTCCTTGGTCGGCGATGCGCCCCTGTGCTATCAGTTGCACCACGGCAGCCTCTGTCAGAGTGTCGAGCTTTTTGCTGCGGCGTCCGTAGCCCAGCGTCTTGGCTACTTGGGCATAGAGGCTCACATCGCGCGGCGTGGATACCTGCTGCTCTATCATATACTCCACCAGGTTGGCCACCTCGGTGAGCGGTATGTCGTCGGCTTCGCGGTCGTTGGCCAGACGGTAGTATCTGCACTGGTCGGCTTCCTGCCGGCTGGTCCAGTAATAGGGGTTGTCGGCTGGCGATGCGGGGTCGCGGTAGGCTATCATGTCGGCCTGCTGACCGATATAGTTCAGAATGCCGGCGTTCATCTTGGGTATGCCGTATGAGATGGCAATGCGCTTGGCGATGAGTGAGCGGCAGACGGGCTGCTCGGTGGCGATGATGTCGCGCACCATGCCCTCGATGCGCTTGTGTTTCAGCATCTCAAGTGTGCAATAGGTGCTGCGCATGGGGTAGTTCTTCTTGGGGTAGGGCCGTTCGCGCTCGTTCTCCACCTCGGTGATGATGTCGTCGGGACTGATGTCGAAGTGCATCAGCTGCGCTACATGGCTCTGCTGCGGCTGGGCGTTGGCGGCGGGGGAGGCCGTCGGACGCTCGCCGCTCTTCAGCTCCTCCAGTTGGTTCTTGATCTGCTCCAGGCATTGCTCGCGCTTCATAAACCAATCCACGGTCCAGATGCGCATCAGGTTCCATCCCAGACCGCGCAGCACGCCCGGCTGGGTGATTTCGCGGTCGCGCTCGGTCTTGGTGTCATAGTAGTTGCGGCCGTCGCACAGGATGCCCAGCAGATAGGTGTCTTTGTCGTCGGCCGTTGAGATGGCGATATCCACTTTGAAGTTGGAACGTCCGATGTGGGTGTCGGCCACATAGCCCATCTTGCGCACCTCGGCGGCGATGCTCTCGGCGATGTCGGTCTGCGCGTCGTGCTGTGCCTGTGCCGACGAGATGGCGATGCGCCCGTTCTTGGCAAACTCTAAGAAGCGTTTCAGTCCCTCCACACCCTTGGCACGGCTGCGGTTCAGGTCTATCTGCTCGGGCCTGAGGGTCGAGAACACCAGCATCTCGTAGCGGGCGCGGCTCACGGCCACGTTCAGACGGCGCTCGCCTCCGGCATTGTTGAGCGGACCGAAGTTCATCGATACCTTACCGCTCTTGTCTGGGCCGTAACCGATAGAGAAGAGGATGACGTCGCGCTCGTCGCCTTGCACGTTCTCCAGGTTCTTGATGAAGATGGGCTCGGCCGAGTCGTAGGCCAGTGCCTCCAGCTTGGGGTGCTTGCTCAACTCCTCGGTCAGCAGGTCTTCTATCAGGTTTTGCTGCACCTTGCTGAACGATACGATGCCCAGGCTGCGCTTCGACAGTTCTGGGTCTGACAGCCGGCGCACCACCTCGCTCACGATGGCTTCGGCCTCGGCGCGGTTGCTGCGCGTGCGACCGTAGTCGTAGGTGCCATCGATGGCGAAGAACTGCACCTTCGACACACGGTCATCCACCGAGGGGAAGGTGTAGAGCTTGCCTTCGTAATACTGTGAGTTGCTGAAGGCGATGAGGCTCTCGTGGCGGCTGCGGTAGTGCCACGTGAGGTAGTGCGAGGGGATAGACAGGGTGATGCAGTCGTCGAGGATGCTCTCCATGTCGTCGTTCTCGGCGTCGGCCTCATCCACCTGGTTGGTAGAGAAGAAACTGGTGGGGGGCATCTGTCGCGGGTCGCCCACCACGATGAGGGCCTTGCCGCGCGCGATGGCGCCGATGGCCTCGCTCGTGGGCATCTGCGACGCCTCGTCAAACACCACGATGTCGAACTTCTCCTGATTGAGGTCGATAAACTGTGCCACGCTGATGGGGCTCATCAGCATACAGGGGCACAGACGCGGCAGCAGCGTGGGTATCTGGTCGATGATATGGCGGATGGTGGCTCCGCGACCGCCCGAGGCGATGAGGCGTTTCAAGATGCCCATCTCTGAGTTGTTGGCGGCCATGATGGTCTGCGACGGGATGCGCGAGGCCAGACGGTAGTAGAGCGCTTTCTTGGTCAGTTCCTGGAAGCGCACCGACAGGTCGCGGAATCGCTGGATGGCATCCTCATAGAGCATGCCGTTGAACATGCGCAACTGCGGGTCGCTGTCGATGATCTGGGCCGCCAGCATGCGGTAGATGCCTTTCATCGTGGCGTCGGCGGCCTCTTCGCCGGTATGGGCGCCCTCGACGATGAAGTCGATGGCGGGGTCTAAGTGCTGCTGGCGCAACTGATGCTTGCGCACACACCATTGCGACCAGTCGCGCGCTGCTGCCAGGTGCTGCTGCCAGACGGGTATCGACTTATACAGGTCGCCAAGCGTGAGGCGCGGGTCGATGGCGCACACATCGCTCACCCCCTTCAGGGCGGCGCCAAACTGATAGAGTGGGGTGTTGTCACTCTGGCGCAGCACAGCCTCGTTGATGCGGTAGCCGCCGGCCCCTTCCATGCGCCGCCACTGACGGAGCAACTGAAGCAACTGCGGACCGTTGCGCAGCGTGGCCTCTATCTGTGCCCACTGTTCGCTGCCGTTCTGTCCGTACAGTCCGAATAGGTGGGCTGTCTGATTGTTCTTCTCGCTACAGTATCGCCGCAGCTGTTGGTATTCTTGCAGCGAGGCCAGCATCGGGTCGATGTTGTCGGCGCTGATGTCGGGGCGATACACGCGCAGCTTCTTCACAAAACTCTTCTTGGCGAAGTATTTTGGCAGGAACCACTTGTCGCACGCCGCCTGCCACTCACCACGCAGTTGCAAGGCGTCGCGGTCGAGCAGCTCGGGCGAATATTGTGCGCAAAGGGCGTTTTTCAGTTCGTCGCGCCGTTTGCCACGTGCCACGGTGTCGAGCCATTCCTTGTGCAGGGCGGCTATGCCGCACACATTGAGCACCTCGCCATTGACCACGGGGGTGCCCTTCACCAGTTGCAGCAGCTGGTAGGTCCACTCGATGCCGGCGGCGGTGTCGGGCACCTCGATGCCGAACTGCTGGCGCACGGTGGCGATGCACTTGCTGGCTGGGGCCAACAGCGGCATCAGGGCGTTCAGGGCAGCGGCGATGCGCTGCTGGGCGTTGAGGCCCCCGTCGGTGATGTCGATGCCGCGTAGCGCGCTGCGACTGGGATGGCCGGTGATGGCAAACACGGTGTCGGTCTGCCGCAACTGCTCGTCGATGGCTTTCAGCGACTGCGCGTCGAGGGTGGCGAGCAGGGCCGCCGACGGTGTCAGCATCTCGTCGCTCGCAATGGCTTCGTAACGGGTGATGAGGTCGTAGAGCGACAGTCCGTTGGGCCGTACTTGGTGCAGCGCTTCGATGTAGCCCGTCAAGCTCTTGCGCTGCTCGAAGAGGGCCTGACTCTCGGCGGCATATTCGTCGGGCGACTTGATGCGGGTGATGTCGAGCGCCATGGCCAGTTGGTCGAGCAGGTGTTTCTTCGTCACCTTGTTGGAGTGGAGCTCCAGGCAGAAGGGCTCGATGCCGATTTTCTTCAGACGTTTCTGTACCACCTCCAGGGCGGCCATCTTCTCGGCCACGAACAGCACACGGCGGTCGTGATACAGCGCATTGGCTATCATGTTGGTGATGGTCTGGCTCTTGCCCGTTCCGGGAGGGCCGTGCAGGATGAAGCTGTGTCCCTCTCCGCTCTCAATGACGGCCTCGAGTTGCGATGAATCCACATCCACGGGGATGGCATAGTCGCCGGGCTGGGTGGTCTGGTCCACCTGCCGCGTGTCGGGTGTCGCTGGGTCGCTGAAGTTGACGAGCCGTTTCTGCAGCAGACTCTCGATGATGGCGCTTTCGCGCATCTTGGCGGCGTTGTTGTGGATGTCGTTCCACATCACGAACTTATTAAAAGAGAATAGTCCCAGCAGCGACTCCTCAATCACTTCCCACCGAGGGTGGTCTTTCACGCATGCCCTGACGATGCTGAACACACGGCGCACGTCGATGCCTGAGTCGTCGGTAGGCAACGGACTCACCCCCGTGATCTGTATCTCATGCTGTTGGCGGAGCATCTCGGCGAGGGTGGTGTTGAAGGTGGGCTCCTCTTCACGGGTGCGGATAATATAGGTGTTGGCATTGCGCCTGATGATATCTACGGGCACCAGTAGCAGCGGGGCGTAGCGCGGGCGCACACTCTTCTCTGTCTCGTACCATTTCAGCATGCCGAAGACCAGGAAGAGCGAGTTGGCTCCGTTCTCCTCCAGTGCGGTGCGCGAGGTACGGTAGAGTCCTTTCAGGGCATCGCGCAGCTCCGTCTCGCTCAGGTACGAGGGCAACTGGTTGTGCTTCAGGCATTCTACGGCCACCGTCTCCAGTTCGTCGCGGTGGGTCTTCGAGTCGTAGATGCCATATTCGTTGGGGGCTATCAGCGTCTTGGTGGGCGAGGGTAGGATGGAGTAGTCCTCGCCGGCCTGCAGGTGGTCTTCCAAATGGTCGATATCGAACGACATAAACGGCACCAGTTTCTTGCCGATGCGCATGCTCACCAGGTTGTTGCGCAGCGAGAAGTCGAGCAACTTACGCTCCCAGATTTGCTGGCGACTGGCCACACCGGCCTCGCCCACAGGTATCTCCACCTGTGTCTGGCTCTTCACCTCGTGCGTGGCGTGGTCGTGGGCGAGGCCGTCGCTCTGCCACACGCCGTTCACCTTCACGGGCAGCGGACGCACCTGATCTAAGCGGCAGCGGTGGATGTCGATAAACATCACAAAGTCCTCAGGGTGCTGGTAGAGGAGGTTCTCGGCCTGACGTACCGCCTCCTCGAACGACACGCCCTGCTGGGTGAGACTCGTGGTCTCGACGACGACCATCTCGTTGATGCCGTCTTGTATGCTCTTGGTGATGACCGACGGGTCGTCGCCGAAGAGCTGAGGGTAGTGTTGGTCCATGAGCCAACAGCCCAGAAAGGCGTGGTCTTTGAATATCACCACGATGGGGTGCAGTCCGGCGGCCTCGCAGCACGAGGCCATCAGTAGCGTGGTGTCGATGCAGGTGGCCAACTTGCCGGTCAGTATCTCATCGGCCAGGCGGATGCGCTGCCCTTGCTGTTCGAAATGGGCGGGGGGCATGCAATAGACGATGCTTTCGTCGCGCAGCGCCTCGTAGATGGAAGCCACCTGGGCGCGCACGCGGTTGGGGTCTTGCGTCTGGTATTGGTCGAGTGCGCCCGAGCCCGTCAGCCGTTGCAGCACACGCGCGGCATTCACCAGCACGCGACTCAGCTCGGGAGCGTTGGGGGTGACGAAAGCGGCCGTCAGCTCGGGCATGATGCCGATGCCCGGCCACTCGTTGAAGGCCAACAGACGAAGAGGGTAGGGGCGGCTGAGCACCTCGCGTCCGCCGATGGTCACCGTGACGGTGAACGTGGTGTCGGTGCTCTCGGTCTGTTCGCGCAGACGGTCAATGTCGGGCGTCACCTCAATGCCCTCCACGCGGATGGTCGCACCGCGTACGATCCTATCTACATGGCTCTGCGAGGGGGCTATCAGTTCACCCGTCACGTTTACGCTCACGTCGCACCAGTCTTCCTCGTCGTCGTTATACAGTTCGAAATACTCCACGCACAGTTTGCCGTTGATGCACGTGGCGTAGTTCACGCTCGGGAAGTATTCTATTCGCACATTCGCTTCGCTCAGTTGTTCTATCATGGTTGGGGCGTTTGGTGGTTTAGTGGTTGGGTCGTTTAGTGTACAGTGTTTAGTGTACAGTGTTTAGTGTTTAGTGTACAGTGTTTAGTGTTCTAACACTATTTCGCGCTCGGAGTCATCTCCACCTATCTCAGCTCGTGTCCCCCTCCCCTCGGGGAGGGCTGGGGAGGGGGCTTTTCTCGTGTCCCCCTCCCCTCGGGGAGGGCTGGGGAGGGGGCTTTTCAATACGACGCCGAGCAGTCGATGCCCAGGGCAATGACGCGGTCGCAGATGCCGTCCAGCTCTGCCTTTGTGGCTTTCTCCAAATAGGGGTAGGGTGTCTCGCGGTCGATGGTGTAGATCATCACTTTCTCCGGACGGATGCTTTTCACCGCCTCCAGCCACGGTGCCACATACTGTTCGGTGGTGTTGTCGAGGCTGCCTTGCTCGTCATGGCCTTTCAAAAACATCGTCTGGATGATGACATGGCCATCGAAGCGCCGCAGGTCGCCGATGATGCGCTCTACATCGTAATGGTCTGACACGGGGCGGTCTATACGGCGGATATAAGCAGGGTCGATGGTGTCTAATTTCTGTATGTTATTATCCACCCGCATCAGGGCCGCATGTACCTCGGGGCGGTGCACCTGGGTGGCATTGCTCAGCACCGATACCTTGGCGCGGGGGAAATAGCGGTCGCGCAACTGCACGGTGTCGTCGATGATGCTGGCGAAGTGGGGGTGCGCCGTAGGCTCGCCGTTGCCGGCGAAGGTCAGAACGTCGGGCGCAGGACCATGGACCTGCATGTCGCGAAGCCGCTCCTCCAGCGCATGGCGCACCTCGTCGCGCGTCGGCATCTTCTGGCAGGGACGGTGGTCGCCGTTGAAACCGCATTCACAATACAGACAGTCGAAGGTACAAACCTTGCCGTCGCCAGGCAGTAAGTTGATGCCCAGCGACACACCCAGACGGCGGCTCTTCACCGGACCGAAGATGGGTGATGTGTAAATAATCGTGCTCATTGCCCACAAAGATACGACATTTTCACCGACAAAGTGCGTTAATAGTAGTTAAAGTGTCGTTAAACACAATATTTTTTCGTTACTTTGCACCAAATTTGGTGTATAATAGCCTAAAAATGGGAAAAAAGAAGAAGAAAACCCGCAGGAGTGGACGACTGCAGGCATTGTCATTGTGTGTGAGCATCACCTTGGTGCTCATTCTTTTAGGATTGGTCGTCTTCACGGTCTTCACCGCACGCAACCTGTCTGACTATGTCAAGCAGAACCTCACGGTGCGCATCACACTCGCCAACGAGGTGACCGACCCGGAGGGGGAGAGCCTCAGCCAACTCTTGCAGACGAGGCCCTATATCTCTGAACTGGAATATGTCTCACGCGACAGCGTGCTCAGCGGACTGCGCGAGGAACTGGGCACCGACCCCGCCGAGTTCGTGGGAGAAAACCCCTTTTCGGCCGAGATCGACTTCCAACTGGTGGCCGACTATGCCAATACCGACTCGCTGGAGTGGATCAGCCGCGAACTGGAGCAGAACGCGCAGATCGCAGACGTGGAATTTCCTAAGGACTTGATAGACAGCGTCAACAGCACCCTCGAAAAGGTGGGCATCGCACTGCTCGTGCTGGCCGCACTGCTGCTCTTCATCTCGTTCACACTCATCAACAATACCGTGCAGATGGGTATCTTCGCCAGAAGGTTCAGCATACACACCATGAAACTGGTGGGTGCCTCGTGGAGCTTTATCCGGTGGCCTTACATACGGCAGGCCATCGCCTTAGGTCTCATCTCAGCCTTTTTCGCCATCGCAGTGCTCGCCGGAGGGGTCTATTTCCTCTTCCAGTACGAACCCGATGTCTATCATGTCATCACATGGCAGGTCATGCTCTTCACTGCCGTGGCCATCTTGGTGTTCGGACTCTTCATCACCATCTTCTGCTCATGGCTCTCCGTCAATAAATTCCTCAAAATGAAGGCCGGCGAACTCTACAGAGTGTAAGAGTGAGTGTTAAGAGGTGAGAGGAAAGAGGTATGTTTCGGGGCAGGGGGCGTTTTGAGGGGCAGGAAAATACCTTGCCACGCAAGTAGGGACAGGGCGTGCCCTGTCCGCAAGCAAGAAAAACACCACCTCATAGCGGACAGGGCACGCCCTGTCCCTACTTCCAAGCACGACAACTAAAGTCCAGACTCCCAGACTCCTGTACGGATGAACGGACAATAATGAATTATTAACAATCAGTCATAATGGACAAACGCAATTACGCTTTCGACCGCACCAACTTCATCCTGCTCGCTGCAGGCATGGTGGTGGTCATTATCGGTTTCATACTCATGAGTGGCGCACCCTCGACCGAGGAGGCCTTCAATCCTGACATCTTCGGCACCATGCGCAGCCGTGTGGCTCCTGTGGTCTGTCTCGTCGGTTTCCTGTCGCTCATCTACGGCATCGTACGCAAACCAAAAGATACCTCTAAAGAAGAATAAGAAATGACCATCATCCAAACCATTATCATAGCCATCGTTGAAGGGCTCACAGAATTTCTTCCTGTGTCCTCCACCGGCCACATGATCATCACACAAAACCTCATGGGAGTGCCGCAGGGCGATGCCTTCGTGCATGCGTTCACCTTTATCATTCAGTTTGGCGCCATCCTCTCGGTGGTTTGCCTCTATTGGAAGCGGTTCTTCCATATCGACCACTCACCGGCTCCGGCTGGTAGCAATGCCTTGCAGAAACTGATACATAAGTTCCGCTTCTACTGGCTGCTCTTCATCGGCGTGCTGCCGGCTGTCATCATTGGTATGTTAGCCAAAAAGTCGGGACTGCTCGACTGGCTGCTCGACAGCGTATGGGTGGTGGCTGTCATGCTCGTCTTGGGTGGCATCTTCATGCTCTTCTGCGACAAATGGTTCAATAAGGGCAATGAGGCCAATCAGGTGAACGAGCGCAGGGCCTTTAAGATAGGTCTCTTTCAGTGTATCTCCGTCATTCCGGGCGTGTCGCGATCCATGGCTACCATCGTGGGTGGCATGACGCAGGGACTCACACGCAAACGCGCGGCTGAGTTCTCGTTCTTCCTGGCTGTGCCTACCATGGCCGGGGCAACGCTGCTCGACCTGCTCGACCTCTTCAAGGAGGATACGTCGTGGGCCACCGGACATAATATCGCCATGCTCATACTGGGCTGCGTGGTGGCATTCGTGGTGGCGCTGCTCGCCATGAAGTGGTTCGTCAACTTCCTCACCAAATATGGCTTCAAAGCCTTCGGTGTGTATCGTATCGTGGTCGGCGGCATCATCATCGCACTAATGCTGGCCGGACAGTCGCTCGTAATGGTTGATTAAACTGACGCATGGATTTCTCTGAAGGGGTAATCATACCCATCGACAAACCCTACGGCATGACCAGTTTCGGGGCTCTGGCACAGGTGCGGTATCTGCTGTCGAGGCGGCTCGGCGTCAGACGCATCAAGGTGGGGCACGCTGGCACACTCGACCCGCTGGCCACAGGCGTGCTTCTCTTATGTACGGGGCGCGCCACCAAGCAGATAGACAGTCTGCAACAGGGGGTCAAGGAGTATGTGGCGACACTGCAACTCGGGGCTACCACGCCGTCGTTCGACATGGAGCATCCCGTCGATGCCACGTACCCCGCGGCACATATCACCCGGACTCTGGTGCAACAGGTGCTGGGGCGCTTCGTCGGCGACATCGAGCAGGTGCCGCCCGCCTATTCGGCTTGCAAGGTGGAGGGGAAAAGGGCATACGAACTCAAAAGGGGTGGGGAAGAGGTGCAACTGAAGGCAAAGACGCTGCGCATCGACGAGATAGAACTGACCGATTTCGACAGCCAGCGGATGCAAATCACCATCCGCGTGGTGTGCAGCAAAGGGACATATATACGGGCCTTGGCACGCGACATCGGTGTGGCGCTCGACTCCGGCGCTTACCTCACCGCTCTGCGGCGCACCAGGGTGGGTCGATATACCATCGACGACAGCATCACGCTCGACCGCTTCGCACAGTGGCTCGAGCAGGCGCTCGCCTCAGAGGATGATCCGCACAACGAGGGAGCACAGACTGAACTCACAACAGACGACATCCCTTGGAAGACAAAAATTATAACCCCAAAAATATAACATGAAGTTATCGCAATTTAAATTCAAACTCAATGAGGAGCAGGTGGCTCTCTACCCCTCTTATCATCGTGATGAATGCCGGTTGATGATCATCCACCGCAAGTCGGAAAAAATTGATATGTTCAAAACCGACGACAAAGGACAGCCCTTGAAGGATGAGAACGGTCAACCTCTTTACCTCGATTTCAGAAATATCCTCGACTACTTCGACGATGGCGACGCCTTTGTCTTCAACGACACCAAGGTGTTCCCGGCTCGACTGTACGGCACGAAAGAGAAAACGGATGCCAAAATCGAGGTCTTCCTGCTGCGTGAACTGAATGAAGAGATGCGACTGTGGGACGTGCTCGTAGAACCCGCACGCAAAATACGTATCGGCAATAAACTGTTCTTCGATGAGAGCGGCACCATGGTGGCCGAGGTCATCGACAACACGACATCGCGCGGACGCACGCTGCGGTTCCTCTACGATTGCCCGCACGATGAGTTCAAACGCGAACTCTATGCGCTCGGACAGGCTCCGCTGCCACATTATATCATTGACCATAAGTCGCTCAAAGAGGTGGCCGACCCTGCCGACCCCACCAAGACACGCATGGAGATGGTCAACGACCGGCCCGTGACCGACGAGGATATGGAGAACTTCCAGTGTATCTTCGCCAAAAACGAAGGGGCGGTCACCGCACCGGCTTCAGGACTCCACTTCAGCCGCGAACTGATGAAACGTATGGAGATCAAAGGCATCAACTTCGGATTCCTTACGGTGCATTGCGCGCTCGGCAACTTCCATGAGATCGAGGTGGAAGACCTGACCAAGCACAAGATGGACAACGAGCAGATGCTCATCGAGGCCGAGGTGTGCGATGTGGTCAACCAGGCCAAGGCGGCCGGAAAGCATGTCTGCGCCGTGGGCACCAGCGTGATGAAAGCCATGGAGACGGCTGTGGGCACCGATGGTAAACTGAAACAGTATGACGGATGGACCAATAAGTTCATCTTCCCGCCCTACGAGTTCTCGCTGGCCGACTCGATGATTGGCAATTTCTATCATCCTGAGTCAACGCTCCTGATGTCTGAATGTGCCTTCGGCGGCTACGAACTGGTGATGAAGGCCTACGACATGGCGCTTGAAAACGGCTACCGCTTCGGGTGCTATGGCGATGCCATGCTCATTCTCGACGATTGAGCAGTCAGAAGACCTGCCCCCGGCCCCTCCCTTGTAGAGAGGGGAGTAGATAGCCTCGGAGCAAGGGGCAGGGTGCAAGGGACAGGGTGCAAGGGACAGGGTGCAAGGGACAGGGTGCAAGGGACAGGAGATTACATCGCCACGTAAGTAGGGACAGGGCGTGCCCTGTCCGCAGGCAAGATGATTGCCACGCTGTAGGGGCGGGTCACTGTGCCCGCCCGCACGAGCGAAGCGAGTTCTCACCCTCCCGTTCCTCCCATCCCGCTGACTATTGTCCAAACTCCCAAACTTCCAATCCCCCCGTTCGGGTGGATTTGTAATCCACCCGCATTGAATAAAGGGATTTGTAATCCCTCTTCCCCGTTATTATCCATAGGAAAAATCGTGGTTTACCTGAGTCTCGGTTCCAATCTTGGCGACAAGCGCAGAAACATACGCCGCGCCATTCAAAAAATAGAAACGCAGATCGGTCATGTTGTGAACCAGTCTGCGCTTTATACCACCGAGCCGTGGGGCTTCTCTTCGTCCAACAGCTTTGTGAATGCCGCTGTGTGTGTGGAGACGGCTCTCCCGCCTTTTGAACTGCTGGCAGCCACACAGGCCATCGAACGGCAGATGGGGCGCACCGAGAAGTCGGCAGGCGGTGTCTATCACGACCGTATCATCGACATCGACATCCTGCTCTACGACGACCTCACCATCGACACACCCCAACTCAAGATACCACATCCGCTCATGCACCAGCGCGACTTCGTCATGATTCCGCTCCGTGAAATCTTAGACACATAAAAAAAGCTCCACCCGACATGCTCATGCCGGGTGGAACCATTTCTTACGCTGAATAACCTGTCGCGATTACTTACGCAGACCAAGGGCCTTGATAATCGCACGATAGCGCTCGATGTCGCGGTCGTACAGGTAGTTCAACAATGCGCGGCGTTTTCCTACCAACTGGGTCAGCGACCGTGCGGTAGTATGATCTTTACGGTTCTTTTTCAGATGCTCCGTCAAATGGGAAATACGGTATGAGAACAATGCTATCTGGCTCTCAGCTGAACCAGTATCAGTGTTAGACTTTCCGTACTGTCCAAAGATTTCTTGTTTTTTTGCCTTGTCTAAATACATGATTTGATAATAAATAAAGATGTTTTGCAAAATGCGGGTGCAAAGGTACTCACTTTTTCCGATTCACGCAAATTTTTCGAGAAAAAATGAAAAAGTATTTTTATTTGACATGAATAATGGCGCAAAATGCTTACCTTTGCATCCGTTTTACATATCTATACAAAATCTATTAACTTATCTTATGAAGAAATCACTGATTATCATATCGTTACTGTGCGTTGTGCTCACAGCTTTCGCCATTCCCGCCAAACGCGGACAGTGGATGACCATCACGCTCGCCGACGGCACGCAGGTACGCGCCGAACTGCGCGGCGACGAGCATTTCCGCTTCTTCGCCGATGTTGAGGGCAACCGCTACGTCATTCAGGCCGACGGTACCTACGTCAAGGCGTCCGACCAGGAGGTGATGCGGCGCCAGGCGGCCTCAAAGGCACGCCGCACTGCTCGCATGCCGCAGCGCCGGGCTCTTAAAAACACCGACACGTCGCTCTTCCAGGGCGAGAAAAAGGGACTCATCATCCTCGTGGAGTTCAGCAAGCTCAAATTCCGCTCCACGCACAACCTGGAACTCTACGAGCGCATCATCAACGAGCGCGGCTATACCTCGTCGGCTGGCTTCATCGGCAGCGTGCGCGACTATTTCCACGACCAGAGCAACGGACAGTTCGACCTCTCGTTCGATGTCGTCGGACCCGTCACCTTGTCTCATGACTATAGCTATTACGGGGCCAACGACCAGGATGATAACGACAAGCACCCGGGCGAGATGGTGGCCGAAGCCTGCAAGGCAGTCGATGACGAAATCGACTTCACCACATACGATTGGGACGGCGACGGCGTGGTCGAGGAGGTGTATGTGCTCTATGCCGGACACGGCGAGGCCGATTACTACTACTACGATTCGTCGGTCATCTGGCCCCACATGTTCTCGCTCTCGAGCAGTGACTACGGGCGTACGCTCAAGCTCGACGGCGTGGAGATCGATGTCTATGCGTGCAGCAATGAGATACAGGCCGACAACCGACTGGCGGGCATCGGCACCTTCTGCCACGAGTTCTCGCACTGCATGGGTTTCCCCGATGCCTACGACACGCTCAAAGATGATGGCAACTACGGACTGGGCTCGTGGGACCTGATGGATTACGGCTCATACAACGGCGACCTCTTCGTGCCGGCCGCCTACTCCGCCTACGAGAAGTGGGAGTGCGGATGGATCGACCCCGTGCCGCTGCAGAACGACACGACCGTGACCGACATGAAGACGCTGGCCGACGGAGGCGAGGCCTATATCCTGCGCAACCCGGGATACGCCAACGAGGTGTATATCCTGGAAAACAGACAGAAGGTGAAGTGGGACTCTAAACTGCCCGGACGCGGCATGCTCATCCATTATGTGGACTACGACCCTGAGCTCTGGGAGTACAACTGCCCTAACGGGTGGGAGGACTACGCCTGGATGTACGGACTCACCATCGACCACCAGCACCTCACCATCGTACATGCCGACAACAAAGAGGGCTCCAATGACGAGAGCGGCGACACCTATCCCTACCGTACCAACAACTCGTTCTCGGCCACGTCAACACCGGCCGCCAAGTTGTGGCACGCCAATACCGACGGGTCGAAGGTGCTCAATATCGCCGTCAACGACATCACGCAGAATGCCGACGGCACCATGGCGTTCGGTTTCGTGGCCAATACCGCTGATACGCCCGACGACCCCGACGATCCCGACCAACCGGTGATTGACCCTGACGACGAGGGCTACGATATCGTCTTCTACGAGTCGTTCAATAAATGCGAAGGTACCGGCGGCAACGACGACAGCTTCTCTGGCTCCATTGCCAACTATCCCTTTAACCCCGATTTCGAGGGTTGGGTATCAACGTCAAGTTCTCTGTTCGGGGCCGACCAGTGCGCTCGCTTCGGCACTTCCACCAAACCGGGCACGGTCACCACGCCTGCCTTCGACATCACGGGCGAGGTGGAACTGCTCTTCCGCGCCGCCGCCTGGGGCAAAGACGGTACCAGCCTCAAACTCTCAGTCGAGGGCGATGCCACGCTCAGCGAGACCGACTTGAAGATGAAGAATGGCGCCTGGACCAACTACCTCGTCACCTTGACACCTGCCGGCACCGACGACACCACCGGCACCCCGGCTGCGGCAGCGCGACGCGCCGCGTCGCCCACGACGGTCACAGTCACCTTCACGCCCGACAAGCGTTTCTTCCTCGACGAGGTGAAGGTGCGCATGAAGCATACAGACGAGCCGCCCGTGGTGGATGGCATACGCGAGGTGGGCACACCTCAGGCCTCCGCCCCGCAGCCCATCTACAGTCTTGACGGCCGCTATCTGGGCACCGACTTCTCACGCCTGCGTCCCGGCATGTATATCGTGGGGAAAAGTAAAAAAGTAAAGAATTAGGGGCAAAAGTAAAAAAGTAAAGAATTAGGGGCAAAAGTAAAAAAGTAAAGAAGTAAAAAAGTAAAAAGGAAAAAAGCGAGGGCGTAAATCCGTCTTATACTGTCATCTCGGAGTTCCCCACCACTACGAAGTCCCCCGCAAGGTCTTGCCTTGCGGGGGACTTCGTTGCTGGTTTACTCTTTGTCTTCTTCAGGTCAAACATTATTGGCATATTGCCACGCTCATTCAGCCGTCCACTCATCATTGAGTAGTTGAACTGTCGTGGTGGTTTTTCCGGAACCGTTGGGTCCGGCAACGACACAAAGGGTCGGTTTCTTTTCTCTCATAATTGAGTCCTCCATGCAGAAATTTCATCAGCCACAGCCTGAAGCCTGCGTTTCTTTTCTGCTTCTGCGTTTTATATAACCACAAAAAATGTCAGGCACACCAAGCACCTGACATTTCTCTTACCTCTCACCTCTTACCTCTAAAAACTCTTCACCTCTCACGTCTAAACATATCTCCTGCCCCTTGCCCCTTGCCCCCTGCCCCAAAAAATCCCCCCTAATCATGGGGGGATATTTTAATTCCTGAACACGATGCCATCGCCGAACGAGTCGATGATGATGGGCTTCTCGTTGGTCACTTTCCCAGCGAGCAACTGCTTCGACAGGTCGTTGAGCACCAAGCGCTGGATGGCGCGCTTCACGGGGCGGGCGCCAAACTCGGGGTCGTAGCCCTCGTCGGCCAGGAATTCGATGGCCTGGGGCGTGGCCTCTAACTGGAATCCCTGCGGCGCCAGCATCTTCTTCACCTGCTCCAACTGCAGCTTCACCACGTCGGCTATCTCCGTGCGCGTGAGCGGCAGGAACATGATGGTCTCGTCGATACGGTTCAGAAACTCCGGACGGATGGTCTGCTTCAGCAGGTTGAACACGTTGCCTTGCAGTGTGCTGAGGTCTTTCTCTGTGAGCACCTTGCCGTCGCTGGCACTGTGCGTCTGACCCCGCTGCTCCACAAACTCACGTATCATCTGACTGCCCAGGTTCGACGTCATGATGATGATAGTGTTCTTGAAGTTGGCCGTGCGCCCCTTGTTGTCGGTGAGACGACCGTCGTCGAGCACCTGCAAGAGGATGTTGAACACGTCGGGGTGGGCCTTCTCTATCTCGTCGAACAGCACCACCGAGTAGGGCTTGCGCCGTACCGCCTCGGTCAACTGGCCGCCCTCGTCGTAGCCCACATATCCCGGAGGGGCACCGATCAAACGGCTCACGGTATGCTTCTCCTGATACTCGCTCATGTCGATGCGCGTCATCATGCTCTCGTCGTTGAACAGGTAGTCGGCCAGTGCCTTGGCCAGCTCGGTCTTGCCCACGCCCGTGGTGCCCACGAAGATAAACGAGGCGATAGGGCGCTTCGGGTCTTGCAGTCCGGCACGGCTGCGGCGCACGGCGTCGGCCACGGCATTGATGGCCTCGTCCTGGCCTATCACGCGCTTGTGCAGTTCCTCCTCCAGGTGCAGCAGCTTCTCGCGCTCGCTCTGCATCATCCGCGTCACGGGGATGCCCGTCCAGCGGCTCACCACCTCGGCGATGTCGTCGGCGGTCACCTCTTCGCGCACCATGGCGTTGCCGCTCTGCGAGTCGTGCAACTGCTGCTGTATCGTGCGGATATCATTCTCCAGTGCCTGTATCTTGCCGTAGCGTATCTCAGCCACGCGCTCGTAGTTGCCTTCACGCTCGGCGCGGTCGGCCTCGAAGCGCAGATTCTCCATCTGCTGCTTGTCTTGCTGGATGCGGTTGATGAGCTCGCGCTCGCCTTCCCACTTGGCACGGAAATCGTTCTCCTGCTCTTTCAGGTCGGCAATCTCCTTGTCCAGCTGCGACAGCTTCGTGCTGTTCACCGTGGCTGCCTCCTCGGTCTGCATCGGTGCCGCCTGCTCTTTGCGGATGGCCTCGCGCTCTATCTCCAACTGTGCGCGCCGGCGGGTGATCTCGTCCAACTCCTCGGGCACGCTGTCGCGCTCCATACGCAGTTTGGCGGCGGCCTCGTCCATCAGGTCGATGGCCTTGTCGGGCAGGAAACGGTCGCTGATGTACCGCTCCGACAGTTGCACGGCGGCGATGCACGCATCGTCTTGGATACGCACCTTGTGGTGGTTCTCGTAGCGCTCCTTCAGTCCGCGCAGGATGGAGATGGCGCTCAGTTCGTCGGGCTCATCCACCATCACCGTCTGGAAACGCCGCTCCAGGGCTTTATCCTTCTCAAAATATTTCTGGTATTCATTGAGCGTGGTGGCACCGATGGCACGCAGTTCGCCACGAGCCAGCGCCGGTTTCAGGATGTTGGCGGCATCCATGGCGCCCTCGCCGCCGCCGGCACCCACCAGCGTGTGTATCTCGTCGATGAAGAGGATGATGCGTCCGTCGCTCTTCGTCACCTCTTTGATCACGCTCTTCAGGCGCTCCTCAAACTCACCCTTGTACTTAGCGCCGGCGATGAGCTGGCCCATGTCGAGCGAGTAGAGCTGTTTCTCTTTCAGGTTCTCGGGCACGTCGCCGCGCACGATGCGTTGTGCCAGTCCCTCCACGATGGCGGTCTTGCCGGTGCCCGGTTCGCCGATGAGGATGGGGTTGTTTTTCGTTCGCCGCGAGAGAATCTGCAACACGCGCCGTATCTCATCGTCGCGGCCTATCACGGGGTCGAGCTTGCCCTGACGGGCTTCCTCCACCAGGTTTTTCGCATATTTCTGCAGACTCTGGTAGTTCTCGTCGCCCGAGGCGGTCTGCACCTTCTCGCCCTGGCGCAGTTCCTGTACGGCTTTGAGCGTGTCTTTGGCGGTGATGCCCGCGTCTTTGAGGATGCGGCTGGCCGTGGAGTTCACGTCAACGAGTGCGAGCAGTATCGGCTCCACCGACACGTATTCGTCGCCCAGTTTCTGCGAGAAGTCCATCGCCCGTTGCAGCACTTGGTTGCTGGCCGACGAGAAGTAGGGCTGTCCGCCCTGCACGCGCGGCAGGTGCTGGATGGCCTGGTCGGTCACGGTCTCTATCTGCGTGGGGTTGAGCCCCGTCTTCTGGAAGACGAAGTTCACCACATCGCGTCCTTTTTGCAGGATGCCTTTCAGCAGGTGCTCGGGTTCCACGGCTTGCTGTCCGTTGCGCTCGGCGCTGTTGATGGCCTCTTGCACGGCCTCTTGGGCCTTGATGGTAAATTTGTCGAATGTCATGGTTTTCTCCTTTCTTTTCTTTTAGTCCCTCTTCCTGTTCCTTCCCGAGGAAGTTGGAAGATAGCATAGGGCATTTCAATGATTACATTTTTCCACCTGTATGGGTGCAAACAACATTCCGAAGCACGAAAACCGCCAAAATGTCATAAAATACGACATTTTGGCGGTGAAAATGTTGTCGGGGCGCTCTGTAGTTGTTACAACCGCAAAGGCTTTGATTTCTAATCCCACACGTTGGTCTGGGGGATGGCTGCTGTGCCTTCTTCTTCCCACAGGGCGTTTTCATTGCCGAGGGCATCCTCTGGTTTCTGGGGGTTGTCGGTAGTTGTTTCTTTCTAGTTTGTTGTCGTTAATGTTACGTCGTTTTGTTATTGCCTTTTTCGCAGTCGTTGCTTTTTTCGCACTCGTTGCTTTTTGGTAGTCGATGTCTTTCAAAGTATGATGCAAAAGTATCTCTCAGGGTGCGTTTCTGCCTTCTGCGCCTCGCTGGCGCTTAACTGCCTTTTATCGCTGCTTTGATATGAGGTATATGGCTGCGCGACACGGGGATGGTGTCGTGGCAGTGACGCACGACGAGCCGCATGCTGCCTGACTGCGTGACAATCTGCTCCACCTGTCTCAGATTCACCAGAAAGGCGCGATGGCAGCGCATGACCATCGGATAGGGCTGCATCTCTACTTCCATCTGCTTTGAGGTGGCACGCAGCATGTCTGCGCGCACCTCTCCGTCGTGCAGACGACATACCTTGACGTAGTTGCCTACGGCCTCTATATACAGCAGGTCGGCCACTTTCAGCCTGACGCTCTCGTTGGTCGTGCCTGTGAGCGTGATCTCCGGTGGGTCGGATATGGCGGCGGATGAGGGTTGCAAATTCTTCAACTGGATGTTCAGCAGCCGTGTCTCTTCCAACTCTTCGGCCAGAAAGCGGTTGCGGAACCTAAAACGCCAGTATAGGCCGATGGCGAAGGAGCAAAAGGCTATGATTAGCAGCGTCTCGAAAAAGTTGCTCCACGACAGTTGGTTGGCCGGGATGCGGTGGCTCAGCACGAAATGGCGATACAGGCATATCATCAGTGTCACCAGCAGGGTGTTGATCACCTGGAAATACAAGTTGCGACGGATGAAGTGGTTCACGTCCTTGTGGCTGTCGTCTGGATGCACGGGCATGCGTACAAGATACTTCATCACGGCGTCGGTCAGCATGCACACCATGATGCCCAGCACAAAGATGCCAAAGATGTGCATATAGGCCTGCCACTGCCATACTTCAAGTCCGAAAGGCTTGAATACGGCCAGCGCCAGCGCGGTGAAAGCCGTGCTGATGATGCGTATGCGGATGATTTGTTTCTGTCCTTGTACCATGAGTTGACAAAGGTAATACCTTTATACCATATCACCAAACCTTTTGTCACAATTTATGCCTTTTGTCACTCGCAAGTGCCATTCGTCACATAAATCGGCAGAATATCCCATTTATTTGCAGGCATTCTCACCAAGGCCTACTTTTGCATGTGTTTTCACACCGTTGCCGCTCTTCTTTACGGCGGCGTCAATATGAAGTCAATTTTTAAGCAAAATAGTATGAGTACAACAAGTATGAGAATGGCTGCCATCATCGCTGCCGTCATGGTGAGTCTGTCGGCCTGGACAAAAAAACAAGACGTGGGGGGAGTAGTGACCGACGAGAACGGACAGCCGTTGCCCTTTGTGAATGTGGTGTTGCTCTCACTGCCCGATTCGGCCTTCGTTCAAGGGGCGGTGACCGATGAGCAGGGGGTGTTCAATATCGTCACCAAGCAGAGCGAAGGTCTGCTGAAACTGTCCAGCATAGGCTACGAGACGCTTTATATCCCTTATCAGGCGGCCGACAGACTGAACATCCGCATGAGGGAGGATGCGACGGTGCTTGGCGAAGTGGTGGTGAAAGGTGATCTGCCTAAGACGTACGCCAAGGGCGATGCCATGCGCACCACGGTGGCAGGCTCTATATTGGAGAAGGCCGGGACGGTGAGCGATGCGCTGGCCAAAATACCGTCGTTGGAGGCGGAGCGCGACGGGGCGGTCAAAGTGCTGGGCAGGGGCGATGCCGAGGTATATATCAACGGACGGAGGGTGCTCGACTTGAAAGAGCTGTCGCGGCTCCGCTCCGAGCAGATACAACATGTGGATGTGGTGCAGAACCCCGGTGCGCGCTATGCCGCATCGACCAGGGCTGTGGTGCGCATCACGCTGAAGAAGGCGCAGGGCGAGGGGCTCAGCTTCTACGACAGCGCCGAGTGCATGTATCAATATGGCCATACGCTGACCAATCTGCTCGGCGCCAACTATCGCACGGGCGGACTCGACATCAATGCCTCGTTCTGGGTGGGGCGCTATGGTCACGGGAAGTCCTTTCAAGACAATACCCTGACTTATCGTGCCGGACATGACTTCATCACGGCTGTCAGTTCGCAGGAGTCAAAAAACACGTGGAAGGGGTGGTCGCCGCAGTTGCAAGTGAACTATATGCTCAACGAGAACCATAGTTTCGGGGCGTACTACAAATATGACCGCCATCCTAACGGTAAGTACAGCGGCATGTACCTGACCGACAACTACGAGAACGACATGTACTACGAACGGTCGGAGAGCGACATCACACAGGAGGACGAGTTTAAAAAACATATCTTCAACATCTACTACAGCGGCAAGGTGGGTCGGCTGTCCATCGACATGAATATCGACGGACTGTTCGACGACACGCAGTCGCCCGGCAGCACCAAGGAGATGACGAAGGGCCCTCAGGACGCTCCCGTCAATCGTGCCATCGAGAGCAATACCATCAGCACCAACAATTTCTGGGCCTCAAAACTCATCTTCGGCTATCCCGTCGCCAAGGGCAATCTGTCGGTCGGCGGTGAGTATAGTTACAACCACCGCACCGATGCCTACGACTTCAAAGCAACTGATGCCGTGCCCGTGAAGACCACCGACACGGAAATCAACGAGCGGTCGGCGGCGGTCTTCGCCGAGTATGGACGGCAGTTCGGCCGAGTGTTCGCACAGGTAGGACTGCGATATGAGCATCTCGCCAACGAGTATTTCAACTTCGGCGTGAAGGAGGATGAGGTGTGCCGCAACTATGGCGACTGGTTTCCTACGGCTGTCATCTCCGCTCCCATAGGCGGGGTGCAACTCTCACTCTCTTACCGTGCCGACATCGAGCGCCCCGGCTACGCCAACCTGACCAGTTCCACAGTGTATATCAACCGCTATACCTACCAGAGCGGCAACCCCTACCTCAAACCCGCCTATACACACAGCCTCGTGCTCAACGGCGCATACAAATGGATGAACCTGACACTCAATTATGCACGTGTGAAAGACGCCATGACGATGTCAACCGAACCTTATCCCGGTTCTGACGACCCCCTCGTCAGCCTCGTGCGCAATGTCAACAGTAGCAAAGACTACGACCGCCTTACCGTCGTGGCCTCGGCACGCCCTGTCTTCGGCTGCTGGCATCCTACGTGGAGCGTCGTGGCGATGTTTCAAAACTATCAGTCGCCCACGGCTGCCGGCGATGTCATCACGCTCAGCAGGCCATGGCTCAACGGCTCATGGCGTAACACTTTCGAACTGCCCCGGGCCTTGCGTCTCAGCGCCGATGTGGAATGGGCCACCAAAGGCGACTACAATAACTTCCGTATCACGAAGCCGCGCCTTGTGGGCAGTCTCGGGGTGCAGAAAGACTTCAACCTGCGCCGGCTGGGCACGCTGACCGCCGACCTGCGCTGCATCGACCTCTTCAATACCAATAAGACGGATGCTGTCATCTACGGATTGCGCGACCTCACCGTCCACAACCCCTCACGGCGCACCTTCATCCTCGACATCGCATGGAAATTCAACGAGGCACGCTCAAAATATCGCGGCTCGGGTGCTGGCGACAAGCAGAAGGCCAGAATGTGACGTGTGGGCGTCAGCCCAGCCGCCGCTGTTGAAACAAGTCGTCCATGGTCACTTCACTCTGCACTATTCCGCTGTGGCTGTTCTGCCGCAGGCCATACGTCGTCACAAAGGTGTGCGTGAGTGCTTTCTTGCTGCCCGTAGCCTGACGAAACAGAGAGGCACGGTAGCGTAAGTGCTCCTCATATTCTTTCGTCAAGACATATTTGTCATGGCAAAATTTCATTTCGCATAGGTTGACAACGCCGTCATTACGGTCGATAAGCAAATCTATCTGACCCCCTTTCCACGCTGTACCGTCACTATCCACAAAAGGCTTGCATTGCCAAGAGTGTGCGTTGCTCAATACTCCGGAAATCCCCAGGCTTTGCTTGATTTCCGGCAAATGATGCAGACAAACCTGTTCGAAGGCATAGCCCGACCATGATGCTTTCTGTGGCGACAAAAGCATATTTGTCCAGAGGTTTTCATCCTGACCATGGTTGTCGGCTACGAAACGAAGATGAAACAGTGAAAATAAATCAGCCAATTGATACATGGTGTCACGCTCGGTCTTGCCGATGGCAGAATATTTACGGAGAAAGTCGCATTTGCAGAGATTATCAAGTACCTCCGTCATATTACCGCCCTCAGGCAATTTGGCAGATGCAATAATGTCGGCGCGCGTCATGCCTTTTAATTTGCCAGAAAGTGTCTCCACTACACGGCGGTATATGTTAGACTCCTTGAACAACGAGCGAAACAGAAAATCGTATTCCACACGTAGAGGGGCTTGATAATGGAAAAGAAGACGGTCTATATTCCTGCTCATGGGAATCCCTTTCTCCAGCATATCCAAATAATATGGAATGCCACCCAAAATCATATAGGTCTCCAAAACCTGAAAACGGCTCAATTCCATGCCTTTCAACTCTCGAAGAAATAATTCTGTTTCGTGCAAAGTGAATGGGGCTAAGTATATAGACCGGCAAACACGCCCGTAAAGTCCCCCCTTGTCGCCTACAAGCTTGTCCAGCATCCATGTTGTGGCAGACCCGCATACAATCAGTTTCAAACGCGACTGATCAGATGCCCACATATTCCAGAAATATGAAAATGCGGATAGAAAATTACTTCTGGGTGTGTCCATCCAAGGCAGTTCGTCCAGAAATATGATAATACGTTCTTTTTTCAAGCTCTTCAGGTAATCCCGCAATGCGTCGAAGGCAGAGAACCAGTCCTTCAATTTACCCGCTGACTTGCCCGAAAAACGAGCTAATTCTTTCTGGAATTGAAGGAGTTGCAACGCACGGGGGGTGTCATACATGCCTGTAAAGTAAAAATCTACATCGTCGCCAAGTATATGTTTCACAAGGAATGTCTTGCCCACACGGCGACGACCATAAACTGCTACCAACTCGGCTTTTGGCGATTGAAGGTAGTTCCTAAGGATTTGGCTCTCATACTCGCGCCCTATCAATTGTGTTTCTCTCTGCATGTCTTTTTTGGGGCAAAGATAAGCATTTATTATTAAAAATGCAAGGATAATGCCGCCGTAACTACTTTTTTTAACATACTTACGGCCATACTATCGCCGATAATGCCGCCGTAACTACCATTTTTGGCATACTTACGGCTGACTATCGCTACACCTGCATGCCATTTTCGGTGTATGTGTCTTGCTCGGTTGGAACCAGCTGTCGGCAGCCGAAGGGAAAGCCAATTGCAATTCTGTTATAGGCGAATAATAGGATTTGGTCGTTTTTGCTCCCGAAAAAGATTTCGGGAGCAAAATGTAACTTAAATTCTTTCAGTGAGTTACCCTTCTATAAACGATAACCATTATGGCGTAATTCCTCTTCATTGTCCGCTAAGCAATTCTCTATAGTTCGCAGTTCAACGCCATAATAATCTGCTGCCATTTGTTTTGTCACATAGTAAACTCCTTGAAACTCCAAAGCCTCAATCTCAAGAGCTTCCTGTATCCTCGGCAGAGCCGCCGTATTATTCAGCACATTCTGCCGCTCAATCTGCGATACCGTCAAATCCTTTGCCATAACTAAATATTAAGCATACGTTTCAATTCATTATATTTCTCCAAGTTCTCCATTTCCTCCCAACGGGATAGGGTTCTCTTGTCTTTATCAAATTATCCATTCTTGTCTCGTTCGTAAACCCTAATCTGATTTTTATCACACAGCACCATGACTTTTGCCTCTCCCCATTTGGCATAAGATACGCCTTGGTCGTAGTATTTGGGGCAAATATAGGGTTCGCGTTTGATGATAGCATACATCTCTTCTGCCGTACACTCTAATGATGTCAGGCGATTAAATTGTGCTATTACATTCTTGCACTCTTCGCTGTTTTTCTAGCGTTCCCAATCGGTTCTTAATATCTTCTTCATAATTATTCAAAAGCGTTCTAAATGAATACTCTTTTCTTCTGCAAAAGTACGAAAAAAAATGAATTATAGGCCTTTCCAACTAAAAAATGCAATTCTTTCTTGTCTTAATTGGTATGGGAGGCTCCACTTTCGTGGCCCCCTGCATGCTCGCGCCCTAACGCTGGTTGGATTACTTTTGTAATCTGCTGCAAAACTAGTTGCAAGTTGTTCCAAATCGTGAAACATGCCATAGAAGAAAGAAGAATCTTTTCCTTATTAACACTTTTCCCACTTGATTCTCTCACTAATCCTTCACGCGGGCTAAATGATTAGCTAAATGATTAATAGAATGGGCTAATCGTATTTAATCATTGACCCTGTAAGTGTCTTTTGTGAACCATTGGTGTATGTGATGATTACTTTTGTGATTTTCATATTTGTAGCATCCCCAGCGACGTAATATGAAGAATAATCCCAGTCCCAACTGGCTGTTCCCCATTGCTCCAACGGTCCTGTTCCCTTAAAATGACCTGTTTTTCGAACGTCGTTAACATCGTTGGTCACTTTCCAATATACATCAATATACTTTATTGTCGATTTATTCGTATTCGTGTATTTAAAGTAGAATGAAATACTACCGTATTCTTCATCCCACCCCCAATCGTTGAAATATCCGTATGGGGCAATTTTCTCAACTTTCTCAATAGCATCCAACAACAAAATGTCGTTTGTCATTTTAATATCGCTAATCTTTTCGGCGTTATTTCTCAAGCTGTCGCCATACACTTCAAAATGGTATCTGAAATCTGTGTTTTCCTTCGTTATAGGGGGTACATGCAATTTGTGAATTTGTGGATAATTCACCTCCAACGCTAGGCTTTCCCATGTCAAATTGAGAAGGGTGTCGTTCCTAAATCCTATACAGAAGAGAGAATCCTTAGAAACTATACTCTTGTCACATAACGAGCATTTAAAAGAAGCCTTGTTCACCGGCACCCATCTCCAGTCATGTGCTTTTCTATAGTTCTCTTTCATTCTAGCCAAGCCTGCCAACCTGATGGAGTCCTCACGCGCCTTGGCAATTGAATCAATCTTAGCCTTGGCGATTGAATCTTCAATGCTTTTTTGTCGTTCATGATTCAAACGCTTAAACTTCTCTTCGAGTTTCATATTCTCTCTTGATATAGCGGTCGCAAGCTCTTCACCCTTTAATTGTGGTATGCTTTTATTCTTCTTCAAAAACTTTGCGTAATCATTAGCAACAGTGATAACAACATTTTCATTGGCAGTCACAACATACAACTCATGTGATTTTTTGTCATAAGCATAATTGTCAACAATCCCACTTACGAATGGTAAGGTGACGTTCTCCTGTTGATGATAGAATCCTTTGCTGTCTTTGGTGTAAAGCACCAAAGCCTTTCTCACCAACGAATTGGACTCATTGTAAACCTGCCCATAAACCATCGAACATGCCCAGCAAAGCATGCATAACAAAACGTTTTTCTTCATGGCTTCAATTATATTGTTAACTATTTTGCCAAAGCTTATTGTAAGCTTTTTTGATTATTTCTGACATCAAAATGCGGCGTTGATTTAAAAAATCGAAATAGTTTAAGTTTTCAAATCCCATAGGTATGGCATTATTCGCTAAATGCTTGGCATAAGCTTCTTCGCCATACCTTTTCCTAAATTTATCAACATATAAAGAAGGGGCATCATCAGAAATGTCAATATTTGTATTGTAGTCTAGATAGGTAAAGTTGGCGAGTTGATTACGTACCCGGTCGTCTGTAATCCCAATCTTTTCCAAATAGTGCTTTGGAAAAATATGATGCTTGTCTATTGACTTCTTTTCTCCGTCGGCTCCAACTACCCAATACATTGATTGGGGTGTATTGGAAAACAACATGGGTGTCCCCAAAACATTAATAGCCGCCACATACCCAAACCATAGAGGTGAGTTTGCTGATGAAGAAGTGAGATCCTTTACCAATTCCACAGAAAAGTATGTTTCATTCATCTTCATTTTTACAGAATTATCCAAAAACTCCAGAAATGCTTCAGCAGAATGGACGCTACGCAAATCTGCCAGTTGGCGTTCAACCGTTGATTCTGGTGAACTAGAATAGAAAGATGTTATGGTCGCCATAAAAATCCAGCGAATGATGGCTTGACGAAGTAACAATGGCTGCACATTGTATTCATATTTCCCCATGAGGTAGAAAACATAACTGTAAACTACAACATAATTTGATCTCACCTGACCTTTGCCCAAATAACCTGCTTCAGAGAAAAGATTGATAAAAGCATGCCAATCGTTCAAGTTAATCACTCTAGATAGTGCTTCTCTAAAGAGCTGCATATTCTTCTCACGAGTTTCTGTTGATGTGGTTCCGGCATCAAGGTCATCACCTCGGAGTAATTTATAGCCATATTTCATCCTTGCACGGTGGAAGCCAAAAGCGATTGCGGCGCGAATGATGTGGGAAGGATCCACCTCAATAATGTGGTTGTACGAAGTGTTTTTTGCAGGGATTCGCGAGTCTGCGCAAAACTTTTTAATCCTGTCGTGCACTTCGTTATCATAAACGGCAAGAAGCGTTTCTATAAAATTGTTTTCGTTAAGATTTTGGCCACCTGAATTAACGCGCCGGAAGATTTCTGCCACGTCTTCTTCGTCTGCTTTAGATAGAATACGCAAAGTGGGGATAGTATAATTGTCAAGAGAAAGCAAAGAGTTGATGTTGTTTTCTATCGTCTCTTCTTCCTCATCGGTTAGTTCTGGTTGTTCGTTCCTCTTACGTCCCTCATTCATCCGCTTGATCAGTGCCCTACGATATTTGCTCAATTCTTTGGCCTCGTATGCCTTGAATACTTCTGCTATATCAGCAATGTACTGATAGCTGCGTTCGTAAGCCTTCGTCCATACCTGAAATTCTTTTGCAAGGGGTTCAAAGGATATCATTATTCTGCGATGTATGAAGTTCTTGTCCAATACTTTTATTCCTTTGATAGCGGCGAGAAGAGATGTCAAACGTTGTTGCCCATCTATTACAAGGTCATCAGGACGTTTAAATTGTTTTTCACCTTCGCCAATTTGTTTCGTATTGGTATAATCTGCAGGAGATGCCCATAGCATCACATATCCAACAGGAAACCCTTTCATCATAGAATCAAATAAATCGCGGACTTTTGCGTCAGCCCACACAAAAGGACGTTGAAGATCAGGCAGACCGATTCTCCCTTGCAGAACGTCTGCTAACAGATTGCCAACCTGTCTATCAACTCGTTCAAATAATTCTTGTGCCATTTTTAATATTTTTATTTCCTTAGTTTAATTCAACGGTCATCCAGCGTTACTTTCCAATATCCGGTCTTGTTGCTTCCTACTCGCACGATGAGGCCGAACCGCTTGAGCGTATTCATGTAGGTCTTTACCTGACGCCCAGACAAGGATACATGTTCCCCGATAGCTTCCGCATTGAGCCTCGGATCATCCTTGATGACTGACAACACTTCAAAAGCTTTCGTAGATAACTCGGGGAATTTATCGTGAAGTTTATCGTGCAGTTCCACTTCGTCGGATTCATCCTCGCACATCTCTTCATGCTCCATTGCTTCGAGCAGGCAACGTAGCATAAACTCTACGAAAGCCATGCTGTCTCCTGCGGCATCACTCTGACTGATGTTTGCTAATAGACGAATAAATATTCATTCTAAGCAGGGTACAAAGGTAATAAAAAACTGAATACCATGAGGGAAAAACAAAAACATTTTTTTTACCACTCAACTTTGCAATGGCTTCCCATCCCGCCGTTTTCTCCTTCATCGCTGTTGCGGGCCTACGGTCAGCGTGACGGCAGGGGCGGTGGCGCTGTATTCGGGGGCGTAGGCGCATTGGGCGGTGCAGATGCCGCTCTCGTAGGTGCCGGGCCGGTCGATGTAATACTCCGTTTCGATGACGTGGGTGCCTTTTGGCAGCATCCCGATGAAATACTGGGTGGAGCAGTCGCGAATGTTCACATAGTAGCCGCTTTTGTAGCCGCTCAGTGCGTTGACGGGCTCCATGCAGGCCGCACGCTTGTCGTCAATCTGCACGTAGTCGAGATCGCGCTCTGCCCGGAGGGTGATGCGCACGCGCACCTTGTCGCCCACATGCAGTGCGCCCTTGCGCGGCGCGATGATCTCACGCTTCACGGTCAGTTCTTTGCCCGAGGCGCTGACCTCTGCCGTGGGTTGCGTGAATTGCGCGTAGAGGGCTCCCCAAGAGGTGAGAAGCCTCTCCCCGTCACCCTCCAAAGGTAGGGGCTTGTCAACGAAATCACCGCCTCCGGTACCACTGCCAGCGTCTTGTGCGCTGATCTCCAAAAGCCATGACGAGGATTTCTTCATTCGTGGACTACCACGCTGCGCATGTAGGGACAGGGCGTGCCCTGTCCGCAAGCTCGATTCCCAAGCACATGCCTCCTCATGGAGAGGGGTCGGGGGTGAGGCCAGCGCGGTCTTCAAATACCCCAAGGCCGAGGTGGCTGTCGAGGTGTTGACCGGTTGCCCGCCAAAGCGAATCTCAGGCATGGGCGTTTCTTCGAGCGATGACATGTTGCCGTTGAGGAAGGCGAAGATGGCCAATGCGCTGTTGGCCGCCGTCAACCAGTATTGTGTGCGCTTCTCTTGTAAGAGCCACAGGCGCATCTCGTCGAGTGTCTGCGTGTCGTCGGGGCGCAGCCGTTGCAACGCCTCCATCACCATGACGTGGGTGGGTATCTTGTAGTCGAGCCAAGAGTAAGGGGCGAGGTAAGAGTCGAAATAACGTCCTTTCTCGGGATGGCAGACGGT
The DNA here is from genome assembly GCA_947165505.1 of uncultured Prevotellaceae bacterium. GTDB lineage: Bacteria > Bacteroidota > Bacteroidia > Bacteroidales > Bacteroidaceae > Prevotella. Next base: position 6,713 of record CAMVAT010000007.1, on the reverse strand, counting down.
CAGGGCGAGGAGGGTGTCTAAGAGGGCACCGGCTGCCTTCGGCTGTTGCCTGCTGAGCACGATGGCGCGCATGGCCGCACTATAGATGTCGGTGATGTCGTTGCCGCGCTTCTTCAGCGTTTTCAACTCCTTTCTCACCTCATGCCGCAGCGAGTCAGAGGGCTGCCGCCCGTCCATCTGGCAGAGATACAGGTAGTGCATGTCGGCACCGTAGCGGGCCAGGTAGCCGAACGCCTCGTCGAGCATCACCTGGGTGGCTTTCTGATGCCCGCCAACCACATTGGCACGTACCAGTTGCTCGGTCACCAGACGGGTGATGAAGTAACTGCCGTCCATCCCCTTCCACCAGCTCCATGAGCCGTCTTTGTTTTGCAGCGACCGCAGGGCGTTGATGCTGCGGTTTTGCAGGTCGGTCATCCGGTCGGCATCGAGCAGTTCGGCCAACTGCATCTTCTGCTCCGTCTCGGTCGTGGCGTCAACGGTCATAGGCGATTCTGCCAAGAGGATATTCTTCAATTCCTCGTTGCGGGCGAGGGGCGATAGCAGGGTTGTGCTGTCGTTGGCTGTCTGCCATCGGTGGATGGTCGCTGCCACCTGTGGCACGCTGGCGATGGCGGCGGATGCCGTCTGCGCGAAGTAGGCCACGGCCTGGCATACGGCACACTCGTCTTGTGGATGCGCATAGCGGTGCAGCGCCTGCACGGCCAGCCATGCCGGGTTGTTGGTATATTCGAGGGTGAGCCGCCGGTCGCTGCTGCCTTTGGCGAAGAGTGCTGCCGCATCGACTGTGGTGGTGCCCTGGCCGCGCAGGGTGAATGGCTGTGTGCGCAGCACGGGCTCGCGGTCGGGCAGCACGGGCAGGTAATGCTGCTCGCCGTCGGTCATGTTGCCCGCCGTAGCTGTGAGCTTGCAGATGAGCAGGGTGGGGGTGCCGGCGGCGGGGTGGTAGGTGAACGTGGCGGTCGTGCTGTTGTCGGCGGCTGCTGTGAAGGGTGCCGTCTGCGTATAGACCACCTGCTCCGTCTCCGGGTCGATGAGTTGCAACAGGGCTTTTCCTGTGCAGGTGTGGCCGGTCGTGTTTGTCACCGAGGCGGTGATGGTTGCCGTGTCGCCCATTCGCACAAACCGCGGCATGTTGGGCTGCACCATCAGGTCTTTGTGCACCGTAGCGGTCGCCTCAACCAGCGCCACGTCTAAATGGCGTGTATGGGCCTCGCCCAGCAACCGCCACGATGTGAGACTCTCGGGCAGCGTGAAGGCGATAGACACGTTGCCGTCGGCATCAGTGCGCAGGGCAGGGTAGAAGAAGGCCGTCTCTTGCAGGTTCTCGCGCACGGGCGTGGTCACACGCTCCATGCCGTCAGCACCCGAAGGCTCCCTGACTTCTTGGTCATATCTCAGCACTGGTTCGGTGAATCTTGTTGATTTCGTGCCTCTGATCATCACTTTCCCGTTCTCCGTCGATTGGGGCAAGCGGGCTCCATGACCAGAGTCCCGTTTCGCCACGCCATAGCCCACCACGACCACCTCATCGAGTGCATTGTGGTCTTCCTCCATGCGGATGATGGTGTGGCGGTTGGTCAGCATCACCGTCTTCGACCGATAGCCTACGTAGGCGACTGTGATCTTACTGCCAAACAAGGCGGCGATGGAGAACTTTCCGTCGATGTCGGTCACGGTGCCTTGTGGTTTCTTGCCCTCGACTAATACCGCCGCGCCGATGAGCGGTTCGCCATTCTCGTCTAACACCTGCCCGTGAAAAACGGTCCGTACTCCTGACCATCCTGTATCCAGAAGGCTCATGTTGAACGAAGGCTCTTTCTGTCTTTTCATCTGTACGTTGCCATTCTTATAATAAGGCCTGTTTCGCACAAGATGGTCATACAATCTGATGGTGGGTTGATTCAGTCGATGGGTGAATGTCCATCTGTAGGGCATGAACTGGTCGAGCGAGCGGTCGAAGAGTGTCACCATCATCTGGGCGTCGGCGGGTGTGCCGTCGGGGTGGGTCAGCCGCAACTGCCATTCCTCCTGTTGTCCGGGCGTGAGCCTGTTGCGTAGCGTGGTCCACTCGGCGTTGAGGCGTTTCTCGGGCAGTGGTTTGTAGAATGGTGTCTCGTGATGATGATACTTGCCGTTTTTATACCATGCGTGATACACGGTGATGGCATCGCCGTAAGCCTCCTGATACGGAAACTCCTGGCACACGATAGAGTCGCTCAGGTCGAGCCGCCCGTGGGCCAGCAGCGTGTCAACGCCATATACGGCGTAATAGATATGCACATCCTGCTCTGATGAACCGATGCGGATGCGGAGCGGTCGCCCGCCCGTCAGGTCAAACGCCTCGGTGTCGGGGTCATACCAGTCGTCGGTCTCGATGCAGGGGCGTGCGGCCTCGCGGTCGAAGACGATAAACTCGTGGCGCAATGACGCGTCCCGGCAAGTGGCGGTGAGCGCATAGCGTCCCGGCAGCAGGTGGGCGGGCAGGGTGAATGCGCTGTCGGTGGTCAGTCGCAATACCTCCGTTTCCTTGCCTTCGTTCATGTCGCGTGGCAATAGGCACAGACGGCTTTCTATCGGCATCTTGACCCGTTCACCGGCAAAATTGCGGGCAATGACCATGATCGGCTTGCCTTCGGCCTCTTTTTTCTCTATCCTTGGTCCGTTGAAGTCGCTCGACAGGTGGAGTCCTTTTTGCGTGAAGGTATAATAACGCTTGGTTTGATGGCTCTCGCCTCTGGCATCGGTCACGGTCACGGTGACATCCATCCTCATCTCTTTGGCCTCATTGTCGGCCTCTTGGTCGCTCTTCACGGGGAGTATAAACGTGAAACGACCCTGATGGTCGGTTGGCACCGTGTCGCGGTGTTCGGCGATGGTCTTGCCAGACCTTCCATACATGAGCCGGCTGAAAACGACTGCCGTAGCGTTTCTCACGGGGTCGCCGGTCAGTGTCTTGGCATGGCCTTTCAATGACAGGTCGTCGCCCACACACACGATGTCTTTCGTGTTGTCGATGTTCATTTCAAACGTGGGGCGTTTGTATTCTTCCACGAGGAAATAAGTCAGCCCGTCGATGTCGTCATCGTGGTCTTCTATACTGACATAATAAAACCCGAGTGGTGTGTGCCGGGGAATACGGTAATCGCAGTGGGCGGTTCCAAAATCGTCGGTCGTGACATGCAGCGTGTCAACTGCTTGATTTTGCGGGTTTCTGACAACAACGTCTATCAGATGGCCTTCAAGCGCCTTGCTCACGTCTTTCTTCACTGAATAGGCCACCAGCGCCAGATGCACGGTCTGTCCCGGACGATAGACACCCCGGTCGGTCATCAGTTCGACATACGCCTCTTCTTCGTCGTTAGCGGAGGCATCATACTCCACATGGGTTTGATTGATATCACTCAAACGGAAATCCCCTTTGCCGATGTGGCGGCCTAAAAGCCAGAGGTCGCTTTCATCATCAAAGTCTTCTAAATCGGGCAACGTGGTCTCGGCTTCGGCATTGAGGGAATAGTAATGGTCGTTGATGCGCGTCTTCGCTTGCGGCAATGGCGCACCGCTGACGGCATCCACCACCGTCATCAAGACTCCTTTGTCGGGTATCGGCATCAGGATGGGCCTGATGTCGCTCACGTGCAGGATGGTCTTCAACTTGTCTTGTCTCTTGAACCTTGGCTTGGATTTGAATTTGATGGAAACGTTGTAATCGCCTGCGGGCAGCGGCGGCAGGGTGATGGTGTCGGTCGTTGACGAATATTCGTCGAACGTCTTTTGTATCTTATAGTCAGTACCTGAGATGCGCAGCGTCATCCCCAGGGTGTTGCGTTGGTGAACGCGGATACGCACCGAGTCGGCTGTGGTCAGTTCCTGTTGAAAGAATGTCGCTTGGTATGTGGGGCGGGTGTATTCGTTGAAGAGATTGCGCAAGATGTTCACCCGGTCAAAGTGCTTATAGCGCTTGATATACCCACTCAGTTCGTCAATCTTTTCGCGGTGGCTCAGCAGGTCGCTATGAATGGCTCGCTGGCATTTCTCGATGGCTATTTCCGCGCTCACGTCCAAATCTTCATAGAGGTGCATCAGCGAGTCGAGGTGGTGGAGATCTCCCCCCTCTTCGCGCACCATCTCCAGAGCGGTGAGCATGGTGGCGGCGCGGTTGCCCTGCCGCTCATAGTAGTCGTGCATCTCGCGCCAGGCTTTCAGTTCATATCCCACCACGCTGAGCATGTCGTCGTTGAAATAGGCTCCGGCGGGCTGTCGGCTCACGGCATGGGGATAGTCTGTGGCACGGGCGTTGGCCAAGGCGTCGAGGTCGCTCAGCGCCAGACGGCGGTATTGGGCGGAGTCGGGCAGCACTAATGCGAGGAAGGCTTCGAGTACGGCGGCTTCCACACGATGGCTGTGGCGTAACTGCCGTTCGCGTGCCACCAACACTTGCAGCGATGCTTCCAGACTGTCTTCCGACAGCACGGCTCGTTGTGCCGTTTGCGCCAAAGCGTCGAGGTGGGATGTCGCGGCGTCGGGTTGCTCCTGGTTGACGGTGACGTCGCCCAACGGACGGATTTCCTCACGCAGTCGGATGGTGAGCGGCGTCTGTGCCGTGATGGTGGCTCGCTGCGTCTGATAGCCCACATGCGAGATGCGGATGGTGGCCGACGCGGCGGTGTGGGGGATGACAAACTGGCCGCCGGCATTGCTCCGACCGCCGCCAATAATGCTGTCGTGCTCGATGACGGCGATGTTGACGTTGGTGAGTGGCGAACCGTTTTCACTGACGATGCGCCCGCGCAGGTGGTAGGGCTCTTTCTGGGTGCATTCCACGAAGATCTTGTCTCCCTCGGTCTCGATATGGATGGGGTAATAGCCTATCAGCGTCTTGATGACTTGTGTGATGGGGGCGTCTTTGAACGTGCCTTCCACAATGAAGTCTTCCAGTTCGTCATAGACGAACACGATGTGCTGCTCGTCTGTCGATTGGTCTATCTCGACCAGCGCCTTCGACAGGGGGATGTCGTGAAATGACCGTGTGATGAGCGACTGCGGATAGACGGCTGCCGCTATGTATAGGAAAAGCAATGTTGATATGATTCTGCGCATAATTGGGTGCTTTCGCTAAATGATAAATGGGCGCTTTCGCTAAATGATAATTGGGCGCTTTCGCTAAATGATAAATGATAAATGGCTGCCGGGCTATTCTACCAGGAGGGTGTGATGGTCGATGGACAGATGGAAACGCTTGAAGTGGTTCAAGTCGCTGACCACGGTCGCTATGTCATCGTCCTTGTTCCACTCATAGTAGAGGCGTACCGATTTGCTGGCGGCGTTCTTGAATTGCAGGTCGTAATGATATGCGGCCGCTATCGTGCTCAGCACCTCGTCTAAGGGCTGGTTCTCAAACCTGACGCTTCCCTTCGTTTGCGGGACATGGCTTTCGGGTGTCTCTGCGGTGGCGGGCCCGACGGTCACTTCGCTGACGGTTGGCCCGGTGCTCTCTTCCGACTGAAGCCAGCCCGACTTGATGGCTGCGAAGGCAAGGCCCGACAGTCCGATGAGGCCGGCGACGGTTGCCGCTGCCTGCCAATGACGGAATCGCCGCCGCTTCGCTCGGTGTTGCCGCTCCAGGCGCTGCCATACCGCGTCGCGTGCCGACGGGGTGTCGGTGTCGCGGCCGTGGATGGCGAAGGCACCGGCTATGCGCGACATCCATTCGTAGTCGTCGCTGTGGCTGTCATCATCCAGCCATGCTTGTATGGCGCTCTCCTCGTAGCGCTCAGGGTGCTCGGCGAGCGCGAGCAGTTGAAGTACAGGGTCGTCTTTTCTCATCTCTTTTCCGGGGTGCTGAATTGTTGTTTGATGATGCGCAAGGCTTCCGACACATGTCTGAATACGGTCACCTCGCTGATGTTCAGTTGCTTCGCCACATCTTGGTATCTCATGCCGTCTTGGTATCGTAGGGTCAGGATTTGAAAGGTGAGCGGCGGCAGATGGTCGTGGGCGAAATGGAAGATGTCGTGACAGAGTTGTATCTCTTGGTCGGGATGGATATCGGCTGAGTCGCGCAGCAGTCGGCTCACCCGTTCTTTGACGTGTCGGTGGCGGATGATTTTGAGGCAGCGGTTGCGTACACATGCCATCAGGTATTGCCCCTCATGTTGTGCATCAGGCATCTTGCCGCCTTCCATCAGCGTGGCAAACACCTCGCTCACGGCATCACGGCTCTCCTCTTCGTTGTGCAACAGCAGAAGCGCCAACCCGAACATCTGGTCGTAATGTGCTATAAATAATCGTTTGATCGATTCCACTTTTTTTGTTTAGCGTTTAGTGTTTAGGGAGTAGGGACAGGGCGTGCCCTGTCCGCTATGAGGTGGTGTTTTTCTTGCTTGCGGACAGGGCACGCCCTGTCCCTACTTGCGTGGCAAGGTATTTTCCTGCCCCCTGCCCCTAATTGTTTAGTGTAGAGTGTTTAGTGTTCTAACACTGTTTCGTGCTCGGAGCTATTCTCTTGCCCCCTGCCCCCTGCCCCTTGCCTCCAAAATAGCCCCTAAGAATAACCCCTCACCTTGGCGTTTTCCTACATCGTGGCCCATTTTTTTCATCCATGTCTGCAAAGTTATCATTTTTTGGGCTGCACTGCAAGGTATCGGTTCAATTTTTTGGCGTATAGCTCATTTTGCAGGGTATTTTTGACTGGTAGGTAGTCAATAGCTCAA
>CAMVAT010000006.1 GCA_947165505.1 uncultured Prevotellaceae bacterium | reverse complement strand
TTGTGAGAATCGGTATTTGAACGGGGTTGCACCCTGCAAAATGAGCTATTGGTCTGATTTAACGTCTTTTACGTTTATAACGAACCTTAACGTTCTTAACGTTCGTTTCGGGGTGTCACTTCTTGGAAGTGGCACCCCGAAATTGTTTGTTGTGAAATCAACGGAAATTGAATTACAGGTACTTCTTGATCTCGGCAATCATCTCCTGATATTCCTGGTCGGAGAGATACACCTTACCGGGGTTCATCTGGAACGTGCCACCGTAGTCGGGGCCATCCACGTATTTGGGAGCGAGATGGAAGTGCAGGTGCGACAGCTTGTCGCTATACGCCCCGTAATTGATTTTCTCCGGGTTGAAGGCCTGCTGCATGGCACGTGTCACACGGGCCACGTCGGCCATGAAGGCATTGCGCTCGTCGTCGGAGAGCTCATTCAGGTCGTTCACATGTCCGTTGTATGCCACGAGGCAGCGCCCGCGGTAGGTCTGTTCCTTGAAGAGGAAAGCGCGCGACACGGTGAGCGGACAGATCTCGATCATCAGGTCGTGCAACGTCTGGTTGTTTGTGCAATAAAGGCACTGTTTAGGATCGCTTTGCATAGTGTTATAGTTTTTTAGATAGTTGTTTTCTGACCGCAAAGATAGTGATAATCTCTGAGTTGAGCAAGTTTTAGGCTGAAAAAACGAAATCATTCCACCCTCACCTTGTGTGCGGCTTGCCCTTGGCGAACAATGTAGATGCCCGGAGCCAGGTTGCGCAGGTCGGAGCCGCAGGGCATGCCTTGCAGGGTATATACCTGGCAGGGTTGCGACGCATCGACGGCGGCAGCCTCGGCAATGCCGCTCGGCTCATAGCTGTAGCCCAGTTTGCGGTCCATCCAAGCGATGCGCTCGCGCATAAACCGCCGCACGTTCTGTACCTCGGCCTCGTAGCTGCCCCACAGGCGGGGGTTCTGGTGCACATACGTGTTGAGGATGGGCCAGCGGATGAAGTTGAGCCGCTGCGAGTCGCCGAGCCGGGCCTCCCATTCGTCGATAAAGGCGGTCAGGTTCTCCTCGGTCAGTCCGCCCTGCCGAGCCTCATCCCAGATGGCCAGCAACTGCGCCCTGGCCGATGGGTCGTTGACGACAATCTGGTTGACAAATGACCTCATGTTGCCTGCGCAACTGCCCCAGCTGCGGTAGATATAGTCGTTTTTCTGATTGACGGGATAGGTACGGTCGTCGTTGTCGAAGGCCAGGTCGAAGTCCCACACCGGTCCGGTATAGAACAAGTCGTCGCCTCGCTGTTTATACATATACACACTCCAATAGGTGTCGGTATTGCCCGACAGTTCGCCCACGAGGAAGTGGCGCAGAAAGGTGTTCAGGTCCAGATAGGTGCGCCAGTTGCGCTCCATGGCGTTGAACTGCTGCTGGATATAGCTGAACTGCTGCTGTGTGATGGTCTCCTCGTCGGGCGACTTGATGGTCACGGGGTTGCCCTTGGCCGAGTTGAACCACGACAGTTCTTCGTAGGCGTAGGCATCCACCTCGACGAGGTATCCTCCGGTGAGTGCCTCGCCGCTGTTGTCGTCGGCTGTCATCTCGTCGATCGCCACACGGTCTGGATGCACTTGTATCTGGTCGCAGAGCTGATAGCACCCTTTATATTCACCGTTGAGCAGCACATCCACCGACGTGCCGTAGGGGGTATATGGCATGCCGAGCCGCCGGCTCAGTTCGAAAGCCAGCAGGTTGCGCATGAGTGTCTTGTCGCCGTAGTTGTTGATGAGCGTCCATTTCTTGGCCTTGGCGGGCGCGTCGAGCACGCGCTGTTTCTTGTCGAACTTGATGCGCCACGGCTTTTTGGGAAATGAGCGCGAGGCGTTGCCCCGCTCGCGGACAGCCCCGGGTTCGGAGAGCAGTCCGTCGGCTGAGATGATGGTGAGCTGAGCGGTGATGTCCGTCTCCTTGTCGTAGGGAATCACGCCGTCGAGTGTGTGGATGCTCACGGTGGGCAGGTTGGTCAGGCGTGCCAGATGGGTGTCGTCGCCCTCGCCCTCATGTCCGTAAAACTCCACCTCGGCGATATTGCAGCGCGCGTCGGCAGGTCCCACGTAGCGCACGTAGCGGAAGCCTCTGGAGCAGTCAACGTCGGCATGCGCCACGGTGCCGATGGTGCCCCGTTCAGTGATGATATAGAGGGGCAGCGCATCCATGAAGTCGGGACTGTTGGCCCCCTCGAACACACCGAGCAGCACCCGCTCCTCGCCGTGTACGTCGTTGCGCGGCGCCCACCCCACCCTTGTGATGATGTGAGGCGTGCCCAAGTCGAGTCCGGCCCACGTATAACTGCGCTCCCACGAGGCGAAGTAGGTGTCGAGGTCGCCGTCGAAGGCGTTGGCGCAGGTATTGACGGTCGTGGACTGCGCCCACGTGTTGTAATCCACCGTCTGTTGCGTGCCGATGACGGTACCTGTCAGTTTCACGTCGTCATCGGCCACGGCACCGGTCAGAGCGGCGCTGGCCATCAGTAGAATCAAGACCGTTTGTTTCATAAGCATAAGGAGACCGACACTGACGCTATTTGATCAGGTTGCCCAGGATGTCACGCGTGATGGTGCGTGTGGCGGCGGTGGTGGCGTTCTTCACCACTTTCTCGGCGGCCGATGTCTTGCTCTTCGACTTCTTGCCGGTAATCTTGCTGGTGACGAAGGCGCCGGCGATGGCGGCCAGTGCCGAGGTCACTGCTGTGATGATAGCCTTGAGCACCTTTTTAAAGATGCCAGGTTTCTTCTTGCCCTCTTTTTCCTTGGCTTTCTCTTCCTTCTCCTTGGCTTCCAACTCTTTCTGTTCCTCTGCTTCCTTGGCAGCCTTCTCTGCCTCCTTGGCCAGTATCTCGTAGGCGCTCTCGCGGTCCACCATCTTGTCGTACTTGCCGTAAATGCGGCTGCGGCGCACGATGTCGGCACGCTGTTCGGTGGTGATGGCTCCTATCTGCGACAGCGGGAAGAGTATCTTGGCGCGCTCCACCACCCGGGGGGCGCCTTTCTCGTCGAGGAAGCTGACGAGCGCCTCGCCTGTCTCCAGTTGCATGATGGCCTCGTCGGTCTTAAACGCCGGGTTGGCACGGAAGGTGTCGGCGGCGGTCTTCACAGCTTTCTGGTCTTTGGGTGTATAGGCGCGCAGGGCATGCTGCACACGGTTGCCCAGTTGTCCGAGGATGCTCTCGGGTATGTCGGTGGGACTCTGCGTGATGAAGTAGATACCCACGCCTTTGGAGCGGATGAGTCTGATCACCTGCTCAATCTTGTCTAACAGGGCTTTCGAGGTGCCCTCGAAGAGCATGTGGGCCTCGTCGAAGAAGAACACGAGCTTGGGCAGTTCCTGGTCGCCTACCTCGGGCAGTGTGGAGTAGAGCTCGCTCATGAGCCAGAGCAGGAAGGTGGAATAGAGCTTGGGCTGCATCATCAGTTTGTCGGCGGCCAGCACGTTCATCACACCCTTTCCGCCCTCGGTCTGCATCAGGTCGTAGATGTCGAAGGCGGGTTCACCGAAGAACCGGTCGGCACCTTGGTTCTCCAGTTGCAGCAGCGCGCGCTGGATGGCACCTACCGAGGCCGCCGAGATGTTGCCGTACTGTGTGGTGAAGTCCTTGGCGTTTTTCGACACATAGTCGAGCATGGAGCGCAGGTCTTTGAGGTCGAGGATGAGCAGTCCGCGGTCGTCGGCGATGCGGAAGACGATATTGAGCACGCCGTCTTGCGTCTCGTTGAGCTGCAGCAGCCTGGAGATGAGCTGCGGCCCCATCTGCGAGATGGTGGTGCGCATGGGGTGTCCCTGTTCGCCATAGACGTCGAAGAACCGCACCGGGCAGCTTTGGAACTGTGGGTTCTCGATGCCGAACTCAGGCAGGCGCTTCTCGATGAACCCGCTCATCTTACCTGTCTGCGAGATGCCGGAGAGGTCGCCCTTCATATCGGCCATGAAGCAGGGCACGCCTGCCTGGCAGAACGACTCGGCCATCACTTGCAGCGTGACGGTCTTACCTGTACCCGTGGCCCCGGCGATGAGTCCGTGCCGGTTGGCCATCTTTCCAATGACGCTCAGTGCCCCTGCAGGGCTATGTGCGATGTAAAGTCCGTGTTGTTTGTCGTACATATCGTTGGTTTTTTAGTTATTGTCTCGTTTCGGATGCAAAAATAAGAAAAAAGTATCAATATAACGAAAAAAACACACAAAATAATTCACGAATCAGCCGGCAAGCATCCATTTTGTTAACACATATTAAGAGGCGGCAGCGTCTCTTTATGTGAAATAATATTTAAATTTGCAGCGAAAAGTAAAAACATAGCAAAAAGGGAATACTTGGATTTCTCTTCAACAACGGATTTCACGGATTTCACGGATTAACGACCTGCTGATCATCAGCAAGAAAAATCTGAAAAATCCGTGAAATTACAAAAAAATGCAGACATAGCCCCCATGGATATTATGTCAGCATATATTTTTGGCACTATTCTATTAATAGAGTGGTTTCACTTTTTCAACACTTAATCCTAAAGCATTGATGAAACGATAGAAAACACCTACGCTTGGAGTGACAACACCATTTTCTACTTTGGAAATGTAAGACTTGGTCGTATTGGTTCTACGTGCCAGCTCTTCTTGAGTGACCTTTGCTTCTTTCCTTGCATTTTGGAGAATCTGACCAGAATAAAAGGAAAAGGCAGCCTCTTCCGCTTGAGCACGCTCGGGTGTTCCTACTTTGCTGAACTTGGCATCGAGAACAAGGTCGTAATCAACGATTTTGTGATTGTTTGTCTTCATAATAAAATGTAAAATTTTTTATCATTTTCTTTGCAGTTTGAAATATATATATTATATTTGAAGCCAAATACGAAAACATTACGATTATGGAGCAATATGTTAATCAGCAAATAGAGGGTGGCACCAAGTCAAACCGTCGTGGAAGGAAGGTGCCGGTAGTGTTCATCTTGATTGTCTTTTGCCTGCTTGATGCTTTCAGAGTCAGTGCGCAGTCGCTTACGTTCGCTGACCAGAACGTGGAGCGACGGGCACTCATCCATGGTGATACTGATCAGGACGGAAAGATCTCAAAGGCAGAGGCCGACTCCCTGAAGTCTCTGGTTCTTACGCAGTATCGCACTGACATGTTCGAGGTCAGCACCTATGAAGACCTTGCTAAGTTTCCCAATCTGGAGAAGCTATGGCTGGGCGAGAGCAAACAGGACACGGTAGATCTCTCCAAAAATTGGAATCTGAAGTTTGTCCATATTGAAAGCGACAACCTCAAGACACTCATCCTCGCCGTGGGGTGCACACCGAAGTTGGCCTATCCCATGCACAGCGGCGAGGTTATCATCAGGCGCATTAAGAATCCCGATGCGCCGGGAGCCATGTTTTTCCAATACTAAAACCTTACCGCAATGAAAAGAATTAGCCTAATAGCATTACTGGCACTGGCGGCAACGGCTACCCGTGCACAGATACCCGATCCTGGCGACCCAGTCTGCGCCTACTGCGAAGTGAACCTGAAGACAGGTGAAGACCACAAGCGTGGGTGTCCCTATTATTCCGAACCGGCAGACGAGGAGGAGTCATCGTCAACCACGTCCTCACCAAGTCCGTCAACGCCTAAACCCAGTGTTACGCCCTCAAAGCCAACCACCACGACGACCACACAACAGCCCTCGACCCATCTGCGTGACTACACTCCACGGCAAGAACATCAGGGCAACAACAACGTGCTTGAGGAGTATTATTCGATACCAGCCGCAGTACGAGAGAGGATTGAAGCCCATTTCGAACAGACCCGAGGCGACTATCGCGTGTACAGCGTGCCAGGCAAAGGTATGGGTGTCTGGAAGGAATCCAGTGACGGCACCGCCTGGCACTACCCCCCTCATTACGAGCGCATCTGGATGATTGACGGTTCGAGAGCGACCATGCAGCTGAAGACCACCAAGAAATGGGGCGTGGAGGATGTAGAATATAAGGAAACCATCATCGACTACGAATACGATGAGGTGAAGTATTATCCAGGACTTTCGTCGCTGTTCCTCAACCAGCGCGACGAGTATAGCCGCAACCACTGGCGACTCTTCTCCGGCGACGGTGTGTTTGAAACCTATAAAGGCTTTGATTTCGACTTCCAAGATGTGGTCCTCAAAGACAGTCCCTACCGTGCCTACTGCCAGTTGCAAGACGGGCGGTGGCTTATCCTTAACAATCTTGACCAACTATCAAACGACCCACTTGGCATAACCATCAGCCGCGTGGTCAACAGTGTCGAGGACCATAAAGTATATCTTGACGGGCATTATCAGGAGTGCCTGATCGTGTCGGAGCCTGATGATGAGGGAAAGACGCGGTTCGGACTGATGACCACCGACGGCGAACTGTTCAGCGACATCAATTATGACCGGATAGAGAAGATGGGGCCGTTTGCCAATTATGTCAAGGTATGGAAAGACGGCAAATGCGGCGTGCTGGAGCTGGTCGCCAAAAAGAGCGACGGAAAGACGTATTACGGTTTTTATGAAACCATCGCTCCACAGTACGATATGTTTAAAACCCAACACATCAAACTGGCCAAAGACCCGAATACCTACACTTATTGCATCGTGGGCAACGCCGACAAGTATGCACTGACGCTGGCCGATGTGGACAAGCCCGTCACGCTGCCCACCATCTACACCGCCGCCGAAGTGGAACAATTCGCCACACGGCTCTTCACCGAAGGCAAGAAAACCACGCCCGTGAGAGAGAATACCGACACCGACTATAAGGCCTTCTGCGAGAACAGAGCCATCAATGTGCTGCAACGGCTCAACACGGCCACCGACAAAGAAGAGGCTGTCTATCAAGCGCATCAAGATTTGAAAGAAGGGACGTTGATGAAGGATTATCTCCACATGCAGCATGAGTTGCACCGCAAGGACTATCAACTCGGCAAATATGACCGCGCACAGCAAGCCTACCCTGTGAAGACGGCTTGGGGCACCGTAATGTTGCCCGTGCCTGAGGCTGAGGCAGAGAGTGTGAAAAAAGCATGGAAAGCGTCGGTGCAAGACATGACCATTAAGCCTGCCCTTCAATTGGACCCTGTGACCAACCGACCTGTCATCTCAGACATCAAAGCCTTGGTCAATGGAAAAGTGTATGGGTCGAAAGAGAATTGGTGAACCCTAAAAACGACAATTCAATGAGAACGCTACTTACAATATTGCTATTCCTGTCAAGCCTTCAAGTGGCACCGTCGCCTGAGGAGATGTACGGCATGTACGACAAAGACGGGAAGCACCGCAAGCAGATTGAGAAATTTGAACAGGTGAGACAACGGGCAGCGGAAGCAGAGAACGAAGAGCATGACAAGCAGACGCGCATCCTGGTTGTCTCACTCCTCATCGGTCTCATCCCTGTAGTGGTAGTGGGTGGAAATGTCGTCAGCAAGCAATCGTGGAAGACAAGCCCAAGAGGAGCAACAGGGGCGTTAGCCATCGCCGTTGCCGGCGGTGCAGCCCTCTTTGCTTTCAACTATGGGTGGTTTTATCTGAAGTACCTTCACGAAGGTGTCTTCAAATTCATATTCTCCATCGCCGTCATCCTTCTGCTGATAGGAATTGGCATCTATGTGACGCGAAAGAAGAAGTGACTATCAACAAAAAAAAGAGGTCGATGTGACCTCTTTTTGTGACTCGTTTGGGGCTCGAACCCAAGACCCCAACATTAAAAGTGTTGTGCTCTACCAACTGAGCTAACGAGTCTCCGTAAATGCCTTTCATCTGAAAAGCGGTGCAAAGGTACGGCGAATATTTGAAACCACCAAATTTTTTCGGTATTTTTTTCAATTTTAGTCTTTCTTCTCCTCCTGCTCCAGACATTTCTGGTAACAAACGCGGCAGAGCGGCTCATACTCGCCCACCTCGCCCAGGAGCACACGTTTGTCGTTTTTCACCAGTCGGTGGCTCACATAGGCCAGGTTGCCGCAGCGCACGCAGATGGCATGCACCTTGGTCACCTCGTCGGCGATGGCACACAGCGCGGGCATGGGTCCGAAGGGCACGCCCTTATAGTCCATGTCGAGCCCGGCGATGATGACGCGCACGCCACGGTTGGCCAGTTCGTTGCACACATCTACGAGCCCCATGTCGAGAAACTGCGCCTCATCGATGCCCACCACGTCGATGTCGGACGACAGCAGCAGTATCGACGAACTGCTGTCTATCGGCGTGCTGGGTATGGCATGGCGGTCGTGGCTCACCACCTCCTCCTCAGAATAACGGGTGTCAATGGCGGGCTTGAATATCTCTACCTTTTGGCGTGCAAACTGCGCACGCTTCATCCGGCGTATCAGTTCCTCGGTCTTGCCCGAGAACATCGAACCGCACACTACTTCTATGCGCCCGGGGCGCTGTGGTTCACCTGAAAAAAAATCGGTCATGTTAACGTGAAGGAGTTTAGGAGTTTAGGAGTGTGGGAGTCTAGGAGTGTGGGAGTGTGGACAATAGTCGTCGTGCTTGGAAGTAGGGACAGGGCGTGCCCTGTCCGCAAGCGGGAATCTCATCGCATGGTTCACGGCGGACAGGGCACGCCCTGTCCCTACTCGCGTGGCGAGGTAATCTCTCACCTCTCACCTCTTACCTCTCACCTCTTAATATTCTGCAAAATTACAAAGACGTTTTAAAAATTGCAAAGAAATAGGGTGTTTTTTTGCACAGAACGATAAAATGGAGTATATTTGCCGCTGATATGGGCACACTATACATCATACCGACACCCGTGGGCAATCTGGAGGACATGACGCTGCGCGCCATACGCCTGCTCAAAGAGGCCGACCTCATCCTGGCCGAGGATACCCGCACGTCGGGCATCCTGCTCAAGCATTTCGACATCAAAAACCGACTGGCCTCGCATCATAAGTTCAATGAGCACGGCACATCCGTGGGCGTGGTCGAGAAGCTGAAAGCGGGTATGAACATCGCGCTCATCAGTGACGCCGGCACTCCGGGCATCAGCGACCCCGGGTTCTATCTGGTGCGCGAGGCGGTGGCGGCCGGTGTCGAGGTGGTATGCCTGCCGGGTGCCACGGCGTTTGTGCCCGCCTTGGTGGCATCCGGACTGCCGTGCGACCGGTTTGTGTTCGAGGGCTTCCTGCCACAGAAGAAAGGACGCAAGACGCGCGTGGAGGCACTCGCCGACGAGACACGCACCATGGTCTTTTACGAGTCGCCCTACCGCGTGGTCAAGACGCTGCAACTATTCGCCGAGACCTTTGGCGCCGAGCGCCATGTGAGTGTGGCACGCGAGATATCCAAGGTGCACGAGCAGCACGTCAGAGGCACCCTCGCCGAGGTCATCGACCACTTCACCGAACATGAGCCGAAAGGCGAGATCGTCATCATTGTAGAAGGACAACTAACAAAACATCATAAACAAGAGGAACAATGAGAAAAATCATACTTGTAATCGCCGCCGGCATGCTGGTGCTGGGAGGCTGCAAAGATGAGAAGAAAACGGTAGAAAACAAACCGCAAGTCAATGAGAAGGCCGACTCGCTGGAGCGCGTCTTGGAACAGGAGCGCAATGAGCGAGCCGACATGGCGGCCATACAAAACGAGATATTGGAGGGCTTCCGGCTCATCAGCGAGGCCGAAGACCGCATCACATTGGCCAAGGGCGGCGAGGGAGCCGACAAGGCGGAGCAGATACGCGAGAACATGGCCTTCATCCAAGAGAAGATGAAGACCAACCGCGAACTGATAGAAAAGCTGCGGCAGCAACTGCGTGAAAGCAGCATCAATGGCGAAGAACTGAAGAAAACCATCGACGGACTGGTGAAACAGCTGGATGAAAAAGACAAGCAGATCAAACTGCTGCGCGAGCAGTTCCAGACCGAGTTGAACACGAAGCAGGAGCAAATCACACAGCTCGACCAGCAGGTCACCACGCTCAACAACAACGTGGAGACGCTGAAAGACGAGAGTTCGCAGAAGTCGCAGACCATCAAAGAACAAGACCGCCAGTTGAACACCGCCTACTATGTGTTCGGCACTAAGAGCGAACTCAAGGAACAGGGCATCTTGGCGAAGGGAGAGGTGATGAAAGGCAACTACAACAAGAACTACTTCACCAAGATAGAAGACATCCGCTTGGAGAAAGAAATCAAGCTTTACTCTAAGTCGGCCAGACTAATGACCTCGCACCCAATGGGTTCGTATTCACTCACGCCCGATGCCACCGGTCAGTATGTGCTGCGCATCCTCTACCCCGACCAATTCTGGAGCACCAGCAAGTATCTGGTGATTCTCGTAAAATAGAAATTCACGAAAACTTACATTTTTTAAGCAAAATGCGCTTTTTCACCGCGAAAAGTGCATTTTTTTTGCATTTATCTTGCACAATCTTTAGAAACTTGGTATCTTTGCATCCTTAAACGAACAAAAAATTATAAAATAACGAGAGATTTATGAGAAGACTCATCTTGATGATGGCCGGCTTTTTCGTGTCTATAGGAATAGCCATGGCCCAACACACCGTCTCGGGTACCGTCATCTCTGCCGACGACAACGAGCCGATTATCGGCGCTACCGTTATCGTGAAAGGCACACAACAGGGATCAGTAACCGACATCGACGGACATTTCAGCTTTCAGTACAGTCAGGCGAATCCTACCCTCACCGTGAGTTACATCGGTATGGAGACAGCCACTGTCAAAGGAGGCAAGGACATTAAAGTGACACTTAAATCAGAAACCGCCGTGCTCGACGAGGTGGTCGTCACGGGTATTCAGCAATTAGACAAGCGCCTGGTGACGGGTGCCACGGCCAAGGTCGATGCCAGCAAGACGCAATTGGCGGGTGTGGCCGACGTCACACGAAGTTTGGAAGGCCGTGTGGCCGGTATGTCGGTGCAAAACGTGTCGAGCACCTTCGGTACAGCTCCGAAGATCCGCGTGCGCGGCGCCACCTCTATCTACGGCAGCTCGTCGCCCCTATGGGTGGTCGATGGCGTGATCATGGAGGATGCTGTCAACGTGTCGGCCGACGACCTGTCGTCGGGTGATGCCGAGACACTGATCTCGAATGCCATCGCCGGTCTGAACTCCGATGATATCGAGAGTTTCCAAGTGCTGAAAGACGGTTCCGCCACCTCTATCTATGGTGCGCGCGCCATGGCCGGCGTGGTGGTCATCACCACCAAGAAAGGCCGTGCCGGACACAGCAACATCAACTACACGGGTGAGTTCACCTACCGCCAGAAGCCCTCTTATCGTGAGTACAACATCAGCAACTCGCAGGAGCAGATGGGTATCTACAAGGAGATGGCAGCCAAAGGATGGCTGGAGTTCTCGCAGGTGGCCAACAGCGCCTCGGCGGGTCTCTATGGCCGCATGTACTCCGAGATGGACAAGTACAACGCCACCACCGGTCAGTTCGGACTGCCTTACACCGAGGCTGCGATGAACGCATACCTGCAACAGGCTGAGTTCCGCAACACCGACTGGTTCGACCTGCTGTTCAACAACAACATCATGCAGAACCACTCCATCAGCATCTCATCGGGTACCGACAAGTCGAGCATGTACGCCTCGCTCTCGGCGATGGTCGATCCGGGATGGTCGCGCGACAGCAAGGTGCAGCGCTACACCGCCAACATCAACGCATCGTACAACCTCTCGAAGAACGTCACCCTGACGCTGCGCACCAACGGTTCGTACCGTGACCAGAAAGCACCCGGCACGCTCAACCAGAGCCTCGACGTGGTGAGCGGCAACGTGAGCCGTAACTTCGATATCAACCCGTTCAGCTTCGCGCTCAACACCTCGCGCACGCTCGACCCCGACCAGACTTACACACGTAACTACGCCCCGTTCAATATCTTCCATGAGTTGGACAACAACTACATCGACGTGAATGTGATGGACATGAAATTCCAAGGCGAAATCTCTTGGAAGCCCATCTTGGGATTGGAGCTGAAGCTGCTGGGTGCTTACCGCATCAACCAGTCGAGCCGCGAGCACTTCGTGCTCAACTCCTCCAACCAGGCCGAGGCCTACCGCGCCGGCGTGGGCAACCCCAACATCATGTACAACAACAAATACCTCTATACCGACCCCGACGTGCCCAACTCACTCCCCTTCTCGGTCATGGAGACGGGCGGTATCTATACCATCAACAAGAACCAAGTGAAGCAGCTCGACTTCCGCGCCACTGTTAATTATAATAAGGTGTGGAACGACACGCATATCTTCAACGCCCTGGTTGGTTTTGAGGCCAATCGCGCCGACTACGACGCATCGGAGCACAACGACTACGGCGTGGATTTCGACAACGCCCGACTGGTGACCATCACCCCCGCCTTCTACAAACAGGCCAAGGAAGAGGGCACCGAACTGGTGAGTTTCGCCAAGGCATGGAACCGCCGTCTGGCTTACTTCGCCAACCTCAACTACTCGTACAAAGGCCGCTACCAGCTCAACGTGACCGGCCGCTACGACGGCAGCAACCGTCTGGGCAAGGCCCGCAGCTCGCGCTGGTTGCCCACATGGAACGTGTCGGCAGGATGGAACGCGCATGAGGAGCCGTTCATGCAGGACTGGATGGAGAATATCGACCAGGCCATCTCGCACGCTTCAGTACGTCTCTCCTACTCGCTCGTAGGTGAGCAGACAGCCGCCTCCAACGCCCTCCCCATCATCACCGCCACCAACATCTGGCGCCCCACTGGCGACCAGCAGGAGATGGGTCTGCAGGTGAACCAGTTTGGTAACTCCGAACTGACATACGAGAAGAAGCATGAGTTCAACGTCGGACTCGAATTAGGCTTCCTGCGCAACCGCTTGAACCTGGTGGCCGACTTCTACTGGCGCGACAACTTCGACCTGATGGGCTACGTGCAGACACAGGTGTCGGGACAGAAATACGCCAACGTAGCGTCGATGCGCTCGCATGGTATCGAGGCCACCCTCTCGTCGCAAAACATACACACCAGCGACTGGCAGTGGAACACCGACCTCACTTTCGCCTACAACAAGACCACCATCACCGACCTGCTCACACAGGCCCGCGTCATCGACCTGGTGCAGCCCTCGGGCTACACACGCGTGGGCTATCCGCACCGCTCGCTCTTCTCGATTCCCTTCATGGGCCTCAACGACGAGGGTATCCCCACCATCATGAATGAATATGGTGAGGTGACCACCACCGAAATCAACTTCCAGGAGTACGAGAAGCTCGACTTCATGAAATACGAGGGTCCGACCGAGCCCACCATCACCGGTGGTCTGAACAATATGCTGCGCTGGAAAAACTGGCGTCTGAACGTGTTCATCACTTATTCGTTCGGCAATAAGATCCGTCTCGACCCGGTGTTCGCCGCAGGCTACTCCGACCAGAGCGCCATGCCGAAGGAGTTCAAGAACCGTTGGGTGATCCCCGGCGACGAGAAAGTGACCGACATCCCCGCTATTGCCTCCGTACGCCAGTATTACAACGACAACCAGCTGGGCTACGCCTACAATGCGTATAACTACTCAACGGCACGAGTGGCCGACGGCGGCTTCATCCGCATGAAGGACATCTCGCTCACCTACGAGTTCTCTCCGTCGCTCATCAACAAGATCGGCCTGAACTCCGCCTCGCTGAAGTTCGACGCCACCAACCTCTTCTTGATTTACGCCGACGACAAGCTCAACGGGCAGGATCCTGAGTTCGTCAACTCCGGCGGTGTGGCATCACCACTCTCTAAGCAATATACCTTCACCGTGAGATTAGGAATATAAAACACTTCAAACAATCAAAGAAACATGAAGAAAATCAAATATATCGCCTTGACGGCGGCAGCGGCAGCACTCACGCTCACCTCGTGCAGCGAGAGTTTCCTCGACAAACTGCCCGACGAGCGAACCGAGATAGACAACGAGGACACGGTAGATAAGTTGCTTATCACCTCATATCCCGGCGGCAACTACGCATGGATTTGCGAGTTGTCGAGCGACAACATCATGGACAACAACTCACCGCACCTGCCCTCCAGCCCCAACGTGGAGCAGGTGGTGACACACTACAACCTGCAGCCCTACGACCGTGTAGATGAGGAGATGTACCGCTTCGAGCCCGCTAAGTCGGGTACAGGCCAAGACACGCCCGACTTCCTTTGGGAGACCTACTACAGTGCCATTCAGCAGGCCAGCATGGCACTCGACGCCATTGACGAGATCGCAGCCGAGAACCGCGCCAAAGGCGTGGGCGAAGACGGTATGACCGAGACGCTGAAAGCCTCGAAGGGCGAGGCGCACCTCATCCGTGCCTTCAGCCACTTCATCCTGGTGAATGTCTTCTCGCAGGCATATAAAGACGAGAACGCCAGCCGCAACGACGCGGGCGTGCCCTACGTGACACAGGCCGAAGACAAGGTGATACACGAATACAGCCGCGGCACCGTGACCGACACTTACGCTAAGATTGAAGCCGACCTCGAGGAGGGACTGCGCTACGTGAGCGACCGCAACTACAAGATGCCCAAATGGCGTTTCAACGTGAATGCCGCCCATGCCTTCGCCGCCCGATTCTACCTCTTCAAGCACGAATGGTCTAAGGTCATTGAGCATGCCGACTACGTATTAGGCACCGACCCTGCTGCCCTGCCCTCAAAACTAATGAAGTACGACAAATTCGACCAGTGCACCTCATCGAGCGACTACGCCAAGGAGTGGCAAAACCCCGAGTACTTCAACAACCTGATGCTCATGGACACGCAGTCGCTCATCTTCCGCCACGGACTCGGCAACCGCTTCGCGCTGAACAGCACGGTGGTGAAAGACATCTTCTACCACAACTGCCCGCTGTGGAGCTCTTGGATTGTCAACCCCACGGCTTACGTGTCGGGTATGACCTTCTGGACTGGCGAAGACTACGGCTACTGCTCGGGTAAGATTGCCGAGGAGTTTGAATATACCGACAAGATTGCCGGTATCGGATATGTGCACACCATCAAGCGCGAGTTCACCACCAACGAACTGCTCTTGGAGCGTGCCGAGGCCAAGATCATGCTCGCCGACTATGCCGGGGCGCTGGAAGACATGGCCGCATATTTGGCCAGCAACCAGTCGTTCTCTGACACTAACAAGGTGTTCTGGGGCCGCAACAATGGCATGGCTCCCCTCACCAAGAACATCATCAACACCTACTACGCCAGCGCATCCAACCCTAACTGCTTTGAAAACTGGGACTTTGTCACCAACATGAGTGCCAGCTACGTGATACCCGCCGAGGCCGTGCCCTACATGAACTGCCTGAACGACTTCCGCCGCTTCGAGACAGTATGGGACGGTCTGCGCTTCTTCGACCTGAAGCGTTGGGGCGTGGCTTACGAGCACGCTTACGGACCGATGAACGATACGTTCCGCCTGGAATGGGACGACCCGCGCCGCGCCATCGAACTGCCTCAGGATGCCCTCATTGCCGGTCTGCAACCCTCACAGCCCACCACCGTGGTGGCCGACGACGACTCGAAGCGTGCCACCACCCTGCCCCGTGAAGACAAATATATCTATCTAAAATAAAGGAGGACCCCAAATATGAACATGAAAATCAAGACATTATTGTTAGGAGCTACCGTCGCCCTGTCGGGAGGCATCATGACCTCGTGCAGCGATGACGACGACTTCACCTCCACCATCTTCGACACCCACGAATACCCGCTCGACCGCACGGCCTACACCTTTCCGTTAGACACTTTTCTGAAGGCCAACTTCCAGCAGCCCTACAACCTGCGGTTCATCTATAAGATGGAGGACATCGGCAGCGACTTGCAGAAAAACCTCGTGCCTGCCGACTACGCGAGGAGCATGCAGTTGGCAGTGCTGTCTAAATACCTGTGGTTTGACGTCTATAAGAAGTTTGGAGGCGAACAGTTCCTCAAAGAGAACAGCCCGCGCATCATCCACCTCGTAGGCTCGCCCGCCTATAACCCCACCTCGGGCACCGAGACGCTCGGCACCGCTGAGGGTGGACTGAAAATCACCCTTTACAAGGTGAACGTGCTTGACGTGGACAACATCGACCTGATGAACGAGTATTTCTTCCATGTGATGCACCACGAGTTCGGACATATCCTCGACCAGACGCACCAGCGTCCGAGCACAATCTTCGACGTCATCTCCAACGGTCACTACGACCCGCTCGACTGGCAGAACAAGCACGACTCAGTGACCGCCAGCTGGGGTTTCGTCACCCCGTATGCCTCTGAGGCAGCCCGCGAAGACTGGGTAGAGACCCTCTCGTGCTATCTCACCGACAATGAAGACACTTGGAATAACCGTCTGAACACCGCCCGTTACGATTGGGAGGATGTTGACTTCAAAGACGTAGCCTTCGCCTGGTCGGCAGCCGACATCAAATGGCTGTCGCAGCGCGGCGTAGTCTTCATGAGAGAAGGTGTGGAGATACCCGCTGCCGACTTGAATAATTACAAGAAGACGGGCGGTGTATTCTTCGGTTCCGACATGGCCAATACCGGCGACAACTTTGACGAAAGCAACATCTTTGCACGATACATCACTTCACGCACATACGATATCGACAGCGTCGGCTATCTCTTCCCGCAGCAAAACGGCGACTACCACGTGGTGCGTAAGGTCATCGCCCGCAATGCCAACGGACTGGCCATGGTGGACGAAAACGGCAAGATCAGCTTTGGCGACTTGTCTGCTGGCGGCACCGACGGCATCGACGGACAAGCCATCATCTTGCAGAAGCTCGACCTGGTGCGCTCTTGGATGAAAACATACTTCAACATCGACATCGATGCCATGCGCGACGAGATACAGTCGCGCCAGTATGTCAGAAACGCCGACGGCACTTTCGCCAAAGACGCACAGGGCCGCTATGTCAACGCGCTGACCCAGGAAAAAGAGGATGGCAACCCGGTGATGTGGGACTTGCTCTGGGAAGTATTGCGTTTTTCGTTACTTAAATAGATCTTTCACTTAACGACTTCAAGAATATGAATAAGATACTATCAATCACCATGATTCTCGGTTGCGCAGCCCTTTTCACCGCCTGCGCCGGAGAAGAAGAGGACCTGTTCGACAAGAGTGCCGCCGAGCGCCTGAACGAGATGAGCAGCATCTACTCACAGCGTCTGGAGGCACAGCCTGCCGGATGGGCCATGCAGTACTACCCCACCGATGATGAGGATGGATACCTGATTTTGGCCGACTTCAATGCCGACCACTCGGTCAAAGTGGCCATGAACAACGCCTTCACCGGCAATAAATACAAGGAAGACGAGTCGGTGTGGGATGTCATCACCGACAACGGACCCGTGCTGTCGTTCAACACCTACAACGAGCTGCTGCACATCTTCTCCGACCCTTCGGACACTTACGGTGGCGAGACGGGCACGGGCATCGGCGGCGATTAT
The DNA here is from genome assembly GCA_947165505.1 of uncultured Prevotellaceae bacterium. Classification (GTDB taxonomy): domain Bacteria; phylum Bacteroidota; class Bacteroidia; order Bacteroidales; family Bacteroidaceae; genus Prevotella. The sequence goes on along the minus strand of CAMVAT010000006.1, from coordinate 97,306 downwards.
GAGTTTGTCATCGTCGATGCGCCCGAAGACGCCTCTTACATGATGCTCAAGGGCAAGAAGCGGGGCACATACACCCTGCTCACCCCATTAGAGGAGGGTACGGATTTTGAGACGTACCTGAGCGATGTCATCACATTCCAGAACACTTACCTCTCGGCCAGTGCGCCCAACAAACTGTTTTTAATCAAGCACGGCACTGAGACGATTCAGGGACAGACTTTCAAGTTCAACCTCAACGCAGCCAGCAACGGCAGGCGGGCCATGGTGACGCCCGAGGGACTTGACGAGATCACCTACGGCATCTTGTATCCCTTCCTCGTCACTAAGCGCGGTGGCAAGTTTTATATCCGCTTCCGCGACTTTGTGGCGGTCAATGACGGTGAAACGGTGCGTGAATTCATGTATGATGACGAGCGAGACATCTTTGTCGGCACCGACAATGAGCAGTGCACCATCGAGAGCGAGGTGCCCGTGGCATTCATGCTCAAGACCATCAATGGCAACCAGCGCTGGGCCTGGCAGCGCAGCTCTACCATGTCGGACAAGATGAAAGGCATCTACGACAACATGTACAACGGATTCAGAGCGGCCAACCTGAACCTGCTCGATGCCAGCTTCGCACTCAACCAAGGACAGTTGGTGATGCGTGTGCGCTCGCGCGAGAAGTCATCCACCAACAACACCTTGTTCTTGTATGAGATGACGGCAGATGGCGAAGACCTCAATATCGCCTTCAAGGGAGCCTCGACAGAGGGTGCGCAGAAGATGATGGACAGCATCGCCGGCCTGGCCGAGTTCTTACAAACCTTCAACGGTAAATACCACGTGACTCCCGCCACGACTCAGTTCAATATGTCGCAGCTCAGACTGACATCGGCTGCCGATGCCGAATTATGGGTAGAAACGAAATTATCATCACAATAACCAATCATTTCATTAGAACGTTATGAAAAAAGTATTACTCCTTTCCGCAGCGATGCTGGCCATGTCTGCCAGTACGTTTGCACAGCAGAAATCGCTGGTGCGCACAGCGCCGCTGAAAAAAGCGACCATCATGAAAGAGGGGAAGACACTGCAGTTCTCTACCGATGTGAGAAACAAAAGAGCAGCCCGGCGCGCTTTTGCCGACGGGGTCTATTACATCCCACCCATCGGATGCCTCTATGGAGCTATTCAAGAAGATTTTCGATCCAGCTTCTTCCCAATGATCTACGCCTCGCCCAACGTGTCGAACATGTTCTTCAACCTCAGCGACGATGTGTCAAGTACACAGTGGCTAATTGGCGGCGAAGCAGCCGATGCCGAGGATGTATATAACAACCATTATCTCTTTGGCGGCGAAGAGGGATATCCCGATGCCGGATGGTACTACACACCGCAACTCACCGACGGCACCACCACTTACACATGGGCCGAGGAGGCTGAAGACGTAGGCACTACCTTAGAGACCGAATCCGGTCCTATTACGATTGAACCCTTGACGGTGATCGCCGATACCATTGAGTGCATGTCGCTCAATTGCTCGAGCACGATGCCAAGCTTACTCCTTTACGCAAATGTACCGGAATATGACAGTCAGGGCAAGCAAACTGGCAATTATGTCTATCAAGGGTATGCCTACGGAACGACTGACGTATCGGCGCTTGTAGGTCAGGAAGCCGTCATGAACGGTATCTGCCAGCCCTACGACATGCCCAATTCGCCGTTCTGGTTCGACCAAGCGTATATTTTCATCAGCGATCCGCTTCCTGCCGGCACAGAGCTGTCGATGAAGATTGTGAAATTTGATTACGACGAGAATTACAACCCCGTGATTCATGAAGACGAGGTGATTGCTGAATTAAAGGGTAAGGCCGAGGATGCAGTGGCAAATGAAGCTGGTGTCTATTCTTTGACATTCAAAAATGAGACCACCAATGATTATGGCGATAAGCGAATCGACCCTGTCGTGGTGAACGAGGCTTTTGCCATCATCATCGACGGATTCCAGCAACCGGGCGTGAATGTGGGTTTGGTAGCTGCCGACCAGTCAGACTTGGAAGCCGAAGTCGGGAACCTCAACAGAACGCTTTGGAGGCTGCAAGACAAGAGCGGCAACCCCATCGACGGTCAAATAGGATGGGTAGCTATGAATGCCTACATCGGATTCCATGGCATCTTCGACGGTGCAAAAGTCGTTGAGCACGAGACATACTTATATACAGATGGTTCAACCGTTGAAATGGAAAACCTCAACTACCTGAAGATTGGCGACGACTTGAAATCGACCAACATGGGCGACAATGAAGAAAGTTATGCCATAGTGAAGACGGTCATGCCTTGGTTTGACAGCGACGGCAATGAGCAATACTTCTTTGAGTTGCCCGACTGGCTGGAGTTGACCGACTATGAGGTTACAGAAGTCACGGATCAAAACTCTGATGGCACATCATACGTTTATGGCTACGGATTGGCATTCACCGCTACGGGTGCAGTGCCCGAGGGCGAGACGGTGAACGGCAAGCCCGGACGCTATGCAGAGGTGACCGTCGAGGGCAAGGGCATCGTGTCTGATCCCATCTATGTGCTTCAGGGCGACATTACCATCGACGATGTGAAAGCAGAGATTGCTGCCACCGGCATTAACGACGTGAAGGTGAACAAAGATCAGAAGAGCACCAAGACGTACAGCATCACTGGCGCACAGGTCAACAAAGACTACCGCGGCATCGTGATTAAGAACGGCAAGAAACTCATCAAGAAATAATCCCCGACATCCTGACATGTCACTACAGAACATCAGCGGCTCCATGACGGAGCCGCTGATTTTTCATTTACGTACTTGTTTGACGGCAGTGGAAAAGACTTTTTTTTGTAAAATTTTGGCAAAGCGAAAAAAAAGCCGTATTTTTGCAGGTTGAATATCATTTCCAACGAAAATTATCAACCCATAAAACGACAGCACATCATGAGAGAACAACAATCCGGTAGCAAAGCCTACCTCTTCTGCATCGTCTTGGTGGCCGTGCTTGGCGGCCTGCTCTTCGGTTACGACACCGCCGTCATCTCCGGCGCCGAGAAAGGTCTGCAAGCCTTCTTCAAAGACGCCGACTTCGACTATACCGACGCATGGCACGGTTTTACCTGCTCGTCGGCCCTCATCGGCTGTATCATCGGCTCGGCCCTCTCCGGCTTGCTCGCCACTCGCCTGGGACGTAAGAAGTCACTCATCCTGGCTGGTATTCTCTTCTTCATCTCGGCCTTGGGCAGCATGGCACCTGAGTTTCTCTTCTTCGAGAAGGGAAAGGCCACGTTCGACCTGCTCATCGCCTTCAATATCTACCGCGTCATCGGCGGCGTAGGCGTGGGTCTGGCCTCAGCCATCTGCCCCATGTACATCGCCGAGGTGGCACCGTCGAACATCCGCGGCACGCTGGTGTCGTGGAACCAGTTTGCCATCATCTTCGGTCAGTTGGTGGTTTATTTCGTCAACTTCTTCATCCTGGGCGACCATATCCAGCCGCTCGTAGAGGAGATGGGCAAGGGCCTGGCCGCCATCAACCCCGCCGCACAATGGACCGTGACCACTGGATGGAGATATATGTTCGGCAGTGAGGCAGTGCCCGCAGGTCTGTTCGCCCTGCTCATCTGCTTCGTGCCCGAAACACCGCGCTACCTCGTGTCGATAGGCCAAGACAGCAAGGCAGAGAGCATCTTAGGCCGCATCAACGGTACAGACAAGGCCAAAGCCATCCTCAATGACATCAAGGAGACCATCACCGTGAAGACCGAACGGCTGTTCACCTATGGTTGGGTGGTTATCTTCGTGGGCGTGATGCTCAGCGTGTTCCAACAGGCCGTGGGCATCAATGCCGTGCTCTACTACGCACCGCGCATCTTCGGCGACATGGGCATGGAAGACCCGATGAAGGTGACGGTGATGATGGGCATCATCAATATCCTGTTCACCCTCGTAGCTATCTTCACCGTCGAGAAATGGGGCCGCAAGCCCCTGCTCATCACCGGCAGCATCGGCATGGCCATCGGCGCGCTGGGTGTGGCCTTCACCTTCGGCAAGGCCGGCATGGAGACCGTCACCGCCATCAGCATCATGGTCTATTCGGCCTCGTTTATGATGTCGTGGGGTCCCATCTGCTGGGTGCTCATCTCAGAGATATTCCCCAACACCATCCGTGGCGCCGCCGTGGCTGTGGCCGTGGCCTTCCAGTGGATCTTCAACTGGATTGTGAGCACCACCTTCGTGCCGATGTTCAACATGGAACTGTCTGAGGGCGACGGCTTCGGCCACTGGTTCACCTACGCCCTCTATGGCGGTATCTGCATCATCGCAGCCCTCTTCGTGTGGCGGATGGTGCCCGAAACCAAAGGCAAGACGCTCGAAGACATGACGAAACTCTGGAAGAAATAGAAAGAGGTAAGAGGTAGGAGGTAAGAGGTAAGAGAATACTCTATATATGGAGTATTGCTCAGAAAAACCGGAAAACCAGAAAAATCAGAAAGCACCCACCCATGAACATACAGACACTGTTTGACGAAAGCATATCGGGGCGGCACTTCTCGTTCGAGGTGCTGCCGCCCCTGAAAGGCTCCGGCACGGACAGCCTCTTCCGCACCATCGCCAAACTGAAGGAGTTGGACCCCATCTTCATCAACATCACCACGCACCACAGCGAGTATGTGTATAAGGAGTTGGACAACGGTCTGCTGGAACGGCACCGCGTGCGCCTGCGCCCCGGCACCATCGCCATCGCCGCCTCCATCCAACAGAAGTTCGGCATTCCCGTCATCCCGCACATCATCTGCAGCGGCACGACCATCGAAAATATCGAATACGAACTGCTCGACTTGCAGTTTCTCGGCATCGAAAACCTACTGCTGCTGCGTGGCGACAAGGCCCGCGACGACCGGGTGTTCACCCCTACCCCGGGCGGACATGCCCACACCACCGACCTCATCCGTCAGGTGAGGCGGTTCAACGAGGGTTTCTTCGCCGACGGCACGCCCATCAAGAATCCCGGACGACCGTTCTCCTACGGCGTGGCTTGCTATCCCGAAAAGCATGAAGAGGCACCCAACCTGGAACAAGACATACTCTATCTGAAGGAGAAACAAGACCTCGGTGCCCAATATGCGGTGACACAACTCTTCTACGACAACGAGAAATACTACTCGTTTGTGCGCATGGCCCGTGAGATGGGCATCACCATCCCCATCATACCGGGCATCAAGCCTTTCGCCAAGTTGTCGCAACTATCGGTGGTGCCCAAGACATTCCACTGCGATATCCCGCAGGAACTGGCGGCCGAGGCCCTACGGTGCCGCACCGACGACGATGCCCGCCGCTTGGGCATTGCCTGGGCCACCCACCAATGCCGCGACCTGTATGCGCACGGTGTCAACAACATCCATTTCTACACCGTATCGGCCGTCGATGCCGTAAGAGAAGTGGTGAAGAAAATCTGAGAAAAGTAAAAAAGTAAAAAAATAAAAAAGTAAAAAAATAACTAGGAAGACTAGGATGACTAGTAAAAACTAGTAAGACTAGAAAAAAGACAAAAAGCCATGCGATTCAGCGAAGTGATAGGCCAGGAAAAAGTGAAGGCACGCCTGCGGCAGATGGCGGACGACGGACGTGTGCCTCATGCCATGCTCTTCTGCGGCCCCTACGGCTGCGGAAAGATGGCCACCGCCTTGGCTTTCGCCTCGTACCTGCTCTGCTCATCACACAGCGACGACGACTCTTGCGGACAATGCAAGCAGTGTGCCATGCTGCGCAAGTGGGAGCATCCCGACCTGCATTTCACCTTCCCCGTTATCAAGCCCAAGAACACGCCAGCCGACTACAAGCCCGTGAGCGACGACTTCATCCGTGAATGGCACCAGATGCTGGGCAAAGGGCCCTACTTCACCCTCCAGCAATGGATGGAATATCTGCCTGTAGAAAACCAGCAGTCGCTTATCACCGTGGCAGAGAGTGATGCCCTGACCCGGAAACTGAGTCTGTCGTCGAGCCAAGGGGGATACAAGGTGGCTCTCATCTGGCTGCCGGAGAAGATGAACCTGCAAGCCGCCAACAAGATACTGAAACTGCTGGAAGAGCCTCCACGCCAGACGGTATTTATCATGGTGAGCGAGCAGCCGGAACAATTGCTCGACACCATCGTCAGCCGCACACAGCGCATTGACTTCCAACGGCTCAACGAGGATGAAATCTTTCATGCACTGGTGGACCGACGCGCCATCGACGAAGAGCAGGCACGGCGCGTGGCGCACATCGCCACCGGCGACTGGAGCAAGGCGCTGGAGGAACTGGATGCAGGCAGCGAGAACAGACAGTTTCTTGATTTCTTCATCATGCTGATGCGCCTGGCCTACACCCGCAATGTGAAAGAACTGAAACGGTGGTCGGAAAACGTGGCTGCCATCGGAAGAGAGCGGCAACGACGTATGCTCACCTATTTTCTCCGCCTCATCCGCGAGAATTTCATGTACAATTTCCATCAGCCGCAGTTGAACTATATGACGGTAGAGGAAGAGAACTTCGCCCGCAATTTCGCCCGTTTTGTCAATGAGCGCAATGTGATAGCGATATCCGACCGGCTCCAGCTCGCCATCCGCGACATCGGCCAGAATGCCAATGCCAAGATCGTCTTCTTCGACCTGGCACTGCAAACCATCATAGACATCAAGAAATGACGACATAACGACACAACGTAATAACGAAATAACATCAACAAACAAAACGACAATACATTGGACTACAAAGATATGACATTCAAGATGGCGACAGGCTGCGACCGCGGTCTCTGCCGCCGTGGCGTAGGAAGACAAGACAAACAGTTGAACACCTACGACTGGTTGGCCGACGTGCCTGGCAATGCAGAGAGCACCGACCTGGTGGAGGTGCAATTCAAAAACACGCGCAAAGGCTATTACCACAACGTGAACAGGCTGGACCTGAAGAAAGGCGACATCGTGGCCGTGGAGGCCAACCCGGGGCACGACATCGGTGTGGTGACACTCACAGGGCAACTGGTGAAGTTGCAAATCAAAAAAGCCAATTTGAAGTCGGCCGATGACATCCGTCGCATCTACCGCATCGCCAAGCCCGTGGATATGGACAAATACTATGAGGCCAAATCGCGCGAGCACGGCACCATGATTCAAAGCCGGCAGATAGCCAAGGACTTAGGACTGCAAATGAAAATCGGCGACGTGGAATACCAAGGTGACGGCAATAAGGCCATCTTCTATTACATCGCCGACGAGCGTGTGGATTTCCGACAGCTCATCAAAGTACTGGCCGACACCTTCCACGTGCGCATCGAGATGAAACAGATAGGCGCACGGCAAGAGGCGGGCCGCATCGGAGGCACCGGTCCCTGCGGGCGTGAGCTATGCTGCGCCACATGGATGAAGAATTTCGTGAGCGTGAGCACCAATGCCGCCCGCTTTCAGGACATCTCGCTCAACCCCCAGAAACTGGCAGGCATGTGCGCCAAACTGAAATGCTGCCTCAACTACGAGGTCGATGACTATATCGAGGCCGGCAAGAAGATGCCGCCGCGCGATGTGGTGCTGCAAACAGCCGACAGCGACTATTACCAGTTTAAGGTGGATATCCTGATGGGGCTCATCACCTACTCTACCGACAAAGGCATAGCCGCCAATACCGAGACCATCACCGCTGAGCGTGCACGGCAAATCATAGAGATGAACCAACGCGGCGAAAAGCCACTCTCGCTGCTCGACGACGGTGCCGTGCGCGAGGCCGACCGCCCCGTGGATCTGCTGGAGGGCGAGAGCATCACCCGCTTTGATAAAAATAAGAAAAAGAAGAAGAAACGCACTCCTGGCAAGCCCGGCAGCACAGGAAATGCCAGCACCGCCGGCAATGCCAACACAGCCAATAATACCAACGCCGCCAGCAATGCCGGTAATAATGGCAATACGGGTACCCCTAATAAGACTGGCGCCCCAAGTAAGCCCAACAATAAGCAGGGCAAAACCGGTAATGCCAACAACAATGGTAATGCCAACAACAACAATGGTAATGCCAACAAGCAGCCACGGCCTAAGCGCAAACGCCCACAAGATGAGTGAACAGACAGCAAAAAGCCCCATACACACCATGAGCAAAACGGCATGGCACGCCCTCACTAAGAGGGTGGCCATGCCTATACTATTATGCGCGTGCTGGGCGGCGTGCATGGCTGCTGTGGCTTGCCATCCCCATACACGCTATGATGAATACCAGCATACCGACGCTGAGGGATGGGACCGCGACACCGTGCTCTGCTTCGATGTGGCACCCGTGACATCGACCGACACCTACATCGAAACGCTCAACATCCGCACCGACAACCGCTATCCCTTCCGGCAACTGCGCCTGATTGTTGACCAAGAGAAGATCCCCTCGCATGAGCACCTCACCGATACACTTCTCTTTTCCATTTACAACGACGACGGCGATAATGAGGGACGTGGCTTCTCATTGTTTCAAAACGAGAAGGTCTTCAGGTTTCTACCCCTGAGTCAAGGCGACTCCCTGCACGTCACCGTACGCCATGACATGCGCCGGCATAGCATCCCCGGCATACACGAGGTAGGCCTGAGACTCGAAGTGAACTAATTTTTTACGAGTTCTTTTCTTCCCGCATCAATCCTGAGGAAGATAAACAACAGGATGGTAAATCCCCACAGCGACGAACCGCCATAACTGAAAAACGGCAAGGGGATGCCTATCACAGGGGTGAGGCCCAGCACCATGCCCACATTCACAAACACATGGAAGAGGAAGATGCTGAGCACACAATAGCCATAGACCCTGCCAAACTTAAACGGTTGTCGCTCAGCCAAATAGATTAACCGCAATATCAGCAGCAAAAACAAGATGAGCACGGCCGAGGAGCCCAGGAACCCTTCCTCCTCGCCTACGGTGCAGAAGATGAAGTCGGTGTCCTGCTCGGGCACGAACTTCAATTTCGTCTGTGTGCCATTCAGAAAGCCCTTGCCTGCCAAGCCGCCCGAACCGATGGCAATCTCGCTCTGGTGCACGTTATAGCCCGCACCCGAGATATCATCGTCGAGCCCCAGAAGCACATTGATACGCGTGCGCTGGTGGGCACCCATCACTTGGTTGAGCACATAACTGGCTGAATAGAAAAACGTGATAGACCCCAATGCAAAGAGCGCGATATAGAGGTAGTTGCGCACACGGGTGTACATCCCTTGATAGAGCAGATAGCCGATGAGCGCCGCGCTGAGCACCAGTTGCACCCACACCACATCGAAGGGAATGACATAGACGGCGAAAAGCAGGAAACCGATAGACACGGTCAGCACATAACTCAAGATGCCCATCGCCTTGCGCCGGTCATTGCAATAGACATAGACCATGGCGGAAGTGAAAATCTGCACCAAGAGCAGCACCACGAATTTGCCGACCGACGAGGGTGTGTTGAGCAACTGTATCTGTTCGTAGCGGATGCCCAGTACGAAATATACCACCATGGCCACTCCCGTGAAGAGCACGCTGCCCGGCATGCCCTCGCGATAGAACATGAGGAAGAACGAGAGATAGACCAGTGCCGACCCCGTCTCTTTCTGTCCGATGATGAGCATCATGGGCACCAGCACGATGGCACAGGCCGACACGAAGTTGCGCAAGTTCTGCATGCTAAACCCATAGGTGCTCATAAACTTACTGATGGCCAGTGCCGTAGCGAATTTAGCGAACTCAGCCGGTTGCAGTCGCAACGGTCCCATGACGAGCCACGAGCGCGAGCCTTTGATCTCATGTGGATTGAAGATGGTGGCGAAGAGCAACAGGAGCATGGCTCCATAGATGACATAGGCAAAGGTGTCGTAATACTTATTATCGAGCAGCAGGATGACCAGTCCGAGCACCAGGGAGGTGCCTATCCACACAATCTGCATGCCCGAGCGGGTATCGAGACTGAACAGGTTGGGCGTACTGAAGTCGTACGAGGCACCGCAGACACTCATCCACCCGAAGGCGAGCAGCGCCACATAGATGGCGATGGTCCACCAGTCGAGCGAACGAATCACGCTTGTTCCCTTATCTGTCTGCTTTACCATAGCTGATATGACGTTTTTGTATGCTGGCCGCCTGAGCCTCTGACGAGCTCGACAGCTTGCCTTTGATATACTGCTCCATCATCAATGCGCCAATAGGCACGCCGAAGGTAGCACCGAATCCGCCGTTCTCCACATACACGGCGATGGCGATCTTAGGCTCTTCCATCGGTGCGAATCCCATGAAGACACTGTGGTCGCGCCCTTTGTTCTGCGCCGTGCCCGTCTTGCCGCATACGGCATAGTCGGACCGGTTGGCCCTGCGGCAGGTGCCGGCCTGCACCGCGCGCCGCATGCCCTGCACCACCAACTCGTAGGCCTGGTGCGAGGCTTTGGTGTAGTGCCTGACCGTATAGGACGAGTCGAGCGCCTGGTCTTGTATCTCTTTCACCACATGGGGTGTGATATAATATCCCCTGTTGGCAATGGTGGCACCCAGGTTGGCTATCTGCAACGGGGTGAGCGTCACCTCGCCCTGACCGATGGAGATACTGATCACGCCCAGTGCGTTCCATCCTTTCTTGAAGGCATGGTCATAGAAATCGCCGTTGGGTATCATGCCTCGCACCTCGCCCGGCAAGTCCACGCCCAACTGATATCCGAAGCCCATGCTCACCATATAGTCGCGCCATTTGTTCATTGCCGAAGTGATATTGCCGTATTTCTTGTCGGTGAGCATGTGATAGAGCCCCCAGCAGAAATAGCCGTTGCACGAGGTGCCGATGGCGGGTATCAGGCTCAGGGGCGAACCGTGCCCGTGGCACCCCACGCGCATACCGCCATAGACGAATCCCCGATGACAGGGATAGTTGGTGCCCTCGGTGATGATGCCCTCTGTGAGGAAGGTGAGCGCCTGCGAGGTCTTGAACGTCGAACCCGGCGGATAGGTGCCCATAATGGCGCGGTTGAGCAGGGGTTTCATCGGGTCGCGCGCCAGTGCCATGTGGTTCTTGCCGCGCTGACGGCCAATCATCATGCGAGGGTCGTACGACGGACTCGACACCATGCACAGTATCTCGCCCGTCGAGGGTTCGATAGCCACGATACTGCCCAGTTTGCCCTCCATCAAGCGTTCGCCCAGCATCTGCAGGTCGATGTCGATGCTGAGCGTCAAGTCTTTGCCCGGCGTGGGCTGCGTGTCGTATTCACCGTTCATATAATGGCCCTGAATACGGCCGCGGGCATCGCGCAAGAGCACCTGCACGCCTTTCTGCCCGCGCAGCGCTTCCTCGTAGGCGCGCTCCACCCCCACCTTGCCGATATAGTCGCCGGGCTGGTAATAGGCATCTTTCTTCACGTCTTTTGACGATACCTCTGCCACATCGCCCAACACAAGCGCGGCACTGGGATACTCATATTGCCGCACACTACGTTTCTGGATGTCGAAACCCGGGAAACGGTATATCTTCTCCTGAAAGACGCTGAACTCCTGGTCGGACAACTGCGACATGAAGATCTGCTGCGTGTAGGGCGAATAACCGGGGTTTTTCGAACGGTCTTTGATGTCGCGCATCCGACGGTCGAAATAATCGCGCGTGATATTGAGCGTGCGGCAAAACTCCAAGGTGTCGAACACTACGACAGAGTCCTGCTTATGGCCCACCTCGTTCATCACCACCATGATGTCGTACGAGGGTTTATTGTAAACCAACAACTTACCATTGCGGTCAGAGATGATGCCGCGCGAGGGGAACTCCACCTTCTTCAGAAAAGCGTTGCTGTCGGCGTTTTTCTTATAGTCGGGGCTCATGATCTGAAGATAGAAAAGTCGGGCGATGTACAATAGCACTACCGCTATGGCCACACCGCCTATCACATACCGCCGCGTTGTCAGGTCGTATTCCTTCATTCTTTCTTTTTCTGAGCCAATTCGAGCAGCATCACCAGCAGCAGGGTCAGCACAGTGCTACCCAGCACACGGTCGAGCCACTGCATCCAATTGAAGAACGCGAACAGTTCGAGCGTAAAGAACGCCAGACAATAGATGATGGTCGAGATGCCCGCGTAATAAAAGAACTTCAGCCAGCCGAGGACAGCCGCCGAGGGGCGTGCGTCTTCGGGCAGCTCGCGCGTCACAAACAGGTCTAAGAGGGGCGGCTGTATCATGCCGAGCAGTGTCATCGAACAAGCGGCCACTCCGGGCGTATTCTGAAAGGTGTCCATCAGCAGGCCCAGCACAAACGACTCGACGATGATGGCCCACCGCGGGTAGTTGCGCCGCATCTTCAGCACGAAGAAGATATAGAGCAGGGGCGAGGCAACGCCAAAGAGGGTGATGTGGTTGAGCACAAACACCTGCACCAACGCCAAGGAGAGAAAACTCAAGAAATGTTTCAGATAACTGAAGTCCATGCCACTCCTCCCTTATTGTTTATTGACATCCACATCGAGGGCCTCGGCCGCTTTCTGTTCCAGTTCGGCCTGTTCCTGACGATGCTCATATCGGATGACACTCACATTGCGCAGCTGCGCATAGTCAGTGGCCAGCTGCACCTTCAACCGGTACGACAGACCGTCGCGCGAGTCTAACTGCTCGGTCACAGTGCCTACCATCAGGCCGCCGGGGAATACCGACGAATAACCGCTGGTGACGATGGTATCGCCTAACTCGAACTTAGCATGCCGGGGCACGTCATCCAGATAGGCCTCATTGGTCAGGCCGCCGTTCCAGTGCAGATAGCCGAAATAGCCACGGCCCTGGATGGCGCAACTGATATTCGACTTCTCATTGAGCACGGGCAGCACCACGGCATAATGCGCCGAGGTGAGATAGACGATGCCCACCACGCCGGTGCCGCAGGCCACCCCCATGTCGGCCTTCACACCGTCGGCCTCTCCCCTGTCGATGGTCATCATGTTGTTCACACGGTGCACGGAGTTGCCCACCACTTTGGCGGGTATGGTCTGCAGTGAGTCGAAGACGACCTGCCGCGATCGGTCTTGCAATGTCGTGTCGCGCCGGTGCACGGCATCGAGCTCATTGCGCAGCGCAAGCACCTCTTGTTCCAGTTGTAAGTTGCGTACCGTCAGGGCTTCGTTCTCTCCCCGCATGTGAAAGAACGACGTGACCCAGGCATCCGCCTCCATCACCTTGCCGGTGACGGCGTTGGCCGATGAAATCCACACACTGGCGTGGTAGTTGCTGTACTGAAACAGCAACACCAGCCCCACCACCTCTAATAATAAAAATACAAACCAGTGGTTGTGGCGTGAGAGGAATTCTAACAGGTTACGCACCGGCCCAGACGTTTTTCTATCTCATCAGGAATGAGAAGCGGTCCACGTTTTTCAGAGCCACGCCGGCACCCTTGGCCACACTGTGCAAGGGGTCTTCGGCGATATGGAACGGGATATGTATCTTATCGTGCAGACGCTTGTCGAGTCCGCGCAGCAGTGCGCCGCCACCGGTCAGATAGATACCGTTGTGCACGATATCGGCATAGAGCTCTGGCGGTGTGCTCTCCAAGGCCGAAAGCACGGCATTCTCTATCTTGGCGATGGTCTTGTCCAGGCAGTGCGCTATCTCCTGATAGCAGACAGGCACCTCCATGGGCAGTGCGGTAATACGGTTAGGACCGTGCACGATATAGTCTTCGGGAGTCTCGTCGCCCAGGTCGGTGAGGGCGCTTCCCACGTGTATCTTGATACGCTCGGCCATACGCTCCGATACCTTCACATTATGCTGACGGCTCATATACTCCTGAATGTCGGCGGTCAGGTCGTCGCCGGCGGTGCGGATGGAGTTGTTAGACACGATACCTCCGAGCGAGATGACGGCAATCTCGGTGCTACCGCCACCGATGTCAACAATCATGTTGCCTTCAGGCGCCTCCACATCAATGCCGATACCGATAGCAGCGGCCATCGGTTCGAAGATCAGATAGACATCACGCCCGTCGGCATGCTCGGCCGAGTCGCGCACGGCACGCAGCTCCACCTCAGAGGCGCCCGAGGGCACGCCGATGACCATTCGCAGCGAGGGCGAGAACAGCCTGCTGCCCGAATGCACCATCTTGATGAGTCCGCGCATCATCTGTTCGCAGGCTGTGAAGTCGGCGATCACGCCATCGCGCAGCGGACGGATGGTTCGTATATTGTCGTGTGTCTTCTCATACATCAGTTTGGCTTTCTCGCCCACGGCAATCATCTTGTCGGTGCGCCGGTCGAGTGCCACCACAGAGGGCTCGTCAACCACTATCTTATCATCGCTGATGATGATGGTGTTGGCGGTGCCGAGGTCCATCGCTATCTCTTGTATAAATGAAAAAAATCCCATATTTCTTGTTTGATTTTTTGAGGGAGTTTGAGTGTTTGGGAGTGTGGGAGTCTGGGAGTTTGGGAGTGTGGGGGTTGGGAGTTTGGGAGTGTAGACAATACTCTGTCAATGGAGTAATCTCTTACCTCTTACCTCTTACCTCTCACCTCTTACCTCTTACCTCTTACCTCTCACCTCTTACCTCTCACCTCTTATTTTGCGAAATACTGGTGTATCGCGGTGTCGTAATGTGAACTGACGCCAAAGGCGCGTGTGGCAAACATCCTGCGGTCGGCCAAGTCGGTAGCGGCCCCCTTCTCTTTGAGGATGTCGAGCAGCACGCCATATTCAGCCTTGCTCGGCACGATGACCACGTCATTGAAGTTTTTAGCACCGGCACGGATGAGCGAGATGCCGCCGATGTCGATTTTCTCGATGATGTCGGCCTCTGAGGCGCCGCTCTTCACGGTATCTTCAAACGGGTAGAGATCCACCACGACCAAGTCTATCTCGGGTATCTCATATTGAGCCATCTGCTCGCGGTCGCTCTCCAGGTCGCGACGACCCAAGATGCCGCCGAACACTTTGGGATGCAATGTTTTCACACGGCCTCCCAGGATAGAGGGATAGGTGGTGACACTCTCCACTGTCTGGCACTCATAGCCCAGCGACTCGATAAACTTCTGCGTTCCACCTGTAGAGAGGAACTTCACTCCTTCTTCATTCAATTTCTTGAGCAGCTCGTCCAGTCCGTCTTTATGAAACACGGAAATGAGCGCTGTTTTTATTTGTTTTCTGTCTGCCATAAAATACGATATTGGAAAATTGATGCAAAGTTACTGCAAATCGAGGGGAACACAAAAGTTTTTCGTGACATTATTTATTTAATAAAGTTAAAAACAAGAATCATTGACATAAATCATTTTTTCGGCCACCAATCAGATGCCACACAAGACAAGACCGCCGCGGATGGACAAAAACCGCCGCGGAGGAAAAGGAGACCAAAAAAAGGAGGATGAGCCAAAACACGTGGATTTCTCATCAACAACGGATTCCAAGGATTTCACGGATTTACAACTTGCTGATTATCAGCAATAACAAAAATCTGTGAAATCACTCAAACAACTCGGCGAGGGTGGCCTTCAGCTGTTCGCCCCTCAGGTCGGTAGCAATGATCTGCCCCTGAGGGTCAACGAGCACGTTAGACGGGATGGCCTGCACACCGTAGGCGGCGGCAGCCGGACTCGACCACCCTTTCAGGTCGCAGAGCTGAGGCCATGCCATGCCCAATTTCGTCACGGCAGCCTTCCATGCGCCCTCTTTCTCATCGAGCGAGATGCCCACCACCTCGAAATTCTTCTTCCCATGATACAGGTTGTAGCACTCTACCACCGTAGGCATCTCCTGACGGCACGGTCCGCACCAGCTGGCCCAGAAATCTACCAGCACGTAGTTGCCCCTGCCGCAATACTCGCTCAGTTTATGCTCGCGGCCATACATATCGTTGGCAGTGACATCGTGGTAGGGCTGTCCCGGCTGTTTCAGCGACATCGCCTCGAACACGCTCTTCACCTGCTCCAGCTGCGGGTGGTTGTAGTAAGGAGCATCAGGTGTCATGAACTCCTTCAACTGGCTGTAGGTCATCATCTGCGACAAATCGGGCAGATAGGCCACGGGAATGAGCGTTGAGCGGTATTTCATCAACTCCGCCACCATGCCGTCGATCGCCTTTTGCGAAGCCGCCATGGCCTGCTCTTGAAGCTGCTCCAGATTGTCGGGCGTGGCCTGCGCCTGCAGTTGGGCAAGGGTGGCAGAGAACTCATCATTGTATTTACTGATCTCGCGGTCGGCCTTCGCAAACTGTATATTCTGGTCCGAGCCCGCCATCACCAGCAGCGGCATGCCCTCCACCTTCATGTCGCCGTTCACGTTATCCACGAAGAACACCTGCAACGGCGTGCCATCGTTGACAAACGGCTGGTAATACTTGTCAGTGCCCACACCCAGGACGGCATCCTTGGGCTGTGTGCCCGTATAGGTGAAGAGCCCCGACTGCACCGGTACACGTGCTATCTCCACGGGTTTCTGCGCTCTCATGGTGATAATCACCTCTTTCACATCCGAACGCACCTCGCCAGATACCGTAAACGTCTGGTCTTGCGCCACCGCCCATAATCCCGACAAGAGCATGGCCATCATACAAAAAAGTTTTTTCTTCATTTGTCAATATTGTTTACTTTCATTTACTTTTCAACCGCCTTTATACCTTTCAATCGTTATTTTTACTTTTTTACTCTTTTACTTTTTTACTTTTCTTCGTACCTTTGCACCGCTTTTTACGAAGAGTACTTGGAAACCTCTTAAAAAACAAGAAACAATGGATAGAAAACAAGAACATCTGAAACTGCTGGGTCATGAGGCGACGATTGCCTCGACCTACACCCCCGACGTGCTCGAGACATTCGAGAACCAGCACCAAGACAACGACTACTGGGTACGCTTCAACTGCCCCGAGTTCACGGCCCTCTGTCCGGTGACAGGCCAGCCCGACTTCGCCGAGATACGCATCAGTTACATTCCCGACCGGCGCATGGTAGAGAGCAAGAGCCTGAAACTGTATCTGTTCAGCTTCCGCAACCACGGCAGTTTCCACGAAGACTGTGTCAACGTCATCATGAAAGACCTCGTACGCCTGATGGACCCCAAGTATATCGAGGTGCTCGGACTGTTTGTGCCCCGCGGCGGCATCAGCATCTACCCCTACGCCAACTACGGCCGCAAGGGCACGAAATACGAGCAGCTGGCACAAGAGCGACTATTTCACCATGAGTGAGTCGGGCTTGCGCGACAGGTTGCGCACATGGTCGGCAAAACGGAGCACCAGCGTGTCGCGGCGCATCATCACCAGTTCCACCGTGTCGTTCTTCACCTTCGGTGCCTGCTGTGTCGTATCATTCTGCTGAAGACGCTGCCGCGAGGTGAGAATCAACTTGCCATTCCACAGGTGCCATTCGCTGTATCGCCTCAGCGGGGGATAGACCACGGGGCTCTCCTCGTCGAGCGTCGATTGCCGCGGCGGTCCGCCCACCGACTGCGCCGAGAAGTCGCGCTTGAAGGTGATGCCGTATTCGCGAGGCACCATATACCGCTGCAGCATCGAGTCTATCTTGTGTTGCTCCTCCTCTGAGAGGACCATCTCCTTGCCCTCCTCGTCGGTCATCCGCTTGAAGCGCGGCTCGGGCAGTTCCTGATACACCCATGTGCCTTTGAGCACGTCGATATCGACCACCTGCAGCACTTCGCGGCCGTCGGCCGAGAGGTAGAGCGCCAGCTTGTCGCCCACCGTGGGGTTGCCATACACCTGGCGTCGGCGTAAGGCACTGAGTATATTGTAGCTCACGGGGTCGCTGATGGTGTCGTGCATAAAGACGATGACCGAGTCGGACCCACCGTCGCACGCAAAGCCATAGAGAGTAGAGTCGCCCACGGCTTCGTAGGTAGCCACCTGTGGAAGTGCCTCCTCTTCGACGCCCTGCCTGCCTCCGCACGACACGGCCAAGGCCACGGCCGCCATGGCGGCAAGTATCTGTTTCTTTTTCATTTGCGATGCTGAATTTGCGATGCAAAAATACTGTTTTTTTACTTATTTGCAAAAAAAAAGAGCATGAAGTGATGGCAGATGGAAAAAAAACAGTATTTTTGCACAATCCTTATGTAACTTAAAACGAAATACACATGAAAAAGAAAATCCAGTTCAGTCTCGTCTATCGCGACATGTGGCAGTCGTCGGGAAAATTCCAACCCCGCAAAGACCAGTTGGAGCGTGTAGCACCCGCCATCATCGACATGGGATGCTTCGCCCGGGTTGAAACCAACGGCGGTGCCTTCGAGCAGGTGAACCTGCTGGCAGGCGAGAACCCCAACCACGCCGTTCGCGCTTTCTGCAAACCGTTCAACGAGGCTGGCATCAAAACACACATGCTCGACCGCGGCCTCAACGCACTGCGTATGTATCCCGTGCCCGACGATGTGCGTGAGCTGCAATACAAAGTGAAGCATGCACAGGGCGTGGACATACCACGTATCTTCTGCGGCCTGAACGACACCCGCAACATCATACCCAGCATCCGGTGGGCCAAGGCAGCCGGCATGACCCCACAGGCCACGCTCTGCATCACCACCTCGCCCGTACATACGGTGGAATACTACAGTGCCATCGCCGACGAGGTGATCGCTGCCGGAGCCGAGGAGATATGCCTGAAAGATATGGCCGGCATCGGACAGCCCGCACTGTTGGGAAAACTGACCAAAGCCATCAAAGACAAGCATCCCGACATCATCATACAGTATCACGGACACTCCGGACCGGGACTCTCCATGGCCTCAATCCTCGAGGTGTGCAACAATGGCGGCGACATCATCGACACCGCCATCGAACCGCTGAGCTGGGGCAAGGTGCACCCCGATATCATCTCGGTGCAGAGCATGCTCAAAAACGAAGGATTCGAGGTGGCCGACATCAACATGAACGCCTATATGCGCGCTCGCTCGCTCACACAAGAGTTCATCGACGACTGGCTGGGCTATTTCATCAACCCCGGCAATAAACACATGTCGTCGCTGTTGCTTGGCTGCGGACTGCCCGGTGGCATGATGGGCTCGATGATGGCCGACCTGGCCGGCATACACGCCATTATCAACAAGACGCTCAAAGCCAAGGGCGAACCCGAACTGACCACCGACGACATGCTGGTGAAGCTGTTCGACGAGGTGGCATACGTGTGGCCGCGCGTGGGCTATCCCCCACTGGTGACCCCCTTCTCGCAGTACGTGAAGAACATCGCCCTGATGAACCTGCTCACCATGGCGCAGGGCAAGGGACGATTCGTGATGATGGACGACTCGATGTGGGGCATGATCCTGGGCAAGAGCGGCCGCATACCGGGCGAGATAGACCAGGAACTGAAAGACCTGGCCGCCAAACAGGGACGCGAGTTCACCGATGCCGACCCGCACACACTCATCCCCAACGCCCTCGACGACTTCCGCAAGGAGATGGACGACAACGGATGGGAATACGGACCCGACGACGAGGAACTCTACGAACTGGCGATGCACCCCGAGCAGTACCGCAACTTCAAGAGCGGACAGGCGAAGAAGAACTTCCTGGCCGACCTGCAGAAGGCCAAGGACGCCAAACTCGGTTCGCAACTGTCGCCCGAGCAGCTCAGCGCCTTCAAGCACGCCAAGGCCGACGCGCTGGTGGCTCCCGTCAAAGGACAGATTTACTGGGAGTTTAACGGCGACGGCGAGTGCGCGCCCACGGCTGAGCCCTTCATCGGCAAGGAGTACAAAGAGGGCGATGCCTTCTGCTACATCCAGGCTCCCTGGGGCGAGATCGTCGAGGTGCCCGCAGCACTGGGCGGCAAACTGGTGGAAATCAACGCCAAACAGGGCAGCAAGGTGCAGAAAGGCGATGTCATCGCTTATATTGAAAGAGGTGAGAGGTAAAACGATGAACTATCAGCACATCATAGACAAATATTACAACGAGGATGCGGACCTGCGCCGCATCCTTGTTGTTCACAGCCAGTCGGTGGCACGACGCGCCCTGCGCATCGCCGACAAACACCCCGAACTGCATTTAGACCGGCCATTCATCGAAGAGGCGGCCATGCTCCACGACATCGGCATCATCCGCTGCGACGCGCCCGGCATCCTCTGCCATGGCACCGAGCCCTATATCCGCCACGGACTGCTGGGTGCCGAGATGCTGCGTGCCGAGGGCTACGAACGGCATGCCCGCGTGTGCGAGCGGCATACCGGCGCCGGACTGCCCCTCGACGAGATCATCGCACAGGGGCTGCCCCTACCCCACCGCGACCTGCAACCCGAGACGTTGGAGGAGCAGGTCATCTGTTATGCCGACAAGTTCTACTCCAAGACACGCCTCGACCGAGAGAAGACCATCGCCGAGGCCGCCCGCAGTCTCGCCAAATTTGGCGACGCCGGCGTGCAACGGTTCATGCGATGGACAGAGATGTTTGAGTGACAGGGTACTTCTCAACAACGGATTGCACGGATTGTGGATCATTAGCAATGACTCATCAACAACGGATTACACGGATTGCACAGATTTTTGTTATTGCTGATCATCAGCAAGTTGTAAATCCGTGAAATCCGTGTAATCCGTTGTTGAGGAATCATCCAAGTGCTTTGACACATCCTCTTTCCTCTCGTTATTCCATAACTTTGGCTTCGCCGAAGTTACTCCGTCTCGGCATAAAAAAGAAACAAGTTTCTTTTGTTCTGCTCTCGTTTTCCGTAACCTTGCCACGTTGTGGCGAAGTTACTCTCACTCGGGAAAGCAAAAGAAAAATCCTTTTTCTTTTGCTTTCCTCTCGACTTTTCGTAACTTTGCACCCAAATATCAGTCAAGTATGTATTTATCGCCCTCGCTCATAGAGAAATATACCCAAGAGACGCTGTCGGCCAGAGAGGCTCAACGGCTGGCTGAGTTTATCGCTTGGGGACCCGCCGTCTTTCAGGCTTCACGCCTGATGATTAAGTTCGGCATCCTCGACCTCATCCGCGACTCCAAAGAGGGATTGACGGCCAGCGAGATCACGGAGCAGACAAAGCTTTCGCCGTATGCCGTCAAATGCCTGTTGGAGGCCTCGCTCACGATCGGCACCATCTTGGTTGACCCCGACACCGAGCGCTATACCATCTCCAAGACCGGCTGGTTCCTGCTCAAAGACCCCGCCACACGCGTCAATATCGACTTCAACCACGATGTCAACTACGAGGGATGGTTCCATCTGGAAGAGTCGTTGCTGAACGGCCGCCCAGAGGGACTCCGGCATTTTGGCGCCTGGCCTACGGTCTATGAAGGTCTCGCTGAGTTGCCGCCCCAAGTGCAGAAGAGCTGGTTCGCCTTCGACCATTTCTATAGCGACTCGTCATTTCCCGAAGCGCTCAAAATCGTCTTCGACGTGCACCAGGTGCGCACGCTCTACGATGTTGGGGGCAATACGGGCAAGTGGGCGCTGCAGTGCGTGGCATACCAGGCCGAGGCGCAGGTCACCATCCTCGACCTGCCACAGCAGATAGAGATGATGCGCGCCAACATCAAAGGCAAGTCCGGCGCCGACAGAATCAGCGGACGGGGCATCAACATCCTCGACCACGAGGCCCGCTTCCCCGCTCCCGACGGAAAGCTCGATGCCATCTGGATGAGCCAGTTTCTCGACTGCTTCAGCACAGACGAGATTGTGAGCATCCTCGCACGCGCTCGCGAAGTGATGACAGACACGACACGCCTCTTCATCATGGAGACGCTCTGGGACCGTCAGCGCTTCGAACCGGCAGCCTTCTGTCTGACCATGACGAGCCTGTACTTCACGGCCATCGCCAACGGCAATTCCAAGATGTACCACACCGACGACATGGCAGCGTGCATCCGGCGCGCAGGCTTAGAGATAGAGCAGATACACGACCACTTGGGACAGGGACATTCCATCATCGTATGTAAAAAAGCGCCCAACAACAATGAGTGCAAGTGAGAGCATAACCCATTCGAACATGAAGACAAGACAAGTAATAGAAGACGAAATAAGAACATTTCTCATTGAAGAGTTAGAGATCGACGAGGAGCGTATAGCCCCGGATGCGGCCTTGAAAAACGACTTGGGCATCGACAGTCTCGACATTGTCGATATCGTGGCTTTTGTGCAAAGGAGTTTCGGGTTCCGCATCCAACCGCAAGAGATGACGGGCGTGAAGACCTTAGGAGCGTTTCACGACTTCATAGAGAATAAGTTGGCGCAGCACGCACCGCAGACCGTATCGTCCAACAACGATTAGACATGGACGAGCAGAAGTGGAAAGGCACGACGTATGGCAACGGATGGATGCACCGATGGCTCATCCGCCTGCTCCGCTACATTGATGTGCGATGTCTGTACGTCTTTGTGGCTGTTTTTGTGGTGCCGGTCTGCCTCATCGTCAATCCCAGCGGCAAAATCATCTACCGCTTCTTCCGCCGCCACTTCGGCTATTCCGCATGGAAGGCCATCAGGAAGACGTATGCCAACCATTACCTGTTCAGCCAAGTAGTGATTGATAAATTCGCCATGTATGCCGGCAAGAAATTCAAGATCGACGTGGAGGGATACGAACATTTCCAGACGCTGGCCACCCAGCAGCCTGCCTTCATCCAACTCAGCGCGCACATCGGCAATTACGAAATAGCCGGGTATAGTCTGGTGGCTGAGCAGAAGCCCTTCAACGCACTGGTGTTCTTTGGCGAAAAGGAGTCGGTGATGCTCAACAGGGCCAAGATGTTCTCTTCGACCCACATCCGCATGATTCCCATCAAGAGCGACATGAGCCACCTCTATCTGATAGACCAGGCCATCGGCCGTGGCGAGATTGTCAGTATGCCTTCGGACAGGATGATCGGCTCTCTCAAATATGTCGAGCACGATTTTCTGGGCGGGAAGGCGAAGTTTCCGCAGGGTCCCTTCCGCGTGGCGACCATGCGCGCACTGGATGTCGTGGCGGTGAACGTGATGAAGACCGCCAGCAAAGCCTACACCATCTACGTCACGCCCCTGCGCTACGACAAGAGCGCCTCACGACAGGCGCAGATACAGCAGCTGTCGGCCCTGTATGTCGAGGAACTGGAGCGGATGGTGCGCATGTATCCCACCCAATGGTATAATTTCTTCGACTTCTGGACCTGAGGGGTGCAGATTCACCTTTTTTGACGATTGCAGAAAATGACCTATATCATAGCAGACAACATCCTGTCGCCTTTGGGCGAAACCACAGAGCAGAACCTGAGCGCTGTGGCAGCAGGTGTGTCTGCCCTGAAGACATACCCCAAGCTGTGGGACATGCCCGAGCCTTTGTGCGCCTCTTTGTTCACGCCACAACAGCATGAGCACATGGCGCAGGAGTGTCGGCACCATCGCACGGGCGGCGCGGCTGCCCCGACGGCTTTCGAGTCGATGGCGCTGTGCTCCATCAGGCGTGCCCTGGCGCAGGCCACGGTCAACGCGTCGAGCCCGAGGGTGGCGCTCATCCTCAGCACCACCAAGGGAAATGCGGGGAGGCTCTGCGAACAACATGACGAAACGCAGACATGGCTGCCCGGCCACTCGGCCGCGAAGATAGCCGCCATCCTGGGCATGGCATCCACGCCCATCGTAGCGTGCAACGCCTGCATCTCGGGGGTGTCGGCATTGATTCTGGGAGCGCGCCTCATCGAGTCGGGAGCCTACGACCATGCCATCGTGTGCGGTGCCGAGTGCCTGGGCCTGTTCATCGCGTCGGGTTTCTATTCGCTCAAGGCGATGTCGGCCACACCCTGCAGGCCGTTCGACATGGAGCGCACAGGCATGAACCTGGGCGAGGCCGCCGCCACGGTCGTCCTGAGCAAAGACCCACAGACGGGCTTGAGCGACGGCGGCTGGCACATCGTGCAGGGAGCCGTCAGAAATGATGCCTGCCATATCAGCGCGCCTTCAAAAAACGGCGAGGGGGCATACCGCACCTTGACAGCCGTGGCAGAAGACGTGTGTGCCGACGACATCGCTGTCATCAATGCGCATGGCACCGCCACGCTGTTCAACGACCAGATGGAGTCGGTGGCCATCACACGGGCAGGACTGTCGGCCATACCCGTCAATTCATACAAAGGCTATTTCGGACACACCCTGGGGGCAGCCGGCATCATGGAGACCATCCTGACCATGCGGGCCATCGACCACCACCTCATCATCGGCACGAAGAACTTTGAGGAGCGCGGTGTCTCGGGCAATATACGCATCGCCGCCGACAACCAACCGACAGACAAACAGCAGTTGATCAAGATGATTTCGGGTTTTGGCGGCAATAATGCCTCGTTGCTGGTATCGAAAGCGAAGGCCGTGCGACCCAGCCACCACAGCACGCTCAGCGGCAAGGTGACACACCACGTGATCATCACCCACGGCCAGGTGTCGGTAGATGGACAGCCGCTGTCGATAGCGGCTGACGCCGACACGCCCCTGCTCACCGCCATTTACAAGCGGTATATCGGCGATTACCCGAAGTTTTACAAGATGGACACGCTGAGCCAACTGGGATTTGTCGCCTCTGAACTATTGCTGCAGGCCGAGAGCGGTGACGACCGTCCGTCGCCGAAAGATACCGACCACAGGGCTGTCATCCTGTTCAACCGCTCATCATCATGGGCTACCGACCTGAAATATGCGAAGACGATCGGCGACAGGGACAATTTTTTCCCAAGTCCCTCGTTGTTTGTCTATACCCTGCCCAACATCGTCGCGGGCGAGATAGCCATCCGCCATCACTATTACGGTGAGACCTCGTTTTTCATTCTTCCCGAGCGCGACGACGAACAGATGAGGCGCATCGTCATGGCATCCGCACTCGACCCCTCGACCACCAGCATCGTGACAGGATGGTTGGATGCAGAACCCGGCGGCTCGCTGACAGCAGATTTTAAAATCATTGAATGACAACTATATCAATATGGAGAATCTCATTTTAGAATTAAAAACGAAAATCATCGACGTGCTCAACCTCGAGGAGATGACACCCGACGACATCGATGCGGATGCCGCCCTCTTCGGCGAGGGACTGGGTCTTGACAGCATCGACGCCCTGGAACTGATTGTCTTGCTTGAGAAAGACTATGGCATCAAACTGGCCAACCCCGCCGAGGGTAAAGCCATCTTCAAGAACATCAGGACGATGGCTGAGTACGTGGGCGCTCATCGCACAAAATAACCAACCATACGACGCAAACATCATGGGCAAGAACATCGTCATCACGGGCGAAGGTATCATATCGGCCATCGGCAACGACACGGCTGCCGTCTTGCAATCCCTGAGAGAAGGCAAGACGGGGATAGGCCGGATGCGGCATCTGCGCTCCACGCACCGCGAACTGCCTGTGGGCGAGGTCAAGTTGTCTGACGATGAGATGAAGGCGGCGTTGGACATCGCGGCGGAGTGTGAGACCAGCCGCACGGTGCTGATGGGCCTCTGGGCGGTGCGTCAAGCCCTGACCGACGCCAAGGTGCGCCAAGCGATGGTCCTGCGCCCCGGATTGCGGGTCGTGCTCGTCTCCGGGACGACCGTCGGGGGGATGGACCTGACCGAGAGGCACTTCGGAGCGTTTCTCGCAGGACAGGGTCCGACCGACTGTCTGAAGCACCACGACCCGGGCAGTTCCACACAGGCCATCGCTGACTATTTCGCACTCTTCTCTGACTATACCACCATCTCCACGGCCTGCTCGTCGGCTGCCAATGCGCTGATTCTGGGGGCCAACCTCATCCAGGCTGGCGAGGCCGACATCGTGGTGGCAGGAGGCAGCGAGGCGCTGTCGCTCTTTCATCTCAACGGCTTCCGGTCGCTGATGATCACCGACACGGAGCCATGCCGGCCGTTTGATGCCGACAGGGCGGGCCTGAACCTGGGCGAAGGCGCGGCCTACGTCGTGCTCGAATCAGAAGAACTGGCCCGGCAGACAGACACACCCGTGCATGCCTTCCTCTCAGGCTACGGCAATGCGTGCGACGCCTTTCACCAGACGGCCTCGTCTGACGACGGCGAAGGGGCTTTCCTGGCCATGCACGAGGCACTGCAGATGGCTCATCTGCAACCCTCCGACATTCAATACGTCAATGCCCACGGCACGGGCACACCCAACAACGACCTCTCCGAGAGCCGTGCCCTCAAGCGTGTCTTCGGCGCCGACATGCCGCTGGTGTCCAGCACGAAGTCATTCACCGGCCATGCCACCAGCGCCTCGGGAGCCATCGAGGCGGTCATCAGCCTGCTTGCGCTACGCCACCAGATGGTGCCGGCCAACCTGGGATGGAACACCCCCATGCCCGACGGCATACAACCAACGATGGGAGTGCAAGACTATCCGCTGCGACATGTGCTGTGCAACTCGTTCGGGTTTGGCGGCAACGACACCTCGCTGGTGTTTTCCCTCAGCAAATCCGCAGACTTCGACGAGCCCTATTTCAAATACTCAGAAGACGACATCCGTGTGCTCGCACGGGTAGAGCTGTCGTCGGAAGAAGAGCTGACAGACATCCGCCGCTACGTCAAACCGCTGGAGACCCGCAGGATGGGCACGTTGATGAAAAGCACGTTGCTCTCTTCGCTGAAGGCCCTGGAGGCGGCAGGCATCGCATCGCCCGACGCCATCATCACGGGCACAGCCTGGGGATGTCTGGAAAACAGCGAGCGGCTGCTCCAACAGATATATGAGGAAGGCGAGGAGATGCTCAAGCCCACCTATTTCATGCAGAGCACCCACAACACCCTAGGCAGCACCATCGCCATCAAGACCCATTGCCACGGTTACAATATGACCTACTCGCAAGGCGACAGGTCGCTCCACTGGGCGCTGCGCGACGCGCACCTGCTGCTCAGGCGGGGCGTGTGCCACACCGTGCTGGTGGGATGCCACGACGAATCCACCCCTCTGTTCCGCAGCCTGATGCAGTCATTGGGCGTTACCGACATACCCACCGTTCACTCTATAGCCATCGTCTTGTCATGTGGAAAATAATCCCTCTTGCCATCCTGCAAAGTCTGCTGCTCACGGGCTGTCAGGTCTTCCTGAAGTTCGCCCTGGTCAAGTTGCCGCCGTTCGGGTGGACGAAGGCGTTTTGGGGCAGTCTGCTGGTCAACTGGCAGTTGGCAGCCTCGGGTGTCTGCTTCGGCTTGGGGTCGCTGCTCTGGATTTACATCCTCAAGCATTTCCCCTTCAGTCTGGCTTACCCCATGATTAGCATGAGTTATGTGTTTGGCATGATAGCCGCGATGGTCTTCTTTCACGAGACGGTATCGGCTACGAAGTGGATGGGCGTGGCCTTCATCATCGCCGGCTGCTGCCTGATTGCTAAATAAACAGAGAAATATGGACCCGCACACTGACCAGACGACACAAGATACACTGCGCGCACGCGGCATCTGCGTGGTCATCCCTACGTACAACAACGGCACCACCGTGCAAGGAGTCGTCGAGGGGTGTGCATCCTATTGCCGCGATGTGATTGTGGTCAACGACGGCAGCACCGACCACACACGCCAGGTGCTCGATGCCATCGAGGGCATCACCATAGTGCACCTGGACAGGAACAGGGGCAAGGGGTATGCGCTGAAAAAAGGGTTTCAGAAAGCGAAAGAGATGGGGTTTGCCTACGCCATTACGATAGATGCCGACGGACAGCATTACCCGAGCGACATACCGCTATTTCTCAAGGCCAACCAAGCACATCCCGGGGCGCTGATCGTGGGCGAGCGCAACCTGTCGGGCGTTGACCGCTCCTCGGGCAGCACGTTTGCCAACCATTTCTCTAATTTCTGGTTCATGGTGCAGACAGGCAGGAGGCTGAACGACACGCAGACGGGCTACCGCCTCTATCCGCTGAAGAAGCTGCATGGCCTGTCGCTGCTCACCGCACGCTACGAGGCGGAACTGGAACTGCTGGTGTTCGCCTCATGGCATGGTGTGGAGATCATCTCCACCCCCATCAATGTGTATTACCCGCCGCGCGAGTTGCGGGTGAGCCACTTCAGGCCCGGCGCCGACTTCGCGCGCATCAGCGTGCTCAACACGGTGCTCTGCGTGCTCGCCGTGGTTTACGGTCTGCCGCTGCGCCTCTGGCGTTGGCTGGCCCGATACGGGCGCACGCTCTTGGCCATCCTCTTCGCCGTGGTGGTCATCATGCTGATATTGTCGCCTGCCGTCTGGCTGTATGCCAAGGTCGGGAGGATGAGCGAGCGCAAACGGCTCAACATACACAAGGTCATCCACCGCTTCGCCCGCACCCTGATGTTCCGCATCGGCATACCCGGCACACGGTTCTCGCACGACAACCCCGGCGGCGAGGATTTCGAGCGCCCCTCGGTCATCATCTGCAACCACCAGTCGCATCTCGACCTGATGTGCCAGTTGATCTTCACGCCCAAGATGGTGTTTCTGACCAACACATGGGTGTGGAACAACCCCATCTACGGAGCCATCATCCGCAATGCCGAGTTCTACCCTGTCACCGACGGACTGGAGGAGCTTCTGCCCAAGCTCCGTGACCTGGCCGACCGCGGCTACCATATCGCCATCTACCCCGAAGGCACACGCTCTGCCGACGGCCGCATCCAGCGCTTTCACCAGGGGGCCTTCTTCGTGGCAGAGCAACTGCATTTGGACATCCTGCCCATGTACCTGTACGGTCCGGGGCGCGTGCTGCCCAAGAAGAAACACACGCTGAGGAAAGGTCCCATCCACATCGAGGTGGGTGCGCGCTTCACACCCGACCAACAGGCTGCCGCGGGCAGCCTCCGCCAACAAGCATCGGCGATGCGCCACCACTATGAGCGTGTCTATGAAAATTTATGTAACCGTATCGAACAAGATGTATAAACGCATAGCCATCATCCTATGGGCACTATGGTGCTGCTTCATGCCAGCCTTGCACGTGCAGATCAACATCTGGGAGGGCACCGGCACGAAGCGGGTGCAGCTGACACCCTATCTGGTGCCGGGCCAGGGCAACATGGCCGTCGTGGTGTGTCCCGGAGGCAGCTACTTCTGGCACGACATGCAGACCGAAGGCACTGAGGTGGCGCAATGGCTCAACCAGCAGGGCATCTCCGCTTTTGTGCTGAGATACCGCACGGCGTATGTGCCGGCCTTCATCACCCGTTTCAGGTATCTCTTCCGGGGCAACCGATACCCGGACCCGCAAGACGACCTGACCAGAACGCTACAACTGATCAGGGAGCGGGCCGCGGAGTTCGGCATCGACACATGCCGCATCGGTGCCATGGGCTTCTCGGCAGGCGGACATCTGGTCATGTCAGTGGCACTGTCGGCCTCAGCACCCGTGCGGCCACGCTTCGTGGCGGCCATCTACCCTGTGGTGTCGATGGCGGCACCCTGCACGCACAAGCGCTCACGGCGGGCACTGCTGGGCGACAACAAGAAGGGCGACAAACGACTGCAAGACAGCCTGTCGATAGAAAGGCATGTGACAGCCGACTGTCCGCCCGTGTTCTTGGTCAACTGCCTAGACGACCCGGTGGTGCATCCGCACAATGCCGAGCTGCTCGACTCTGCGCTCACGGCACACCATGTGCCGCATCAATATATACAATACTCCACGGGCGGACATGGCTTCGGCGTGTCTGACGCGAAAGGCACCAGCGAATCCAGAGAGTGGAAACACCGGTTCTTAGAGTGGTTGAAAACAATGAAATAACGACAGACATGGAAGAAACAAAATTTGACGATATCCGACCGTACAACGAGGAGGAGATACCTGCAGCCATGCAACGCATCGCCAAGAGCGTACCCTTCCCGTTGGTGGCCTCCTACGTCTATCCCAACGAACCGGTAGAGACGGTCAGACAGCGCATCGCTTCGTTCACAACGGTACGGCAGTTTCAGACCGAGACGATGCGCCTGGTCAACGAGCGTGTCATCGAGAATAGCATCACGCGCTTCACCTGCTCGGGCATCGAACGGCTAAGTCCCGAGAAGTCGTATCTCTACGTGTCAAATCACAGAGACATCATGCTCGACTCGAGCCTGTTGCAATACTTCTTCGTCTTGAAAGGATTCGACACCACCGAGATCACTTTCGGCACCAACCTGATGATGAACCAGTTGGTGATAGACATCGGCAGGGCCAACAAAATGTTCAAAGTGGAGCGCCCGGGCGGCAACATCAAAGAGTTTTACAAGAAGTCGCTGCACCTGTCGGAATATATACGTCATGTCATCAAGGAGAAGCACCAATCGGTGTGGATTGCGCAGCGCAACGGACGCACCAAAAACGGCATCGACGCCACCGACCAAGGGGTGATCAAGATGTTCTGTCTGAGCGAGCCGACCGACAAGATCAAGGCGCTGGCCGACCTCAACATCGTGCCCGTATCGGTGTCGTACGAGTGGGAACCATGCGACATCCTGAAAGCACTCGAGCTCTACGAGTCGCAATATACCAAATATACCAAGAAGCCTGGCGAAGACCTCAACAGCATCATCACCGGACTGCTCCAGCCCAAGGGCAACGTGCATTTCGAGTTGTGCGAGCCCATCTCGGTGGCCGAGCTGGTGGCTTTTGAACGGCTCACCAACAACGAATACCACAAGGCGGTGGCGCGGCTGCTCGACCGCCGGATTAATACAGCCTACCGTCTGTACCCCAATAATTACATTGCCCACGACATACGGTTCGGCAACACGAAGTACCAAGACCTCTACACCCCTCAGCAACGCCAAGCCTTCATCAAGCGCATGGACAAACTGGAACGGTTCGACACCTGCGACTTGGAGCAGTTGAGAGATATCTTCCTTGGCATCTACTCCAACCCCATCGACAATAAGTAGAGGTAAGAGGTGAGAGGTAAGAGGTGAGAGATTACCTCGCCGCGCATGTAGGGACAGGGCGTGCCCTGTCCTAAGATTCACAACCTAATGGCGGACAGGGCACGCCCTGTCCCTACTCTCAATCACGAGTAGAACACTAAACCCTCAACACTCAACACTAAACCCTAAACCCTAAACCCTAAACCCAACCCTAAACCCTAAACCCTCAACACTAAACACTAAACAAAAAAGATGACCTCCATCGTTCTGAAGATATACCAATACATGAGCGGGCACAAGGGTTTGTGCCTCCTGCTCTTCCTTGCCATCAGCGCCTTTCTGGTGTTGCAGGTGACCCGCGTCACCTACAAGGAAGACATCTCTGACTTTCTGCCCCTGGAAGGCAGGAATCAAGATGCGCTGCGTGTATATCAGAGCATCTCGGGGGCCAACAACATGATAGCCATCTTCGAGCACCGCGATTCAGCCGCCACCGAGCCCGAGGCACTCATCGAGGCGGTCGAGGCGTTCACCGCCCGGGTGGAGGCCGACACGGTGTTGTCTGACCTGCGCATGACATCGCAGATAGACATCGAGCAGATGACCGACGTGGCCGATTTCGTGCAGGCGCACCTGCCCTACTTCATGCAAGCCGACGACTACCAGAGGATAGACAGTCTGCTGGCCGACCCGGAGTATATGACCCGCCAACTGCAAGACGTGCGCGACCAACTGCTCATGCCGGGCAGTGAAGCCTTCACCGACCAGCTGGTACGCGACCCGCTGGGACTGTTCGCCCCTGTGATGTCGCGCATGCAGGGAGCGTCGAGCTCACTCCGCTATGAGATGTACGACGGCTACATCTTCTCGCCCGACATGAAGCGGGCGGTGGTCATCCTCGCCTCGCCTTACGGTTCGAGCGAGACGGAGCACAACGGCCTACTGCTGGAGCATCTGGAGGCGTGCGCACAGGCGGCAGGCGCAGAGGCCGACAGCGTAGAGGTGCACCTGACGGGCGGCCCCGTCATTGCCGTGGGCAACGCCGCGCAAATCAAGAAAGACAGTATCTGGTCGGTAGCCATCGCCGTGGCGTTCATCCTCTTATTATTACTATACACATTCCGCAGCGTCAAGAACATACTGCTGATAGCCCTATCCATCGGCTGGGGGGGGCTCTTCGGTCTGGGCGGGCTCTCGCTGTTTCACCACGAGGTGTCGCTCATCGTACTGGGCATCTCGTCGGTCATCATCGGCATCGCGGTCAACTACCCCTTGCACTTGATTGCCCACCTGTATCACTGCCATGATGTGAAGAGCACGCTCCGCGAGATAGCATCGCCCCTGATTGTGGGCAACATCACCACCGTGGGCGCTTTCTTGTGTCTGGTGCCGCTCGACTCCGTGGCGCTGCGCGACCTCGGCCTGTTCAGCTCATTCCTGCTGATAGGCACCATCCTCTTTGTGCTCCTCTTCCTGCCGCACCTGGCACGGCCACACCGGCCAGTGCACATCCCCGTGCTGCAGCGGGCCAGCGACCTGCGACTGGAGAACCGCCGATGGCTCGTTGGCGTGGTCGTCGTGCTCACGCTGGTGTTCGGCTACTTCAGCCTCCACACCGAATTCGACTCCGACATGAACCATATCAACTATATGTCTGACGAGCAGAAAGAGGATATGGACTACTTTCAGAAACACATGACGAAGACGTCGGACCATGCCACCTTGTATCTGGTGTCTGAAGGGCGCACGATGGAGGAGGCCTTGGAGCGGAGCCATCGTCTTCAGCCCCTGCTGCGGCAGCTCAAGGCCGGCCGCCAGATACTTGACTACGCGGGCTGCTCGCCGCTGCTGGCCTTCGCCGACGAACAGCAGCAGCGGTTGGAGCGTTGGCAGCAGTTCACAGCACGCTACGAGCGTTTCTTCCAACATCAGTTCAGAGCGCTGGCGGCGAGGGAGGGGTTCACGGCCGGCACCTTCGACGGGTTCTACGACCTGCTGTCGGCTGACTATCCCACGCAAGACTTCCAGCACTTCAGCGCGTGGGCCCGGCGGCTGTTCTCATCCTACCTCACCCTCGACGAGCAGCGCCAACGCTATGAGGTGGTCGATATCCTGACATCAACGCCCGAACAGGCGCAGCAGGTGAAAGAGCGCATCGAAGGCTCCGCCGACGGCAGTTATGTGTTCGACGTCAAGTCGCTCAACGGCACCATGGCCCGTTCGCTGTCAGACAACTTCAATTACATCGGTTGGGCGTGCGGACTCATCGTGTTCTTCTTCCTCTGGTTTTCACTGGGCAGCATCGAACTGGCACTGCTCTCCTTCCTGCCCATGGCCATCAGTTGGGTATGGATACTGGGCATCATGGCATTGCTGGGCATTCACTTCAATATCGTCAATGTCATTCTGGCCACGTTTATTTTCGGACAGGGCGACGACTATACCATCTTCATGACCGAAGGCTGCTGCTATGAGTATGCCTATCGCCGCAAGATGCTCGCATCGTATAAGAGTTCGATCATCATCTCTGCCCTGATTATGTTTGTGGGCATCGGTTCACTCATCGTGGCACGCCACCCTGCCCTGCACTCTCTGGCCGAGGTGACCATCGTGGGCATGCTGTCGGTGGTGTTGATGGCGTATCTGTTTCCACCGCTCATCTTCAACTGGTTGGTCAAGAGCGGCGGACTGTACCGGCTGCGCCCCCTGACGCTGAAAACGGTATGCACCCGGTGGATGAGACGGCTCGCGGGCAAGAAAGAGGAAGACGAGGCGACCCCGCCGGCGATGACGGCCGCCCACTACCACACGCTGGTCATCGACCGCTATAGGTATAAAGGAGTGGAAGTGACGAAAGCGGTGAAGAGCCACCTTGCCAAGCACCATGACTATGCCCGGTGGATAGACAGGCCGACGACCGCCACTGCGGCGCTCATCATCGACAGCGGCATGGGCGAGTTTGCGCTGTTGTATGCCTTGGTGCACAAAGACCGGAAAGTGTGGCTGCACACGACAGATGCCGACGCCGCAGCGCTGGCACGACACTGCGCCGAGGGCGTGGCCGACAACCTCGAGGTGGTGGTCTCGGCCGAGGAGGCTTTCGGGCGTCAGCATGGCCAGACAGACGTCTTCCTGGTGGCCCCCACCGAAGAGACGCGCCAGAAGTATGCCACCTATCAACCTGTGATGGTATCATCTATTTAGCAATCCAACTCATAAAATCTATATTTCTATGCAAATGAAACAACATATCCGCTCACTGCTCGAAGACAATCTGCCACTGGTTGACTTCGACTCCGATTTTCTGTTTGCCGAGTTAGACTCTCTGGGTGTGGCCTCCATACTCATGACTTTGTCTGACGAGTATGGCATCCACTTAGACGCTACCGACGCCACACCCAAAAACCTGAAATCGCTCGACAGCATCGTGAGCATGGTGGAGCATCATCTGAAAATGAAGGCGGAATGACACTGGAAGACTATCTCGAACAAGATGCCAGACGCTATCCCGACAAGGTGGCGGTGGTATGCGGACCGGAGGTCGTCAGCTATGCCGAACTCTACGACAGGGTGCTGGCCCGCTGCCGCTATCTCAAGCAGCAGTCGTATCAGCCGGGGCAGATTGTGCCGCTGCGCGCGTCGCAGACGGTCGATTTCCTGATACAGTATTTTGCGCTGCACCGCATCGGCTGTGTCGTGGCCCCGTTGGAGCGTGACACGCCCGAGATGCTGTTCGACACCATCGCCCGGCGTCTGGCCCCACACCAGGCTCCGGCAGGCACGGCCGACATCCTCTATACCACGGGCACCACGGGCAAGCCCAAGGGAGTGATGGTGAGCCACCGCGCCATCATCGCCGATGCGGAGAACCTGATCGACGGTCAGGGGTTCTGCCACGACCTGGCTTTTGTGGTCAACGGACCGCTCAACCATATCGGCAGTCTCTCGAAAGTGTATCCTGTCGTATTGACCGGGGCCACTCTGATTATCACCGACGGCCTGAAAGACATCAACGCCTATTTCGAGGCCTTCACGTTCGCCGCCGACAAATTTGCCACGTTTCTCGTTCCCGCCAGCATCAGGATCCTCATTCAGTTCGCCGCCGACCGTCTGGCAGCGTTGGCTGCGAAGATGGACTTCGTGGAGACCGGCGCTGCCGCCATCTCGCACGACGACATGCTGCGCCTATGCCAGCTCTTGCCCCACAGCCGGCTGTACAACACCTACGCATCGACCGAGACGGGCATCATCAGCACCTATAACTTCAACGACGGGCGGTGTATGGCAGGATGTCTGGGCAAACCTATGCGGCACTCGCGCTTACTCATCACCGACAAGGGATGTATCGCCTGCCAGGGTCCCACGCTCATGACCGGCTATATCGGCGAACCCGAACGCACTGCCAGCATCCTGAAAGACGCCACGCTCTATACCGCCGACTTGGGGCGCATCGACCACGAGGGCATGCTGCACCTGTCGGGCCGTCAGGATGATGTCATCAACGTGGGGGGCTTCAAGGTGGCTCCCACCGAGGTAGAGGACGCCGCCCTCTCCTATCCCGGCATCACCGACTGCGTGTGCATCGCTGCCCGGCACCCCATCACAGGCGTGGCACTCAAACTGCTGGTCGTGACAACAGAGGCGACGGTCAACAAAAAAGCGCTCGCCACCTATCTGAAACAACGGCTCGAACCCTACAAAGTGCCCCTGCTCTACGAACAGGTAGAAGTTATCAAAAGGACATTCAACGGCAAGGTTGACAGAAAGTTTTATCACCAAACACAATAAAAAAGTGACAAAATGTATCTGTTTTTCATTTTTTGCATTACCTTTGCACCCGGAAAGACATCAAAGGTTATCAAAAAAACAGAAACATGAAGATTCACTTTTTCCAAACCGTCGTCCGACGGATGGGCCGGCACGCCAAAAGAGCGACGCTGGCCGTGGCACTGGCTGCCATGAGCAGCACAGCCGCTATGGGGCAACAGACAGAGAAGAAACAAGGTATCGACTGGCTGAAAGAGCTCACCAGCCGCATCGAGTTGCACGGCTACGCCCAGGGAGGCTACTCCTGGAACGATGCCAACGGCAAACAGACCAACGACTTCAACCTGAAGCGCACCCTCTTCTGGGCCAAGGCCCGCATCACCGACCGATGGTCTTTCCTTTTCATGCACGACTTCTCCAGCGTCGTACAGGAATTCTACACCGACTACCGATTCTCTAACGACAACTCGTTCAATGTCCGCTTGGGACAGTTCAAGCACTCCTTCTCGATGGAGAATCCCCTCTCACCCACCATGCTCGAACTCATCGACGTCTATTCGCAGGCCTCACTCTTCCTGGCCGGCGAAGGACCCGACCCGCTGCACGGTGTCAACTACGGGCGCGACATGGGTCTGATGGTCTATGGCTCGCTCTTCGACAACCACCTGCTCTATGAACTGGCCGTGATGAACGGACAGGGCGTCAACCGGTGCGACGGCAACAACAACAAAGACGTGATCCTGAAACTCGACTGCCGTCCCATCGACGGTCTGCGCCTGGTGGTGAGCGGCCAGAAAGGCAAGGGTCACGCCGTGGGCACCGCCGCCTGGAACCCTGACATCGCCGTGGGCGACGACTACACGCGCGACCGCCTCAGCTTCGGCGCCGAATGGAAGCAGCCCACCGCGGCGGGAGCCAAGTCGGCCACCGGCGGCGTGAGCGTGCGCGGCGAGTGGATGCTGGGCAAGGACGGCGATGTGACCAGCCGCGGCGGCTACATCACCGGTTGTGTGCCGTTGGGCGGCGGCGTGGATGTGGTGGCCTCAGCCGACTACTTCGACCGCAACATCGACATGAACTACAGTCAGACGCAGCTCACCGGCGGCCTGCAATACTGGTTCTTCAAGAAATGCCGCTTGCAGTTGCAATACACGCGCACATTCAGCAAGTTCCAAGACGACTACAACTGGCTGCAGGCACAAGTGCAAGTAGCGTTTTAAGTTAGCAGACCCAAGCGGACCCGCGGACCCACCACAAGCGGACCCACCCCCAAGCAGACCCACCCCCTTACCCCTCCCTTGCAGGGAGGGGAGTAATATGTTCCGAGCGCGAATCCGTGTAAGAACACTAAACCCTAAGCCCTCAACCTTAAAAGGGCTTGGAATAGGGTTGGAAGCCCTCCCATGGGAGGGTTGGGTGGGGAAAAGAAAACTTTCAACTTTAAACTTTCAACATTTAACATTAAACTTTAAACTTTCAACTATAAATGGCAATCAAAATATTACTCACCATCATCTTCATCTGTGTGATGGTATTCGTGGGCATCTACTCACGCAAACAAGCCAAGTCGGTCGATGGCTTCGTGCTCGGCGGCCGCGCCGTGGGTCCCTGGCTCACCGCCTTCGCCTACGGCACCTCTTATTTCTCGGCTGTGGTCTTTGTGGGCTACGCCGGACAGTTCGGCTGGAAATACGGTCTGAGCAGCACGTGGATAGGCATCGGCAACGCCGTCATCGGTTCGCTGCTGGCTTGGCTCGTCCTGGGTCGCCGCACCAAACTGATGACACAGCACATCGAGAGCCGCACCATGCCCGACTTCTTCGGCACCCGCTACCAGAGTCAGCAGTTGCGCGTCATCGCCAGTATCATCGCTTTCGTCTTCCTCATCCCTTACACCGCCGGCGTGTATAAAGGCATCTCCACCCTGTTTGAGATGGGCTTCGGCATCGACTATCAATACTGTGTCATCATCATGGCCATCTTCACCGCCGTCTATGTCATCCTGGGCGGATACAAGGCCACAGCCATGAACGACTTCATTCAGGGTGTCATCATGCTCTTCGGCATCATCGTGGTCATCGCCGCCGTGCTCAACACCCAGGGCGGCCTGTCGGCTGCTGTGGGCAAGATGGCCGAACTGCCCAGCGACACCGACCCGGGTGCCAACGGCGGCTTCGCCTCGCTCTTCGGTCCCGACCCGTGGAACCTGCTGGGCGTGGTCATCCTCACCTCGCTCGGCACGTGGGGTCTGCCCCAGATGGTGGGTAAGTTCTACTCCATCACCGACGAGCAGGCCATCCGCCGCGGCACCATCATCTCTACGGTGTTTGCCTTGGTAGTGGCGGGCGGCTGCTATTTCCTTGGCGGCTTCGGCCGTCTGTTCGGCATGCCCCCCACCCTGCCCAACGGCCGTCTCGACTTCGACTCCATCGTGCCGTCGATGCTGGTCACGCTGCCCGACGTCATCATCGCCCTGGTGGTGCTGTTGGTGCTGTCGGCGTCGATGTCAACGCTGGCCTCGCTGGTGCTCACATCGTCGTCAACCATGACGCTCGACCTCATCTACCGCGACAAGAAAGCCGCACCGGGCGAGGTGCAGGAGGGCAGTATCGACGACGATGTGTCGGAGCGCATCGAGCACCGCAAGGTGGTGGTGATGCGTGTGCTGATAGTCTTCTTCATCGTCATCTCGCTGTTCATCGCCCTCAACCCGCCCACGTTCATCGCCCAGTTGATGGGCATCTCGTGGGGAGCCTTGGCGGGTGCATTCCTCGCCCCCTTCATGCTGGGTCTGTATTGGCGCGGTGTCACCCCCGCCGCCGTCTGGGCCTGCTTCATCTGGGGCGTGGGCTTCACCGTGGCCAACATGCTGGCGGGCAACCCCATCAACCCCATCAACTGCGGTGCCATCGCCATGGTGGGCGGTTTCCCCATCGTATGGATTGTGAGTCTGCTCACGCCGAAGATGCCACGCAAGACGGTGGACAGCATCTTCGAGTGCTATCAATAGAAGGCTTAAATACAGAGAAGGCGTGCTAGAAGTAATAGCACGCCTTCTCCTATAAAATGATTAGAAAAGTTATCACATCTGATCAATTTCGTTTTTTCTAGACAAATTCTGAGGATACCGAGTCAAATCGCCCTGACACATTGTACGGCCCTCTTTCAGTGTACACGAATAAATGCGGGGCTAGTTCAGTCGGCGGTGATGATATTGCGCAGTTCACGGTACGACTTCACCACATCGTAGCTGACTGTGCTGTCTGAGATGGTGGCGAAGTGTCGGCGTGCGCATTCTATCTTGACCCTCTCCGTGTCGCGATAGTCGTTGATTTCGTCGCTGTCGTATCCTTTGGTCTCCGCCACGAAGTAGATGTGCTTGATGTCGGCACCCTCGCGGAACACGATAGCCCAGTCGGGATTGTAGTGCCCGGCCGGCGTGTTGATATAGAATCCGCCCGGCAGTTTCGTATAGACAGCCACCTCGTTTTGCTTTTCCAGATTCTCGGCGAAGTCCATCTCTATGCCCTTTGAATCGACCACGACGAGGTCGTAGAGCGACTTCTGCGACACCATGGCATTGTCGCCGAGTCGGCCTTTCAATGCCGCGGTGCTGAAGATGTCGGCGTCGAAGGTCTTGTCGAGTTTGTGATACGCCACATGTTCAATCACGGCCACGGCCTTGCACTGGTTGATGATGTTGGCCGCCTTGATGATAAACTCCTCGGGGTTGGCCCTGAACTTCAGAAACGTCTTGTTTCTAATCTTCTGCAAGATGGCGACGATAGCCTTGCGAGTCAACCCTGTGTCTTCCACCAGTTTGCCTACGAGGTCGTATTTCACGCGTTCGCCCACCAGTTCATGTATGGTCGTGGTCTGCGCCCCCGTTGTCTGCATCGCGGTGCCCTCTTCGAGTTGTCTTTTGTTCTTGATCTCAGTCATCGTGCCCGTCTGCACGCGGATGTTGATTTCCGACACCTGCAAGTGGGCGTCGAGCGCCGCGGCCGCCCTGTCTATCAGGTCGTCGGTCTTGAAATCGACGGTATAGTACGTGCGATGGTTGATTCTGCGCCACAGCTCCTGAAACTCTTTCCACTCAAACCGTCTGGCGTCGAACCTCGCTTCCCGCGCATGCCGTGCGTCCTCGGGTTTGATGGCCTCAGGATTGAATACCGCATCGAGTCGTTTCACGATGTCCTGTTTATACTTTTCGAAGTTCTCTCCGAAATCCAATATGCCTTGCTGTTTGTCTTCATGGAACTTTTTCGTCAGCTGTCCTTTCATGTCCACATATTGTTTGTTGACCAAAGCGG
This sequence comes from uncultured Prevotellaceae bacterium, assembly GCA_947165505.1. Lineage (GTDB taxonomy): Bacteria > Bacteroidota > Bacteroidia > Bacteroidales > Bacteroidaceae > Prevotella. Next base: position 57,462 of record CAMVAT010000006.1, on the reverse strand, counting down.
TAAACAGAAAGTTAGATTGCAACTCATCGAGCACCTCCCGTTCGCCACGCGCATTGGTCACCACCATCCCCATAAAGAGGCTTGAAGTCACCTTCACCGGCCTGTCGCCCACCGCCTCGGCTATCTCCGTCTGCAGTTTTGCGGCGAAGCTGTTGTACGACTCACTGGCGATGATGGTCAGTTCGTTCACCTCAAACACCCGTCCGTGCAGCACGTTCTCATCCTGCCGCTCCCCCTCGCTATTCACGCACAGTCGCATGCCTCGCCCCACCTCCTGCCGTTTCTTCGTCTGGTTGTCGCTGTCCTTAAGCGTACAAATCTGAAACACATTCGGATTGTCCCATCCCTCTTTCAGTGCCGAGTGCGAGAAGATGAAGCGTGTAGGCTCACTGAAAGAGAGCAGCCGTTCCTTGTCTTTCATAATCAGGTCGTAGGCCGATACATCGTCTTGCATCTTCTTCTCCGTCAGTTGCACATAGTGCCCTTTCTTGTCGCGCGAGAAGTAGCCGTTGTGCACCTCGCTGGCGCTGTATTTTTTCAGGTAAGCCACATATTCAGGGTCGTCGGCAAACTCCAGTTGCAGTTGTCCCACTATTTTGCGGTATTCCTCTTCGAAGATGTCGGCGTAGGCACCGTTTTTAGTACCCCCGCCCTGCTCGTAGATACGGTAGTTGTCCACATGGTCGATGAAGAAGAGCGAGAGGCACTTGATGCCCATCTTAAACAGCTTTCGCTCTTTGTGTATATGCGACAGTATAGTCTCGCGTATCTGGTGGCGGCGCACATAGATATCATTCACCTTGCCCACCATCTCGCCCTCGCGCAGCACCAGTCCGTTGAGCAGTCGCACGGTGCGGTTGTATCCGTCGATGCTCTCAATGCGGTAGCCGTTGGCATATTCTTCCAGGCTGCCCGACTGCTGATAGATGTCGAAACCGTCAGAGACGGTCTGTGTCACCTGCCTGACGGTGCTTGCCATGCGCTTGTCGAAACCGATACGTGCCATGGGGTTGCCTTTAGAGAGGATGATGCTTTCCAGATAGACGTAGCCATTTGTGGCCGTCGTACCTTTCTGTTCGATACCCTTCACAGAAATCTTCTTCACCAGTTTCTTGTTGTAGGCATCCATGGCATCCAGACGATAGACCATGTTCACGATGTCATCCGCACGGTGTGTGGCACTATACAGCAGTGTGAAGAGCGGGTGGAACTCCTTCAGTCGGTTGCGCGTGGCATTCTTCTTATCCGCACCCAATACCGACTGAGGCTCGTCGATGATAAGGATAGGGTTCGTGGCCGCAATCACGTCGATGGGTTTGCGCGAACGGAACGCATCCAACTTCATGTAGATGCGCCTTGCATCCTCGCCACGTGCGGCGAAAGCCTGTGTGTTGATGATCATCACGTGCATATTCGAGTCGCTGGCGAACTGGTCGATCTTCGTCAGCTGCTTCGAGTCGTAGATAAACGACTGAATACGCTTGCCGTATTCAGCGGCGAAGTGTTCGCTCATGATGTCGAACGAGCGGCAGACGCCCTCGCGTATGGCGATGCTTGGTACCACGATGATGAACTTACTCCACCCATAGAGCTTGTTCAATTCATACATCGTCTTGATGTAGGTATATGTTTTACCCGTACCCGTTTCCATTTCGATTGTCAGGCGCAGGTCGTTAGTGTCTATCGTTTCCGATGGACGCAACTGTGCCGGCATTTGTATCGCCCGTATATTCTCCAGCAACTGCCCAGCCGGAACGGTAACAGGCTGATTGCGGAAGCCCACCACATCGAAGAGGTCGAGGTCGTCGATGTCTCTGCGCCCCATGTCGTGCGTATATTCCTGCATCGACTGGTGTCGCTGCCCGCGAAACACATCGGTCACGGCCCGCGCCGCCTCCGTCTGGAACTGCTGGTTTTTGAATTTCAGCTTCATATTGTCTTTCTTCACGTTTTAAAAGTATGGTAACCACGCCCTCCCCTTGGGGAGGGATGGGGAGGGGGCTTCAGATTACCCTGACATTATTTTTCTCTTCTTCATCGGTCCAGTCGCATTTCTGCTTGAAGAGTTCAAAGAGGTTCATCTTCTGTGCGGCCTCGTTGAACGAGCTGTCGCGGAAGACAACACGCACAGGTGAGAGAGCAGCGATGGCATCAATCACCTTCTCCGTGACATTGCCATCGAAGCAAGCCACGAGGTCGCCATCATTCACATTGTGTATGGTGCAGCCGTCCACCTTCTGCGAGGACAACGGCATCGACAACTCCACGCCCCAGCGGAGCATACAGTCAAAGAGCAGGTCCAAGTCAGTGCGGTCTTCCTTGATGTTGTCAAGCAAGCCAGCCAACATGTCCTGCGTATAGTCTTTCGGAGCAAAAGCCACATCTTTATAGTTGCTGCTTTCGCACTTGAATACGCGGAAACCTGTATCAAGGTCTTTTGCTTCAGAATACTCCTCTTTGATTTTCTTTCCTGCTCGGCGAATACGCTCTTTACCTATTTCACAGATGTTCTTGTAGCCAGCTTTGTAGGCTTCGCTGTCAGAAGTCGTTTCTTCAGGTAGCTGAACCATGATAAACTTACGATGGCCGCCGTCTTCAGCGTTGAGTTGCATGACTGCATGTGCAGTGGTAGCTGAACCAGAGAAGAAGTCTAAAACAAATTGACCTCCTGTCAAATTGCTTTTCACAAAATTATAGACGAGTTTGACAGGCTTTGTATAATCGAAGTACTTCGCATCAAACAAATTTAAAAATTCTTTATCACTATCTTGGTTGTCACCATATTCTGAAAGGAGTAAATCTGTGATTGCTTTTCTGTTTTGGGTTTCCTCTTCGGAGACATCACGACGAAGACCTGTATTTGCAGTGATAAAAAGCAAATCGCTATCAATAAAGTTATCAATTTTATCTTGTGAGACAGAGAAACGTGCTAAGACATCTACTTCATCTATCGTTTTACCATTTACATATCGAACATCAGAAAGATATTCAACATCCATTGTTTTAATACGATAACGTCCTTTGTTTATAACTCCTTCATTTCCTATTTTAACTCTAACACCAGCTTTGAAGTGACGAATACATTCTTGGTTTGAAATGTTTATAACTTTCTTTGTGGCATCCGAAAGAGTTTCTATTGATAATTTCTCTAAACTATCAAAGTGTTTTGCATATACAAGGACATATTCCATAACTTTGGCTGTATGCTTTGCCAAAAAAGAAGGTTGTTTTTTCTTTTTCCAATGGAGAGTATCAATGTGGTTAGAATATCCAAAAATCTCGTCGCATAATTTAGTCATATTAGATATTTCATTTTCATCTATTGAAATAAATATGACTCCATCTTCTTTAAGCAATGATCTTGCCACCATCAATCGTGAATAAATCATGGAGCACCAATCAGAATGGAACTTCCCGTTTGAAGAAAGATTTTTAACCATTCTCTCACCACTTTCATTGATAACTCCTGCAGCTTCATCTTCCTCCTGCTGTGTGCGGTGGAAGTCATCATGATAGACAAAATCATTGCCCGTATTATATGGCGGGTCAATGTAAATCATCTTGACCTTGCCCATATAAGAGTTCTGGAGCAGTTTCAGCACTTCGAGGTTGTCGCCCTCAATATAAAGATTTTGTGTATTCTCCCAGTCCACACTTTCTTCGGGACAAGGGCGCAGCGTCTTGTTAATCGGCGCTGCAGCCTCACGGAGGGCAGCACGCTTGCCCACCCAAGTAAAGTCATAGACTTCGGGGGCATCCTCCACGGTCTGGTCGCCTAAGAGCAGACGAAGTTTGTTGAAATCTACTACACGATGCATCTCACCGTCTTCACCCTTCGCTTCCGTGAAGCAAGAGGGCGCAATCTGGTAGAGCGCATCAAGATTGAGCTGTGCGCCATCTTTTGTTTGCTTTGAAAGATATTTTACTTTCATTTTTATTGATTTATTTGTAAGTTCCGATTATTATTCCTATTTTTGCAGTTGAAAACCAAACTTCATAGACGATATGACCGCTACACAAATGAATGCCGAAATGCTTCGAAATATGAGCATCATCGCCGAAGATGAAAACCTATTGAAGCGGGCCACCAAATACCTTCGTAAGCTGGTTGCCGAAAAAGAAGACCCCACCAAATTCTCACGTGAGGATTTCTTCCGCCGCATAGACGAGGCTAAGAAAGGACCATCGTATGAGCTGAAAGAGGGTGAAACTTTAGAGGACCTCATTGAACGCGTGGAATAATGGCATATACCATCAGATACATGAAACAGGCCATTGAAGATGCCAGGAAACTGAAAGCCGAGGAGCCTAAAGCTTTCCAAAAGCTTCTGAAATTGGAGGCCGAGCTGAGGGAACATCCGCGAACGGGTACAGGCAAGCCTGAACTGCTCTCCCGCAACCGTGCAGGTGAGTGGAGCCGTCATATCACCAAGAAACATCGCCTGATATATGAGATTCACGACACAGAGGTTGTGGTTCTTGTACTCTCTACTTACGGGCATTACGATGACAAATAATCTTTTTTTTCTCCATTATTGCAGGTTCTGTAGCCTAGCGGCATCATGCTGGTAGTTGTAGAGCTTATTCCATGTCTGCGACGCTTGGCCCGCTCCTTGTTGAAGGTGGGCGAGGTGAAGATGAACCGCAATTCGCTCACCTGCTCCAGCTCGCGCTGTAAAGCCTCGAAGGCATAGATAGAGAAGGAGGCGGCAGCCACAGACACCCTGGCCCCGCTGCGCAGCGTGGCTTTGAGGTCGTCGATGACACGACTGGTGATGTTGTCGAATTGCTTGGGCAGCTCCATGATACAAGTGTGATAACCATCATTGACCGACGGGGACAAAGAAAGCGCACCCGTTTCCTTTGTGTACTCATTTCCAGGCTGTCGCCAAACCGCCCTAACACGATACACAAGGAAAGGGTACGCCTATACAGGCGTATCCCAATCCCTCGAGGTCGTGTTTAAATTAGTTGGCGACTATTTAGAAATGAACCTCTTCAGAATCTCGATACGAATTCAATTAACCCGCGATGTCCTCGCCTGTCCCCATTCAGGAACGGCAAGCATGGTGCAAAGTTACGAAAAACGAGTGGAATGGCAAAAGAAAAAAGAAACAAAAAAACGCAATATTTTTGGAAACTCGCTTGAAAAAGTTGAGGGGATCGTCGAGCGCAGTGAGTGCTTTTCATCTCGCAAGTAGGGACAGGGCGTGCCCTGTCCGCCATGAGGTTGTGTAATGATAGATTGCGGACAGGGCACGCCCTGTCCCTACTTCCAATCACGTGTAAGAACCCTCAACACTCAACCCTCAAAACTTCATACAGCAAATGCGGGGGTTCGTACAATAAGCTTCTTTTTATTTGGTGTGTTGCGCGCTCTGACTGTATTTGCATCGAAATGCATACGCCTATCTGAGCCCTAACGACTACAAAGAGGGCGACATCGTGTTTCAAATATCCAAGAGCGGACAGTCGCCATTGATCAAAGAGGCCACGGGGTCGAAGTGGACGCACTGCGGCATCATGGTCGAGAAAGGAAAAGAGCTGTATGTGCTGGAGGCTTCCAAGACCGTGACGCTCACTCCCCTGAAGCAGTGGATAGCCCGCGGCAAAGGCGGCAGCGTGAAGAGCAGAAGGGTGATCAACCGCAAGCTGAAGGTGGAATACGCGAAATACCTGGGCAGGCCTTACGACCTTTCCTTCCGCTTCGGCAACAGCAGCTGGTATTGCTCCGAACTGGTCTATGACATTTACAAGAATCAGTTCGGCATCGAGCTCTGCAAGCCCCGCCCTGTCAAAGACTACAACATCTCGGGCAAGAAAGTACAGAGTGCCATGAAGAAAAGGGGCATCAAGCCCGACCAGGAAGTGGTGGCGCCGTCAGATCTGCTCTGACAAAGGTACGAGACTAACAGGGAACCACCCTCTCTTTTGCACTTTCCAGCACCTCGACGACACGGTCGCACCACTGGTCGAACTCGGGGTCGGGCATCTGGCACTCAGGGTGGCTCAGCAGATAGGCCACGCAGCGGCGCACGCCCTCATCGAACCGCACGGTGGCCTGAAATCCCGGCACGGCACGCTTCAGTTTGGTGCAGTCGAACACCACGGTCACAGCCTTGTCGCCCGTGAGGTTGCCCTCGAGGTCGTACTCCGGCGGCGCCACGGCTGCAAGGAAGTCGGACGACACATGGTAGAGCCGGGGCTCGACACCCAGAGCGGCTCCCACGGCATTGTAGATTTGATTCCACGTGAGCGACTCATCACTCATGATCTGGAAGGCCTCGCCGATGGCATGGGGGTTGCCGAGCAGTCCGATGAAGCCACGGGCGAAGTCTTCGTTCCACGTCATGGTCCAGAGCGACGAACCGTCGCCATGCACCAGCACGGGCTTGCCGTCGATCATGCGCAGCAGCACCTGCCAGCTGCCCTTGGGTCCGTGCACGCTGGTGGGCACGCCTCGCTCGCAATAGGTATGGCTGGGGCGCACGATGGTGACGGGGAAGCCCTCCTCTCGATACCATTTCATCAATAGTTCCTCGCAGGCAATCTTATCGCGCGAGTACTGCCAGTGGGGGTTGGCCAGCGTGGTGCCCTCGGTGATGACATAGCCGCGTGAGGGTTTGTGATAGGCCGAGGCCGAACTGATGAACACATACTGGCGGGTGCGACCGGCGAAGAGACGATGGTCGCGCTCCAGCTGCGAGGTGGTGAAGATGATGAAGTCGGCCACCACGTCGAACGTGGCGTCGCCTAACAGACGCAGCACCTCGGCCTCGTCGTTGATGTCAGCATGCAGTTGCTTCACGCCTTCGGGTACTTCACTCTGATGGTTGCCGCGGTTGAGCAACCACAATTCATGTCCGCTGACGGCCAGTTGCCGTGTGATGGCCGAGCTGATGGTGCCGGTGCCACCGATGAAAAGGATTCGCATGGGGATGGGTTTGAGATTTGAGATTTGAGGTTTTTCACTCTACGACGCAGGTGCAACGGATGTCGGCCGAGGAGGCTCCTATGCGGAGTTCTACAGGTCCTGTCTCGGGCACGAAGGCATGACGGTCGGCATCCCAGTAGCTCAGGTCGGCGCGGTCGATGGTAAGAGTCACCTCACGGGTCTGCCCGGCGGCGATTGGCACACGATCGAAGGCGCGCAACTGCTGTTCGGGATGTTCTGCCACAGGCGACAGGTAGTGCACATATAGCTGCACCACCTCTTCACCGTCTATGCCACCGGTATTGGTGATGGGCACCGAGACCTGCAGCACCTCCTTGTCGGCCTTGACGATGCTCGGCTGTCCGTAGCCGAAGGTGGTGTAACTGAGTCCATGTCCGAAGGGATAGAGCGGCTTGCCTTGATAATACATATAGGTGCGGCCGTGGCGGATGTCGTAATCCATCATCGGGGGCAGCTGGGTGATGTCGGTCACCCATGTCTGCGTAGTGCGCCCGGCGGGGTTGTAGTGTCCGAAGAGCACGTCGGCCAGCGCATGGCCCTGTTCTTGCGAGCAGTGAGTGATATGCACGATGGCAGGCAGATGCTCCTGGCTCCAGTTGATGGCATAGGGGAAACTGCTCACCAGCACAAGCACCGTATTGGGGTTGGCGCGGTGTATCTGCCTGAGCAGGTCTTCGTCGGGCAACTGGAGCGACTTGCGGTCAACAGCCTCGCGCCCGTCGCTGGGCACAGGACAGAAGAACCAGTCGGGGCGTGTGCCGAAGGGATGGTTGCCCGTGCAGACCACGGCCAGATCGGCCTCGCGCGCCAAGGCCTCAGCCTGCCCCATCCGGTTGTCGGGTATATAGGTCACTTCGATGCCGTGGCGGGCTGCCTCTTCGCGGATGCCTTCGAGGATGGTCACCTCACGCTCGGGGGTGCCGCTATACCAGTCTTGCACAATCTTGTCGGCGTAGGGACCAATCACGGCGATGCGCTTCACCGTTTGCGTGTTGACGGGTAATAACCGCTCGTTCTTCAACAGCACCACCGATTTGGCTGTCACCTCTCGCACAATCTGTACCACCCCTTCGTTTTGGTAGGGAGGAACGGCCGTCGTATCGGTGCCGATCGCGTCGTACGGACAGGCATGCGCATCGCCATCGAGCAGTCCCAGTTTGAGCGCCACCTTGATATTGCCGCGGATGGCCCGGTCGATGTCGGCCTCGGTGAGCAGCCCTTTCTGCAAGGCTTCTTCCACATACGGCCGATACTGGTCCAGGAACTGCCCCGTCGTGGCTTTCACCACAGCCGCCGCGCCCTCGGTGAGCGTGGGGAAGGCATGATGGGCATTGACCAGAAGGCGCAGTCCGCCTCCATCGGTACAGATGATGCCATCGTTGCCCCACTCCTGACGCGCCACCTGCGCCAGACAGGGATGGATGCACATCGGCGTGCCGTTCCACGCATTGTAAGCCGCCATGAAAGCGCGGCTGCCCCCCTCGGTGATGCCTTTATAAAAAGGATAAGCGTAATACTCACGGAAAAGGCGCTCGTCGAAGTTGCTTGAGGTGGAGTCGCGCCCGTCTTCATTGCTGTTGGCCAGGAAATGCTTCATCAGTGCCGCCGTCTTCCAGTAGCGCGGATGGTCGCCCTGCAGGCCGCGCACCATCGCCACCGACAGCTGGGCAGTGAGATAGGGGTCTTCGCCGTAACTCTCCTCAGTACGCCCCCAGCGCGGGTCGCGTGCCAGGTCGGCATTGGGCGCATAGACGATGAGTCCCACACGGCGGGCCTTGCCGCTCTGCGCATAATAGCGGGCTTCCTCTGCCTCCACTTCGGCCACCTGACGGATGGCGCCACGGTCCCACGTACAACCCAGGCCGTAGGCTTGGGGGAAGATGGTTGTCGGTACATCGTCGTTCACCTGCTTGCCGTCCACCTCTTTCTTTCCGTTCATCGCCGCGGGTCCGCCCAGAGCCAGACCGTGCAGTCCTTCGTAGGTGCCGCGCGAAGGGATGCCCAGTCTAGGCACTCCCAAGTTGGTGGAGAGCAATGAGATCTTCTCGTCGAGCGTCAACTCATTGAGCAGCAAGTCAATGCGTTTCTCATCACTCAGTTGGGTGTCTTGAAAATCGTATGTCTGCGCCTGCGTCGGCATGATGCCTAACACGCAGAGCGCGAAGAGTATAGACAGATATTTGCGTTTCATTTTTTCCTGAATTTGATATTTCAACTTTTCGGGTACAAATGTAAACAAATTATTTCAAATTTGTCTTAAAACAAAATATAAATTATCCCCCACTCTGCCATTATATAGATTTTTTTATCTAAATTTGCACCCGAAAAACCGGGCGGCACCCCATCCTGACCCTTCTGGAACGGGCATGACGACTGTTTTTCCGACCCAAACGATGAAAAGAAGATGGGTGATATTAGCGTTCCTGCCCGCATTGATGAGCATCATGGTGGGATGGATCAGACCTGTGCAATCCTCGAAGAGGGCTGCACCGATTACGCTTTTGCCGCAACCCAACGACACGGTGAGGACCGACAGTCTGACCGACAGCGACATCGACACCCTGCTGAGAAAGAGCATCGAGACCGACACCACACAGATGGACTCGCTGCACCGCGCCATCTTCCGCCATAATCAAATCATCGACGACAGCATCCGCCTCGACTCCATCAACCGCGCACGCTCGAACGGCATCGAGGCGCCCGTGAAATACAAGGCGAATGACTCGCTCGTATATATGGCCGACACCAAGACGGCACACCTCTACGGCTCGTCGGACGTTGATTATCAAAGCACCAACGTGAAGAGCGAGAAGATATACCTGAGCCTGGACAGCAGCATGGTCTATGCCACGGGTGTGGCCGACAGCACTGCTGAGAACGGACTGCGCGGCAAGCCGGTCGTGAAATGGGGAAAAGACGAGTATGAGCTCGACACCATACGCTTCAACTTCAAATCGAAGATGGGACTCATACGCAATGTCTATACCGCACAGGAAGACGGGTTTCTCACCAGCGCCAAGGCCAAGCGCGACGACGAGGGCAACCTCTACTTGCAGCATGGCACCTACACCACATGCGACGCCGAGCATCCCGACTTCTACATCGCCCTGTCGAGAGCTAAGGTGAGACCCGGCAAAGACGTGGTGTTCGGACCGGCATACCTTGTCGTGGCCGACGTGCCGCTGCCGCTCGCCATCCCCTACGGCTTCTTCCCCTTCACCAAGAGCTACTCCAGCGGATTCATCATGCCTACCTACGGCGATGAGAGCAGCCGCGGCTTCTACCTGCGCGACGGCGGCTATTATTTCGCCATCAGCGACAAATGGGACCTCAAGCTGCTGGGCGAGATATACACCAAAGGGTCGTGGGGCATCAGCGCCGCATCCAACTACGTGAAGCGCTACCGTTACAGCGGCAGCTTCTACTTCTCGTATCTCGACACACGCACAGGCGACAAGGGCATGCCCGACTACACCAAGACCGAGAGCATCAAACTGCAATGGGTACACAACCAAGACGCCAAGGCCAACCCCTACAGCAAACTATCGGCACGCGTCAACTTCGCCTCGTCGAGCTATGAGGACAACAACCTGACCAGTCTGTACAACCCGCAGGCGCGAAGCCAGAGCACACGCACATCGGCGGTGGACTGGAGCACGACCTTCTCGAGCATCGGCATGTCGCTCAGCCTCTCTACTCACCTCACGCAGAGGGTGCAAGACTCTATCATCACGCTGTCGCTGCCCGAACTGACCATGTCGATCTCGCAGTTCTATCCTTTCCGCCGGAAAAAAGCCGTCGGCGAGGAGCGGTGGTACGAGAAGATATCCATGCGATATAACGGCCGCATGAGCAACAGCATCGAGACCAAAGAGAACAAACTGTTTAAATCGAACCTGATCAAAGACTGGCGCAACGGCTTCTCGCACACCATTCCCATCAACGCCAGCTTCACCCTGTTCAACTACATCAACATCTCGCCCTCTTTCACGCTCAACGACCGCATGTATATGATGAAAGTGGAGCGCGACTGGGACAAAGAGAATCAAAGAGAGGTGCGCGACACCACCTACGGGTTCCACAACGTATATGACTGGAACCTGTCGCTGCAGCTATCGACCAAGCTCTACGGTATGTATATACCCAACAAGAAAATCTTTGGCGACAAGATACAGGCGGTGCGCCACGTGTTCTCGCCCTCGGTGTCGTTCTCGTATGCGCCCGACTTCAGCTCGTCGCACTACGGCTACTACGGCACGTATCAGAAGACCGATGCCGACGGCAATGTGTCGCTCGTAGATTACGGCTACTACCAGGGCATGCTCTACGGCATGCCGGGCACGGGAAAGACGGGTTCGGTGACCTTCGACGTGTCGAACAATATCGAGATGAAAATCAAGTCTGACAAAGACAGCACGGGCATACGGAAAATCAGCATCATCGACGAACTGGGTGCCTCACTGTCGTACAACATGGCGGCCAAAGTACGGCCATGGAGCAACCTGACCACACGACTACGACTGAAATGGTGGAAGAACTACACCTTCAACCTCAATGCCACCTTCAGCACCTACGCCTACGAACTCGACGAAAACGGACGGCCTTACATCGGCACGCACACGGAATGGGGCCGTGGACGGTTCGGACGGTTCCAAGGCATGTCGCAGTCGTTTAACTACACCATCACACCCGAAAAAATCAGGAAACTGTTCGGTGGCGGCGACGATGATGACGATGAAGAACTGGAAGACGACGACGAGGGCTACGACACCGACATCGAGGCTAACATCGACGAGGATATGGAGCGCGGGCGGCACGCCGCGAAAAAGAAGAAAAAGAGCAATGTGGCTGAGACGGATGCCGACGGATATATGTCGTTCAACATGCCTTGGTCGCTCACCATCGGCTATGGCATCACCATGAGCGAGAACACCGCGGGTAAGTTCAACACCGAGACGATGCGCTATCCCTATAGATTCACGCAGACGCTCAACCTGTCGGGCAACATCCGCCTGAGCGACGGGTGGAACATCAACTTCACATCGGGTTATGACTTTGAGAATAAGAAACTGTCGATGACCACGGCGTCGCTGTCGCGCGACCTGCACTGTTTCAACATGTCGTGCTCAGTGGTGCTCGCCCCTTACACCAGTTATAACTTCTCGTTCCGATGCAACGCCTCTACCCTGACCGATGCCCTGAAATACGACAAGCGCAGCGGCTACTCCAATGCCGTGCAGTGGTATTGATTTTTGGGGTCAGGGGGCTTCCTTTGCAACTCGAGCATGATCTCGTCCACGAGATAGGCGTCGCTCATGTTGTGCAGGGATACATTTTCTGACCTATAAAAAACGCGACACGCCCGTTACGGTCAGTTGAGCAACGCCTGGAGGTGCTCCTCCTCGCCCACCACCCAGAGGATGTCGCCCTGCTGGAAACGGTAGTCGGGGGATACCTGCGAGAGATTCTCCTTGCCCTCTTCGAGACCCACCACCATGCAGTTGTATTTGTCGCGGATGCCGCTCTCCTGAAGGGTGAGACCCACAAACATGCTCGAACCGCTGATGGCCATGCGGCGCAACTTCATCTCGCGCTTCTCGATGTCTTTGTCATCCTCTACCAATTGCTCTGACAAGGCCTTGCCGAAGGCCGCCAACTGGTCGTCGCTGCCGATGACCTGCAGACGGTCGCCGGGGAAGAGGATGCTATGGCCGTCGGGGATATTGAGACGGCGATGGGCACGCAGGATGCTGCTCACATCGACACCGTACTTCTGGCGCAGCCCCAACTGCTTCAGCGTCTGTCCCACCCACTCCGAGTCGAAAGGCACGTCGAAGTCGGCGATGTGGATATCACGGTCGAGCAGGTGCCCCTCGTAGAGCGGACGCTTATGGCCGTGCACCTGTGCCTCGATCTCGCGCGAACGCAGGTTGCGGATGAAGAGACGCTCCATCTTGATGCTGCGGTGCTTGACCGCCCGCGACAGGATGATGAGCGCCACGACAGCCACGCCGATGCTGATGAGAATGGCGTTGGAGAATCCCGACAGATGATGGCAGATGTAGAAGATAAACGCCACACCGATGGCCACACGCACCAGAATGGTGAAGAGCAGCGGCAGACGGTTCATGCGGTTCTCCGTCCACAGCGCCTTGAACTCCTCGGAGTGGTTTTTCTTCATGATCATAGCACGCAAGAAGGGCGAGATGACCATCACCGTGGAGAGCCCGGAGATGAGCTGGGCCACCCAACGGATGGCAAACAGGCGGTTCATCAGGGGCGGCACGAAGGTGAGCATCACCACAGTGGCAGCCACCGACACGATGGTATAGACCACGGTATTGACAGCCATCGCCTTGAGCAACTTTTTCCAGTTGCTCTCCTCGGAATGTTGCGCCGACGGACTGGCCGACAGGCGGTTCAAACGCAGTATCCACCGCTTGGGCAACCGCCGCTCCAGCATGTCGTAGCAGGGGATGGCGGCCTTGATCATATACGGGGTGAGGAAGGTGGTGATGACCGACACCGCCACCACGACAGGATAAAGGAAATCGCTGATGACACCGAGCGACAGTCCGAGCGAGGCGATGATGAACGAGAACTCACCGATCTGCGCCATGGAGAAACCACAGCGCATGGCCGACTTGAGCGACTGCCCTGCCAGGATAAACGACACGGAGCCCAAGATGGCCTGCCCCAGCAGGATGGTGAGCACCAAGGCCAGGATGGGCAGCGCATAGTGCAACAAGATATCGGGATCGACCAGCATGCCCACCGACACGAAGAAGATGGCGCCAAAGAGGTTTTTCACGGGCTCTACCAACTTGATGATCTTCTCGGCCTCGACAGTCTCGGCCAGAATCGACCCCATGACAAAAGCGCCGAAAGCGCTGCTGAAGCCTACCTCGGTAGAGATGAACGCCATCAGGCAGCACAGACCCAGCGACACGATGAGCAACGTCTCGTTGTTGATGAGTTTGCGCACTTGGCGCAGCATCATCGGTATCAAGAAGATGCCCACCACAAACCACAGCACCAGGAAGAAGACGATCTTGAGCACACTGCCTGCCATCTGTCCCCCGTCGGCTCCGGCGTCAGAAGCGATGGCCGACAGCATCACCATCATCACGATGGCCAGGATATCCTCGAGTATGAGCACGCTCATCACCATCCCGGCAAACTGCTGCTGCCTGAGGCCCATATCGTCGAAAGCCTTGTAGATGATGGTCGTAGAACTCATGGCCAGCATACCGCCGAGGAAGATGCAGTCCATCTTGCTCCAGCCAAACATATAGCCCACGCACACACCCAGCGTCATCATGCAGAAGATGATGGTCATGGTGGCGATGATGGGCGACGCTCCCATCTTGATGATTTTCTTGAACGAGAAATCGAGGCCCAGCGAAAACAGCAGGAACATGACGCCGATGTTGGCCCATGTCTCCACATTCTCGCGGTCCATCACCGACATGATATAGGGCATGTGCGGACTCACCAGGAATCCGGCCACGATATAGCCCAGCACCAAAGGCTGTTTGAGGCGTTTGAACACCAAGGTGACTATACCCGCCACAATCAGTATGAGGGCTAGGTCTTTGACAAGAGCAGGCAGTTCGGACATAATGCTTAAGCCTTAATCGTGGTATGCGGCAGTGAGTTCGCAGATCTTGACGATGACGCGCATGGCTTTTTCCATCACCTGGATAGAGACGAACTCATACGGGCCATGGAAATTGACACCGCCGGCGAAGATATTCGGACAAGGCAGCCCCTTGAACGACAGTTGGGCGCCGTCGGTGCCGCCACGGATGGGCTTCACCTGTGGTGCCACCCCGCACCCCTGCATGGCATGCAGCACCAGGTCGATGACGTGCATGTTGGGGTCTATCTTCTCTTTCATGTTATAGTATTGGTCGTTCACCTCTATCGAGCAGGTGCCCTCGCCATATTTCTCGTTGATGCGCTCGGCGCACTGGCAGATAAACGCCTTGCGGTCTTCGAAGCGGTCGCGGTCGTGGTCGCGGATGATATACGACAGGGTGGCATTCTCGATATTGGCGTTGATGCCCAGCAGATGGAAGAAGCCCTGGTAGCCCTCGGTGGTCTCCGGCGTCTCGTCGGCGGGCAACAGCGCGGCAAACTCCGCCGCCACCCGGTTGGCATTCACCATCTTGTCTTTGGCGTAGCCCGGATGCACGCTGATGCCCTTGATGCGCACCTTGGCCGAGGCGGCATTGAAGTTCTCGAACTCCAGTTCGCCCTCATCGCCGCC
The DNA here is from genome assembly GCA_947165505.1 of uncultured Prevotellaceae bacterium. Lineage (GTDB taxonomy): Bacteria > Bacteroidota > Bacteroidia > Bacteroidales > Bacteroidaceae > Prevotella. The sequence goes on along the minus strand of CAMVAT010000006.1, from coordinate 42,235 downwards.
ATCCATGGTATAGGCCCACTCGCAGCCGAACTTTTCTACGTCGAAGTGGTGTGCGCCCATGCCTATCTCCTCGTCGGGATTGAACGCCACACGGATATCGCCGTGCTCGATGTCGTCGTGGTCGCGCAGATAGCACATCGCCTGCACGATTTCAGCGATGCCGGCCTTGTCGTCGGCACCGAGCAGCGTGGTGCCATCTGTGACGATGAGGTCTTCGCCTGTATGCTGCAACAGTTCGGGGAACTTCTTGGGCGATGAGACAATGCCGGGCGAGAGTTCGATGTCGCCCCCGTCGTACTCGCGCACGATGCGTGCCTTGACACCGGCGCCGCTACAGTCGGGACTGGTGTCATAGTGCGAGATAAATCCGATGACGGGCACCTTCTTCTTCGTATTGGCCTTCAGCGTAGCGTAGATATACCCTTTGTCGTCCATCTCCACGTCGTCGAAGCCCTCATCCTCCAGTTCACGTTTCAGGTATTCGGCAAACACCAACTGTTTGGATGTGGAGGGCACACTCTGGCTCTCTTCGCTCGACTGTGTGTCGAAGCGGGTGTAGTTGATGAATCTCTCGGTCAGGTCCATGGCTCACTCCTCTTCTGCGGGTTTGTCTTGACGGTCGTCGATATTGTCGCCCTCGGTAGGCTTCATCTCTTCCTCGAAGTCGGTGATGCCATTGTTGACGAGGATATTATACCATGTGAAGAGTTTGCGAATGTCGCTGTCGTGCACGCGGTCGCGGTCGAAGTCGGGCAGGATGTCGGCGAAATATTCGCGCAGCTCCTTCGACGAGCATTTCTTGAAGTTGAGCGAGCACACCTTGCCTTCCTCTTTATCGCGCAGGGCGGCGAGGATGGTCATCAGGGGCACGTCTTCGGCGTCGGTGTACATGGCGATGTCGGCCAGTGATGTCACCCGGTCGGTGGCGAAGGCGGGCATCCGCTTGTGAGTCTCATCGAGAGCCTCGACAATCAGGTTGTTTTTACCTCTTGAAACCAGTTGATAAAGCCCTGGTTTGCCGGCTATTGAAAGAATGGTCTTTTGCATTGTATTTGGGTTGTTTGGGTTATTTGGGGTTATTGACCGGAGATTCCGGAGATTCCGGATTTTCCGGATTTTCCGGATTTTCCGGGGGATTCCGGGGTGATTCCGGGGTGATTTAGACTATCGAGCAGTTGGTGTATCTGCGCGTCGATGTCGGCCTTGCCGTCGTTGAGGATGACGTAGTCGCTGCGGCGGCGCACCTCGTCGGACGGCCACTGCCGCTGCATCCACTCTTCGGCCTTCGCTGCGGTGATGCCGTCGCGGGCCATGACACGCTGCATGCGCACCTCGCGGGGCGCATCCACGCACACCACCGCATCTACCAGCCGGTCGAAGCCGCTCTCGAAGAGGATGGCACATTCCATCCATGTCTGTCCCGACGCCACGAAGTCGGCTGCCACAGCCGGATGCACCAGTCGGTCGATGATCTGCGCATTGTGCTCCGAGGCGAGCAGGAACTGTGCCATGCGGGCTTTGTTGAGCACACCGTCTTGATAGACATCGCTGCCCACTGCCTCGCGCAGCGCCTGCTGCAGCGACGCCGACGTGCGCATCAACCGCTTGGCGGCGGCATCGCAGTCATAGATGTCGATGCCGAAGCGTCGGAGGCGTGCGCATACATACGACTTGCCGCTGCCTATGCCGCCGGTGATCGCTATCTTCAATGGTTGCCTGCCTTTTGCTCTTTCACACATCTTACTGAGTCTTCACGCAGAGAGAAGCTTTTCACATTGGGGTTGCTGCACGTCACCTTGAGCTTGCACTTCGGACTGTCGCCGATGGTCTGGAAATCGGTGGACACCCTGAAATCCGACTCTCTGACCATGTTGGCCTTTTTGCTGGCCACCACATATTTCACCTCCACCTTCGGCGGATAGGTAATCAGACGGAAGTCGGCGGGCACGTTGACAGCCGTGACGGGTACCTTCATCTGCTGGTCTTGCAACATATCGACCATGACGGTGACATTGACAAACTCGGGCTCCAGACGCGAACCGCCTACTGGCTTGAGCCGCACAGAGCGTGTCACAGGCTCTGAGAGGCCCGTCAACGAGGCATACTCCGTCTGCACGTTGTCGTAGCGGCTGCGTATGTCGCTATTGGCAAAGAGAGTCACGGTCTTCGGTTCTATCACAGTGTCGGTAATGAAATAGTTGTCGGCGGCTTTGATGCGGCCATAAAACTGCACGCCCACCTCTTTCTTCTCATGGCTGTAATACACATCCACCTTCTCGGGCTTCATCGACACGATGACCGTAGAGCTAGTCAACTGCGACCGCAGCATTCTTTTCAGGTCGGAAGAGCTAAACTCATAATGACCGCCAGAATTCTTGATGCTCTCGTAATTGAGATAGATGGGTGCTAGCCCTTGCCCATAGATATACGAGGCGAGTGTATAGCCCTTGTCGCTCAACGTCACGCGCAGGGTGTCTATCAGGTTGGTCGAGTCCTTGGCGTTGGTGATATATACATCTTTGGGCACATGGGTCACGACGACAGGTATCGACAATTCTTTTTCCAATGTGTCGTTGAGCGTCATCGACAGCCAGAACACACTGCTCAATGCCAGAAAGAACAAAAAAATCAGAAACTCCTTATTCAATAACTTGAATAAGAAGCCCCTGACAAGTTGGAATATACCTTTTTTAGGTGTGTTCATCTGTCGGCTGACACTAATGGTGTGCGTTCTACCTCACAGGCTGCTCACTTGGCTGCCGCCTGCACTTGCGAATTGGCATCGGCATAGACAAAGCCCTTATCCACTTCGATGACCACGCCGTGGGCGATCTCTACCTCTACCTTACCTTTCTCGATGTCGATACGCTTCACGGTACCGTAGATACCGCCGCCGGTCACCACACGAGTGCCCTCTTTCAGGGCGTTCTGAAATTCACGAATCTGCTTTTGCTTTTTCTGTTGCGGACGGATCATAAAGAGCCACATGATGGCAAAGATGGCCACCATCATAATCAGGAAGCCCATTCCGCCGCCTGCGGGTTGAGCCTGTGCGGCTCCGTCTTGCGCAGCCAATAAAATACTTGTGTACATATTATAATAAATTATGTGAATAAATTCTTATCTCTAATCTCTTAACCCTTCACTCCTAACGGTTTGAGCATACGCCCCGTATCCACCAGATAGTGTGCGATGGCATCGAGCATCCCGTTGATGTATCCGCCGCTCTTGGGGGTGCTGTAGAGTTTCGACAGCTCCACGTACTCATTGATGGTCACACTGACGGGGATGCTGGGGAAGGTGAGCATCTCGGCGATGGCTATCTGCATGATCACAATGTCCATGTAGGCTAGGCGCGAGAAGTCCCAGTTGCGCGACATCTCGCTCATATACCGCTGATATTCATCAGCATTGAGTATGGCCGAGCGAAACAGCTTCTGGGCGAAGATTTTATCCTCCTCATCCTTGAACTCAGGCAGCAGTTCCTGCCGCGACGACGATTTCTCGTCGAACCGCTTGATGGTCTTCAGCACAAAGGTATCTACCACCTCTTTGTCATCGTTCCAATAGAGGCTCTTCTCTTCGAGCAGCGCGTCAAGGTCTTCGTTCTCGGTGATCAAAGTCTTATAGATCTTGCGCCACAACTCACGGTCGGCCTCGTAGCTGTCTTCCTCGGAAGCCATATACTCCTGATACATCTCGCTCTGCTCGATGGTGTTGCACAGACGGCGCACGGCATCCACGTCATCATTCCAAGTGAGTTTCTTCTCGTCGATATAGTCGAGCAGCATCTTGTTGCCTTCCAATTGCAATGCAAAGCGGTTGTTGACGAACTTCTCCGACGGCAGCGGCGTGCCCTCGCGCTTGGCTCTGGCTGTGAGCACCTCCACACGGCGACGCATCTCTTTGTTGATGGCCACGATCAGCAATAGCAGATAATTATACAGGTCGTAGGATTTAGAGAGGCTGAACATGAGTTCTTTCTCCGCGTTGCTCATATTGTGATTACCGTTTTGATAGTATGCGTAGGTTAACTGAACTATCTTAATACGAATCAATTCCCTATTAATCATGTCGGAAAATGTTTGTTGATTTGTGTTCTTGTCGAAAATATTTTGCAAAAATAGCAGTTTTACTCGGAATCTGCAAGAAAAACCGATGTTTTTATCTGATTTTTTATAGATTCCTTTTTTGTTTCGCGAAAAAGGTGTACCTTTGCACCGCTTTTTTGACGCATCGTGTGATGGTGAATTAAGCATCGTAATAACACTTAATTTAGAGTAACACAAAAAATGAAAGAATTTGCATTGAGCGGCATCGTCCGCAAAGAGACGGGTAAGAAAGCTACCCGCGAGCTGCGCAAGGAGGGTTATGTGCCCTGTAATCTGTATGGTGAGAAAAAAGGCGCCGACGGCAAACCCGAGGCTCACGCCTTCGCCATCCTGGCCAAAGACCTGCGCCGCGTGGTGTACACCCCGCACATCTATGTCATCAACCTCAATATCGACGGCGAGCACCACACCGCAGTGCTCAAAGAGCTGCAGTTCCACCCCGTCACCGACGCTGTGCTGCACGTCGATTTCTATGAGATCAACGAGGAGAAACCCATCACCATCGGCATCCCCGTGCGCCTGGTAGGACTGGCTCAGGGTGTGCGCGACGGCGGACGTATGAACCTCTCTATCCGCAAGATCAACGTCACCGCTCCCTTCCAGCAGATTCCCGAGCACCTCGACGTGGATGTCACAAGCCTGCGCATCGGCAAGAGCATCAAAGTGGGTCAGCTGAGCTTCGAAGGTCTGGAGATTGCCACACCGAAAGAGGTCATCGTATGCTCTATCAAGATGACACGTGCCGCTTCGCTGGCTGCCGCCTCAGACACCGAAGAGGAAGCTGCTGCCGCAGAATAACAGACAAACATGGACAAGTATTTGATTGTGGGACTGGGCAACCCCGGCGCGGAATACGCCCAAACCCGCCACAACACAGGATATATGGTATTGGACGCTTTCGCAAAGGCGTCCAATATTGTTTTCGACGACAAGCGCTACGGCTATGTGGCTGAGATGTCGTTGAAGGGACGGAAACTGTTCCTGCTGAAGCCCACCACCTACATGAACCTGAGCGGCAATGCCGTGCGCTATTGGCTCAACAAAGAGAATATCGACGAGAGCCGGCTGCTCGTCATCGTAGATGACCTGGCACTGCCCGTGGGCACGCTCAGACTGAAGGCCAACGGCAGCGCCGGCTCGCACAACGGACTGGGACATATCCAGCAACTCATCGGGCAACAGTATGCCCGCCTGCGTGTGGGCATCGGCAGCGACTTCGCACGGGGAGCACAAATCGACTTCGTGCTCGGCGAGTTCACACCCGAGGAGAAAACGCTCATCGACGAGGCCATCGCCACGGCACAAGACATCATACGCAGTTTCGTGCTCGCCGGCGTAAATATCACCATGAACCAATTCAATAAGCGACGTATCGCCGCAACCAAGGAAACCGGAAAAACCGGAGATTCAGGAATATCCGGAGAATCCGGAGGATCCGGAATATCCACGAAGAAGCCATGACAGAAGCGAGAATAGATAAATGGCTGTGGGCCGCACGCATCTTCAAGACGCGCTCCATTGCCGCCGACGCCTGCAAAAACGGGCGTGTCACCATCGCCGGGATGAACGTGAAGCCATCGCGCATGCTCAAGGAAGGCGAGGTGGTGGATGTGCGCAAGCCGCCCGTCACCTACTCTTTCCGCGTCATCAAGTGCATCGAACAGCGGGTGGGTGCCAAACTGTTGCCTGAGATATACGAGAATGTGACCGACCCCAAGCAATATGAGATACTGGAGATGAGCCGCATCAGCGGGTTCGTTGACCGCGCCCGCGGCACCGGCCGCCCCACCAAGAAAGACCGCCGTTCGATGGATGCCTTCACCGACCCTGTGCTCTTCGGCTTCGACGACGACGATGACGATGATTTAGACTAGTAAGACTAGCAAAAACTAAAAAAAACACTTTTACCCCCCAAACAACCATGACAAAGATAGCCATATTCGTGTCGGGCAACGGCACCAACTGCGAAAACATCATACGCCATTTCTCCGGGCGCGACGACATCAGCGTGGCGCTGGTGGTGAGCAACCGCGACGACGCCTACGCACTGGTGCGGGCCCGCAACCTCGGCGTGCCTGCCGTGGTGAAGAAGAAAGCCGAACTCAACGACCCCTCGCAGATGTTGCCCCTGCTGACCCAGTACGGCATCGACTTCATCGTGCTGGCGGGATTCCTGCTGATGGTGCCCGACTATATGATCGAGGCCTATCCGCGACGCATCATCAACATACACCCGGCCCTGCTGCCTAAGCATGGCGGCAAGGGGATGTGGGGCATGCACGTGCACGAGGCGGTGAAAGCTGCCGGCGACACCGAGACGGGCATGACCGTGCATTGGGTGAGCAGCGTGTGCGACGGCGGCGAGATCATCGCGCAATACAGCACACCCATATCACCCGACGACACCCCTCACGACATTGCCGACAAGGAGCATGTGCTCGAAATGAGATACTTTCCCGAGGTGATTGAAAAGGTGGTCTTAGAGATGAGAGGTGAAATTTAGAGGTAAGGGGTAAGAGATTCGTTTTGGGGCAAGGGGCAGGGAGCAGGGGGCAGGAGATATGATATGGAGGTAAGAGGTAAGAGGTGAGAGGTGAGAGATTTGCTCCGAGCACGAAATCGTGTAGAACACTAAACACTCAACACTAAACACTAAAAACTCAACGCTCAACACTCACCAAAGACGTCGGAGGCACGGAACGAGTTTGTTCCGTGCCTCCGACGTCTTTGCGGCTTTGATGCGCGACAATCAGAATCGGCCACCGCCGAAACCACCGCCGCCGAAACCGCCACCGGGACGACCGCCACCGAAGCCACCGCCACCGCCACCGGGACGACCACCGCCGAAACCGCCGGGACGACCGCCGGGGCCACCCATGCCGGGACCGCCCATGCCGGGACCGCCCATGCCGTTGCGGGCTTCCTTGCCACCAAACAGGTTGAACCTATAAATGACATGCAACATGGCGTAAGAGTTGATGCTGTTGTACTCCGTATCGCTGCGCATCATCGCATTGATGGTACGTGTCAGCGTGCTCTGCCGGTGCAGGATGTCGTAGAACTGAAGCGACACCGTGAGTGCCTTCCCCTTGAGGAAGCCCTGACTGATCTGCGCATTCCATATCAGTTCGTCGGTGTTCATCGACTGGTCGTTGTAGCCGCGGCGTGAGTTCTGCGAGATGCCCGTGGTGAGCGAGGTGCCCCAGTCGAAGATGAGGTTGAGGTTGACGCCATACGAGAACTGCCACGTGTCGAGGTCAGACGTGCTCTGCAGCTTATTGCGTCCGTGGGTATAGGTGAACGATCCGTTGGGTTCTATCTCAAACCAGTCTTTGCGGAAGGCCAGCGACAGCCGTTCCATCACCGTCGTGGTGCGTGTGGTGTTCTTCTGCGAGTCGCTGTTGCCCAGGCTCAGGTAGCCCACATTATTGCTATAGCTGTAGTTGGTGAAGGTGTTCACATTCCATACGCCGAGCGAGTCGATAGCGGTATTAAACATGAATGCCGCCTGCATATTCCAGTTGCCGTTGATATTCTCCGGGCGTGTGGTGCGTCCGCCGGTCTTACCGTCGTACGTCACCATGTTGCTGATGCTGTTGCGCGTATTGGAGTAGTTGACAAACGTCATGATCGAGCGCTGGTGGTTCTGGATATAGGTGTTATAGAACAGGCGGAAGCTGTTGGTGAACGAGGGTTTCAGTCCGGGGTTACCCATGGTGATGTTGAGCGGGTCGCTGTCATCGACGATGTCGAGCAGGTCGCTCATGCTGGGTTGCGACGACGAGCCGCGGTAGTTGATGCGCAGGTTGCTCACCTGCGAGAAGCGGTAGCGGAAATCGAGCGTGGGAGACCAGTTCACCACATCGCGCTTGGTATCCACATGCACGCCTTGATAGTCTTGTATGAAATACGAGCGCTGCGGTTGCACCATGAATCCTGCATTGAACTGGAATTTGGGCTGTATCCAGCGATAGGTGAGCTGCAAGTCGTGGATATAATTCTTATATTCCGAGAATCGGCTCAGATCCTGGTCGTAGTAGTCGTCAATGGATTGTGTCAGCCTCGACAGATAGGGATTCCACCCACGGTAGCGTTGGGGCACGCCGTCGAAGAAGGCTTCGCCCAGTTCGGAGAAGTCGTAGGTAGAGCGGTCGCTCTTATTGTAGCTGTATTGATACCTGTAGCTGAACTGCAAGAACATAGACCGGGCGATAGGCTCGCTGTAGGTGCCTTGCAGCGAGTAGCTCCAGTTTTTCGTCGGGGTCAGGTTGTATCGGTTGGTCTGATAGGTAGAGTCGAGTCCGGCCTGCGTCTTCTGCAAATAGAGGTGCACATCACTGAACGACAGCGAGGTGTTGTCGTTGTCGCCGTATCGCACGTTGCCTTGGAAGGTGATGTTGCGCCCGCGCGAGTTGAGTTTGCGGTTCACCTGCACCATGGCGTTGGCCGAGGCGCTCTTGCCATAGGTGATGGAGTTGTTTTTGCGCGAGTTGACCATCACCCCCTGCGCCTCGAGCACGTCGAGTGCCTCTTGTTCCAACGGGCTCTCCACATAGTCGTAGGGGTCGGCGCTGTAGGTGGCCGAGATGTTCATCTGGTTGCCGTCGCTGGTGGAGTAACTGAAGTTGGGCCTGAACATGATGTTGGTCATTGTGTCGGGTTTCCACTCCAGTCGCATCTGTCCGTTCCATGAGTTAGAGCGGGTGTAGTTTTGGTTGCGCGCGTTGCTGAACGACCCCACGGTGCTCACGAAGTTCTCTGTCGATTGCTTCGACAGCACGTCGCCGTTGCGGTGGTTCCAGCGTATGGAGCCGTCTATCTTGAGTTTGGTCACCTCGTAGTTGACGTTCAGTCCCAGCATCTTGGCTGCGTTGAGGCCGTTGCGCCCGCCACCGAAGCGTCCGCGCCCGCCACCGCCGGGGAATCCCTGGTCGTTGGTGTTGTTGGCCGACCCCATGAGCATGATGCGGTATTTGTCGTTAAACCAAGCCCCCATGCCCCGCTCGCTATAGCGGTCGTGTGTGCCGATGCCCAGGTCGATATTTCCGAAGAGTCCTTTGTTCATGCCGCGCTTCAGTCCGAAGTCGAGCACGGTCTGCTCCTCGCCGTCGTCGATGCCGGTCACGCGTGCCAGGTCACTCTTCTCATCATAGGCCTTGATCTGATCTACAATGCTCGAGGGCAGGTTTTTGAGTGCCGTCTGGGTGTCGCCGGTCATAAACTCCTTGCCATCGACCTTGATCTTCTTCACCTGCTTGCCATTGATGGTGATATTGCCGTTGTCGTCGATGTCGGCGCCGGGAATTTTCTTCACCAGTTCCTCCACGGCCGACCCCTCTGGTGCGCGGTATGCCGACGAGTTATAGACGAAGGTGTCTTCCTTGAGCACCACCTTCGGGGCCCGCCCCACCACGGTAGTCTCTGCCAGCAGCGTGGCGTCGGTAGAGAGGTTGATGTCTGCCAGGTCGAGGTTACGCCCCACTGCCACCGTCACGTTCTGTGTGTAGTTGTTGTAGCCCACCGAACTGATGCGGAGGATATACTTGCCCGGTGCCGGGGCTTTCAGCGTAAACCGCCCTTCCATGTCGCTCACGCCACCCACCACCATGGTGCTGTCTTGCCGCAGCAACATCACGGTGGCCTGTATCACATCTTCTTGCGCCTGACTGTCCCACACATGACCAGTCACTTGGTAGGCGACGCTGTCGGTCGCGTTCTCTGTCTGCGCTTGCGCTGTCGTCCATGCTGTCAAGAACAAGCAGAGTGCCATTACGATTCTTCTCATAAATAATATTGTTTTCTTACATATACAAAAGTGCTGACATCAAAACGAAGTTTGAAAACAATCAAGAGAGTGCTTTTTGCTTACTTTGACGCAAGGCGGGCGCAAAGGTTTAATCGGAGTGAAAAAATTATTGTAGCAAAAACACTTTTCCTAGCAGACATTTTACGGCAATCCTTTGGCATTTCGCCACAAAAGGCGTAATTTTGCGCTCTCTAACCAAAGATTATTCGTCAACATGAAACAACGAGTCATCATATCCCGACAAATAGAGCTAGAACTCGACGAGGCCATCCGCCTGTGCGGCGGCGACCGGCTGTTTGTACTCACCGACATCAACACCCTGCGCCACTGCTGGCCCCGGCTCAAGCCGTACGACTGTCTGCATGGGGCGAAGGTCATCACCATCCCGTCGGGCGACGACCATAAGGACCTCGACTCGCTCAGCAACGTATGGCAGGCTCTGGGCGCCGGGGGTGCCACACGCCACAGCACATTGGTCAACCTGGGCGGCGGCATGGTGACCGACCTGGGCGGATTTGCCGCCGCCACGTTCAAGCGCGGCATCCGCTTCATCAATATCCCCACCACGCTGCTCGCCATGGTCGATGCCTCGGTGGGCGGCAAGACAGGTGTCAACTTCGGCGGACTGAAAAACGAGATCGGGGCTTTCTGCGACGCGCATACCGTCATCCTCGACACGCAGTTTCTCACCACGCTCGACGATGAGAACATCCGTTCGGGCTATGCCGAGATGCTCAAGCACGGACTCATCAGCAACGAGACGATGTGGGCCGAACTGGTGAACTACGACCTGGCACAACCCGACTTGGCACAGTTGCAACAGATGTTGGCCCAATCGGTGGCGGTCAAGGAACGTATCGTAGAGGAGGACCCGCACGAGCATGGCATACGCAAGGCGCTCAACGTGGGGCACACCGTGGGCCATGCCTTCGAGTCGTGGGCCATGCGCCGCAACCGCCCTATCCTGCACGGCTATGCCGTGGCCTACGGCATCGTGGCCGAGCTATACCTGAGTGCGGTGAAATGCGGGTTCCCCACCGACCGACTGCACCAGACGGTGCGGTTCATCCGCGACAACTACGGACAGTTGCCCGTCACGTGCAAGGACTACCCCACCCTGCTGGAACTGATGACACACGACAAGAAAAACACCTCGGGCACTATCAACTTCACCTTGCTCGGCGGCATTGGCGACATATGCATCAACCAGACTGCCACCGACGAGGAGATCAAAGAGGCGCTTGACTTCTTCCGCGAGGGTTGACGACAGATTCTCTTTTCCCTTTTCTTACAACGGATTACTCGGATTGAACGGATATTACTCTGTTTTCTTACAACGGATTTCACGGATTTTACAGATTTACAACTTGCTGATTATCAGCAATAGCGGTAATCTGTGAAATCCGTGAAATCCGTTGTCTATTTAATTTGACACACCCACATTGCTTTTGAAATCCTCCATTGTGTGAGTAATCACTCCCATCCCTACAAGGGAGGGGACAGGGGGTGGGTCACCTTTCAAAACATCCCCACTGATTCACGGCAATGCGCTTGTCGTCGATGAGCACATAGCCGAAGGGCTGCGAGGGTACCTGGAAGATGAGGCGGGGCTGCCAGTGGTCTTCGCCCCCCATGACAGCCTCTACGGTATAGAGTGCCGCTTCCTCATCGGTGAGCACATTCTTGGCCGTACACCACGTAGTGTCGTTGTCCTCGCCTACACGGTAGTAGCGGTTGATGCGCTTCGACAGGTCTAACGGATGGCCCTTGGCGTCCATTGTGTTGTACTCGGCAAAGACCGAGGGCAATCCGGCCATCACCGGATACCACCCTTCTTCGGGCAGCGTGATCTCCGCCCGAGTGTGCAGAAAGACGGTCTGCGGCTGATGATGCCAGGGTCGGCCGAGCCATATAGAAGTCTCCGCCGGGTTGCCGTCGGCGGTGAGCGTACATCTGTTGAACACATACCCCCATTTGGTGACCGGCTGGTGCTTGGGCGCCACGATCCAGCCCCCCTCTCGGCGGTTGATCTTGATGGTGCACTGCTCCAGCCACGCATTGCCGTTGCCGTAGATGAAGTCGACGGCCCCCATGATGGTAGAATGGCTCACATAGTTGCGGCCATTGTCGGCCTCCGATGTGCGATAGGTGTCTTGATAGCCCAGGAGGGCACAGTGGTCGATGGCGATGCGGTCGCCCTTGGCATAGAGGGCGAGTGCCTGCGGCCCGTCTTGCGCTTTCACACCATACTCATTGACAATACTGACCCCCTGTATGGTCACATCGTTGGCATGCACCACCATGGTAGCCCCCCTGTCAACGGGCACGGCCTCGGGGCCGCCGCTTTTCCGGTCGTCGGTGATAAACACACGGTCCATGCCTTCGCCGATGAGGCTGACGCGGCTCTTGCCCTGCGGTATGAACACATGCTCGTGATAGGTGCCCGCCTTGATGAAGATACGAAACTGGTCGAGGTTGTTCACAGGCACTGCATCGATGGCCTGCTGCACCGTAGTGCAGTCGCCAGTGCCGTCGGCGGCCACCACCAAGTGGTAAACCTGATGATCGGTCTGTGCATGAAGCGTTGTCAGCGACAGACAGCAGGCGATAAGAAATGCTATTTTCATGTTAGTGGCGTAATAAGTTCTTTCGAAATAAGGGGGGAGCACTCGCGCACTCCCCCTCCACTAAAATCAGAAATCCTAACTTACTAAAGTATGAATGAAACTATTACTGTTCCTGTCGGAAACCGTAGCCATTGGTGATGCCCGACGTGGTCAGGGTGTTGTACGTGAAGGGCAGCAGATAGATGGGCGGATTCTTGGCGGCATAGTCGGCATCGCTGTATCCGGCCAGTATCTTGGTGGCATAACTGTCGCGATACTGGTTCATATCCACTCCCCACGGTTTCTTCTCGTAACCGTCGGCCTCGAGAGCCTTGGCCTCGTCGCTGTTCTCGTCGATGTAGCGGAAGAGTCCCTTGATGGCCACATTGGTCTCGGTCACGCCCGCCACCTTGGGATAGAGCGAGCCCCAGTCGTCGTGCTGTCCGCGCCATCCGGGATAGAGCACGGGGTCGTCTTCCATGCCCGCGGGTGTCTGTGCTGTCAGGCGGTAGCCGTAGATGGTCTTGGCATCCACCATCTTGGTCCAGATGTATTTAGGCAGTTGGTTGCCGTTGGCGAACTGAGCATAGCCCTTGGCCTCTACCTCGTCGATGATGCGGGTCATCTCCTTGCGCACATCCACGGCGGCCTTCGGCAACTTACCTGTGCGGATGAGGTCGAAGCGGCGCACACCCTCGCCCAAGAACTCAAAGGCGCGCTCCTGGATCACGGCGTCGAGCACCGAGCCGCACTGGCTGATGTATTTGTCGAAGTCGGGGTCGGTGCCTCCGGCGTAGTTGCGGTTGTGCACGGTGGCGAGCAGCGTGCGTGCCTCGCCGTCCTTGCCCAGTGCCGCCTTCACCTCGGCCAGCATCAGGTAGATGTCGCTGATGCGCATGTAGCTCACGTTGATGCCGCTGGTGCCATACGAGTTGGTGTTGGGTGCGGGCAGTCTGTTCCAGTCCCATTTGTTGGTGGCCGGTCCGGCACCGCAGCCCCAGTTAGAGCGGTTGAACGACTGAATGTCTTCATGTCCCTTGCCATCACTGCCGGTGACGGTGACCGAGGCATCGCGGCGGAGGTCCTTGGGGTTGAAGGCACCGTAGTAGAACCACGCCTGCACGCGGTCTTGTCCGCAGGCCACGCAGGGAGCGTCGCCATTGCCACCGCGCGAGGGCCGTCCGATATATGCCGGACGGTCGGCACCGTTGTTATACTCCATCGGTATCTCATAGACCGACTCGTCGGCCAGTCCGTCGGTAGCTCCGCAGTGCATCTGCTGGAAGGCATACTGGAAGGGGTTGCCATACTCGCGCTTGTCGTTCGACCGCGGGTCGGTGAGGTGCAGTTGTATCGTGCCATGGTTGTTGACAGCCGCCTGCAGGTATTCCTCGGCTATCTGATAGAGGTTGCGCCAGTCGGAGCGGCGTCCGTAGATAGCCTTGTTCTTCTCCACGCTCCAGTCGTCGAAGCTCAGCACATTGCCGTTGCCATCCACATAGAAGTCGCTGCCCAGGTCGGTGCGGCGTGTGGTGTAGCCGCCGTCGAAGAGGCAGAGCCGGCCGATGAGCCCCTGCACGTAGGTGCGGTTCATCACGTCGGCGCGTGTCGAGCCCTCGCCCACGCGGTACATGTGGGGCTCCACCTCGCGCAGTTTCTGTATGTGGTAGTCGGCGATGGCGAATCGCGAGGTCAGTCCCTCAGCCTTCTCGCCAGTCTTCAGGGCATGCGGCACGTCGCCGTACCATTTGAAGAGTTCCCAGTAGCAGGTGGCCCGCAGCGCCACGGCCTGTCCGTAGATATCTGAGAGGTCGTTGGGCTCGCCGCTCATGATCTGCTGGAAGTCAGACTTCTCCTCAAAGGCATTGATGAGCGAGTTGCAGACGGCGATGGTCTGGTAGAGCATGCCAAACACCTCGGTGCCCTCGCCCGAGTTGATGTTGTAGTTCTCGGTGCCTCCGGGGTAGAACGTCTTCTCCTGACATCCGGCGCTGCCCTCGCTGTAGGCATCCTGCGCATCCTCGATGTCTGAGCCCCACACGGGAGTCCAGAAATATCCCACGGAGTGCACGGAGCGGTTGTTTTGCAGCGTCTGATAGCCATAGTATAGTGCCTGTCGTGCCGACTGCACGTCGCTAAACACAAAGTCTTTGTCAACCACGCTGGGTGAAGAGGTGTCGAGGTCGTCGGCGCATCCTGTTGCAAAAAGCAGCGCGGCAGCTGCCATTGCCATTGTTATGATCTTTTTCATATCTGTAGTTGCTTATTTTGATGTTTCTATTGATGAACAAACCTGATGATCCATTAGAAAGAGATGTTAGCACCCAGGGTGAAGGTACGTGCGCGGGGATATGCGCCCCAGTCCATGTTGAGCGTGGGCAGCACCTTGACACTCTCGAGGAATCCGGTGCGGCCGGTGGTGCTGGAGTTGACCTCTGGGTCGAGTCCGGAATAACCAGTGATGGTAAAGAGGTTGGTGGCGGTGAGGTACAGCCGGGCATGGCTCAGGCCCACTTTCTTGATGAGATTCTTCGGCAGGGTGTATCCCAGCGTGAGCGACTGCAACCTCAGGTAAGCCCCGCTCTCGAGGAACTTGTCGGTGACGATGCCGTTTTGGTGGTAAGCCACGGGATATTCGGCATGGGCATTGAGCGTACGCAGCTCGTCGGGGTTGGTCACGGCATAGAGCTCTCCAGAAGCATTGACGTTATAGATTTTATAGGCGTCGGCCACGAAACCGAGTTTCTGTGCGGTCAGGTCGTTGTATTCGCCGCCCGAGAGGTTCATCATGGCATTGGCGTTATAGATCTTGCCGTCGAGCACGTAGTTGAAATTGGCACTGGCGTCGAAGCCCTTATATTGCATGTTGAGCGAGAAACTGCCGGTGTGGCGCGGCATCACTTCACCCAGTTCGGTGGCATCGTCGAGGTTGACCACACCGTCTTCGTTGACATCCTCATACTTACAGGCGCCGGGGAAGGCATTCTGTCCGTTGGGCAGCGTAAACGGGTTCATATAGTTGGCCGTGATGCCGCGGGCCACATCGGGCACACCGGGTTTGAGCGTATAAGTACCTGTGGCGGCATCATAATTGAAATCATCCACGGTATAGAATCCGGCACTCTTGTATCCGCGCACGATACCCACAGCCTTGCCTTCGGCCAGCATGTAGTCGTTGACGGGGTTGAGTGCCGACGAGGCCCAATAGCTGGAGTAGAGGTAGTTGTCGGCATTCTCCAGTTCATCTACTTTGTTGCGGTTGTAGTTGTATATCAGGCCTACGTTGAAACGGAAGTCTTTGGTGCGCACCACATCCACATTGGCAGAGAACTCCACACCCCGGTTAGAGGTCTTACCGAAGTTCTGATACTGATAGGTATAGCCGGTGGTATTGTCGATGGGCACCAGCATGAGCAGGTCTTTTGTGGTGTTCCAATAGAGCTCCAGGCTACCGTTGATGCGGCCGTCGAGGAATCCGTAGTCGATACCGAGGTTGCGCGAGATGGTGGTCTCCCACTTCAGGTCGTTGTTGGCCAGCAGTCCGTCGGGCTGATAGAAGGGTGTCTTCTCGCCGTTGATGGTCACCTTGTTGGCGGTGGCACTGGTGGTCTTCCACGTCTCACGCCAGAGGTTAGAGCTGATATTGTCGGCACCCGACGTACCGATGCTCAAGCGCAGTTTCAGATTCGACAGCCAGTCTCTGGTGCCCTGCATGAAGGGTTCTTCGCTGATACGCCATGCCACAGCTCCGGCGGGGAAGTAACCCCAGCGGTTGTTGGGTGCGAACTTTGAGCTGCCGTCGGCACGCATGGTGAAGGTGAACATATAGCGGTCCATAAGCGTGTAGTTGGCCCGTCCGAAGTAAGAGATGGTGCGACTGGGCACGGCAATGTTGTTGACCGCCGAGAACTGCCTTGTGGCGGTGTTGATCATGCCGATGGCAGTGTCGAAGTCGAAGTTTTCGGGATAACCGTAGCCCTGCATCTGCGAACTCTCAGAGTCGGTCTTCAGATACTCGTGTCCGAGCAGGAAGCCGAAGGAGTGGATGTCGGCCACGCGCAACTGATAGTTGAGCGTGTTCAACCAGCGCAGACCTGTAGAGGAGCTGCGTGAGAGCGTGGCACGCTTCTCGGCGGCGTCGTTGTATCCGTCGTCGTAGTATTTGCTGGTGCCGCTACCGCGTGTCACCGACAGTTCGGTACGTGCGGTGAGTCCGTCGATGATTTCCCACGACAGGGCTGCGCTGCCGCGCAGGTTGCGTGCGTTGCGGGTGTTGGTCACGCTCTCTACAAGCATGAGCGGGTTGGCATGATAGCCGTCGTCGATATTTTTCACGCCGAAGCTCAGGCCGCTCACGTCAGACACGTCAACACCTCCGAGGGGGTTGTCGATGGGCCGGTATTTATAAGCGCCCGACACCTCTGTGCCCCGTCCGTTTTGCAGGCCTTCCTGTCCCTCGTACTGCGCCTCGGTGTAGCGCACGTCGAAGTCGAGCATGAGGTTACTGAGCAGTTGCTGCTGTAGCTTCATTGACGCTGAGAATTTCTCCAGTCCTGAGCGTATCTTGATACCTTGGTCGTTCATATAACTCACGTTGGCCACGAAGTGCGTCTTATCGGTACCACCGCTCACCGCCACGTTATGACTGTGTGTCCATGCGGTGCGCAGCAGGTCGTCGGTATAATCGTGCGTGCCCATACCAGCATAGTCGGCATAGTGGTTGCCGTATTTGCTGCCCAGACCGAAGTATTTGGCCACAGCGTCGCCCACGCCCTCGCCGCGCGAGGTGCCATAGCCCCACGTGTAGTTGACGTAGTCTTGCGCCGAGAGTGTCTCCAGGGTGCTGGCCACGCTTTTCATCTGCACGTAGCCGTCGTAGCTCACCTTCATCTTGCCACCCTCAGCCTTCTTGGTGGTCACCAGAATAACACCATTGGCACCACGGGCACCATAGATGGCGGTCGAGGAGGCGTCTTTCAATACATCGATGCTCTCAATCTCAGATGCGGGAATGTCGCTGATGCTCGACACGGGGAAGCCATCGACGATGAAGAGCGGTGCATTGCTCTGGGTGATAGAACCGCCGCCGCGCACACGGATAGACACGTCGGCATCGGGGCGGCCGTCGCCCGACACCACATTCACACCGGGCAACTTACCCTGCAATGCCTGCGCCACATTGTTCACGGGCATGGCTGCCAAGTCTTCGCCACGGACCGAAGCCACGGCACCTGTCAGGTCTTTGCGCTTCATGGTGCCATATCCGATGACCACCACCTCGTCGAGTCCGATATTGTCCTCTTGCAAGACGATGTCGATGCTGCTTTTGCCCGACACGCTCTGCTGCGCCTCGCTATATCCCACATAATTAAATAAGAGCACGGCACCGTCGTTGGGCACCGTGATAGAGAAATGTCCATTAGCGTCGGTAATGACACCTGTGTTTTGTGTGCCTTTCACGGTCACGCTGGCACCGATGAGCGGTTCGTTACTGCTATCAGTGACTCTGCCCTGCACGGTTTTCGACTGCGCCATCGCCCCCTGTGCGATAACAGCCGACAACACCAAGAGCAGTACTCTCGATACGTTTTTTTTCAACTGTTTCATGTTTGTCTTAGTTAGAATTAGTATGACTTATAGGTTTTCTGCTTTTCAAGTATGTCGCAAAAGTAAGCAGAAAAAGCCACGACGGGGGGCAAATTATTGCCAAAAAGAGTGTAAAAAACCGTCAAACACAGTGTTTGACGGTTTTTTACACTTCGGTGGAAATATTTTTGGCTTTATATTCGGTGGGGGTCATCCCCATTTCGGCCTTGAAGCATTTGGCGAAATACTTGGCATCGGCAAATCCGCAACCAGCCGCCACCTCGACCACAGGCAGGCCCTCTTGCAGCAACTGGCAGGCTCGCCTGATGCGCGCCTCGCGCAGGAAGTCGAGCGGCGTGACACCGAGCAGCGACTTCATCTTCCTGTTCAGGCCCGAATAGCTGGTGGCTGCCGCCTCGGCCATGTCGCTGATATTGACATCGGCATTGTCGATGTTTGACTCGATGAACGCCATCACCCTGCGCATGAACATCTCGTCGTCGGCACTCATCTGATGGCTGTCGGCGGGTGAGGCTGCAGGGGTCTGCTCGACTGCGGGTGCCGACGGACTCGCATCCACGGTCTGCGGCTCGCCGCTGTTTTGCGCATTGACGAGTGCGAGATAGGCTTCGTGCAACTCACGCTGCCGCCGGTTGAGGTTCTTGATATAGCGGCGCGTATATAGGATGGCCCATACCACGGCCGCAAAGAGCAAGACATAGAGCAGCTTGGCCCAACCCGTCTCCCAGAATACGGGTTTGACGATGATGGTGAGCACACGCACATTATCCACCCACACCCCGTCGGCATTGGTAGAGCGTATCTGCAAGCGATAGGTACCCGGGGCCATGTCGAGAAACGTAGCCGAACGGTTTTTGCCGATGGAGTTCCACTTGTCGTCATCGAGCCGGAAGGCATAATCGACCTGGTTCTCTACAGAGAAGTCGAGGGCGGCAAACCACAGTGTGAAGTCGCGCTCGCCGGGTTGCAGCACCAGGGTGTCTAAGGCATTGACGGCACGCTGCAGGGGCCTGTTCTCTATCGACAGGGCCGTGAGCGCCAACGGTGGCACAAACTGGTTTTTCTGTATGTCGGAGGGCCGTATCAGCAGCGCATGGTCTTGCAGGCCGAAAAGCATATAGCCATCGGGACGTAAGAGCGGAGTGGCATCAGAGAATCTCATCTTGTCGCGCCAGAAAAACGATTCGCACTCCACCGGGTCATCGTAGGTCACCCGCAGCAAGATGAGTTGGTTGTTGCTCACGATGAGCAGCCGGTCGCCCATGGCCTGAGCCGACAGTGCCACGTCAGACGGCAACCCGTTGGTGGTATTGAAGTGTCTGAAACACAGTTGGTCGGCCTGCAGGTTGGTCGAGGTGATGAGGTTGACCCCTCCGCTCTCGGTGCATACGAAAAGGCGGTGCAGACTGTCTTCCGCCACATACATCGTGGCGTTGTTGCTCAAACTGTTGTAGCGGTCTTTCTCCTTGGTGTGGCATTTGAAGACGATGCTGCGGGTGTCGGCGGGTGTGACATCGGCCACAATCAGCCCCCGCGTGGTGGCTGCCAGCAGATGGCCGTCGGCAGTGATATGTATATACCTGACCCTCTGGCACACATCCTCGGGATAACGCAGCCCGTTGCCCTGATGCAAAAACGCGGGATGCGCGTCATGGGGATGCTCCACGCAGTTGATGCCGCCATCGAAGGTGGCTATCCACAGTCGCCCGCGCGCATCCTCTTTGATGTCATACACATGGTCGTGGCTGATCGACTGGCTGTCGGAGTCATCATGCACGAACTGCTCCAGTTGGAACACGCCGTCGGCCGTCTCCGTCAGCCTGCACACGCCCCCGGGTTTGCACCCCAGCCAAAACGCCCCATGCGTGTCTTGCAGCATGGCATAGACTGGGTATCGAAAATGGGTGTACTGTGCATGTAGTCGCCCGTCGCCGCCCAGGTATCCCAGCAGCCGGTTGTCGCGGTCGAAGAGCCGCACGGTGGCATCCTCCTTGCTCGTCACCCAATAGCGCTGTTTGCTGTCGAGATAGAGACATCTGATCTGCGAGGGTTTCTCTTGTGCAAACCAGACGTAGGGCCTATTATAAAACGTCAGTTTATACGCTCCGTATCCGCTGCGCGCCCATACATTTCCGTTGCGGTCGGTGGTGCAGTATTGCACATCGCGCATCCGCTCATCATATTTAGGCAGTGACACCTGCCGTCCCGTGGCAGGGTCGGTATAGGTGATGGTACCATCGCCTGCTATTTGCCATTGCGTGCCATAGGTGTCGGTCACGCTGAAGGGATGCTTCACCTTATCGTCGTCGATGCGTTTGCGCTCCTTGAACAGTGCCACGAGCTTCTGCTCCTGCTGCTGGGGCAGCGGCTGATAGCGGCACGAGTCGATATGGAAGAGGAACACCCTGTCGTCAATCAGACAAAAGAGGTTGCCCTGGTCGTTGAGCATGATGTCTGAGATACGGTCGGAGGGCAGATCTACGCCGTCGCCCGGCTCCGACTTGAAGCACTCAAACTGATAGCCGTCGTATCGGTTGAGACCATTCCATGTGGCGAACCACATCATACCCTTTCGGTCTTGCACGATTTGCGTAACATACCACTGAGCCATACCGCTGAACTCATCGTAATGGGTCACGGTACAGTCGGGCTGCGCTTTTGCACGCATACACGCAAGCAACAACAAGCATAAGGCCAGCAGGGCTCTCCTGAGCATAGGTATTTCTGTAAGTTAGGTTTTCAATTGCAAAATTATGCAATAATCCCGAAACCTCCAAATTTTCCGTTTATTTATTACTCCATATTCGGCTCATACATCATCATGGCAAGCCCCGGCATCATGGCGGCATATAAGCCCGAGACGCACGGCAACATTTTTTTGGGGCGATTTCTTGCAGTTCAACCATAAAAACACTATATTTGCACCAAAATATTAACACATTAACCACCATACGTATGAAAAAACTTTTCCTGCTACTGATGCTGTCGCTGCCCATAGCCATGGGGGCACAGACGCTGAAATCCACCGGCACCACCGCCGAGGGCGTACTGCCCGACGGATGGACAGCCCAATACGCCTACGGCGACATGAACAAAGACGGTGTGCGCGACCTGGCACTCATCGCCTTCGCTCCCGAGGATAAGGCCGCGCCCCTGCTGGCCGTGTATTGGGGCGAGCGCGGCGGCAACTACCGCCTGTGGCGACAATACCCCGACAAACTGCTGGCCAACGAGGAATTCTGCTTCTATGAATACTCCATCGACATCACCGCCAAGGGGGTGATGAAGATATCGGTGAACACATTCATGAGCGCCGGCGGCTGGGGCAACAACGACGACACGTACCTGTTTCGCTATCAGCAGGGCGACTTCTTCCTCATCGGACAAGACAGCCAGTCGGTGGCCCGCAACACCCACAACGCCGAGAAGGTGAGCATCAACTACCTGACGCACAAGAAACAGGAGTTGGAATACAACATCGACGACAACCGCAAGCCCAAAGAGCGCTGGAGCCGCATCCCCAAGGAGCCACTCCAGAGCCTGTCAGACTGGGGGATGTAGAAGTTTGGGGCTGCTACTTCTTCGGCTTGAGCGTAAACCGGTAGGCCAGTGAGAGGAGCACGTAGCGGCGCATGTTGTTGGTCCATGTCTCGTAGCGGCCTTGGGCATTGACCCTATACTGCCAATGGGAGACCTGTCCGAGCAGATCGTAGCCTTTGAGTTTGGCCACCCACCGGCCCTGCCGCCACGACTTGGTGAGTGTGGCATCCCAATAGAGGCGGTTGTCGTTCATGTCGGCCTCGGCATATCCTCGCCGTGAGTGCATCTGCAGGTCAGTGTCGATGGTGAAATTCCACGGCAGCTGATAATTGGCGTTGAACCCATACGAGAAATCATACACATTGGTGGGCAGTGTGCTCACGTCGATGCTGCGGTGCAGGTGCTGCCATGAGCCGCTGGCCTTGAGCGTGAAGGATAGTTTTTCGCGCTGATAGCGCAGGTTGGGCGAAAGGGTCATGCGCAGAGAGGTGACACGGTTGCGCTGTGGCGTGGCCGAACTGACAGAGGAGAGGTCGGTGCTCTGTCCGATGTCGGTGTTGAGCGCGGAGCCGATGTGCCAGTATTTTTTCTTTCCCAAAGCACGGTTATAGTCGAATGAGGCATTGACA
Source organism: uncultured Prevotellaceae bacterium (assembly GCA_947165505.1). Taxonomy (GTDB): domain Bacteria; phylum Bacteroidota; class Bacteroidia; order Bacteroidales; family Bacteroidaceae; genus Prevotella. Next base: position 19,935 of record CAMVAT010000006.1, on the reverse strand, counting down.
TTCCAGTTGCCGTTGACGTTCTCCGCCCAAGAGGTATAGACACCCGAAGCAGGGTCGTAAGTGTAAGCGCGCGCAAAAGCGTTGTGCTGGATGTTGCCGTTGATGCTGAGATTGATATTTTGGTCGATGCTGTCTTTTCGCACACTATAATTGGTGTTGACCGTCCAGTACGTCATGGGGCGAAGGTCAGGATTGCCTTTCACGATATTGAGCGGATTGCTGGTTGACGTGATGTCCACCATCTCCTCGATACCGGGCAGATGAGTGTAGTTATATACCATCGCATAGAGGCTCTTTCGATATTGGTCGAACGTCCAATAGGAATAGATAAATATGCGAGGTGAGTGGTAGTTTTTGTTCACCCGGGCATGCAGCGCATCATTGTCGTAGCGCATGTGGTTACGGCGGAATTCTTCCTTGAACTCGCCATAGGCCATGAAGTATCCTTTGTCTGACGATTTGTTGTATTGAAAAAATAAGCCCATGTCATATTGATTCAAGCGCGACTGCCTTTCCGACGAGTTGGGTGCATCCACCGCCCACCGCAGCGAGTCGGCCGTCAGGGGCAGAGAGCCCAAGGTGTGCGGTCCGTTTACCGCCCACGCTTCGCCCAACCGGTCCAAGCGATAGAGCCATGAGTCGTTGTCATTGGTTTGATAAGTCATGCCGAATTGGGGCGAAAGAGAAAAACGCTCGCTGAACCACACTCGGTACTCCACACTGGTGTTGAAACTGAAATCCGTTGCTGGTTGGTCGTAGTATTGGTTGCGTTGGTCGATGGCTCCGGTATTGTAGAATTTGTATCTGTCGTGCGAGAACGAATGGTTGTTGAATTGTCTGCGGCTCGCCCAATAGGCATTCAGCTGCAGATAGTCGCCCCAGGGCAGTTTAAACATACCAGTGCCGCTCATGTTCAGACTGACGGCATCGCTTTTCCTCAGGTTGCGGCTTAGGTTTTGGTTGATGCTGTCGTTGAAGAGCACATCCTTGGCCGTAAGCGACAGGCTTTCACCGTCGCTGTGTCCGTGATCGTAAGAGAATTGTATGTTCGAGTTGACGAAGAAAGGCTTTTGCATTTCGAAATTATTCCTGACATTCATGCTGAACGGCCGGTTGTTGTTGACAGCCTGCGACTGTCCGAAGGTGCTGGCCCCTGCCAGGTAGTTCTCCGACTGTGAGCGCGTCTCGCCGTGGTTGTCCTCCCATTTCAGGTTATATTCCAGGCTGTTGGTCATGCGCTCCTCGGCGGTATGCAGAGCCCAGAGACCGCCTATCTGCCTCACGTCGCGGTCGCCGGAGGCCTCCACCCTGCTCTGCTCGTTGCCTTCGCGGTCGTAGTCGATGTATTCGTTCAGATTGTTCGCCCCTCCGAAGAGCACGACCCGGCTGTGGTCGGTATAGCGCAGTCCGAAGCCCTTGCCCCTATAGCGGTGGTCGGTGCCATAGCCGCCTTCGACGAAAGCCGTTCCGCCCACACTGTATTCACGTTTGAGCACCACATCCATCGTCAGTTCCTTCTTCTCTACGTCGGTGCCCAAGAATTTGCTTTTCGGTGTCTGTTTGTGATACACCTGCACATTCTTCACGGAGTAGTAAGGCAGGTTTTCGAGCATCATCTTGTTTTTGCCTTTGAAGAAGTCGGCGCCGTTGAGCGTCAGGTTTTCCACCTTCTTGCCATTGACGTATATCTCGCCGCCCTCGCGCAGTTCCACGCCGGGCAGTTGTTTGATGAGCGCATCGAGCATCGACCCCTCGGGCACATTAAACGCGTCGGCGTTATAGACGATGGTGTCGCCCTTATACACCATCTTCACCCTTGTGGCCTTGACCGTCACCTCGTCGAGCGCCCCCTCGTCCTTGACATATTTCTTCTGACTGCGTTTCATGCGCAGCGGCGGCAGTTCAAACCCACGGTTGCGCCCCACATGCTTGACTTCATAGTTCAGGCAGGTGGTCTCGTATTCGGGGTGCATGGCCTTGAAGATATATTTGGCCGGCTGTGCGGGCACCTCAACACCATAATAAGTGGAAGTGAACCCCTGGTAATTCGTCGTCTGATGCACCTTGGCGGTATCTACGACCGACGAATCGGGCCGCAGCAGCAAGACGGTGAGGCTGTCGGCAGGCACATAGGCCTTGGTAAAAGAGTCCGACACATATCCACCGAGGTAGATTTTCTTCTCCTTCTTCTTAGCTTCCTGCGCATGCAGGGCGAGGGGGAGAAAGAGGAGGAGGAGAAAAAGAAAGAGCGCACGGCAGGTTTGCACGACGGGATAGCATCCCCGCCTCTGGAGTTGATTCATACGGTAATGATAGTTGATATTGATTCGCATATATCAGTGATACGACCAACAGCGGGAAAAGCCGAATTGATTCTTTGCGGAGATTGGGAGTTTGGGAGTTTGGGAGTTTGGGAGTTTGGACAATAGATTGGAGGGTTGGGGAGTTTCGCATTACACCAGCCCCTTGAGCCAGAGGTCAAAGAAGCGGTCATAGACCCAATAGCCCGTTGGGTCGTGATATACCAGGTCTTTGTCAAGCAACACCTTCATCGCAGCCTTCACACTGCTTGCGCCGGGCAGGTCGTACTGTTTGATGAAGTCATTGGCCTGCGGACTTGCGACACGGCCTTCTTTTGCGAGAGCCTTCAAGACAGACAACTGATTATCCGTCAGAAATCCGACAAAAACTTCATACTGCATGCTGTTTCTATAAACAACATGACTAACGGCCTCGTTCACCTGCTGCTCGCTATCAACATGTTTCTCTTTTTCATAGAGACGATTTAAAATTTGTTGTATGTTCTGAGTGATCCCATCGAAGCGGCTGTAAACAGCATGAAAGACCTCACGTGAGATACTGCCACCCTTGGCGGTGAAGAAACGACTGGCAAAGTCATAATAAACTTCCTCATGCAGCGGTAAAAGTCCCATCGAAGCCGTACTTTGATAAAAAGGTCTTTCCGGCGACTGAAACATCTGAGCCATCAAATGCTGTTTGCTACCAGAAAAGACGAAATGGACATGAGGCGCGAACTGAATCAAAGAACGAAGTTGGGCCTCTAACCCACTTTCCGGGTAGGTAGCAATCTGTTGGAATTCATCAATGGCCACGAACACCTGATGACGACTTTGGTTGAGATATTCAAATATACTTTTTAGCGTCATCTCCGATTGCGACGGTTCTATGCTGACCGACACCGTAGGCATTCCCGTCAAGGGGTCCGCACTGAGTACAGGCCTCCACGAACTAAAGAACTCCAACAGCCGTTGAAACGCCTTTTGCTGTTTAGAAAGCAGGTGGCGAGCAACAGCGGAGCCAAGGAGTTGCACAAAATCGTGCTGATTCTTCGTAGAAAAGATGTCGATATAGATGCAAATAGCATCTTTATCTAACTGATTAATGGCATAAAAAGCATTTTGTATCAGCCCCGTTTTGCCGATTCGACGGGGTGATATCAGCGTTGTATTACGACCATTACGCATATTTGAGACCAGTTCTTCGGTCTCTTCAATACGGTCACAAAAAAAGTCCGGACTTATATATCCTTGATATACAAACGGATTCTCTATTTTCTTGTCTTTTCTCTTCGCCATACTATATCGTTGTTATCGCGTTCATATTGTCACATAAATCGTGTAACACAAATAATGTAACATAATTTATGTGATGCAAAGGTAGCAATAAAAAGGATATAAGCAAACGAATTGAATCGTTTTTTTATTTTTTAACAGGCTCAGCTACCAACACACAAAACCTTGGAATAGCGGTTGCCATCCTCATAGAGAAGGAAACTACGCCCTCCCCTCGGGGAGGGACGGGGAGGGGGCTACTTCACCACCTGCCGCGGCAGATAGCGGAAGAGCGACTGGTTGGTGCGGAGGGTTTGCACATTGAGATTGTCTTTCGTGGTTCCGTGCCAATTGGCGCCCCAGGCACTGAATGGCTCGCCATCGGGTTCGATATAAGAGAAGGAGCCGACATCCAAGGGCATGGGGTCGAAGACCAGCATGAAAGCGAAATAGTCACCGGCATTGCCCTCCATGAAGAAGATTTGTTCCAAGGGCAGTCCCTGCACCTCACGGAGGTGGTACTGGCGGCCATACTCGTCGAGCAGCATCGTGCCCGGCTCAAACCCGAAATACTCGGTCGTCCAGTTCTGTTCGACAGCCATCGCCAGATAGGTGGCCTCGGGCGTGAGCCAAGCTGCCATGGTGTAGTCATCGAGTGGACGGATGAGATGCGGGTCGGTATAGACACGCCATGTGTTCCAGTTCTGTTTGTCATAGGGTGCGTTCTCGCTGAGGTGCTCATGGAGCAGTCGCGGCTGGCGGAGTCGCGGTATTGTGTCGTAGGCGTTGAACACACCATGGGCGCGGTGTTTCAGTTTGACGTTATTGCCCACGAGACGCCATACGGGCACACCGAAGATGGTCACGTCATCGACCGTATCGGGCAGCGGCGGGAAAAAGACACGCAGGTCGAGCACCTCGCCTTTTGGGGCTTTCATACAGAGATGTTTACGTGTACATTCGGGCTCGGTGCGCCGTATGCGGTATTGTGTACCCGTGACGCGGTCAACGAGACAGGCCTCTTCCGAGGCGACCCATAGATGGGTGAGCACATCAGAAGGCATCCGCAGATAGCAATGGAGCACCGTCTCTTTCTCCTCTTCAGCCAACACCCACCCGAGTGGTACATAATCCTCGAAGGAAGTCTTCACATCGGGCGAATTGGCCAATAACGTCATCAGTTCGGTATCAAAAAGGGTGTTGGGAAAAAAACGTTCGATATGTTCGGCCACGGGCACAGACTCAGCCCAACATGAGTCTTTAATCCACTCATTGTTGGTGCCGGGCCACCGCATGGTCTCCTCTTGACTGTTTGTATCCACCTGCAACAGGGTGCGTGGCATCACGTATCCAGAACTCTTGGCGAGCACGATGGCATCTTTCTTCTGTGCTTGCACACCGACAGCAAAGGATGTGAGCAGGGTGATGAGGATTATTCTAAAAGTTTTCATCTCTCGTTTGGTATGTTTTAAAATAGTTATCGTTTTCAAGTTTACTGTATATTCAGCGCTGTGACTATGGGTTTGTTGGTGCTAACTGCCCATCGTCTTGGTCAACTCTTCTTTGACGAGGTAGTAACAAGCCGACGAGGGAGCTGCATCGAGTGGTGCATGGGTGCAGAAGAGCAAGATGCGATCGCCATTGATGCGCTCGGCAATCCAGAGATATCGCTGACGTTTTTGGGTGTCCTCCAACGTGAAGAAGAACTGCTGGTGAGAGTAGTTGAGCAGATATCCCGGTGAACTGTCATCGTAGGAGCAAGCCGCCTGAAGGAGTCGCCCGAACACATTCACCTCTTTCTTGTCGGGGAAGAGGTAGGCCGTGTTCACCACCGTGGTGTCTTTCAGGCACGTGCAATCGAGGGGCAGGGCCTGCACCTGCTGAAAATCAGCCATCTTAGCGATGAATTCATCCATACGCGACGGCTGGTAGACAGAATCGGTCATTATCACCCGAGAGGCGTACATCGTTTGGGGGGTGGGATTATAGTGGGCTGGAATCGGGGGAAAGGAGGTTTGGGTTAACGCAGCATCCCCAACAGGCTGAGCAGACTGAACAGACTGAACAGGCGCTGTAGGCTTCGCCTGCGCAATACTCCTAACGGGCGAAACGGACTGAGCATCCGTAATATGCTGACGTGGCTGAACAGACTGTTTGGGCTGAACAGGTGCTATATGCTGTACAGGCGAAACGGGCTCAACAGACTGCTCAACACTCCGGGTCTGTTCGATGCTTTGAGTCTGCTCAACATCATTTGATTGTTTAACTAACACTCCGCCATCTTGCTTTTGTTGCTTGAAGAAGATGACGGCACCCGCACCGAACAAGAGCAACAGACTGGCGGCGACGGCTCCCCAGCGCCACCACTGCCCTACTCTGCGCGAAACAGGTCCTTCATACAAAGGCAAAGATGCCTGCGATGCTGGCTGTGCCGTATGCGATGGTGTGGCAGCCGGCTCGATATCGGGCAGACTGTCCATGATGCGCTCCGTCAACTCATCAGGATGGTCGATAGAGGGTTGCCGGCCTCGCAGCCGTTGGAGTATGTCATTCGTTTGGTCCATATCCTAATTTTGTCAGTTTCCTTCGTACTTTCTGCCGTGCCACATGGAGGTTGTCTTTCACTTGTTTGGCCGTCATGCCCGTGATTTGCTCCGCCTCGGCGACCGACAAGCCTTCGAGTTCGCAGAGCGTGAACACCCATTTTTGTTTATGGCTCAGTCTGCCGGCCATCAACCTGACGACAGCCACCCACTCCCGGTTTTCAAGTTCCACCTGATGGTCGGTGTCATCGGCGAGGCGGCGCAACACCAGGTCATCACCCGCCACCGGCACGATGCGGTGCATCCGCTTGAGCCGGTCGAGGCAGAGTCGCGAAGCGATGGTATAAAGCCATGTGGAGAGTGCGTTACGATGGTCGTAACTACCGATGTTGAGCCATGCCTTGAGCATGGTATCCTGCACGACATCTTTGGCCTCCTCCTCATCGCACAACATTTTCAGCGCCAGCGAAAAGACCATCCGCTGATGCTTCTGCACCACCCACCTAAAGGCCTCTTTGTCACCTTGTTGGCAGCGGGTGATGATGTGTTGTGCTGTGTCGTCCATTCTTCCGGCTCTGATAGTGATACGTCGATGGCGCGAAAAAGCCGAAAATCAATTTCTAAAATTTTTCCAACAGGTTGGCCAGTCCTTCGAGGTCGTGCGGGTCGGCATTCACATCGAGGACATTGCCGTTGCGGTCGATGAGTTTGTAGGTGGGGAAGGCATGGACTTGCAGGAAGTGTTCGATGGCATCCTGTTGGTCGAAAGGCAGATTGTAATGCACCACGTTGTCGCCCATGACGCCGTACTCCTTGATGACGCTTTTCCACGACTCGTCGTTGCTGCGGTTGGCAAGGTAGAGATAGACGAGGTCATAACCCTTCAACCGCTCATATTCCTCTTGTGAGTGTGCGAGTGCTTCTTTACAGGGACCGCACCATGTGCCCCAAATGTCGAGCAGAATCAAACGGCCGCGGTATGGCTCTGTGATTTTCCGTAGGATTTGTTCACCGTCGCTCATGTCAGCTACCACATTGTACGACTTCAGTTGATTCGAATTTGTGATGTCACGCTGCATGATGGCAAGGTATTTGTCGTTCATAGCCTTAATGGTCATCAAGGCGGCAGGCATCCGCACATTCTTCTCCGCATACGCCATCAATGCGGGTTCAAGAGGCTGACGGGTGACGTCAATCTGCCGGTAGAGGTAACGGGCGATGAAAATGTCGCGCATGTCGGCATCACAACCCACAGAGTCGATGACGGCAAGGTTCTCACGGAGCACCGACGTGGCCAGTTCGTTCTTGATAGGGTCGCCGATACGATCGAACAGCGTGTAAACCTTGTTGACGGTATCGTCGCTGTTGAAAGCGTTGACCAGCGAGTCAATCTTCTCACTGTCATGGGCGTTTTGCAGGTCGTTTTCCAAATTGTTGATCTTCTCCGCATAAGCCATCAATGCGTCATTCTCGTCGGTTGACAGCGTCACAACACCCTGCTGCTCCAGCCTACGGATGGCCGCCACAGTTTCCTCACCCCTATTGGCGTGATGGGCCCCTTGCATCAAGTCAAGATAGTCGCGCATGAAAGTGCCGAAGTCACGATAAAGCGTATAGGGTTTGACGGCTTTCTGCCATACTTCTTTTCCGGCATAGTCCATATACTCCTGTGGCAGCTGACGGCCGGGGATGTCGAAACTTGCCTGCATCATCGACTCTCCCTGTGCGGTCTGATAGTAGCCCTCCACATAGTCGATATATCGCTGCGAGAGTGTGGGATGCCTCTTGACACGTTCATTGAGCTCCGCCATGTTGGCCGCACGGGTATTGTCTGTCTGTACCTTGAATTGCATGGCACTGACTTCTCCCGCCTCCTCATGTCCGATGCGCTCGTTGGGCCAGGCGTGGGGATATGTCAGCAGTTCATTCTGCACTCTCACGTCATCACCCATCCACAGCATTTGCCCCGTTTTGAAGTCGTAAAGAAAGAAATAAGTCTTTCCCGGTTCAAGCACGCTGCTCTTCGTGGTGCGCCTCCAGTCGAGAAACACCTGAGATGAGTTGAGCAGGGGCATTCTGAGCGTGAACCGGCCCAGGGTGTCCATCTTGGCGAAAGCGCTCTCCTGCTTGCCGCTGATGATGTCATTACAGTTGATTTCAAACTCTTTTCCTTTTTTCCATGCCTGCTCCGGCATATCTTTCAGCCATCCGATGACGGTCACGCTATCTGTCAGACTGTAACCGTTGTCAATGAATCCTTTTCGTGTGTCCTTTGTCGGATAATCGGGCAGCGTGGCCGTAGTGACGGGGCTGCACGCCACAGGCTTCCTGTTGCCAATGGTGATGTCACGCACACCCTTTTTCATCTTGCCTACCCGAATGGTCGTACCATCATTGAGGGTCAGCGTATAGAAATCTTTCTTTTCTGTCTGGCTGACGATGTCGCACACATGATGGTCATAAATGACATGTTTCGGTGCAAAGCCTATGAGCCATTCGCCCGTGGCCTCGCTGCGCCAGTAGGTGTCGGCAATCCCCTCTGGCATTTCATCCGCGCTTCGGATGTTGAGCAGTTGCAATCCGTCGGGCGACACGAAGTCGAAACGCTTTGTCGCCGCTGGTAAAGGGGCAAACGAGAGGGTGAGGCTCAGCGTGTCGGCGGGCATCGTGTAAGGCTCGCCCAGCCGGATGACGGTGGCGTCACGCACCATATATTCCTTATCGCCGGTTTTCAATGAGGTGCCGGGCATAAAGCCCACCGGTTGCCCTTTGGGGACATCAAGGTGTATGCCCACCTCCGTGCGGTCGGCGTACAAGGCCACGCTCGTCACTTTGACGACAGGCGTATTGGCATAGCCTGTCACTACATGGTTCCAGAGCTTGGTCTGCGCCTGCGCGGTCATTGCGAAAAAGGCGAAGAAAAGGAGAAGCCCCCACCCCATCCCTCCCTGAGGGGAGGGAGTAGTTTGTGACGCTTTTTTGAATGTTGTCATGTCGTTGTTATTTTATAGAAACATTGCGGATGACGAAGGCACCCTCGCCGTCGCCTTCCTTGAAGTCGAAGGTTTCGGGAATTGTCTCGAACGGTTCGAAGGTGAGCGTGAAGTCGGTAAAGAACAGTTTGCCCATAATACCTTCTGTGATTGCAGACGCTTTCTGTGCGGGATAGATGTTTTCGTCAAGCGTGATGCCATGCGCTTCTTTCAGATGATATTTCTTGCCGTTGGCTTCAAGATAGGATTCTTTGGCGATACGAAACCAATAGCCTTCCTGACCGTAAAAGCGGAAGCTGATGGTGGTACCACGGGCATCGGCATTCACTTGTCGGATGGAAAATGAGAGGTTGGCGGTATTGTCTTGTTTGGGACCGTTGATGGCGGAAACCAAGCCCATAAACCATCCTGCGCCATATCCGGCACCCTTCCACAGGATGCGATTGTCGGGCGAAATCAACACATAATAAGGGATGGCTTTCCTATCGCAATAACTGTTTTCGATGTCAGCTTTGCCCATCTTGCCATCGCTCCAGTTCTTCCAGGCAATGCTCTTGCTGAAATCGTCCTCTTGCCAAGCAGAAATTTTATCCTGATTGATGCCGATGATTTCCAACTTCCCTTGCGATTGCTCGTAAGCTCTTCTCATCTCTGGCTCAGCCATACGGCAAGGGCCGCATCCCAGACTCCAGAAATCAAGCAGCACGTACCGGTCGGGCTGTCCCAACACTTCTGCGAGATGATGCTTTTGACCTTGCATATCTATGAGTTCGGCGTCAATGGCCTCTTCGCCTACCTGCAAGATATGTGGCGGATAAACCTGAGTGTGAATCTGTGCCAGTTGCTCTTCAAACCCTTTCGGCGCACGGGCTGCGGTGGAAGCCTCCAATTCCTTCAACTGCTCCATATCAGGGAAGTCTTTCTCATAGTTTCTTGCCATCATAGCCACACCCTCTAACTCATCAAGCGATGCGGCATCTACCGGCAATGAGGGTAGAATGTCCATCGTCTGTTTCAAATATTTCATATAGACAGACCTCTCTTCGTCCCACGATGCATTGGCAAGACCGAGTCGCAATGTTTCTGCCAGCGTGTCATAACCATACTCCGTAATACGGTTGAGTGTCTGCTGTTCGGGCAGCGGACTATCCACCTTCCACAAAGGGTAGAGACAGTCTGTCCCCGTTACTTTCACGTCCACACCAGGTCTTAGCCAAATGGTCATCAGGCGATTGGGGCATCCTTCTCCCTCAAGGAACAAGTAACTCTTCGTGAGTCCTTCCACGGGAACGGTCAGGGCAAAACGTCCACCCTGTATGGTGTCTGATGCCACGCGCACATTGTCGATAGAAGATTCTGCGACAGTTCCGTCTTTCAATGCGGGCGAATAGCCCGTGATGGTTGCTGTCTTTGTCTGTGCCTGCCCCGCCACAGCCACAAGGACGAGCAGGACGGAGATGATGGTTTTCTTGTTCATTATTATGATGATTTATTTGTTGTCTATCAACCCCATCATCAACCTGCGGACGGATTCGGGGTCGTAAGGTCTCGGCTCGTTCTCTTCGGTTGTGACGCGCTGGCCGTTGCGGTCGAAGATGATATAGGTGGGGAATTTATGCACTCCGAGGTATTTCTCGACGGCACTCTGCTGGGCGGCAGGCAGGTTGTAGTGGACGAGGTGCTCGCCCGTGAGGCTATATTCGGCGATCGTGCTGCGCCATGCTTCCGTCGCGCTGTTGTTGCATAGGTAGAGGTAGGTGACGGGCAGGTCGCCGAGTGCCTGATGCAGCGGATGGGTATGGCTTTTCAGGTCATATTTACAGGGGCCGCACCACGTTCCCCAGAAATCGACGAAAAGGATACGGCCACGGTATGGCCTGATGATTTTAGAGAAGATTTCTTCGCCATCGATAAGGCCAACCAATGGTTCGTTTGGCATCAGACTGGCTTCGTAATCGCTTCGCAGGGCGAGGTCGTGGTAACGGTTACTCTGTTCAATGATGCGAGTGCGGAAATAGTCGTTCTTCACTTCGTTGGCGAGTTTCAGCAACGCGGGGTTCAGCGGGGCGTGGTACTGTTCTAACTGGCTATAGAGGAGCACGGCGCGGGCGTAGTCGCGGATGTCGTCGGGCATGTCAAGTGAGGCAACGCGATGGATATCCTCCATGGTCTCACGCTCACCGACGGCACCACCCGTGATCAGCCCCGTGAGATATGCGTCGGAAAAGTATTGAGGTACGGCTCTGGCAAAGGGAAGGCTGGCCAATATGGAGTCAGGGGTGCCTGCGTCGGACAGAGCCTTGTAGTCGTGGAGCATTGTGCGGAGCGTGCGCAGACTGTCGGCGAAGGCCTCGCTGCGGCTAATAGTGCCGTCTGCCTGCTGTTCCAATGCAATACTGATGGCGGTGTCGATGCCACGCAGGTTAAATCCTTTTCGGACTCGTGGCGAGATAAGTTCCCTCGTGTAGTTCATGATGATGTAGCCTAAATGGTCTTGAATCAACGTGTACGGACGTGGCATCTGGCAGATGAAATGGTCATGCAACCATCGCCACAGTTTGCCGTCGGCAGACTGGCGCACGGCAGCATCAACGTATCGGCGCTGAACAAGATAGCCGGCTATGGTAGATAGCACACGGGATTTGGCATAATTGCGCCACTGTACAGACAATCCGTTGGCTTTCTGTATGGAGTCGTTGGCTACCTCCAAGCGTTTCAGTTCCTTTTCGGCGGCATCAATCACGAATGCGTCGGTCTTATCCTTCATCGCATCCATGTCCCAGACGCAACCCTCCGGCTGGTGCTGGATGACTTCATTTGTCAGCGCAGCATTGCGGCCCTTGACAACGACGTTACCCGTCGCACCGTCCATTTCCACGTCATACGTCTCGCCCGGCGATAGCAGGAGTCTCGTCCAAACAAGCGCGACGGGTGCAGTATCCATCAGCGGCACCTCTGCCTCGAAGCGTCCGAGGCTATCGAGTTGCAGCGGCACGTCGTTGAAGGATATGGTTTGCAGCGGGTCATACTCATGCAGACTGAGACGGTTTTCATATTCCGCAGGAACATTGACGATGCGACCGCGAAGCTGTGCCGAAGTCTTTGTCTGCGCCTGACCTGCCAATGCGACAAGAGTGAAGAAAAGGAGGAGCCCCCACCCCATCCCTCCCCGAGGGGAGGGAGTAATTTGTGACGTTATTTTGAATGTAGTCATGTCTTATTCAATGTTGAGTGCTATTTTGGCTCTACTCTCGCTCAATCGCAGCCTTGATAAGCGGCTCCAGTTCCTCGGCATCTGTAGAAGTGGAGAGGATGGTGCCGTCGCGGTCGATGAGGTACATGGCACCTCCTGCATTGCCTGCTCCGTTCTTGCGCCACACACCGTTCTCGTCGTTCAGTTCCAACATGCTCTGCCAAGGATAGCCGTCCTTCTTCGCACAACATTTTCAGCGCCAGCGAAAAGACCATCCGCTGATGCTTCTGCACCACCCACCTAAAGGCCTCTTTGTCTCCTTGTTGGCAGCGGGCGATGATGTGTTGTACTGTCTCGTCCATTCTTTCGGCTCTGATAATGATACGATGATGGAGGGGAAAAGCCGAAAAAAAGTTTGCGGGTGCGGCATGCCGCACCCGCAACGGAGATTTTTCAGCGGAGTACTACCCCACCGTGATATTGAAAGCGCCAGACATGTAGATGCCCAGTTTGAGCGAATAGTCGAACTCGCCCACCTGATTCCACGGAGCCTGGTAGTAGATGATCTCTTTGAGCACTGCGCCGTTTTTGTCGTAATACTTCTTTGAGATGATGCGGTAGGTAAGCACAGGTTCGTCGAACTCATAGAGCACCTCGGCCCTGACTGCCTTGCCAGTGACGCCGTCGAGGCGCGCGTCTTTCTTGCAGGCTTTCATGCCTTTGTAGTCATAGCGCACCCATAGCAGGTAGTTGCTGCCCCGGCGGTCGATGCAGTCGCTGGCGTTGACCACCATCGTGGCATTGTCATCGACCGTCTTGAAGGTCTTCACTTGGGCGGAAGCCGTAGCGCAGAGGCACAGCATCCATAACAGGGAAATAAGTATCCTTTTCATAAGCGATAAGATTGTGTTTCGGCAAATATAAAGCATTTCCGTGAAATCTCCAAGAGAATGAGCGACTTTTTGTCAAGAAAAGCCATAAGTGGCTGTCATTTCGTTATTCTCATCTCATGCTTGAAGAAATCGACCATCAAGCGGAAGGTGTTGTCGTTGAATGTGACAGGACCGTGCTGACCGCCGGGCACACTGATGAAGTCGGTCAAGTAGCCGGCTTTCTTCAGCGCCTCGGAGAAGAGGACACCCTGGCAGTGGGGCACCACCGTGTCGGCCTCGCCATGCAACACGAGGAAATGGGGCACATGGGGCGAGTCGAGATAGGTAATCGGACTGATGAGCGCCACCATGTCGGGGTTGTCGGCAGGTGCGCCGCCGATGAGAGCCGCCTCGGGCGACTTCCCGTCGTTGACCGTAGAGCAGTCGGGCGACATGTGTGCCATATCCACCGGTCCGAACCAATCGACCACGGCATCCACGTCGCTGCTCTGGTCGAAATCGCCACCCACGCCGCCAATCAGGTCGATAGTGACATGGCCCGAGGTGCGTGTGGTCATGCCGTTGGTCACGCCCGCCATCGAGGCGAGGTGTCCGCCCGACGAGAAACCGGTGATGCCGACAAACGAGGTGTCGAGACGGTAGTCGCTGGCATGGGCGCGCACATAGCGGATGGCGGCCTTCACATCCTGTATCTGTGCCGGATATTTGGCGTCGGCACTGGAACGGTGGTTGATGCAGACCACAGCGAAGCCCGCCTCGGTGAGCGGTTTTCCGATAGACATATAGGTCATGCCCTTCATATTGTTGGCAAACCAGGCGCTGCCATAGATGGCGATGATGACCTTATACTTTTTCTGCCCCGTCTTAGGCAGGTAGATGTCAAGGCGGTGCGCCTCAAGGTCGTCGCCGGCATAGTTGATGTCCTTCCAATCGGGTTCCACAGCGGGCTGTCCCCAGCCCGGCATTTGCGCTGACGCCATGACCGTCCAGGCCAGCATCAATAGTGATAATAAGTTTCTTTTCATGTGTATTCAGTTATGTCCTGCAAAATTATGGATAAAAGATGGAAGTCAAGGGCATAAATGTTACAGAAAGGTGGCAGAATGTAACACATATAGCAAGGGGCATAGCGAGATCCGCCATGCCCCTTTTTAATTCTATCATTTTTTAATTCTCAATGGTGTACGAGCGTGCCTATCTCCTCGCCCTCCATCACCTTCTTCAGGTTGCCATACACATCCATGTTGAACACGTAGATGGGCAGGTTGTTGTCGTTGCACATCACCACGGCCGAGAGGTCCATCACCTTCAGTCCGCGAGCCAGCACCTCGTCGTAGGTGATATCGGTGAACTTCGTGGCGGTGGGGTCTTTCTCGGGGTCGGCGGTGTAGATGCCATCCACACGCGTGCCCTTGAGCATCACGTCGGCCTCTATCTCCACGCCGCGCAGCGACGAGCCTGTGTCGGTGGTGAAATAAGGTGAGCCGGTGCCGGCAGAGAAGATGCACACCTTGCCCTGCTCCATGGCCTCGATGGCCCTCCACTTGGTGTAGAACTCGCCGATGGGCTCCATGCGGATGGCGGTGAGCACCTGGTTGGGCACACCAGCTGCGGTGAGTGCCGACGACAGCGCCAGCGAGTTGATCACGGTGGCGAGCATGCCCATCTGGTCGCCCTTCACGCGGTCGAAGCCCTGTGTGGCGCCGCTCAGTCCGCGGAAGATATTACCGCCGCCGATGACGATGCCTATCTGCACGCCCATGTCGTGCACTTCCTTCACTTGCTGAGCATACTCAGCCAGATGCTCCGGGTCGATGCCGTAGCCTTTCTTACCCATGAGGCTCTCGCCACTGAGTTTCAATAAGATTCTTTTAAATCGTGCCATGTTAAAAGCCTCCCCCGTACCCCCTCCCAAAGAGGGGGACTCCACATGAGGAGGATGGAGTATTGTTATTATGTTAGATAATCATTTTCACTTCACCGAACGCATAGGTGCGCTCGCGACCTTGAGTGTCGATGAGGATGAGGTGCCCATCGTCGGCTACGTGGTCGATACGTGCCGTGAACATGCCCGCGGCGTCGCTATAGGGATGCTCCCCCTCGCGGCGATAGAGTGCCTGATGGTAAGCCTCGCGGAAAGCAGTGCGCTCGCCCTCATACAGACGTGAGAGATGCTGCTGCAGCGAGTCGAGCAACTCATGCAAGAGCCGCTGGCGGTCCACCTCACGACCGAGTATCTGCCACAGCGACACGGGGTTGGGCGCATCGCTTCGGAAGACACGCTGGTTGACATTCAGTCCCACGCCGAAGATGCACCGTTTGAGTCCTGAAGCCGACACTGCCGTTTCTATCAGCGTGCCGCTGAGTTTTCGGTTGCGCCAGTAGATGTCGTTGGGCCACTTCAGCGTGATGCCGTCGGCATAGCGGTCGAGCACCCGTTTCAGGGCCAGGGCGCACACCTCGGAGAGGATGAACTGCTCGGCGGCCTTCACACCCTGCGGATGGATGAGCACGCTGAAGAGCAGGTTCTGTCCCGGTGCGCTCTCCCACGTATGTGTTCCCTGTCCGCGGCCTGCTGTCTGGTAGTCGGCCACAGCCGCCACCATCCCGGCCGTGTCGTCGTCGTGACGGTCGTGCAGATAGCGGTTGGTGGAGTCGGTCTGGTCGAGGTATATGATTTTCATGAGCCGGATGGTTACGGGTTATCTGGTGATGACGGGCGGCAGGAAAGCACTCTCGATGTGGTTGATGCGCATGGAGCCGTCGGACATGCCCACCACGCTGATGATGTCGAAGCGGATATCGAGGTCGATGGCATATCGTTTCACATAGGCCCCGGCAGCCATGGTCAGCGAGCGTATCTTCCGCCAATCCACCGACTGCTCGGGCTCGGCCATGTCGGCGCCACGCCGTGTCTTCACCTCCACCACAGCCAGGGTGCGCCCGTCGGGCGTCACCGCCACGATGTCGAGGTCGCGGTGCCCTATCCTCCAGTCTTGATGCAGGATGCTATAGCCTTTTGCGGCCAGATACTCAGCCGCTTTCTGCTCGCCCCACCGGCCCAGTTCGTTGTGTGCTGCCATTTTTGCCACAAAGTTACATATTTTTTCAGACAGAAGAACAGAAAGCGCTTGTTTTTTTTGACAGAAGAACAGAAAAACAGAAAAGACAGAGAGGGAAATGTTTTTTGACAGAAGAACAGAAGGACATAAAAACGTAGGGACAGGGCGTGCCCTGTCCGCAAGTAGTATTTCCGCATACAGTTTCTCATGCAGCTTTCCCCCTCCACGGGAGGCCTCTCACAAAAAAAAGGCTCCTGCATAAGCAGGAACCTTAAACATAACCCTTTATGATAGAATACCATGTCAGAACCCTAAACCCTAAACCCTAAACCCTCAACTTTAAATCTCAAATCTCAAACCTCAAATCTCAAATCTTACCCGATATTGATTTGGCGAGCCACTTTCACCTCTTCCTTGGCAATCTTGGGCAGTGTGATGGTCAACACGCCCTCGGCCACCTTGGCACCGATCTTCTCTTTGTCAACATCGTCGGGCAACGCCAGAGTCTGCTCAAACTTCGTATAGCTGAACTCACGGCGCAGGTAGTGGGCTTTCTTGTCCTCCTCATTAGCCTCGTGGCGGTTCTCCATCTTGATGGTCAGGTCGCCATCCGCATTGATATTGACATCGAAGTCGTCTTTCGTCATGCCCGGTGCGGCCACTTCCACCTTATAACCTGTTTCCGATTCCAGCACGTTGATGGCTGGTGCCGTGGCATTGGCCTTCGGCATATTCACTGCATTGAACAAATCGTTGAACACTTCCGGTAACCATGAATTTCTGTACATCATCGTTTTGTCTCCTTTACTTTTATTAGTTGGTTTTATATTGTTTTTTCTCTCTCGCGTCCGAACATTCAGTCAGCCGCTCACCAGATAAAATGCAATTCACGTACCAACAAGAAGAGCATGCCAGAATGTCAGACAAGACTGACAAAACGGCATTTATAAGAAAAAAAGTAAATTGAAAAGTAAAGAAGTAAAAAAGTAAAAAAACGAGAAGCAAAGAAGTAAAGAAGTAAAAAGACGAAAAGTGAGACGAAAGCCTTGCCACGCTGTAGGGGCGGGTCACCGTGCCCGCCCGCACGAGCGGCAGCGAGTTAAACCATTACGCGAAGCGTTATGAAGAATCTATATCGAATTTGAATAATTTGAATAAAATTTGAAGAATTTCCACGCGAAGCGTGCTAAAAGCCTCCACGCGAAGCGTGCTGGTGTCGCCGCCTGCGGCGGGAAATATCACAAATTGGTTTCAAATTTTACAAAAGAACGGCCCCATGGGCCGTGCGGGCGGGCACAGTGACCCGCCCCTACCGCGTGGCATATCTCACGCCACTTGTACCCAGCCTGCGGACAGGGCACGCCCTGTCCCTACTTGTTTAGAACTAACCTCGTGGCATATCTCTCACCTCTTACCTCTTACCTCTCACCTCGTTCGGGTGGAACCGACGGTTGGCGGACGATAGGGAAGCCATTTGAAATCCGTCAGATACTACTTCGTGGCTGTGCTTACGAGCCACTTGATGTAATCATCTGACACATTAACCTGATGTTTTATTTGTCGGTGCAAAAATAATAAATAAAAGACGAAAATACATTCAATTCCGACAAAAATATTTTGCCGTTATCAAAATATTACTTATCTTTGTGCCGACTAAGCCAGCCCCGCGGGGCCGGGCGGGTCATATCACTTATGGAACCAGAGGCTACCGTGTCGTTTGTAGGGCACCAGTCTCAAAAGGACGTTTTCACGAACGCAATCTTCTGCTGATTCAACTTCGCAACTTGAAACTTTATCGGGAGATTTCGCAACGTAGAGCGTCCGCGCAGGGTGTATTATATCCTCATATCAGCAACCCCTTGGGGGCTGTTGCGTATATCCGTATAATACCCAATGGCGTGGGCTGGCTTGCGTTGCTTATCTTGATAAAGGGGCAATGCGAAGGCCTAATCAGCGGGATAAGCGACAGAAAGTTTACTCCCACGTCTTTTTTTTCGGCTTCCGCAATCAACCCCATATTATTCACCACCGAGGCAGGGAGAGCGACAGGTAAAAACACAAAACAACATGAAACAACTAAAACTCTATTGTCTGCTCGCCCTGCTCCTCTCCGCGGTGAGTGTGAATGTGATGGCGGATTATGCCGAGATTGATGGGATTTATTACTATTTAAATGAGGATACGGGTAAGGCGTCTGTGACGAATAGAGATTCTCAGTATACAAAATATTATCCTATTGGGAGCATCGTCATACCTTCGTCAGTCGTTTATGAAGGTATAACATATAGTGTGACGAGTATCGCTGACTATGCATTCAGTCACTGCTCCGGTCTGACGAGCATGAGTATCTCTGAGGGAGTGACTTACATCGGCGAGTATGCGTTCTATGAATGCTCCGGCCTGACGAGCGTGACCATCCCGTCAAGCGTGCCGAGTATTGGCGATTGGGCGTTCTCTTACTGCTCCAGTCTGACAAGCGTGACCATCTACAGTAATTCCATCATGTCAAATAATACTTTTTTAAAAAATATATTTGGTAATCAAGTTCGGAATTATATCATTGGTAATGGCGTGACAAGCATCAGCGATGGCTTATTCCAAGGTTGCTCCGGCCTGACGAGCGTGACCATCCCCTCGAGCGTGACAAGCATCGGTGGTAATGCCTTCGAAGGCTGCTCTGGCCTGACGAGCGTCACCATCCCCGAAGGCGTGACGAGCATCGGCGGAAATGCGTTCTATGGCTGCTCCGGCCTGACGAGCGTGACCATCCCCTCGAGCGTGACGAGCATAGGCGGAAGTGCATTCGGGGGCTGCGACGGCCTGACGAGCGTGACCATCAACAGCAATGCCATTGTGTCTAAAACTTATACACAAAAAAGATCAATTATAGGCATTTTCGGTAGTCAAGTTCAGAATTATATCATTGGCGAAGGAGTGACGGGTATCGGCGAATATGCATTCTATGGCTGCACCGGCCTGACGAACGTGACCATCCCCTCGAGCGTGACGAGCATCGGCGAACGGGCGTTCGATGGCTGCAAGAGCCTTACGAATGTGACCATCCCCTCGAGCGTGACGAGCATCGGCGATTATGCGTTCTATGGCTGCACCGGCCTGACGAACGTCACCATCTCTGAGGGCGTGACGAGCATCGGCGGTTACGCATTCGGGAACTGCGACGGCCTGACGAGCGTGAACATCCCATCGAGCGTGGCGAGCATTTTCTATTATGCGTTCTATCATTGCGAAAGCCTGACGAGCGTGACCATATCAGAGGGTGTGACGAGCATCGGCGGAGATGCGTTCGCTTACTGCCCCCGTCTGAAAAGCGCGAACATCCCTTCGAGCGTGAAAAGTATGGGAGAATCCGTCTTTGGAGGGGCGGGTGACTTGGTGGTAACCATTAACAGTAGTGATGTTTTAACACAATATGATGATGACGATTATCATAGACCTCGTTCATCTTTTATCGGTGCAAAAAAAGTCATCATTTGTGATGGAGTGACGAGCATCGGCAAGTGTGCGTTCCGTGACTGCTCCGGCCTGACGAGCGTGACCATCCCCTCGAGCGTGGTGAGCATCGGCATATCTGCGTTCGAAGAGTGCACCAGCCTGACAAGCGTCACCATACCCGAGGGCGTGACGAGCATCGGCAATTCTGCGTTCTCTGACTGCACCG
>CAMVAT010000005.1 GCA_947165505.1 uncultured Prevotellaceae bacterium | reverse complement strand
ATAGAATCTTCCAAGAATTTTCCAAAGAATTATTTCGAGGAATGCAAGAAGGTGTTCGTGAAAATGTAGGACATAAATAGAAGAAAGACCGATTAGTAATAGTCGGTCTTTTTGCATTTAACATGACATAGGCTCATAATGAGTAAACCACTTTTTGCCGTTTTTATTTGTTTCAACCATTTATTTCATGTATTTTTGCATCGGTAAAATTTTAAAACCATTATTATGACACAGCTGACGGTATCTATCGAAGATGTATCTATGCTTGACCAAATACAACAAGCAATTAGTTTGATTCGCGGTGTAAAGAGTGTCTCTCTTAAGCGGAAAAGGAAAACTGGCATGGAACGGGCCATTGAAGATATTGAGAAAGGACGGGTCTATGAGGCGTGCAGCGTTGATGACCTCATCAATCAATGTAAGGGATGAAGTACAAGTTAAAATTCACGGGAGAATTTCGTCGTTCATTGAAGCGTTGCCTAAAACGTGGTTATGACGAACAATTGCTTAAAGAGGTGCTTAATACCCTTGCAGAAGAAGGATGTTTGCCAGAAAAATACCATCCCCATTTACTTCATGGTCAGTATGAGGGCTATTGGGAATGTCACATTACTCCAGATTGGCTTTTGGTATGGGTTCAAGATCATCAAGAACTGCTACTGTTGATGACTAATACGGGAACTCATTCTGACCTTTTCGGGAAAAATAAACGATGATTCACTGTTTGGTAACAGTAGTGCTGAAATTGTTGGATTGTTATATCATGCCAAATATTCAATATCGGACCAATAAAAATGGTAACAATCTAAATACCAGATTGTTACCAATTTTACCTTTGTGCGCCTGAAAGGACTCGAACCTTCACGTCGTGAGACACCAGATCCTAAGTCTGGCGCGTCTGCCAATTCCGCCACAAGCGCAGTATCATCATCGGTTTTTCACTTGGCGGTGCAAAAGTACGGCGATTTTCTTAAACCTGCAAATTTTTCATCGTTAAAAACGGAGGAAGCTGAACAGGTATCTGTTGATCTTGTGGATGCGGCGCATGGCGGCATGGTAGCGCCGGGCTACCTTTTCCGGCTCGATGTAACCGCTCATTTCGCCATCGCTCTCTACGTGGCATTCACCCCGGAAGGTGCAGGCGTTAACAGACCACTGTATGCAATCGTCACACTCCGACTTCACCAGCCTTTCGTCGGCCTCGGGATGAAAAGCCTCCCAATCGACCTTCCTGATCATCTTATCTACTTTGAGTGCTTCTTTCTCAGTCACCATCACCGTGTCTTCTCTCTCGTTCATATAGCCGTAGATGTACCAGTTGCCATGGACGAGCGAGAGGCAGATTTTCGTACCTCGCCGCATGGGGGTGTGCCCGTCGGAAGAGTACGTGATACGATGGAAACCGCCAAACGTCTTGTATTCGTAATAGACGACGGCTTGTTTGTTGTCATACGTGTTTTGCCCGTGTGATGACAGACAAAGCAATGAAAATAATGTGAATAGTATAATTCTTCTCATCATAATGGTTTTATTATTCGTTTCATTCGTGAAATCCGTGCCATCCGTTGTCGTATATCCCAATACTATTGTCTAAACTCCTAAACTCCCAAACTCCTTCAAAATAGCATCGGTTCTATTCGGCAAGCAGCTTTCTGGCATATTCTATCAGGGTGTCATGGCCATGGGCCTCGTCTTCGGCCGTCATGCCCAGTTGGATGTCGGGCGCGATGCCCTGTTCGGTGCTGCGCCCCTCGCGGTCGTACATGGGGCAGGCCGAGAAACGTACCGTCCATCCGTTGGGCAGTTCGCTCGAGAAAGGCATGCCTGCGCCGCCGCCCGTGGTGTCGCCCACCACCGTGACGTTGGCGAAGCACTTCATGTACTTCACAAACTCGTTGGCCGCGCTGAACACCTGCCGGTTGGTGAGCACCACCACCCGTTTCTGCCACCGTATGCCGTCGGAGGGTTTGATTCGCTGCTCCATCATCTCAGAGAAGTCGTCGTGTCCTTTGCCCGTCTTGTGCTGCATATATCCCACGAGCTGTTCGTCGTTGGTGAATCGCGCCGCCAGTTTCTCGGCGTTGCTCAGTTGTCCGCCCGTATTGTTGCGTATGTCGAGGATGAGGCCGTTGCAGGGTGCCAGATAGAGCATCACCTCGTCGAGGTTGCCCTCGCCGATGCTGCTGGCGAAGCTCTCGTAATACACATAGCCGATGTTATCGTCGAGCCGGCGGTAGTCGAGTCCGGCGGCGATGCGGTAGTCGGTGCCCAGGTAGTTGCGCTGAATGTTCTCGCTGAAGTTGATGGGATAGTCTTCGTACCAGCTCCAGTTGCGTCCGTAGTCGAACGAGGTGGTGATGTTGACATGTCCGTCGCGCAGTTCGCCGATCATGCGTGTCATCACCTCGAACTGCTGTTTCTCGGTCATGCTGCTGTCGAACTGCCGTGCGTAGCGTTGGTACACCTCGTCCCAGTCCACGCCCAGTTGCTCACGTTTCAGGTCGAAGAAGCAGTAGTGCTCGTCGAAGATTTTCCACAGCGCCTCGAAGTTGCCCTGCGGCGTGTCGGGGTGCTCCTCTTCGTCGATGCAGCCGGAGAAGAGGAAAAGAGTGAGGCCGTATAGCAGTAAGCTGGCTGTAAAGCGCATTTGTCAGTTGTTTTTTTATAGATACAATAGGATTGATAGATACAATAGAAATAGCAGCAGTAAAGCATATCTCTCACCTCTCACCGTTCCTTGCGGACAGGGCACGCCCTGTCCCTACTTGCGTGGCGAGGTATTTTTCACTGTCGCTCAACAACTCGTCTCCTGCCCCTTGCCCCCGAGATTACGGCACGATATCGGTGATAGTGAAGTGGCGCACGTAGCCCACCATGAGCAGGTGCGAGTAGATGTGCTGTTTCAGGTGGTTCACCTCGGCCTGTTGTATCTCGCCCATATAACCGATGGAGTAGGTGTTGCGCTTCCACGACACTTGCAGGGTGAGCAGGTTGCGCACCGACGGCGTGATGATGAAGGTGGTGGGCACCACATTGTGGTCGTAATTGCCGCGGGTGAAGATCTCGTAGTACGACTGGCCGTAGTTGGGACTGAACATCACGCCGGCCAGCGGTGCATACACCTCGTAGCGCAGCGCGGCGGGCCGGCGGCCGATGTGGAAGCGGAAGGTGCCGACAGCCGACGGACCGATATTGGCGAAGAGTCGCATCTGTGCGGGGTTGTTCTGGTTTTGCAGGTTGTAGAGCACGCCGATGTTGCCATCGACCATGCCGCCCGCCTGCAGCCGCAGCCGGCCGCCCATCCACTGCCAGTTGTAGTGCCACGCATAGCCGTAGTTGGCTTGCAGACCGAGTGTGGTGCCATCGCCGCGGCTGGTGCCACTGCTCACGTAGGTCTGCGTGGTCATCTGCCGGCTCCAGCGGCTGCCCGGGCGCAGGCGCGTGGTCTGGTGCAGGAAGCGCACCTCCACCCCCCGGAATTTCTCGGGCGAGAGGTAGGTGTCGAGCATATCGGTGTAGCCGACGCCGAAGAGGTTGGCCGTCACCGTCTCGCGTTTCGACGGGATGGTGTCGCTCTGGGCCATGGCGCCTTTTGGGAGAAGCGGAAACAGGAGTATCAACATCAGCCATTTCATCTTGGCACGGCTCCAATTCAGGGCGCATGTCGCAATCGACGGAGTAATTACGCCCCTCTCCCGTTGGAGAGGGGTAGGGGGTGAGGCTATGTTATTCATCTCCGAAGAGGTCGAGCTTGAGTTGTCCGTTGATTTCGTCTATCACCTGTTGCTGACTCTTGCCGGCGTCAGGATCCAGATTCTCCTCCTCGCCGTCGCTGTCGCCGTCGTTGTTGTCGTCGGTGGGCTCAGGATAGCGTGTGGGCTCCAGTTCTTCGATGTTGGCTATCTGCCAGGTGGCGATGCGCTTGCCCTTGGCCTTGAAGCCTTTCACACCGATAAACTGCTCCACGTCGATCTCCATGGCGGGCCGTCCCTCGTCGTTGCCGCCGAAGCTGACGAGCAGCCGCGGATACACCTGGTCGGTGAGCAGTACGAGCCGCGAGTTGGGGTTGTCGCCCAGGTAGTTCTGGTGCCGTTTGGTGGCCTCCATCAGGAATCGCTTCACGTAGGGGTATCCCTGTTGGTCGGCATCGTAGAGCACGGCGCTCCACACCTTGCCGGCATCCCATTTCTCTATCACCTGTATGTTGTCTTCGTAGTGGTTGTTGGTGTCGAAGTTGGTGAGGTAGAACTCGCCGTTCTTGAGCACCACGAGGATGGCGTCGCTCTCGTTGAACTCGCCCAGGTACTGCCCGTGCTCGTCGTAGTTCAGACGGTTGACGTCGGGGTCGAACCACACTTTCCTGCCTCCCAGCGTGCTGTGGCCGTGGCTCTTCAGGCTGATGCGGTGGATGGAGTTCTTGGTGAGCAGGTTGCCCTTCGAGGCGCGTCCCTTGATGATAATCTCAGAGAAGTCTTTCTCGATGAATATCTTCTTGAGTTTGGGGTTGGGGTCGAGTGTCACCTTGATTACCTCGGCCTCGCCGTTGGGGTTGGCGGTGAAGTAGAGCACACGCGAGCCTGCCGTGCCCTGTGTCAGGTCGTACTCCTTGTCGCGCGTCAGGCTGGTCACGTTAAACCGCTTCATGAAGTAATAGCCGTGCTTGCCGTCGCGATACACCACATTATATATCGTGCGTTTGTCGTTTTTCTTGAACACCTGCACGTGCATCACGTTCTTGCCCACAAACACCTTCTCTGCCACGCGTATCACCTTGTATTTGCCGTCTTTGTAGAAGAGGATGATGTCGTCGATGTCGGAGCAGTTGCACACGTATTCGTCTTTCTTCAGCCCCGTGCCGATAAATCCCTCGTTGCGGTTGATGTACAGTTTCTCGTTGGCCTCCACCACCTTGGCCGCCACGATGGTGTCGAAGTTCTTCAGCTCGGTGAGTCGCGGGTGGTCGGCGCCGTATTTCTTCTTGATCATCTCAAACCACTCCACCGTCACCTCCGTCAGGTTGGCCAGGTCGTGCTCTATCTGCTCGATCTCCTCGCGCAGACGGGCCATCAGTTCGTCGGCCTTGTCTTTGTTGAACTTCAGGATGCGCTGCATCTTGATTTCCATCAGCCGCAGGATGTCGTCTTTGGTCACTTCGCGGATGAACTGCGGATAGAAGGGCGTGAGCCGCTCATCCACATATTCGCAGGCGGCATCCATGTTGGGCGCTTCCTCGAAGCGTTTGCCCTTGTAGATACGCTCTTCGATGAAGATTTTCTCCAGCGATGCGAAGTGGAGCTGTTCGAGCAGCTCGCCGCGCCGTATCTCCAACTCCTGCCGTATCAGGTCCTTGGTCTGTTCGGCGGAATGTCGCAGCACGTCGCTCACGGTGAGGAACTGCGGTTTGTTGTCTTGTATGACGCAGCAGTTGGGCGAGATATTGATTTCGCAGTCGGTGAAGGCATAGAGGGCGTCGATGGTCTTGTCTGACGACACGCCGGGAGCCAGGTGCACCAGTATCTCTACGTTGGCGGCGGTCAGGTCTTCCACCTTGCGGGCTTTGATCTTTCCTTTCTCCACGGCTTTGGTGATCGACTCGATGAGCGTCTCAGACGTCTTAGAGTAGGGTATCTCGCGTATGACGAGCGTTTTGTTGTCCAACTTCTCTATCTTGGCGCGCACCTTGAGCACACCTCCGCGCTGTCCGTCGTTGTATTTCGACACGTCGATGCTGCCGCCGGTGGGGAAGTCGGGGTAGAGGTGGAACTCCTCGCCATGCAGGCAACTGATAGCGGCGTCGCACAGTTCGTTGAAGTTGTGCGGCAGTATTTTCGACGACAGGCCCACGGCGATGCCCTCGGCGCCCTGTGCCAGAAGCAGCGGGAACTTCACGGGCAGTGTGATGGGCTCTTTGTTGCGCCCGTCGTAGGATAGTTGCCATTCGGTGGTCTTGGGGTTGAACACCACGTCGAGTGCGAATTTCGACAGTCGTGCCTCGATGTATCGTGGTGCGGCTGCGGGCGATCCGGTGAGGATATTGCCCCAGTTGCCCTGTGTGTCGATGAGCAGGTCTTTCTGTCCCATCTGCACCAGCGCGTCTCCGATGGAGGCGTCGCCGTGCGGGTGAAACTGCATGGTGTGTCCCACGATATTGGCCACCTTATTATACCGTCCGTCGTCCATGCGCTTCATGGAGTGCAGGATGCGTCGCTGCACGGGTTTCAGGCCGTCTTCGATATGTGGCACGGCGCGCTCGAGTATCACATACGAGGCGTAGTCCAGAAACCAGCTCTGGTACATGCCGCTGAGGTGATGCACCGCCGATGCGTCGAAACGGTTGACGGGTTTGTAGTCGGAGTGCGCCGACGGGGCGTCTGTCTGTTCGTTGCCGTTCTCCTCGCCGCCGTTGTCAGGCGAAGTCATGGCCTGCCCTTCTTCGGTGTTGTCTGTAGCAGGAGTGTTGTTGCTGTCCTCTTCAGCTCCTATGATTTCATCTTTTATATTGTCATCCATGAGATTATGTTTTTATTTCAGTCTTTCCGGCTGACAGCCGTTTTCATCCGGCGTTGTGCCTGTATGCCGCAGCCCGGTCGTTTCAGCAAAGCCTTTATCGGGTGGTCAGCGAGGAAATGATGTCTTTCTCCACGGTGCCGCCGAGCGTCTTGGCCTGTTCTTCGCTGTAGATGTAGGTCAGCTCGTAGCGGCGGCCGGCCTTGTATTTGGCCATATATACTTGGTGGTAGAGTTCGCCGCCCTCCACGGTGATGGTCCATCCGTCGGCATTCTCGGTCTTTGTCACTTGGGTGCCGGCCTCCTCGCCCAGTTCGGCGGCGCGGCTGTCCATCTCGCCTTTGATGTCGTCGGGGGAGAAGGCCTTGCCGCCGTAGTTGTCAGAGGCGATGACGCTCAGCATGCTCATCCCCTCGTCGCCCTCGATGGCATAGTTGGCGCCCTCGGCCATGGGTGTCTCGTCGGTACACGTCATCTGTTTGGGCACCAGCACGGTGAATCCGTATTTCTGGTTGCTATAGGTGTCGTACAGGGCTGGCTCGCCCTCTGGCTGTAGAGCCGCGCCGTCTTGTCCGGCATTGGAAGCGGCACCGGCTTGTGTGGTACCGGCTTGTGTGGTGTCGGCATTCGATTTCTCAGAACCGTTGGTCTTACAGCCCGACAGCGTGGCGAGCACCACGATGCCCACTGCTGCTATGGTCGAAAAAACTTTCTTCATACGTCAAATAAAATATGATTTTGCAAAAACACCGCAAAAATACGCATTTTTTTGCAAAATGCCATTGTTTTTCCGAAAAAACTGCTTATTAGACCCACTTTAGGCTGCGGTGATTGTATTGTTGCTTATAGCATACTGACTTCTATCTTCACGATTTTTGGGGGTGAAAAGGCGCTGGCTCGACAACTATAATCATCATTTGAGAGAATATCACAAAAATGGGTGAGAGATACGGTTTTTGGGACTTTTTTCGGGCTGTGTGCGCACACAGTTTGTTGATGTAGGTCAAAAAAGGGGGCTTTTACAGTCGAAAACGGGGTGTAAGTATTGCCGGAAATGGTGAATGCCCTTACCTTTGCATCGTCAAAACAAAGAAATGCTTAGCAAAAAGATATATTTGAGGTAGAGAGAAAGTTCAGGAAACAGGTTCTTTGAAACATGGGTTAGTAGAGTAAGGTAGAAAAGATTGTTCACCAATCAGGTAAAAGATTGTTCATTGATAAAAAAGGAATTTTCAGCAGTTTGCAAAATAAGTATTAGTGAGGTAAAGAGAATTTCAGGAATAACAGCAATAGTAAAAAGATTGCAGGATAACAAAAAAATTAAAAGCCGACGCCGTGAGGCGGGCTGTATGTTTCACTTAAAAAAGAAAGGATAACAACTATGAGTATGACAATGTTTGTGGCGCTGAGCGCCATGATGGTGGCAACAGCCATCTTGTGTGACAACATGATTGAGAGAAAGTGAACGCAGTTCACATGAATTAGAGAAAACAAAGTTAGGTAAATATGCTCGGCGGGCGGCTTCTGACATCGTTCAGAAACCGCCCGCTTGTATTTTACCTCTCATCTCTCACCTCTCACCTCTTACCTCTTACCTCTCACTTCTTATTTGGCCGTAAACGAGAAGGCTTGTGTGCTGCCCACGGTCTGGCTGCCCAGATAGAGGCCGTGATAGGACGAGGTGGCGTCGGTGGGCTCGGTGGTGGTGTACTTCACCTGATAGGTGCTGCCCGATGTCATGCCCGTGGCGGTGATGAGCGAGAGGGTGCTCGTGAACGATGCCTCGACGCTGTAGGTCACCAGGTTTTTGTTGCTGCTGTCGAGCAGCGTGTAGTAGCGCCCGGGCGCGTACGACACCGAGTTGGTATAGAAGGTGTAGCCCTGTTTGGCCCCCGAGATGGTGCTGCTGCTGCCACCCCAGCCGCCGCCTCCCTGACTGCTGCCGCCGCTGATGCCGATGCCCGTGCCGGTGATCTGTATGTAGCTGTTGTTGTCGCAGTCGAAGCCCTCCTCGGGTCCGCCGGCGCTGGTATAGGCCAGCACGGCACCGTTGCCGATGGTGATGGCACCCGTGCGCCCGGCGTTGGAGTCGATGGCGTCGTTGCCGTTGGAGTAGCAGATGGTCATGCCGCCGTTGAAGTAGATGCAACCGCTCGAGTTGATGCAGTCGTCGTAGCACTTCAGGTAGTGCTGTCCGCCCTCGACATAGATCGCCGTCTTCGACTCCAGACCCTCGGCGCCGTCGGTCTTGGTCGATACCTCGGTAGTGCCGCCGTAGAGTGTCACGGTGCCCTGCACCTTGATCGCCTTGGCCGAGCCTCCGCCGCTGCTGCCGCCGGGTCCCCAGCCCCATCCGCCGCCCGACGAGCTGCTGCCGAAGCGGCTGCCCGTGGTGGTGACGGTGAGTGTGGGACCGCTGCCGTCGGCCAGTCCCTGTGTGTAGGTGCCGTCGGCCTTGATGCCCTTGCCGCCGTTGCCGGTCATGGTGATGCTGATGGTGCCCCCGTTGAGGGCTATCTTAGCGTCGGCTTTCAGTCCCTTGGCGGTATAGTCGTCGGTGCTGCCCGATTGTCCGCCGCCCGAGTTGTTGATGGTCAGCGTGCCGCCGTTGGTGGTGATGTCGGTGGCAGAGATGCCGCGCCCGGCTGTGGCCGATGCCGTGATGCGCAGCGTACCGTCGTTCTGCACGAAATCCACTGTCTTCACCCCCATGCTGTACGACGCGTCGCTG
This sequence comes from uncultured Prevotellaceae bacterium, assembly GCA_947165505.1. Classification (GTDB taxonomy): domain Bacteria; phylum Bacteroidota; class Bacteroidia; order Bacteroidales; family Bacteroidaceae; genus Prevotella. Next base: position 118,965 of record CAMVAT010000005.1, on the reverse strand, counting down.
TTCACCACCCGCATTGCGCCGCTGGGTGTGAGCGTGATGTCGCCGCCATCGATGGTGACGGTGGCTTTCGACTTGATGCTCTTGCTCATCTCGCCGCTGTTTTTGATGATGATGGTGCCGCCCTTGATGGTCACGTCGCCGTCGGCCTTGATGCCCGCCGCGTTGTACGATTTGCCTTCATCCTCCGACAGGTCTTGCGAGCCTGCGAAGGTGCTGGTCACATTGGTGAGCGCGTAGGTGCGGGTGGTGCCGCTGGTGGTATAGCTGTTGGTGATGCTGTAGTAGATGTCGGAGCCCGATGTGGGGCCGTAGAACGTCTGCGACTGGATGGTGTAGGTGGTGCCGCCGCCCCAGCCGCCACCGCCGGTGTAGTTGTCGCTCTTGAAGTAGTAAGAGCCGCTGTCGGCCTCCTTGAAGTCGTAATAGTAAAACGTGTAGGTGTAATATCCCGACGACTTGCTCACGGTGTTGGTCAACTGCTGTACCAGGGTGCCGTCGCTCTTGTAGAGATAGACCTTGCTCCAGGCTCGGCTGCCGCCGCCCGGGCCTCCGCCGCCCCCGCTGGTGGGTATGCTCACATACACCTTGTATGAACTGGCTGTGGCGCCCGTGTCGCCGCTGCTCTCCACATCGACTACGCCGCCGGCTCCGTTGGCCGTGATATTGATATAGGTGGTGGCGTTGCTCTCGTCGATGTTCACCGCCCCGTTGGCACTCAGCCCTTTGCCGCCAGTGGCGGTGTTGTTGATAGTCACCGTGCCGCCTGTGATATTGATGTCGCCGTCGGCCTTGATGCTGGTGGGATAACTGATGTCGCCGTTCTCGACGGTGAGTCCGCCCGTCTGGTCGATGGTCACCGTGCCGCCCTGTATGTTGACGTTGTGTGCAGCCTTGATGCCCTTGGCGCCGTCGCCCGTGACGGCGATGCTCAGGTCACCTTTCTTGATGGTCACGTCGCCCGTGTTCTCGGCATCCTCCACCACATTGTCGTTGTCGTCGGTCTCATAACTCACCTGTATGCCGTCGTCGCTCACACCCTTGATGCTCACCGTGCCGCCGTTCATCGTGAAGTATTGGTTCACATTGAATCCGTCGCCCTTGGCGCCGAGGATGTTGATGGTGCCGGTGGTCTTTTTCAGTTCCACGTATTCCTTGCCCCAGAAGGCGTGCGCGCTGTTGCCTGTGATGTTGAGTGTGCCGCCGCCCTTGAACTCGGTGTGTCCTTTCACGGCGAAGCATCCTTTCTGCGTGCCGCCGGTGCCGTCGGTCAGGGTGTTGGTGGTGCCCGGGGCCAGTTCTACGTTGATGCGCTTGCCGTCGCGTATGTTGATGGCGGCGCTGTCGGGATTGTGCAGCGTTAGGCCGTTGAGCACCAGCGAGGCTTTCAGTTGTCCGTCCATGTAGAAAGAACCGTCGGTCGAGTTGCCGCTCAGCGTATAGGTGATCTCTTCGGTCACATCGGCATTCTGCACGATGGCCACATGGGCGCCGTTGGCGTTGATGGTGAGGTATTGCGCCACGTTGCCGGCCACCAGCACCTGCGCCTTCGTGCCGTCGTAGCTCACGCTCACGCTGTTGTCGGTCACTGGTGTGGCGTCGATATACATGCGGTCGATGTCGCTCAGGGTATAAACCTTGTTGAGGATGCTGATGGTGGTGCCCTCAGAATAGACCATGTCGCCCGCCTGGGCAGCGGGTATCTGATAGACCACCTCGCCCACCTGTACGTTGAGGGTCTGGGCCGCCATCGTCAGTGTGGTGGCAAGGAGTATGATAAGAGATGTGATTTTTTTCATTTCACGCTGATTTTATATGTTTGGTCTTTTTGCTTGACAATATAGATGCCTTTAGGCAGTGCTGCCTGCGCATCGCCGATGTGCTCGAAGGTGCCTGCGTGTATGCCCGAAACGGTATAGATGTCGGCAGGGCCGTCGTTGGCGCTCTGCGCGTCGATGGTGTTGATGGCATCGACCACGCCGGGCGAGTCGGAGAAAGCCATCTTTCTGAGTTGCGACAGGGTGAACGATTGTGTGCCGGCGGCGTTTTTCGCAACCAGCAGTCCGTCGCTGAAGGTCAGTTCTAATTGCTCAACCGCCAGCGAGGTCTGTGTGCCGTCGTCGTTCACCAACACCAGATAGGGGTAGGAGTAGTCGTCGGCATGAGCCGTGCCTGCAGCGCAGGTAAGCATCAGGGAGAATAAGATTTTTTTCATCATGCAGAATGGGTTATTGGGTCTTTAGAATCAGAGGGTGATTCTTCACACCGTGCAAAGTTACACATTACGGCGGTATCTACGCTTTTTTTTTCTATAAAACAGGATTTTTAATCAACCAATCATGATTTTTTCGTATTTTTGCACTCGACAACAACAAAGACAGCTTTATGTTAGGTATTCAAGGAAAGAAAGACGACGTGGCGTTGGTGCTGTCGAGTGGCGGAGCGCGCGGACTGGCACATATTGGTGCCATCGAGGAACTCGAGGGGCAGGGCTATCACATCACATCGGTGGCAGGATGCAGCATGGGTGCCCTCGTGGGGGGTATGTATGCGGCCGGGCGCCTGGCAGAGTTTAAACAGTGGATGATGAGCGTGGATAAGATGAAAATCCTGTCGCTGCTCGATGTCTCACTCAGTATCAATCATCTGGTCAAAGGGGTGAAGATCATCGACGCCCTCAAGGAAATCGTGCCCGACGTGATGATCGAAAACCTGCGCATACCCTTCTGTGCCGTGGCCACCGACTGGGAGAGCGGCCAAGAGGTGGTGTTCCGCCGGGGCAGCCTCTACGAGGCTATCAGAGCGTCTATCTCGCTGCCGATCTTCTTCGAACCCGTCAAGCGCGACGGCATGGTGATGGTGGATGGAGGCATCATGAACCCGCTGCCGCTCAACCGCGTGGCGCGTACGGGCGACGACCTGCTCGTGGCGGTCAACGTGAGCGGACATTATGATACCGACGGCGAGAAACTGCGACTGGCTATGGAGGCCGAGAAGCGGCGCACGATGTCGAAACCGCTCGCCATCCTGCGCAAACTCATGCCCGGCAATCTCGACCTCAATTACTATACGCTCCTCTCACGTATGTATTCACTGATGATACAGCAGAATGCGGCGATGGCCGTGAAACTCTATCATCCCGACATCGTGGTGGATATCGCCATGAACCAATTTGGCAGCTTCGAATACGACCAAGTGACGAAAATATCGAAACTGGGACAGACGAAAATGAAGAAAGCCTTGGGTAAATAGGATGTTCTATTCAAAGTAGAACGACAACACAAACATCTTGGTGGTGGCCTCGCTGACCGACTTCGTAAACATCAGCATGTTTTTGTCTTTCAACTTCTCAGCATGTTTGGTGTCGAGCTTATTGCCCAAGCCGTACATGAACTTCAACTCAGGGCGCAACTTGAAAAACGGCAGGTAAAAGTCGCAACCCACACCAATCTCGAAAAAGAGGTCGGTGCCTTTCAACTTCAAGTAGTCATTGTCGCGGGCTGAAAGGTTGATCATCGGGTTCAGACCCACCATCAGATAGGGGCGGTGGTTGTTGAAGCGCGGCGAGGCGACAATCAAATCTAATGCGGTGGAGATATAGGCCGTCTTCAAGTCCTGACGCTCCGTCATCTCTTTCTCGCCGGCGCTCTCGCTGGGGAAGAAATGAAAGGTGAGGTGCCGCGTACCGAAATACATGGCGGGAGCCACGCGGAATTGGAAATACTCGCTTAGACGAAACTCACCCAGCACACCTACATTGAAGCCGGGGTCCCAGCGGTCTTGGTCGCACGTCACCAGCCGCTCGGCCATCGAGCCGTCTTCCGACTCCAACATCTGCGGACCAACGTTCACAAACTCAATGTCTTGCAGGTGGGTGCCCACAAACACACCGAAGTGAAACGTGCGCAGGTCGGTATAGGGACGGTTTTGCACACGGCGGCTCTGGCCTGCTGCGTACAGCACGCACAGCAGCATGACGAGCAAACTCATGATTCTCTTTCGCATATAGGGATAACGCTCTTACGCCCCGTTTTATTGTGTCTGGGGTGGGGGAGTGCAACAAAAAAGGGCAGCCCTGAAAGGCTGCCCGGTATTGTTCTGTTGACAGATTTGCTTACGGAAGGCTGATAGCCTCTGACGGGCAAACACTAGCGCATGTGCCGCACTCTGTGCACACATCGGGATTAATTGAATACTTGTCACCCTCGGAGATGGCCTCAACGGGGCACTCATCGATACAGGTACCGCAAGCGATACAGTCGTCACCAATTACGTATGCCATAATCTTTAATAATTTATAGGTTGATAATGTTTTTGTAAAAAATCAAATATTTGTGCTTTCACACCATTAAGCAGGGTGTACCTACTTTTTGTAGGTGCAAAGGTAATAAAAATATTTAAAGTACCTACAAATAGGTATTACTTTTTTCGTAATTTAGAAAAAATTTAAATAAAATACCTGAGGTTTGGCAAGTGATCTACTTCTAGAATTAGAGCTATTTACTTTTTTACTCCTTTACTTTTTTACTTTTCAATCATTTTTCCTCCTCAAAATCCACGTATTCACCCTCGTCGTCGGCGAAGATTTTCTGTTGCTGCCGTCCTTCCTGCCGCATGCTCACATCGTCGCCGCGCGCCGCGCGCTCGCGCTCACGCCGCTGCTCGGCGGCACGCTCGCTCAGGTGACTCATCTTCTGCCGCATCTTCCAAAACATCCACACAAAGTAGGCTATGATGATGAAGACGACCACCACCACAAAAATAAAGATGGAGAACAGAAACTTAAACATGGCGCATCAAGAGGGTTTACGGGCTGTGAATGCGGAGAGGATGACATACCAGGCGATGATGATGGCAATGCCCGTGATGCCGAAAAAGAGAAGCAGCGGTATGCAACTCAGTATGAAGATGTATTTCACCTCGTTGCCCTGCCAGCCCCATTGCTTGAACTTCAAGGCAAACATCGGTATCTCTGACACCATCACCCAACTGCTCAGGCACACCATCAACAGGATGACGGGCAGCGCATAACGCTGGCTGATGATGACAGGGTAACTGCCGGCTATCAATGCGCCCCAAAACAGCGCGTTGGCAGGGGTGGGCAGACCGATGAATGAGGTGGACTGACGCTCGTCGAGGTTGAACTTAGCCAGGCGCAAGGCAGCGAACGCCGCCATCACAAAGGCGAAATAAGGGATGAGGTGGCGCACACCCTCTAAAAACGACGGGTATGACACCCAGTGGAGCAGGGTGAACACCATCGCTGCCGGTGCCACACCAAAGGTGACGTCATCGGCCAGTGAGTCGAGCTCCTTGCCGATAGGCGAGGAGACGTGGAGCAGACGCGCGGTCATGCCGTCGAAAAAGTCGAAGACGGCGCCTACCACGATCAGCAGCAAAGCCATCTCCATATTGCCGCCTAAGGCAAACACGGTGGCAATGCAGCCTGATATCAGGTTGCAGCAGGTGATGGCATTGGGGATGTGGCGGGTGATGCAGTTGGCCATGCTTATTTCAGTTTGGCGATGATGGTTTGGTTGCCGGTGGTCGATTGCCCCATCTGCACACATACCTCTGTACCAAGGGGCAGATACACATCCACGCGTGAACCTAATTTAATGAATCCCAGATGCTCGTCGATGAAGCACTCCTCGCCCTCCTGGGCGTAGGTCACGATGCGGCGCGCCATGGCGCCGGCTATCTGGCGGCACAGCACATCCACGCCTTCAGGGGTCTCTATCAGCACGTCGGCACGCTCGTTCTCCTCGCTCGCCTTCGGTAGCCACGCCTTGTGGAAATTGCCGTCTTGATGCTTCACCGACTTCACCTTGCCATCCACAGGAAACCAGTTGGCGTGAACGTTGAACAGACTCATGAAGATGGATATCATCAATCGGCGGTCGTGGAAATACTCATCCTCGTCCACCTCTTCTACCACCACCACCTTGCCGTCGGCGGGTGCCACCACCAGTTTCTCGGTGTCGTCGTTGAAATAACGAATGGGACAGCGGTAGAAGTTGACCACTATCATATATGCCGTGCCAAACACTGCCACAAAACTCCAGAAAGGCACCTTCGAATCGAAGAAATGCCACAGGCAATAGGCCACGGCAGCAATAAACAAAAGACCGAAGATCAACGTGCTGTTGCCCTCACTATGCAGTCTTTGTTTCTTAAGTTTTCGTATTCTTTTACCCATGATAGATGCAATATCAAGCACCGTCAGCCCTCAGGTTAAAAGACCAACAATCCATGCTTACTGAAATTCAGTGCAAAGGTAATACTTTTTTATCTAATACCAAATTTTTTGTCATTTTCTTTTGGCTATTCCGCTTTTTAGTGTTAACTTCGCAAACTCTAAGCCCACTCTCCCCGTCTCTTTTTTTACTTTTTACTTCTTTACTTCTTTACTTCTCCGCAGCTTTACTTTTTTACTTTTTTACTTCTTTACTTTTAATATGCAGGATTTCGTCCATTTACACGTACATACATACTATTCGCTGCTCGACGGCCAGGCAAGCATCGAGCGGCTCGTAGATAAGGCGGTGGCCGACGGCATGCGCGGCATGGCCGTAACCGACCATGGCAACATGTTTGGCATCAAGTTCTTCTCCGACTACTGCGCCGGTATCAACAAAAAGCGCAAAGAGAAAGGAGAGGCCCCCTTCAAGCCAATCCTCGGATGCGAGATGTATGTGGCGCAACGGAGAAAAGAAGACAAAGACAAGACCAAGGGCGACGACCACCGCTACCACCTCATCGTGCTCGCCAAAAACTATCAGGGATATAAAAACCTCATCAAACTGGTGTCGCGCTCATGGGTCGATGGCTTCTACACCCGGCCGCGCACAGACCACGACGACTTGGAGCACTTCCACGAAGGGCTTATCGTGTGCTCGGCGTGTCTGGCGGGCGAGGTGCCCCGTGCCATCAACAACGGCGACATCGCCAAGGCACGCGAGACCATCGAGTGGTATCAGCGCGTATTCGGCGACGACTACTACCTGGAGATACAGCGGCACGAGGTGACCGACCCCAATATCATGGCCAACCGCGAGACGTTTCCTGAGCAGCAGCGGGCCAACAAGGTGATACTCGAACTGGCGCGCGAATATGGTGTCAAGGTGGTGTGCACCAACGATGTGCATTTCGTGGACAAGGAGAATGCCGAGGCTCACGACCATCTGCTCTGCCTCTCTACATCGAAAGACCTCGACGACCCCAACCGCATGCGCTACACTAAGCAGGAGTGGTTTAAGACGCGCGAGGAGATGAACCAAGTGTTTGCCGACGTGCCCGAGAGCCTCACCAATACGCTCGAGATACTCGACAAAGTGGAGATATACAGCATCAACCACGACCCCATCATGCCTTTCTTCCCCATACCCGAGAGCTTCGGCACCGAGGAGGATATCCGCAAAAAATACTCCGAGGAGGATCTCTATCGTGAGTTCACCTCCGACGAGAACGGCGAGAACCAGTTGCCGCCCGACGAGGGACAAAAGAAAATAGCGCATCTGGGGGGATACGAGAAAATATACCGCATCAAGTTTGAAGCCGAATATCTGGCCAAACTGGCATACGAAGGCGCCAAACGGCTCTACGGAGACCCGCTGAGCGACGAGGTGGCAGAGCGCGTGAAGTTTGAACTGCACGTCATGAAGACGATGGGATTCCCGGGATACTTCCTCATCGTGCAAGACTTCATCAACTCCGCACGCGACGAACTGGGCGTGATGGTGGGGCCGGGGCGTGGCTCGGCCGCCGGTTCGGTGGTGGCCTACTGCCTGGGCATCACCAAGATAGACCCCATCAAATACGACCTGCTGTTTGAGCGTTTCCTCAATCCCGACCGTATCTCTCTGCCCGATATCGACACCGACTTCGACGACGACGGACGCGGACGCGTGCTCAAATGGGTGGAAGACAAATACGGACACGACAAGGTGGCGCATATCATCACCTACAGCACCATGGCCACCAAAAACTCAATCAAAGACGTGGCGCGCGTAGAGAAACTGCCGCTCGACATCTCTAACCACCTCTGCAAGGAGATACCCGATAGGCTGCCCGACAATGCGAAGATGAACCTCTCTAACGCCATCAAATACGTGCCAGCACTGCGCGACGCAGAGGTCTCTACCGACCCAAAACTCAGCAACACCATCAAATATGCGCGCATGCTCGAGGGCACCGTGCGCGGCACAGGCATTCACGCCTGCGGCACCATCATCTGCCGCGACGCCATCAGCGACTGGGTGCCTGTGTCAACAGCCGACGACCCCGACAACAAGGGTGAGAAGGTGCTCTGCACTCAATACGACGGACATGTGATCGAGGACACGGGACTTATCAAAATGGACTTCCTCGGACTCAAAACGCTCTCGGAGCTGAAAGAGGCTGTGGAAAACATACGCTTGAGCACCGGCGACATCATCGACCTCGACACCATCCCCATCGACGACCCGCTCACCTACGAGCTATACCAGAAGGGGCAGACCATCGGCACATTCCAGTTTGAGTCGCCCGGCATGCAGAAATACCTGCGCGAACTGCATCCCACCGTCTTCGAGGACCTCATCGCTATGAACGCCCTCTACCGGCCCGGGCCTATGGACTATATCCCCGACTTCATCAAGCGTAAGAACGACCCCTCGCTCGTGGCATACGACATCCCCTGCATGGAGAAATACCTTAAAGATACGTACGGCATCACGGTATATCAAGAGCAGGTGATGCTGCTCTCGCGCCAACTGGCTAATTTCACCCGTGGCGAGAGCGACGCTCTCAGAAAGGCCATGGGTAAGAAAAAAGAGGCTATCGTCAACGCCATGGAACCCAAATTCCTCGAGGGGGGAAAGAAAAACGGGCACGACCCGGCGGTGCTGAAGAAAATCTGGGGCGACTGGAAAAAATTCGCCTCATACGCCTTCAACAAAAGTCATGCCACATGCTACTCGTGGGTGGCGTATCAGACGGCCTACCTCAAGGCGCACTACCCCGCGCAATACATGGCGGCCATCATGAGCCGGCGCAAGAACGACATCAAGGAAATCACCAAACTCATGGATGAGTGCAAGACCATGGGTATTCCCACCCTCGGACCCGATGTCAATGAGAGCTACTTGAAGTTCGGCTCCAATAAAAAGGGCGAGATACGCTTCGGTCTGGCTGCCATCAAGGGCATGGGCGAGGCGGCGGCCGAGGCCATCATCACCGAGCGTGAGAAGAACGGTCCCTATAAGAGCGTGTTCGACTTCGCCCAGCGTGTCAACCTGGGGGCTGTCAACCGGAAGGCGTTTGAGAGTCTGGCGCTCAGCGGGGGCTTCGACAGCTTCGGGGTGGCACGCGAGCGCTACTTCGCCGCCAACTCCAAGGGTGTCGTCTTTCTCGACACGCTGGTGCGCCACGGGCAGCTCTACCAGCAGGCGGCGCAAGAGGCGCAAAACTCACTCTTCGGCGACATGGAGCCCATCGAGATGGCTTTGCCGCCCATACCCGAGGCGGAGAGCTGGAGCGCCATCGAACGGCTCAACCGCGAGCGCGACCTCGTGGGCATCTATCTCTCGGCACACCCGCTCGACGAATACGACATCGTGCTCAACCATATCTGCAACACCCATTGCCAAGAACTCGACGACAAGGAGGCTCTGCTCAAAAAACAAGAGATCACGCTCGGAGGTATCGTCACGGGGGTGAAGTCGAAATTCACCAAGACTGGCAAACCCTGCGGGTTCGTTACGCTCGAAGACTTCGAGGGGTCGGGCGAACTGGCACTCTTCGGCGAAGACTGGGGACACTGGCAGGGGATGCTCACCGAGGGGTGCTCGGTGTTTATCAAGGCGAAATGCTCGAAACGGTTTGAGACCAGCAATTTCATCGACTTCAAAATAGCCGACATACAATACTTGCAGACCGTGAAAGAGCAGCGCATCGAAAAGATCACCATCACCATCGACGCCGACAAACTCGACGACACCATTGCCTCTGACCTCTCAACGATGCTGCGCAACAGCCCCGGCACCACCACGGTCTATGTGCAGATACACGAACCGGGCGAGAAAGCGCATATCATGCTCAGAAGCAAGTCGGTGTCGGTCAATCTGAAACATGAACTCACCCAGTATATCGAGTCGTGTGAGGGGATGAACTATCACATTAATTAAGAGGTGTCCAAACTCCCAAACTCCTCTTTTAATTTTTAATTATTTAATTTTTAAATTTTCTCAATAAAAACCAAACAACAATGGAAGTAACAATCACAACCGAGAATTTCGAGAGCTACAAGAATGGCAATCTGCCATTAGTCGTTGACCTGTGGGCTACCTGGTGTGGTCCCTGCCGCATGGTGGGTCCCGTCATCTCCGAACTGGCCGAGGACTACGACGGACGCATCGTCGTGGGCAAATGCGATGTGGAGGAGAACGACGACATCGCCATGGAGTTCGGCGTGCGCAACATCCCCACCATCCTCTTCTTCAAGAACGGCGAACTCGTCGATCGTTTCGTAGGCGCAGCGGGCAAAGCCGTGCTCGACGAGAAATTCAAAGCACTGCTGTAGAAGACTCGCTATTCAACTCCACTACCCTGACACCGTCCTCCTGCTCGGTGATGCTTACCTTGACGGCATCCTCGGGCAGGAGTTCTTCTATCAGTTCGGGCCATTCGATGAAACACAGGGCGCCACTGTAGAAATAGTCTTCATAACCCAAGTCGTACACCTCTTCGAGCTTCTTGATACGGTAGAAGTCGAAGTGGTAAATCAATTCGTCGGTGGTGGCCGAACGATACTCGTTGACGATGGCGAAAGTGGGCGAGGTGATGACATCCTCGACACCCAAGGCCTCGCAGACGGCTTTGATAAACGTGGTCTTTCCTGCTCCCATCTTGCCGTAGAAAGCGAAGACGGTGGCGTCACCCATGGCACCCACAAACGCACGTGCGGCCTCGCCAATTTGCTCGATATTCTGTATTTCTATTGTCATGTTTCTTTTTTGTTTAGTGTTTTCAGACCCACCCCCTGCCCCTTATTCTCTCACCTCTTACCTCTCACCTCTATATTACCCCCTTCTCTTCCCGGTCAGCGTGACGATGGGGATGATCATCTCTTCCATCGAGATGCCTCCATGCTGGAACGTGTCTTTATAGTACGACACGTAGTAATTGTAGTTGTTGGGATAGGCGAAGAAATCCTCGCCTGTGGCAAACACATACGTGGTGCTGAGATTGGGTGCCGGCAACTGCGCCTGACGGGGATTCTTGATGGTGAACACCTCTTTCTGGTTGTAACTCAGGTTCTTGCCCAGTTTGTAGCGCAGGTTGGTGTTGGTGTTGCGGTCGCCGATGATGCGCACGGGTTTCGATGCGCGGATGCTGCCGTGGTCGGTGGTGACAATCACCTTGTAGTCGGTCTGCGAGAGGGCTTTGAATAGCTCTGCCATGACCGAGTGGCGAAACCAACTGAGTGTGATGCTGCGGTAGGCCGACTCGTTGTTGGCCAGTTCGCGCACCATCTTCGACTCGGTGCGTGCGTGCGACAGCATGTCGATGAAGTTGAACACCACCACGTTGAGGTCGTTGGCGCGCAGTTGGTTGAGCTGGCTCATAAACGTGTCGGCATCGGCCGAGTTGTTGATCTTATGATATGAGAAGGTGTCGCGACGGCGGTAGCGTTGTATCTGTGTGCCGATGAGCGGCCCTTCGTTCAGGTTCTTGCCCTCCTCCTCGTCTTCGTCCACCCACAGGTCGGGAAACATCTGGGCTATCTGCTGTGGCATCAAACCGCTGAAGATGGCGTTGCGCGCGTATTGGGTGGCGGTGGGCAGGATGCTGCAATACAGGTCTTCGTCGATGTCGAACAGGTCGGCGATTTCGGCGGCCAGCGTCCGCCACTGGTCGTAGCGGAAGTTGTCGATGACGATGAGAAACACTTTCTCGCCCTGGTCGAGCAGGGGGAAAATCTTTTTCTTAAACACCTCATTGCTGAGCAGGGGTTTCTCGGCCGCAGCCTTCGCGCCGGGTGTCACCCAGTCAAGGTAGTTGTTTTTGATATACTTGCAGAAACCGTTGTTGGCATCCTCCTTCTGCATCTTGAGGATGTCGCTCATGTTGGTGTCGGCGCTACTCAGCTCCAGTTCCCAGTGTACCAGACGCTTATATACGCTTGTCCAGTCGGCAAACGTCTTGCAGTCGGCTATCTGCATGCTGATGTTTTGGAAATTCTGCTGATAGCCGCTCTGTGTCACCTCCGCTACGATTTCCTTGCGGTGGATGTTTTTCTTCAGTGTCAGCAGTATCTGGTTGGGGTTGACGGGCTTGATCAGGTAGTCGGCTATCTTCGACCCGATGGCTTGGTTCATGATATCCTCCTCCTCGCTCTTGGTCACCATCACCACGGGTGTCATCGGACTGATCTCCTTGATGTGTTGCAGCGTCTCAAGTCCTGTCAGACCGGGCATCATCTCGTCGAGCAAAATCAGGTCGAAGGATTGCTGGCGGCACTGGTCGATGGCGTCGCTGCCGTTGTTGGCGGTGACTACCTCGTATCCTTTCTTTTGCAAAAAGAGGATGTGGGCTTTGAGCAGTTCTATCTCATCATCTACCCACAGTAATAATCCGTTGGTGTTGCTCATCGTCGATGTCTGTTATGTCTGTTTAAAAACCGTCTAATTCGTAGTACTCGTCCTCCAGGTCATAGCCTTGCTGGGGCTGCTGGTTGTTATTGTTGTTATTGTTGTTCTGCGGTGGGGCAGAGGGCGTGTCGAAGTCGTCGAAGATGATATCTACATCCTCATCGTCGTCGTTGCCGCCATCATCTATCTCATACACATCGTCTTCGATAGCTGGCACAGGTGCCGCAGGTGTCGCAGGTGCCACAGGTGTCGCGGGTGTCACAGGTGTCGCGGGCGGCGTGGGCACGACGGGTTGCTTGGGCTGTGCCGGCTTCGCGGGTTGCTTGGGCTGCTCCGGCTTCGCAGGTTGCTTGGGTTGTGCTGGTGTCGGCTTCTGAGGCTCCTGGTCGGTGGTCGGGTCAACCAACTCGATGTCGTCTATCCGGTCGATGGGGCTCTTAGGCTCAACCGGAGTCTTGTTGTCCTTCGGTTCCGCCTTTTCTGTCGGGATGTCGTCAATGACCGTTCCGCCGTCGTCAATCACTGTTCCGCCGTCGTCAATGACCGTTCCGCCGTCGTCGATGACCGTTCCGCCGTCGTCAATGACTGTACCTCCGTCGTCGATGACCGTTCCTCCGTCGTCAATCACTGTTCCTCCGTCGTCGATGACCGTACCGCCATCGTCAATCACTGTTCCGCCATCGTCGATGACCGTTCCGCCGTCGTCGGTCGGATTGTCATCCAGAGCGGGCTTCTTCTCTTCCACCGGCGACAGTTTCTCGATATCCTCGGGCAGCGGGTTGAGTTTGGGTTCCGGCGCGTCGGCATAGCCGTCGGGGTCTGACAGCAGGTAGCGGGTGCTGATTTTCAGCGGTGCGAAGTGCTCAGAGTAATATTTGTCGTAATCGTCGTAGCTGAAGAGGGTGCCGAGCAACTCCAAGTTGGGCTGGCTGATGATGATGGCGCGCGCCTGGTTGTTCATGCGCCGCACCACGGCCTCGTTGTCATACACTTGCTTGGCATATTGATAGGCCTCGTCGAAGTTGCGGAACCCCGTGATTTGCATCTGGTGCAGATCCTCGGTGCCGGCGATGGTCAGGTCGAAGTTGCGAACGATGAAGTTGGTGAAGTTGAACCGTGCCATCTCATACAGCAGTTGGTTCTCGTTGAGCGAGTCGGGGCTATAGGCCAGCATGAAGATGAAGTTGGCGTTGCGGTCGTCGGTGAACTGCCGGGCGGCGAGCGAGTCGCTGTCGTTGAGCACGGCGGTGCGGCGGCTCCATACATCGCCCAGGTCGAACTTGCCCCCGTGCAGTTGCCGACCGGCTTTCACACCATTGACTATCATGCCGGCCATCTCGCTGATGCGGCTCTTGGGGTAGTTTTTCACCACTTCGTTCATGGCGTTGACACAGCCGTTCACATCGCCGTTGTTGAGCAGGCTCAGGCCGTTGATGAAGATAAACTTATCGCGGTTGGCGCCCAGCGGGAATCGAGTCTCCGAGATATGGGCGTTGCCTCTCACCTCGCTGTGGCGGTCGGCCTTGAAGGCATCGTAGGTGGCAGCGTAGAGCGAGTCTTCTATCTGCACGCCGAAGAGAGAGTTCTCGCGGAAGTATGGGTCGGTGAGCACCGTGGTCCATTGGCTTTCAGGATATTGCGTGCGCAGTCTCTCCACGTATTCGTCGGCGATGGCCGTCTCGCCCCGCCGTGAGTAGAGCAGGAAGAGGTGGTAATAGACATCGTCCATCTTGTCGTAGTCTGGGTAGAAGTCGGTGAGCCGTCGCAGTTGTTTCTCGCTCAGGCGCAGGTTGTCGAGCTTGTCTTTGAAGATGACGCCCGAATGGTGCAGACCGTCTTTGATGATATCGTTGCTGGCAGCCACCTGCTCGTCGGTGAAGGGTATCTGTGCCAGGTAGTATTCCCGTTTGTGCGGGTCGTTGGCGGGGTCTTCCATTGCTTGGTCGATGGAGTCTTGCGCCGCTTCCACCTTGCTGATGGAGTCGAGTGCCTCGGGCGATAGCTCAGCCATGTCGCCCAAGCCGAGATCGCCGCCCACCACGGTCTTGTTCACGCGCTGCCAGTCATCTACGTTCTCGCGTTTGCCCCATTGTTTTTGGAAGGTGGCTTTACCCTGGCTCACGGCCTGTGGGTTATAGAAATACCACTGCCCGTCGTTTTGTGTCGTGACGGCAGGTGTCTGTGGTTGCCGGTTGCGCTGCACGTTCTGTTCGCCGCCGTTGCGCATCTGCACCTGTTCGGCTTCGGCCTCCTGCTGTTTCCGTTTTTCCTCTTTCTCTTTTTTGATGAGAGCCTCTATCACCTTGTCGATGGCGGCGTTGCGGTCTTTCTCGTCCATGTGGGCGAGCGTCTGGAGCGAGTCTTGCAGGTGTACGGCGTCGGTATAGGGCACCAGTTCGTCGAGCACCTTCGAGCGGTCAGACAGTTGCTTGTAGTCTTTGCGGTCGCGGTCGAGCATTCCGATGGCGGCACCGTAGCAGCGCTGTGCGTCGTTGAATTTCTCTTTCGCCCAATACAGGTCGCCCAGTTTGAGCAGCAGCACGCCCTTCTCGATGCCGTTGCGGGTGCCTTTCTCGTTGCCCTTCTCGTATGCGGCGATGGCGTTGATCGTGTCGTGCTCGGTCAGATATACGTTGCCCATGGCGTAATACACCTGGTCAAGGTAGTCTTTGTTCTTGTCAGAGGCGGCCATGCGTTTCAGCTTGGCGATGACCTGTCGTGTCTGCCCACCCTCGGCCATCACCTCTGTCATGGCGATGCGGGCGTTGAATTCGGTTTCGTAGGGCGGGTTTTGGCGTATCACGTGGCGGTAGGCGTCGTAGGCCTCTTGGCGGTGGCCGAGTGCGCTTTGCACCTGTCCCATCAGATACCACTCGCGTGCTTTCTGCTTCTTGCGCATCTCATGCTTGATCACTTTGCGCAGATAGGGCACGGCCTTCTCGTATTCGCCCGTATGCAGGTAATAGTCGGCATAGGTATAGTCCCATTCCTTCTGTGCGCGCCAGTCGATGCTGTCGCGGCTCATGTTGCGTATCACGTCTTCGGCATCGTAGAGCCAGTCCATCTCGATGTAGCATTTGGCGAGCCAGGCGCGTGCCTTGCCGTAGATGGCGGGCTGTGTCTGGTAGATGCGGCTCATGTACGAGAAGGTGGCGGCAGCCTCTTCGAAGCTGCCTTTGTAGAATTGCGAACGTCCCATCAGCATCCACGCTTTCCAGAGGAAGGGGTTGTACTCGCGCCTACTGAGCCACTCGATGTCGCGCTCAGTCTTCTTACGGCTTTTGTTCCATTCCGGGCGTTTCTTGATGCTGTGCCGTTTGATGGCTTTCTGCGATTTCTCTATCGCGCGGTCAAACTGCGAAGCACCCAACTGCCGGCTCTGTTTGTTGCCCACGGTATAGAGCGGAATCATCTCCGTGAAGTTGTCTTTGTTGCCCGTCTCTTTGGCAAGTGAGCCTTCGATATAAGCCATCTTGCCGTTGTAGTAGGTGTTGTAACGGGCATTAAAAGCGTGCCACCAACGGCTCTTGGCGGTATTCTTTTGCGTGCTGCAAGCCGAGGCAATCGCCAGTACGACTGCCACGCAAAAGAGAAGATGATGGCTCGACAAAAAACTTTTCACATTATTTTAACTGCAAAACCGCCCGTTTTATTGCTTTATCCTACACTTAATTTTCCGTGCTACTCCCTGCAGGCCTTCCCCGTCCTCCTCCCAAGGAGGGGGCATGCACTTGGAAACCCGTGCTGGCGGACAGGGCACCCTCGCTGGCGGACAGGGCACCCTTGCTGGCGGACAGGGCACGCCCTGTCCCTACTTGCCAAGTACGATGACACATGTCCACACTCCCAAACTCCTACACTCCCAAACTCCCAACAGACCTCATCCCTCCATCAGCATCACCAACTCGTCTTTCAGTTGGTCGGGCACGTTCACCCCACGTAGTATCAGACTGCGGTTCCATTCTTTCGTCTCTTCCGGACGCATCGTGTAGAGCACCTCGCGGAAGGCCTCAGTCTCGTCGTCGGTATAGCTGTCTGAGGGGCGCCCGCGGAAGTGGTCCAGCTCTTCATCGTCGAAATAGACGATGTCGCGGGTGGCGGCCTCCATCATACATTCCTGTTCGCAGCGGCTGTCGTGTCCGTCGCACGAGGCACACGACACCGCCGTCTGCACAGGGGTGCCCACATGCCGCCGCCCTATCATAAAGATAAGATAGAGCACGGCGAGTAGTGCCAGACAGACTGCGATGATGGTCATGGCTCTTCTGTGAGGATAAAACCAGCCTGGCGCAGGTGATTCCAGTATTCAGGATAGGATTTGGTCACCACTTCGGGGTGGTCGATGCGCAGACCGGGGAAGCGGAAGGCAGCGGGGGCGAACGACAGTGCCATGCGGTGGTCGTTGTACGTCTCGATCACCGGTTCAGCATCGGCCTCGCAGCGCTCGCCGTCCCACACCAGTTCCTGACCGTTGATGTCGCGCACCACATATCCCAGTTTGCGCATCTCGCGTTTGAGCGCCTCGATGCGGTCGGTCTCTTTGATCTTCAGTGTGCAGAGGCCGGTGAAGTGGAAGGGGATGTCAAGCATGGCACAGGTCACCACGAAGGTCTGTGCCAGGTCGGGCTGCGTCTTGAAGTCGTAGTCGATGCGGTTGAGTGGATGCGAGAATCGTTTCAGGCGTATGGTGGTGGGCACCCCTTTGCGCTTGTCGGCGAAGTAGGTCTTGATGCCTAATAGGTTAAAGAGATAGCGCCCCATGGAGTCGCCCTGCTTCGAACCGTCGGTCAGTCCGGTCATCTGTATCTCGGTGTCGTCGTCGGGGGCCAGCATGGCTATCTCGTACCAATACGATGCCGAGCTCCAGTCGTTCTCGATGGAGTAGGGGCGTGGCTGGTAGGGGCGTGGCTCTACGGTGATGGTGTCGTGGCTGGTCCAATCCACGGCGGCGCCGTAGTCGCGCATGGTGCAGAGGGTCAGTTCGATGTAGGGCTTTGAGATGATGTCGCCTGTGAGTCGCAGTTCCAGTCCCTTGCTCAGTGCCGGTCCGATGAGCAGCAGTGCCGAGATGAACTGCGAGCTGGTGTCGCCCGGCACTTCCACGTATCCGCCGTCCAGGTGCTTGCCGGTGATGAGCAGCGGCGGGTATCCGGCGTTGCCTGTGTAGCGGATGTCGGCGCCCAGATAGCGCAGCGCATCCACCAGGATGCCGATGGGTCGCTGCTGCATCCGTTCGGTGCCGGTGATGATATGTGTGCCGGGTGTCACGGCCAGATAGGCGGTCATGAAGCGCATGGCGGTGCCGGCGGCCTTGATGTCGATGGTGTCGGGCATGTCGCGCAGCGCGCGCACCATCACGGTGGTGTCGTCGCAGTCTGACAGGTTTTCCGGTAGTATATCGCCTCCGGTGAGTGCGTGGATAATCAGGGCGCGGTTGCTGATGCTTTTCGAGGCAGGCAGCGCTATCGTTTCTTTGATTCGTTCAGGAGCAGTGATACGGTATTTCATGGGCATTCGTTTGCTTTTGGTGGTACTCGGCGGCTTGTGGCCGCGAATATATGTGCAAAGATATATGATTTCTTTTATATCTCGTCCTTTTTTTCAAATCTTTTCAATTCTTTTACCATAAAATATTTAACTATCGCCAGCTCCGCTTGCTCTTTGGAGTTTAGGAGTTTTGGAGTTTAGGAGTTTGGACAATAGTTGTAGCGCACCTGTTTTTGCATCAAACTAATGTCTAAACTCCAGCGGCTGAAAGCCGCGAAAACTCCTAAACTCCTTAAACACGCGAAACTTTTTTTAATTTTTTAATTTTTTAATATTTTAATTTTTAAATAAAAACGTCATCTCCAGTGCTTCAGCTTCATCACCGACTGTAGCACGGTGGGCGACAGCGCGGGCACTCCGTGGGCGACGGCGTAGGCCTCTAAGCTCTCGAGCGTGCACGAATTATGCTCGTTCTTGATTTCCTTCTTGATGGCCTTAAACTGAGCCTTGTCCATGTATCCGTGGTCGGTGGCGTAGGTCTCTGAAATGATCGTCACATGGCTTTTCTTGTCGTTATACCCCCAGTGGTGAGAACTCATGGCGTAATTGGTGAGGTCGTACTCGCCATCCTCTGCGGCATTGTGTATCAGGGTATATTGGTATTCGTAGCCTCTCTCCTGACGTGTCTGCAACAGTTTCGTCTCCCCCTTGGCTTTGTTGGCACGCCCTCCTCGGTCAGCACGTTCACCAGCGGGATGGGGTTGCCTTCTCTGTCCACGGTTTGAATCTTCTGTGCCTGGGCGCACACGGTTGTCATGATGGCAATCATTGCCATCGCAATGGTCTTTCTCATATTCTTGGGTTGTGAATGGTAATCAGTAGATGATGTCTCTGTAATTGATAAGGCAAAAATATTAAATAATCTGATTTTAGGAATTGTTCCTCCTGTTTTTAACTTATATTTAACATCTTTAGCCTGTATGCTTACACGGTCTGCGACGCCACACGAATGTGCGTGAATCACCATGAATGTATCCATGAATCCATGCGCCACGAATAAATGGCGCACGCCTGGCTGTACAATAATGGCGCACGCTTCGCCACGCTGTAGGGGCGGGTCACCGTGCCCGCCCGCACGAGCGACAGCGAGTTGACACGACAGCGGATTAGACAGGCAAAAAACGCCAATATTCAGGCCTAAAACGGGCAAAAATGAATAAAAACAAAAAAAACTGCCGGAAAATTTTGTCAGTTTCAAAAATTGCCGTACCTTTGCATCCGCGAAAGCAAAAGGATCGGGATTTAGCGCAGTTGGTAGCGCACACGTCTGGGGGGCGCGAGGTCGCTGGTTCGAGTCCAGTAATCCCGACCAAAACAAAACTAACCGTCTGTATGTCAGACGGTTAGTTTGCGTTTAGGGCGGTTCGTCGGGCTAAAACCGGGTCAGCATAGCCCCGTTTTATAATCATTCTGTGGTCTGCAAGTCTCATATTGAGGCATGCATTTTAGTAATAAATCTGTAGTTCATTTTTAACGAGTTGAGTAAACCTCGAAGCCTTTTTTTCCTATTTCATGTTCAATTATGCAGGTGCGCCATTACTTGCGAAACTTTAAAAAAAATTTGTCGTTATGCAAATAAGTGCTATATTTGCCGCGAAACAATTATATAGAAATGAAATTCATTATTTTTTTCATATTGCTGATGCTTGCATTAACCGGCGATATAGGTGGTATTATTATCTTCATTGTTGTCGCTATCTATTTCTGGTTGACGAAGGATAAGGGTGGTGACGGCCGCCCGCCTATGATGCGTCATTGACTGCCCCTCTTCACAATCTTCATCCGGTCTATCTGCCTGAGCACGGCGTCGGTAGTTTTGTCGCCGTAGTATTCTCCGGCTATGTCGGCCAGCTGCTGTATGTCTTATCACTAGCGAAACTTTAAAAAGATGTCTTTTATATTATCTCCCAGATGGAGTCTTTGGGCCATAATACGGATATTCATTATACCAACCTATCAGCCATTGTATAGGAAAGGTAACTACAGGTGTCAGCCATATAGTGAGCAAACAAAATGAGATCCACCCCAAAATGCTATGTGGCAGATAGTCCTTTGCCAAGAGGTAAAAGAACCACACCACAAACACGATGCCGACCAATATAATTAAAAAAGTATTCATCCTACATATTGCTTTCTGTCTGCAAATATACAATTTTCTTTGTAAAAAGCAAAATCTTTTTGCGTTTTTTTTATTTCAAGAATGCCCCAGCCCTGATGAGTTCGTCGCGAGTCTGCTGTGCCATCTCGTCGGTGAATAATCATGTCATTATTACCATTGCCGCCGTCTTCTAAACAAGGAAGACTATCTCAGCCTCCTGCACAGGGCGATGAGCACGGCTATGACGGCAACGACTGCGGCGGCACCTGCCCACCGCTGCCACCATGACGGCTCCTTGACCGCTGTCTGTTCACGACTCTGTTCTGATACCTTATATATAGTGTCGGTTGTCAGTTCACGCACGGTGTCGGTCTTGGTCAGCACCCGGTCGCGCCATCGGTCACGATAAACAGCCACGCGGATAGTGTCGCCGTGGGGCGAGAGCGTCACCACCCGCTCGGTCTCGATGCGTAGCGTGTCTGTGCTTCGCTCGTGCGACACCATCCGCACGGTGTCGGCATGGCGCAAGCATAGTGTGTCGTGCACGGCGAAGGTCTCAGTGACGGTCTTCGTGCGGCATCCCGTCAGCATGATGGCGGGCAGAATAAGGATCATCATTCCTTTCATCTTGTTTTATTCGTTTTTAGGGTTTTGTCGTTGAAAATGCAGTCGTAGTCTTGATGGCAGTCGAACGAGGGGCAGGCCTTGTTGGCGTACTCCCGGTGACCGTGGAGCGTGGCATGTGGAAATCTGCGGTGCAGCAGCGTCAGCAGTCGTCGCAGTGATGCTCTTTGTGCTTGGGTGCGCGTGTCTTTCGGAGTCTTGCCGTCGTCGGCGCACCCTCCGATATAGCAGAGGCCGATGCTGTGGCGGTTGTGCCCGGCGCAGTGTGCCCCTGCTTGTGTGACTGGCCGCCCCGTGTGGATGGAGCCGTCGCGGTATATCACATAGTGATAGCCGATGTCGCGGAACCCTCTGGCCAGATGCCAGCGGCGGATGTCGGCCACAGTGTAGTCCTTGCCTTCAGGGGTAGCCGAACAGTGGATGATGATTTCTGTGATGGGGCGCATTTTGGTTGAGGGTTTAGGGTTGAGGGTTTAGGGTTGAGGGTTTAGGGTTTAGTTGTTTTTTCTTGTAACTGCTGGTCGAGGTACATCTTGATGCGCGATTCAGACTCTCCTATTTTGGAGTGGAAATAGATGTTGATGCCGAAGACGGCACCTGCGAAGGTGAGCGCCTGGGCTACGTACCAGAGCACGCCCTCGGTTACCTCTTCCTTGATGAAGAAACAGATAAAGGTGAGTGCGATGCCCGAAAGCACAATCAACACAGCTGTGGCGTACTGGAGCCATTCTTTACTTTTTGTTGTCATAGGAAGGCGGGAAAATTAAAAAATTAAAAAAATAAAAATGAGTGAAGGAGTTTAGGAGTGAAGGAGTTTGGGAGTTTGGGAGTTTGGACAATAGTCAACTAATCATCAATCTCAAACCTCAAACCTCAAATCTCAAACCTCAAATCCGACTGCAAAGATACGAGCCGGTGTGCGTCATCTTACGTTATCGAATAAAGATGTGCGCCTG
This sequence comes from uncultured Prevotellaceae bacterium, assembly GCA_947165505.1. Lineage (GTDB taxonomy): Bacteria > Bacteroidota > Bacteroidia > Bacteroidales > Bacteroidaceae > Prevotella. Next base: position 97,111 of record CAMVAT010000005.1, on the reverse strand, counting down.
ACGCTTGTCTGGAAATGGCGACGGATGGCCTGAAAAATGTCATTATTTTTTATATTATACCTGCAAACCTTTTAAAAAAGTGGTTACAAAAGGTTAAACAATACGTCATTCATACATAAAATAAGCCTAAAAAATTTATTAACTACCAACTCGATGGAACAATTATTGAAAAAGCATCCGGCCAATGGCCTTCAGAAGGCCGTGTTGGCATTCGGCTTGTCGGCTTTGTTGTTCGTACCGGCCTCTGCTTTGGCAGACGACAGTACGTCACCGAACCCGCCGGCCGCTGTGGCTCAGAACGTGACCGTCAAGGGACACATCATTGACGAAAACGGAGAGCCGATGATCGGAGTCACCGTCAAGGTGGCAGGAAGTGATGCCTTGGGAGGTACCATTTCCGACATTGACGGAAACTTCTCTATCAGTCTGCCCAGTGGCAAACACAGTCTCGTATTCTCTTACATGGGGTACAAAAACCTGACCATGCCCGTGAGCGGCACGACCATGAACGTCACGATGGAACCCGACACGCAGGGACTCGACGAAGTGGTGGTCATCGGTTTCGGTACCGTCAGAAAACGTGATGTCACCGGATCGGTGGCACAGGTCAAGAGCGATGTCATCCTACAGGCTCCCACCAGCAGTGTGGCTACGGCCCTGCAAGGACGCATCACCGGTCTCGATGTGAACGGTTCAGAAATGCGCATCCGCGGTAACCGCTCTATCAACGGTAACAACGCCCCGCTGGTCATCATCGACGGTGTGCAGGGCGGTTCGATGGGCGACCTCAACCCCGATGATATCGAAACCATCGACGTGCTGAAAGACGCATCCTCGACCGCCATCTACGGTTCGCAGGGCGCCAACGGTGTCATCATCATCACCACCAAGAAGGCACAGGCAGGCAAGATGCAGGTGTCGTACAACGGCTACGTCACAGGTGCCTTCCGCGAGGAGCACCCCGACTACCGCTCAGGCCAGAACTACTACGAGGCACGCCGTCTGGCCGCCGCCAATGCTGGACAGTGGAACAGTGCTGCCGATGACCTCAACCTCTTCAGCAGTCCGGCAGCTTTCGCCGCCTACCGCGCCAATGCCTGGACCGACTACGATGAGGAACTGCAGAAAGCCACCACGTGGAGCAACCGTCACACCATCACGCTCTCGGGCGGTTCGGAGAAGACCACCGCACGATTCAGCGTGGGATATGCCAACGACGGCAACAAATGGAAGAAGAGCGGCGGCACCGACCGCTACACCCTGCGCGCCAACATCGACCACAAGGTGCATAAGTGGATCGACGCCGGCATCAACTTCCAGCTCACACACAACCGCAGCGAATACTCGCCCTATCAGAGCACGCCCACCACAGGCATGCAGCTCGGCTCGCCCTACGGTGTCTATGACGACCTGACCGACACCTACAGCATCGGCACCGAGATGGTGGAGCGCCCGCTCGAGGCCAGCGGCTACGTCAACCCCCTCATCAATGCCCTCGGCGACAACCTCTATGCACGTGAGAGCTACGGCACCAACGTGGTGGCCAACGGCTATCTCGACTTCCACCCCATCGCAGGGCTCAACTTCCGCACACAGGTCAACGCCCATATCGTCAACTCATCGGTGGGCGACTATTCCGACATCTACTCGGCCACCGTCATTGATGCCGGCACCAAGCAATCGACCGCTCAGATGACCAAGGCGTCGAGCCTCTACACCGAGTGGAACAATATCCTGACCTACAACTTCGTCATGCTGCCCGAAGACCACCACCTCGGCATCACGCTGCTCACCACTTGGAACAAGAAGACCGGCGACGACCTCAGTGCCACCTCCATCGGTCAGACACTGGCATCCAACCTCTGGTGGAACCTGGCCAGCAACGACGGCGGCGCAGGACACTCCATCCACAGCAGCAGCTACACACAGCAGCAGAACTTCTCTTACGCCGGACGTATCAGCTACGACTGGAAGAGCCGCTACCTCTTCACCGCTTCTATCCGCCGCGACGGCGCCTCGGTGCTCGCCAAAGGCCATAAGTGGGACACCTTCCCCTCGGCAGCTATCGCATGGCGCATCACCGACGAGCCGTTTATGGCAAGCACACGCTCGTGGCTCGACGACCTGAAACTGCGACTCACCTACGGTGTCACCGGCAACTCGGGTATCCCTGTCTATGGCACGGAGTCGGGCGTCACCTTCGCCAACTGGAGCTTCGGATTCCAAGACACAGCGGCTAACCGCTACCTGCTCGGCAAGGACAACCTCATCGGTAACCTGGAGACCAAGTGGGAGAAGTCGAAAACAATTGATGTCGGTTTCGACATGATACTGCTCAACAACCGCATCAATGTCACCTTCGACTACTACAACACCAAGACCACCGACCTGATCCTGCTCCGCTCTCTGCCCACCTCGTCGGGCAACGACGGTAACTTCGCCACATACACCAACATCGGATCGACGCAGAACCGCGGTTTCGAGGTCACTATCAACTCGCGCAACATCGTCACCAAAGACTTCCAATGGAACTCGACGCTCTCTTTCTCGGCCAACCGCGAGAAAATCGTCGATCTCGTAGATGGCACCGACATACAGCTGGGCTCGGAGAAAGAAAACTCCACGCTGATGATTGGACACCCCATCAAGTCGTACAAGACGTTCACATACGAGGGCATCTGGAAATCTGACGAGGCTGCCGAGGCTGCCACCTACTTCAAGGATGCTGAAAAGACACAGCCCTTCCAGCCCGGCGACGTCAAAGTGGCCGACCTCGACGGCGACAACATCATCGACCAGAACCTCGACATCGACTATGTGGGTTCGCAGTCGCCTAAGTGGTTCGCCGGTTTCAACAACGACCTCCGCTACAAGAACTGGGACTTCAACATCTACCTCTATGCCCGCTGGGGACACTGGGGTGAGAGCCCGCTGGCCAACTTCGACCCGTCTAACGGTGGCAAATACACCAACATGGACTACTGGGTGGCTGGCTCCAACGAGGGCGCCTCGCTGCCGGGACTGATGCTCAACCGCAAACTGTTCGACTACGTCGGTTACCAGTCGCTCGGCTACTGCGAGCAGTCGTTCATCAAGGTGAAGCGTATCGCTCTGGGCTACACACTGCCCAAGAGCGCACTCAAGGCGCTTACATTGCAGAGCGTGCGCGTGTATGCCACCGTCAACAACCCCTTCTACTTCGTCAAGGAAGACTGGATGAAGCACTTTGATCCGGAAGGACAGCAGCGCAGCGTGACCGTAGGACTGAATGTAATCTTTTAAATGAAGCAGGAATTATGAAACGTATCAATCAATATATCATCGGAGCAATGCTCCTGGGCACCTGCACGCTGGGGCTTACATCCTGCGACCTCGACGAGTACAACCCGTCGGGCGAGGGTGCCAATGCTGTCTTCGCCACTGAGCAAGGCATGGAGAGTCTGGTCAACCAGATGTACTATAACTTCAAATGGAAATACTTCGGACGCGAGGACCCCGCACTCTATTTCGAGGGCTCTGGCGATATCTGGGCCAATATGCCGGAGAAAAACGAATATGGTATGCAGATGACGCGATATGTCAACTTGCAAGGCGACCGCGGACAGATTGCCGGCGCATGGAACCGTGTCTATGACAATGTCAACCTGGCCAACACCGTGCTCGACTACCTGCCCGACACCAAAAACCTGAGCGACGCCACACGCAACGACTTCGAGGGCGAGGCGCGATTCAACAGGGCCTTCGCCTACTGGTGGCTCGTGGAGTTCTTCGGCGATATCGAGATGCGCACCAAGGGCACAGGCGAACCTACCTTCACCGCCGTGCGTACCGACCGGCGCGTCATCTACGACGAGGTCATCATACCCGATGCTGAGAAAGCCACGCAACTGCTGCCCGTCAATCCCTACAACGGAGATATGGGACGCGCCACCAAGAAGGCAGCCTACGGCATACTGGCCCGCGCTTGCCTGGCTCGTGCTCAATACGAGGAGGCCGGCAGCGCCGCACAGCGTGAGTTCTACCAGAAGGCCTACGATGCCGCACGCTACGTCATGGACAACAAGTCGTCGCTCGGCATCCAGCTCTACAGCACCTACGACGAGATATGGCAGGCCAAGAACAATAAAAACAACACCGAGTTCCTCTGGGTCGTGACGCACTCCAGTAACTCCTCGCTCAACCCCAACCCCAAAAACCCCAACCGACTGCACCTCTACTGGGCTCCCCGACTGCTCACGCGTGCCGGCATCACCAGTGCCGCCACGACTTGGGAGTATCCCAAGGAGAGCGCACTGCTCATGCCTACCTATTACTTCCTCAACCTCTGGGAGGATTGGGACCTGCGCTACGACGTGCTCTTCCAGGAAGACTTCCCCGAGAGCAACCCGCGCGGCGCGTACACCTGGACCGACGTGATGGCTAACAACTATAATGCCAAGGCGAACCTGGTGGGCAAGACGGTGAACAACGGACAGACGGTGCTGCGATTCACCCGACAGCACGTGACCGACGACGACAAGGTGGCGGCTGCCGAACAGGGCATCGCACTGGTGGGTATCGATGATATCTACGAGAGCGAGAACGTCAACCAGCAGGGCGGGTGCAAGATACGTCAGACCACCGACCCGCGCTCGAGCGTCTTCATCGCTTCGTCGTTCCCGAGGTTTAAGAAGTACCGCATCTGGGACGGCGACCCCAATGGCACCATCCTGCTGATGGATGCCACTGGCAACGTGGGATTCGCCGACGTGCCTGTGATGCGCTATGCCGAGATGCCGCTCATCGCTGCCGAGGCACAGATCGGACTGGGCAATCAGGCCAACGCCGCACAGATTATCAACAGCGAGATACGCAACGCCCGCGTGGTGAAGAGCGGACACTCGCTCAGCGAGGCGCAGGTAAACGCCAGCCAGATGACCATCGAGTGGATTCTCGAGGAGCGCGCACGTGAACTCTGCGGCGAGTGGCTGCGCTGGTTCGACCTGAAGCGCACGCACAAACTCGTGGACTATGTGCGCCAGCACAACCCCGCATACGACGGCAACGATGTGGTGGATGAGCACAACTATCTGTGGCCCATCCCCAACACCTTCCTCGACAAACTGCAGAACGCCGAGGAGTTCGGCCAGAACCCGGGATACAACCCGTATGTGAGAGAGTCGAAATAAACGTTAGCGAATGGATCGCAATCTATGACTGCTTGGGAAGTTAAAGGACAATTGACATGTAAGCTCAACCAGAATGCAAATCGTATGCATTTGTCCTTTAACTTCTTTAACTTCTTTAACTTCTAAATATTCACCTAAACCTAACAACATGATGAAAAAATTTACTCTTTTCGCCGTGGCAGCCCTGATGTCAGGTTCGGCTCTGGCTCAGGACGTCAGCGTAGGTATCGTGCGTCCTACCTTCACCAATCCGAGTGACGGTACTGTGACCTACGACACATGGAACTATATCGGAAGTGTCGATAAGTTCAACAAGAGTGCCGACGGACTCACCGTCAAGTTCTTCCAGTCGGCTGAAATCGAGGCTACCATCGTCAAGGACGAGACCCAGGAGGGCGGCTACGAGATCAAGCAGGTGTGCCACCAGGGCGTGAAAAACATCGACTGCGACTACGTGTGGAAACTCAACTGCGCCGAATACGACAGTTCGAAGAAACGCCACAATGCCGAGACGCTGGGCTCTGAGAAATGGGCCTTCGGTTTCGACCTGACCGTGGCAGAGGGCAAGACCTTCACCGTCAATGCCATCGACTTCGACCTGCTGGTGGAGCAGAACCCCATGTACTGCATCCGCATCCTTCAGGGCGAGACCGAGCTCTTCAACTCTACCTGGATTACCAAGACGGGCAGTTACAACAGCGTGGAGTGGGGTGCTGGCAGCTACTGCCGCATCACCAAAGACGATGTGTCGTTCCTCTTCGAGCAGAAGAACGATGCCGGCGAGGCTGTCAACTACCAGGCCATCCAATACTGGCCTGGTTTTGAAGACGGCATCGGCACGCTCACACCGCTGGGCGACCTTGTTCTTCAGGCCGGCACCTACCGCGTTGAGGCCACGGTCGATTTCGCCAAAGACAGCTCCAAGGCCATGAGCTTCGACAACTTCACCCTCGAGGGCACCCTGTCGGGCGGCTCTGCCCCTGCTGCCGGTGATGTCGTGGGTATCGCACGTCCTACCTTCACCAATCCCAGTGACGGAACGGTGACTTATGATACTTGGAACTATATCGGGAGCGTAGATAAGTTCAATATCAGCACCGACGCTCTCACCGCTAAGTTCTTCCAGTCGGCTGAAATTGAGGCCACCATCGTCAAGGACGAGACCCAGGAGGGCGGCTACGAGATCAAGCAGGTGTGCCACCAGGGCGTGAAAAACATCGACTGCGACTACGTGTGGAAACTCAACTGCGCCGAATACGACAGTTCGAAGAAACGCCACAATGCCGAGACGCTGGGCTCTGAGAAATGGGCCTTCGGTTTCGACCTGACCGTGGCAGAGGGCAAGACCTTCACCGTCAATGCCATCGACTTCGACCTGCTGGTGGAGCAGAACCCCATGTACTGCATCCGCATCCTTCAGGGCGAGACCGAGCTCTTCAACTCTACCTGGATTACCAAGACGGGCAGTTACAACAGCGTGGAGTGGGGTGCTGGCAGCTACTGCCGCATCACCAAAGACGATGTGTCGTTCCTCTTCGAGCAGAAGAACGATGCCGGCGAGGCTGTCAACTACCAGGCCATCCAATACTGGCCTGGTTTTGAAGACGGCATCGGCACGCTCACACCGCTGGGCGACCTTGTTCTTCAGGCCGGCACCTACCGCGTTGAGGCCACGGTCGATTTCGCCAAAGACAGCTCCAAGGCCATGAGCTTCGACAACTTCACCCTCGAGGGTGTTGTCGGCGATGCCACTGCCATCAACAACGTCACCGTGCAGGCGGAGAACAGCGGCGTGATGTACAACATCGCCGGCCAGCGCATCTCCACCCCCGTACGCGGTCAGATTTACATCATGAACGGCAAGAAATACATCGCCAAATAATTGATGTTCAACTAATAAGTGAAAGGGACAATAGCCAAACTATTGTCCCTTTCACTTCCCTTTCACTTCCCTTTCACTTCCCTTTCACTATGATCAGACACTTATTCACCGCACTTCTCCTGTGGGTAGCCCCCACTGTCATGGCGCAGGCTCCGTCGTATGCCGGAGGCGACGGCACCAAAGACAATCCCTACCTCATCAGCAACGCCGACCAACTGGCCCGCTTGGCACAGGATGTCAACACCATACCCAACTTCAGCCGGGGATGCTATTTCCTGCTCACCAATGATATCGTCGTCAATGAGCAGGTAAACCAGCAACAGCTCTCCACGCTGCAGGCAGGCGACGCTTTCCCACAGACACCGACCATCGGCACCTATAGCAGCGACACCGACTACCGGGCCTTCCAGGGGGTCTTCGACGGCGGCGGACATACCATCAGCGGGGTGTATCTGCAAGGGTCGGTCAACTACATGGCGCTCTTCCGGGTGCTCGAGGATGCCGAGGTGTGCAACCTGGGGCTCGTCGATGAGTTTATACAGGCCAACGCCTATTTCGCCGGCATCGCGGCACGCGTCATCAACTCGCGCATCATCAACTGCTATGTAGCCGACAGCAATATCCGTGGCTACGGGTCAAACGGCGGCGGCATAGCCGCACAGGCGCTCGGCAATACACGCGTGCAAAACTGCTATGTAAGCGGCACGCTCGACGGGAAAAACGACATGGGAGGCATCGTGGGACGCGTGGGCAACGGCGACTATAACACGGTGGTCGTCGAAAACTGCTATACCACCGCCACCATCGGCATCAATGCCGCACGCACCAACAAAGCCGGCGTCACGGCCACCAACGCCGTCGGTTCCACCGTGCGCAACTGCTTCTTCACTGCCGATGCCGGTGCCGATGCCGTATGGCCGGCACAAGACTCCGGCACCACCACGGGATGCCGGCAGATGACGCTCGGTGAGATGACAGGCGAGGAGTTTCTGAACCTGCTCAACGAAAACGCCACGTTCATACCAGGTGCCTGCCGCTGGCAGAGGGGCGCTGCAACGCCCATCCACAACTATAGCGTATCGACCCCCGACACTGACCGGCGCGATGTGGCAGCACTGGCCACAGACCCCGTACCGGCCGACGGCGACGTGCATGCCGACATCGACCAGGCGGCTCCGACGCTGAGCTGGACGGCGGCACGCGACGGCAAGACGGTGAGGCAATACCTGCACTTAGGCACCGACTCCATTGCCGTGGCCAATGCCTTGCCATCACAGGCGATTGCCGTACTCGGAGCGGAAACCACTTACCAGCCCGGACCGCTGAGCAACATACATACCTATTACTGGCGCATCGACCGCGAAGATGCCGAGGGCACAGTGGTCAGGGGCGATGTGTGGTCGTTCCAGCCACGCCACCTGGCATTTCCCGGAGCCGAGGGCTACGGACGGTTCGCACGCGGCGGGCGCGGCGGACATGTGGTCTATGTCAGCAAACTCACTGACGATGGCAGCGAGGGCACGCTGCGGTGGGCACTGACCAACGGCAGCGGACCACGCACCGTGCTCTTCCGCGTGTCGGGCATCATCGACATGGGCTACCGCACCTGCTGGGTAGATGACCAGGTGACCATCGCCGCACAGACAGCACCCGCCAAGGGCATCTGCATCAAACACGCCGACATCGGTGTGGGCAGCGACAATATCGTGCGCTTCCTCCGGGCCAGGCGCGGACTGGGCACCAGCGATGAGACGGGCAACGCCATCGGCACGGTCTATTCCGACCATACCATCCTCGACCATGTCACGGCTTCGTGGGGCACCGACGAGACCTTCTCGAGCCGCGGGTCGAAGAATATCACGTTGCAGCGCTCTGTCATCAGCGAGGCGCTGGGCATTGCCGGACACCGCAACTATGCCGCTGGCACCAACCACGGCTATGCGGCTACCATCGGAGGCGATATCGGCTCGTTTCACCACAACCTGCTCGCTCACTGCGAGGGGCGCAACTGGTCGATGGGCGGCGGCACCGATGCCAACGGCGAATATGCCGGGCGCCTCGATATCTTTAATAACGTGGTCTATAACTGGCACGGACGTACCACCGACGGCGGGGCACACGAGGTCAACTTCGTGGGCAACTACTATAAGATGGGCATCGACACCAAGGAGAAATGCCTCTTCAGCCTTGATATCGAAGGCAACCTGAAGGGCACGCAGAGCGCATACGTCAGTGGCAATGTGCGCGACAACCGCGACGGCTCGCTCACCGACGACTTGGAGGGCGACACCTATCGCATGCGCATACGCGACGGACGGCCGTCGGTAGATTGGGATTATTTCGTGAGCGCGCCGTTCTTCCCCTCATACGCCACGGTAGAGTCGGCACGCGAGGCCTACAAAAGCGTGCTGAGCGATGTGGGGGCCAACCAGCCCATGCAAGACCTGACCGACCAGCGCGTCACGGCGGAAACGCTCTCACGCAGTTATACCTACGTGGGCTCTAAATCGGGCATCAGAGGCGAGATCGACGACGAGCAAGATGCCGGCGGCTTTGAAGACTATCCCGAACAGTTGCGCCCCATAGGCTACGACAGCGACTACGACGGACTTCCCAACTGGTGGGAGGAGATACGGGGCACCGACCCGCTCACCCGCATCCGCGACTATGTAGAAACCAACCTCGACAGGGAGGGCGACGGATATACCGAACTGGAGCGCTATCTCGACTTCATGGCGCAGCCGCATGTCTGGCTGTCGCCGGGTACACAGACCGCCATCGATGTGAAGAATCTCTTTGCCGGCTATACAAACCATCCTGTGTTCTCGGTCGAGACTGCCGGCGAGGGTGTCACGGCTACGCTCTCCGACGGGTTGCTGACCCTTCGGGCGAGCGATGCCAGGGCGCTGGCCACGCTGTCGCTCACCGTGACCGATGCCGACCATGCCGCCTATACACGGCGTTTGTGCGTTGCCGTCACCGACCATTCCACGGTTGCCAGTGCCATCAGCCACATCGATGCCGAACCTGCCGCCACCGCGCCGCTCTACGACCTGAGGGGCCGCCGCGTGACCTCTCCCCATGTCCGTGGCATCTACATTACCAACGGCAAGAAATATATCGTCAAATAATTGGTGCTCAATCAACTCACCTCTCACCTCTTACCTCTCACCTCTATACATTTCCCAGATACACATGGCTGATGCCTTCCTCGAGTGCCACCTGCCGAGCCTGTAGCAGCGTGCGGCGTGGGGTAGGGGGCACGTCTTGCATCCGGTAGCGGGGGAAGAAACGGGTGAAGTGCAGCGGGGTGTCGTGCAACCCATTGTCGGCCATCCATTGGCACATACGGCGTATCATCTGCATGTCATCGTTGATGCCGGGGATGACCAGGTTGGTCAGTTCTATCCACACCCCGGCGTCGCGCATGGCCAAGATGGTGTCGAGCACCACTTGCAGATGGCCGCCGCTCACGCGTTGATAAATATCGTCGCTAAACGACTTCAGGTCGATGTTGGCGGCATCTATTAGTGGCAGCAGGTCGGCCAGCGGTTCCGGACATACATAGCCTGCCGTGACAAGGATGTTCCACAGCCCCTGCTCGTGTGCCAGCCGTGCCGTGTCGGCCACGTACTCGATATAGGTGAGCGGTTCGGTATAGGTGTAGGCGATGCCCGGACAGTCTTTCTCCAGACATAGGGCCACCAACTGCTCGGGCGTGAGCCGGTAGTGGTCGGTCTCGTCGGGTGCCGCCTGCGAGATGTCGTGGTTCTGACAGTTCAGGCAACGGAAGTTGCACCCTGTGCAGGCCATAGACAGACACGTGGTGCCGGGGTGGAAGTGGTAGAGCGGCTTCTTCTCTACCGGGTCGATGGCCAGGGCGCAGGGCAGTCCGTAGGCCTCGCTCACGAGCGTGCCGCCCTGGTTGCGCCGACTGCGGCAGCGCCCCCGCTGTCCGTCGGCGATGCGGCAGTGGTGCGGACAGAGCAGGCACTCCACCCGCCGACCGTCCATGCGTTGATAGTATTTACATTCGTGCGCTGTCATCAGAATACGATGGCTTCATAGACATACAGTTCGGCGTCGCGCCAACCGTCCCAGCCCAGTCCGGCCTTGTCGCGCGAGCAGTGCCCGAGAAACTCCTCTTTCGTCCAATCGACCTCGTCGGCCACCTGCGGCAGGAAGGTGCCGCTGCGCCGTCCCTTACGGATATAGATGCCGTGGCGGTGCAGTTGAAACTCGTCGATGCTCTGTATGCGGCGCATGGGGGTGAGCACCGAGATCTCGATGTCGATGCTTTTCAGTTCGCCGGCTGTCAGCTCGGGGAAGCGCGGGTCTTCGAAGGCGGCGGCGCGCGCCATCTCCCACACGATGTCTTTCAGGGGCACGTCTTCGCCGAAGTGGCCGATGCAACCGCGCAACCGGCCATGTTTGTGCAGGCTGACAAAGGCACCGCAACGGCGTAGCAGCGTCGGATGTTGGGCGGCCTCATGGGTGGCGGGTGTGGCGGCGGTGCTGTCCAGGGCGCTCCTGATGCTCTCCTCGGCTATCTGTTTGAGCAGCCGTTTCTCTTCTTTCGTCAGGGTAAACTCGCCATCGGTCTTCGCTTCCTTGTCGGTTGCCGGGCCTTCAGCCTCCTTGCGCAGCACGGCGAAGGCATGGTAGCCCACCACGCGGTCGCGGTGACTGCGCTCGATGTCGCCCGAGTTCTGATAGAGCAGGTGCTTCACTTGGTAGCGGTCGGCATCAAACTGCCCTTTCGCCTCGTCTTGCAGCATCAGTAGCAGGGTGATGATGGGATATTCGCCGCAGGCACTGGTCGAGAGGTTGCGGATGCCTTGGCGTTGGTTGCTCTCGAGCGTGGCGATCAATCGTTCCACATCACCGCTCTTCAAGGCTTCCGCGGTGCGGGCGTCGATTTTCTTCGCGTCTTGATACGAGGGGTAGTGTGAGAAGTCGCTGCTGATGATAAACAGCGTCTCATCGTTCAGATAAGGCCGCAGCGCATGGGCTATCCGTTGCAGTTTCGTGTAGTCGTTGGTCGAGATGATGATGGGCACGATGGGCGGCACCTCGCCCATGAGGCGTTGCAGGAAGGGCAGTTGCACCTCTATGCAGTGCTCGCGGTCGTGTGCTTTCGGCTGGTAGCGGAACACGCTGTCGGCGTCGGTCAACTGCCGTGCGGTCTGGCGGTCCACCTCTACTTCACCCAAGGGCGTGGCGTAGGCGTCGGCCTCGCTGTTCACCGAAGCCCCGTCGAGCCACTCATAATGACTGGGACCTAATAGGATGATGCGTTTGTAAGGGCGTTTTTTAGGGAGAGCCATATAGGCTGCCGCCGCCACATGGCCGGAGTACTCATATCCGGCATGCGGCACGATGATGGCCGCCACATGGTCGTACGACGTGTCGTGGGCATGGAGTGCGAGCAGGCTATCTACCTCGCGCCTCAGGATATCGGGGTTGCCCTCATAGAAACGGTAGGCTTGTGTGGCAGGTCTGATGTTTCGCTCTGCCACAGGGTCATCTTTTGTCTTCATGTTCGTGCAACTAATGAATAAAAAGGGTATTAGTGAAACCAAAAAGGTCGTTAATGACATTTTAGTGTTAAGTGTTGAGTGTTTAGTGTTGAGTGTTCTAACACTGTTTCTTGCTCGGAGCATATCTCCTGCCCCTTGCCCCCTGCCCCCAAACTATCCTCTTACCTCTAAAACATCCTTGCCACGATGTCGGCGATATGTTCTAATGCGATGCGGTCGGTCTCGCTGAATGCGTCGAGTTGTGTGCTGTCGATGTCGAGCACGGCACGCACCTCGCCCTGCGCATCCTTCAGCGGGACGACAATCTCTGAGCGCGACAGCGTGCTGCATGCGATGTGCCCCGGAAACTGTTCCACGTCGGGCACCACCACCGTCTGCCGTGTCTCCGCGGCATGTCCGCACACCCCTTTGCCTCGTCCGATGCGGTAGCAGGCCACGGGACCTTGAAAGGGACCGAGCACCAGCGTGTCGCCCTGCATCACGTAGAATCCCGTCCAGTGGTGCCCCAGCGCGTGGTGCAGTGCCGCCGCCACATTGGCCATCACCGCCGTCGTGTCGTGCTCGTCTGCCACCAGGCTCTCTATCTGTCGTGTGAGTGTGTTGTAGTCTGTCATATCGCTAAGTTTTTTTCTTGTTGTCTATGTTGATTAGGTTTGCCGTGGCAAATTTATATAAAAAATCTGAATAGTGAGCCAGTAGGGATAAAAAAATCAAGTTGAGCATCCGCCCAACTTGAATATACTTATCTGCAACTGCAATCCCTTTACTTCATATTTTTAGTGAAGAAGTCTGCGAGCCGGTCCCAGGGGATGAGGTTCTTCGACTCGCCCTTACCTGCCGCCTCGGTATAGCCACCGTCATAGAGGTCGCAATGTGATGCGCCGGGGATGATGAGCAACTCCTTGTTCTCTGGGTTGGGATTGGGCTTGCCCACGACGTTGTAACCCTCTGCCTTGCCTTCCACCATATAATGGTAGGCGGCCTCGCCGAAGTAGCGCGAGTGGGCCTTCTCGCCGTGCATGACAAGTACGGCAGAGCGGATCTCGTTGATGTAGTAGAGGAAGCGGGCGTTGGCGTAGGCCTGGGTGCCGATGGCACGCCAGCCGTCGTTAGAGTTGCCGCTGCGCTTGTGGTAGCCACGCTCGGTGATGTAATAGTCGTAGTAGTCTTTCACAAACTGCGGAGCGTCGTCGGGCAACGGGTTCACCACGCCGCCAGCCATCGCCATCGGGTCGGCCAGACGTTGCTTGGCCATCGCCTCGCGGGCGGCATGGCGCGACTCCTCTTTGTCGTCGCTGTCGAAATAGCCATTGCCGCTCACGCGGGTCATGTCGTACATCGTCGAGGCCACGGTAGCCTTGATACGGGTGTCGGCGGCGGCTGCATTCAGGGCGATGCCACCCCAGCCGCAGATGCCGATGATGCCAATCTTCTCAGCATCCACATTGTCTTGTTTTGACAGGAAATCTACCGCCGCCATGAAGTCCTCGGTATTAATGTCGGGCGATGCCGTGCGACGGGGCAGGCCGCTGCTCTCGCCTGTATAGGAGGGGTCAAAGGCCAAAGCCACAAAACCGCGCTCAGCCATCCGCATGGCATAGAGGCCGCTCGACTGCTCCTTGCAAGCCCCAAACGGTCCGCTGACAGCGATGGCAGCCAGTCGGCCCTGGGCATCCTTGGGCGTATAGAGGTCGGCGGCGAGCGTCAGACCGTACTGCGTTTCAAACGTCACCTTCCGGTGGTTCACTTTCTCGCTCAGGGCGAACACCTTGTCCCACTCCTGTGTCAATTCTAATTTCTGCATATTGTCTTCTGTTTTCGCTTGATTGTCTTTCTGGTTGCAAGCCGCCAGCATGCTGGTCAGGAGCATGGCTGCTACGAATACCTTCTTCATAGTCGTTTGTTAATTGTTATTCACTTGATATCTCATGCACACGATGTCATCGTGCCGCTGCAAAGGTACGAAGAAAAAACCATAACCTGCATAGACAGATTACGGACAAAACTACCAAAATAGCGGATAATGGGAGTTTGGGAGTGTGGAAGTTTGGGAGTTTGGGAGTTTAGACAATAGTAGTAGCGCACCTGTTTTTGCATCCAACTAACTACGACGTCGTGAAAGATGCGACCATCGCCCTGCCTGAATGCAGTCAGGTGCCCGACGAATGGAAATTTGTGGGATGGTCGAAGAAATACAACTTCTATGCCGCCGATTTTACCAGCCTCTCTTCAATGGGCGAGGGGAGTGCTGACTGGTACACCCTCGACGGTCGCCGCCTCAGCGGCAAGCCGGCTCAGAAAGGCATCTACATCAACAACGGCAAAAAAGTCGTGAATAAGTGAGTGAAGAATCCAAGCTTGCTTGGATTCTTCCGAACGTAAACCTCACAGCACAGCCTCCATGCACATCGTATGGAGGCAGCGCTGTTTCTGTAATCCCAATGGCGCAAGCCAGTTCCCCACCCCTGTAGGGGCGGGGTTAGGGGCGGGGTTAGTAATTATAAAGCCATGTGATTGTTTTTTTTTCACCTCGTTCGGGTGGATTTGCAATCCGCCAAAGTTATTTTGACCGTTGGTTCAGACCGAACGGGCTGCAAAGGGGTAGTTGAAATCCAGAAAGTGATAATAATTCTTGCAAGATGAGCAATAAAGTCGTGTCAAAAACGTTATTACATTAAACAAAAGTGGTATGAATTTTGTAATTTGCTAAATAATGAAGCGTGGATTTCTTAATAAATTGGTGGAATGGCGCAATAGTTCGCGTCGTAAACCATTGCTGATAACCGGAGTCCGTCAATGTGGCAAGACACATACTTTGAAGGTCTTTGGCAGTACATACTTTGACAATGTATGCTATGTCAACCTTGAGTCGAGCAGCAACTACGCGGCCATCTTCGATTATGATTTCGACACAAAACGAATTGTCAGGGAGATAGAACTGATGGAGCAATGCACCATTACCCCCGGCAAGACGCTTTTGATATTGGACGAAATTCAGGAAGTTCCACGCGCTATAACAGCCTTGAAGTATTTCTGCGAGGATATGCGCGAACTCCATGTGGCTTGTGCCGGCTCGTTGCTGGGCGTTGCGCTCAGAAACGAGAATATTGCTTTTCCGGTCGGGAAAGTAAACCGTATGCAGATGTTCCCTATGAGTTTCAAAGAGTTCATCGTGGCGAATGGACAAGAAAAGTATATTGAACTCTTAAACAACTGGAGCAGAGATAGAGAACTACCGGAAATATATAGCCGCCCTCTTGAGCAAATGTTGAAAGAGTACTATGTCGTTGGTGGTATGCCCGAAGTTGTTCAGGAATATGTCAACACACACGATTTCAAAATTGTGCAGGATATACAAGATGAGATATTGGCTGATTATGCCGATGATTTCTCTAAACATGCCCCGACAGCCGAGGTGGAAAAAATACGTCTTGTATGGGATTCCATCCCCAGACAACTGGCAAAAGAAAACAACAAGTTCATGTTTTCGCACGTAAAAGAAGGAAAACGAGCGCACGAACTGGAAGGCGCATTGCAATGGCTGAAAAATGCCGGCCTTGCCCATTTGCTTGAACTGGTACAGCACGTCGAGGTACCTCTCTCGGCAAATGCCGATGCAACCTACTTCAAAGTCTATACATCCGACTGCGGGCTCTTGTGCCGCAGACTTCGACTGGGATACAAGGATTTCTTAGAAGAAAGCAGTATGCTGGAAACATTCAAAGGTGCCGTCACCGAAAATTTCGTGATGAATGAGCTTGTCTGCTATGGCAAACAGCCCTACTTCTGGCGTTCAGGCAATACGGCAGAACTGGATTTCCTGTTTGAGGAGGAGGGGGAAATAGTGCCAGTAGAAGTGAAGTCGGCAACTAACACACAGGCTAAAAGTTACAAACTATTCTGCAAAAAATATAAGCCACGCAGAGGATATAAACTGTCGCTGAAGAATCTGGCAATAAATGATTGCGAAGGAACGCAGACTGTCAGCCTGCCACTCTATTTGGCGTGGAAGATCTGAGTAAACAGTCTGCCAAGGACAATAGGTCGGATCAGGCAAAACCGGCCATTGGGAATTGCTTCAGCTTCATTGAGAGTTGGGGTCGTGGCATCGAAAAAATATGCACCCTTTGTAAGAATTACGGTATTCCCGAACCAGAATACACTGTGCATGCCCGTGATATTATGCTTATGTTTAGGTCAAATGTAGCTGCAGACAATAATATTGATAACTCTAAAAACACCGATAAAGTCACTGATAGTTCACAAAAAAATACGGAGAAAAAAGATGTTAACTTCTCAGAAAGCATCGCAGAAAACATCGTAGAAAAATTATCTACGATGCGTGGGCGTATTGTAAAGATTGTGTGGAAAAGTCCCTATGCCTCGGCACAGTCTATTTCAGAAGAAGTGGGCATCGCTCCTCGAAATGTGCAGGAGCATCTTCGTCATCTCCAACAACAAGGCATCATCCGCCGCGTCGGTCCAGACAAAGGCGGACATTGGGAAATCATAAACCAAGAATAACCTATGGAACAGAAGGATTTGCAATCCTCCCGCATAGAACAGGCGGATTTGCAATCCGCCAAAGTTATTTCGCATTGCAAATGCTTATACTCCATGCGGTCGGATTGCAATTGGCTTTCCCTTCGGCCGCCGACCGTTGGTTCCGACCGAACGGGAGGGTTTTGTCATCTTGGCTGTTCTGCAGCTTGTTGTTAAGTAGGTGTTATCCCAAGTACCCCCTCTCACCCATTTGTTGCAGATACTTGCGTTTTTGTTAACAAACAACAGCCGTTTCAGCTTTTTTTCGTACATTTGCACGCAAAGAACATAACTACATCCCTATGAAACAACTCAGACATTGGGCCGCAGCGGCCTTCATCGCCATGACCACGGTCACTGCCTACGCGCAGACTACTCCTGTGGTGGAGACGTTCCACGTGAGCAACGTCAGATTGGGCCACAGCCAGTTCCTCAAAAACCAACAGGCAGACATCCACTACCTGCTCGCCCTCGACCCCGACCGGTTGCTGGCACCTTACCTCAAAGGGGCCGGACTCACACCCAAGGCCGATAACTACACCAACTGGGAGAATACCGGACTCGACGGACACGTGGGCGGACACTATCTCTCGGCACTGGCTTATATGTATGCCGCCACGGGCAACGAGGAGATACTGCGGCGCATGGACTACTACCTCAGCGAACTGAAACGCTGTCAGGACGCCTCGGGCAACGGCTATCTGGGCGGCGTGCCCGACCCGAAGACCATCTGGGGAGAGATAGCACGGGGTGATATACGCGCAGCGTCGTTCGGACTCAACGACCGGTGGGTGCCCCTCTACAATATCCATAAAATCTATGCCGGACTGCGCGACGCCTGGCTGATGTGCCAACGCGAGGATGCACGGCAGATGCTCGTCCGGCTGGCCGACTGGATGATACAGGAGGTGAGCGCCCTCAGCGACGAGCAGATACAGGAGATGCTGCGTAGCGAGCACGGCGGACTCAACGAGACTTTCGCCGACGTATATGCCATCACCGGCGACAAGAAATACCTGCGACTGGCTCACCAGTTCTGCGACCAGCGTATGCTGAAACCCATGGTCGAGGGGCGCGACATCCTCACCGGTATGCACGCCAATACGCAGATTCCGAAAATCATCGGATTCAAACGCATCGCCGATGTCGAGGGACTGGCCGACTACGACCGCGCCGCACGGTTCTTCTGGGACGTGGTGGTGCGACAGCGCAGTGTGAGCATCGGCGGCAACTCCATGCGCGAACATTTCAACCCCACCGACAATTTCACCGAACTGCTCGAGAGCGAACAGGGACCGGAGAGCTGCAACACCTATAACATGCTGCGGCTCACGTCGATGTTCTACCAGACCAGCGGCGACAAAAACTACATGGACTATTACGAGCGGGCGCTCTACAACCATATCCTCTCTATCTTCAATCCCGTGCAGGGTGGATTCGTCTATTTCACGCCCATGCGCTCGGGCCACTACCGCGTCTATTCGCAACCGCAGACGTCGATGTGGTGCTGCGTGGGTACGGGTTTGGAAAACCCCGCCCGCTATGGCGAGATGATCTATGCGCACCAGGGCGACGACCTCATCGTCAATCTCTTCATTCCTTCCACCCTGCAATGGGGCGACATCACGGTGACGCAGGAAAACCAATTCCCGCAGACGCCCTCGACCGACATCACGCTCAACCTGAAAAAAGCGAAGCGCATGGCCGTAAAGATACGCCAACCCCGGTGGTGCGACGGCATGACCGTGACGGTGAACGGACAGGCGGCTGACGCCAAGGCCGACGGCGGATACCTCATCATCAACCGCCAGTGGCGCGACGGCGACCGCATACACGCTGAGCTGCCCATGCACCTGACGGCTGAGACGACGCCCGACGGCAAACCGCAATACTCGTTCCTCTACGGACCTATCGTACTGGCTGCCAAGACGGGCACTGACCGGCAAGACGGTATGTATGCCGACGACAGCCGCGGCGGACATATCGCTGCCGGACCGCAGATACCGCTGTCGCAGATGCCGGCTATCATCGGCGATGCCAATAGCGTGCTCAGCCACCTGAAAGCCGTGGAGGGCAAACCCATGACCTTTGCGCTCAGCGGACTGACCCTGCCTAACTTCGAGGGGATGCAGCTGGTGCCTTTCTACCAGCTCTACGAGTGCCGCTACCAGATTTATTTCCCGCTCTATACCGCCAGCGAATGGAGCACCAAACAGCAGGAGATAGCCGCTGCCGAGAAGGCGCACGCCGAATTGGAAGCAATGACGGTGGATAAGATTTTCTGCGGCGAACAGCAGTCGGAGAGCGACCACTTCATGGCCTCCGACGCCAGTTGGAACGGCAGCGACGGCGGCGTGCACTGGCGCCGCGCACGGGGCAGCTTCTCATATCAGCTGAAAACGGCCGATGCCAAAAAAGTGGTGCTGAAAGGCTTCGCCTGGGATCGCCAGCAGATTTCTGTGGCTGTCAACGGCACGGTATTGGGCGCATTCAACCTGAACCGTGACGGGCAGATCGAGGTGGCCTTGCCGTCAGTGTCTTCCGACGTGATGACGCTCACTCTCACACCCGCCCCCGGACAGGAGACGCCGCGCATCTCAGAGATTAGAATGATGAAATAGTCTATCTTACCCCAAATAGAGAAGTTAAAGAAGTTAAAGAAGTTAAAGAAGTTAAAGAAGTTAAAGAAGTTAAAGAAGTTATTGCAGTCTAAGACTGCTTAGGAAGTTAAAGGACAATGGCCCCTTCAGATGGCATGCATTTGTCCTTTAACTCCACAGGCCGAAGGCCGGTCACTTCCTTTCACTTCTTTAACTTCCACAAAAGTCGAAGTATTCTCTTACCTCTCACCTCTTATTTCCTCACCACCTCAAACACATCCACGGCATTGCCGCCGCGGTTGTTGCGTCCCTGCGACGTGGTGATGACTCGGCTGCCGTCTGATGAGATGTCGAGGCCCACAGGGTAGGAATCCACATCCACGCTGGCCACCATCTTCATGGTGCGCGTATCTACCACACACAACTTGCTGTCGTTGTTGCAAGCGGCGAAGATATAACGGCCGTCGGAGGTGGCTTCGATGGTGCGGGCGCCTTTGCCCACCTGACACTCCTCCCAGCCGCTCACGGTGCCTAAGTGGTTTTTCATCTTCACTGCCGCATCGAGGAAGCGGTCGAGGCGGATGCGCTGCACATGGCCCGTGCGGTTGATGCTCAGATAGAGCCAGCCGTCGCGGATGATCAGGTGGCGCACATTGGCGCGCATGCCCTGCATGCGGCCCAGGTAGCGCTGCTCGTGCATGTCGATGACGGCGATGCCGCCGGCGTTGCCCATGCACCCCACGAGCAGGTAGTGGTCGTCGGGGGTGAACACGGTGCCGCGCAGCAGCCAGCCGTCGCCGTTGTCGCGATCCACGGGCACGGTCAGACTGAAGTTCAGGTCCAGTTTCTTGTCGATGGTGAAATATTTCAGGTATTTCCACTCACGCGGGTTGTCGCTCTGTATATCGATCAGTCCCACGGTGTTGTCGCCCCAGTGCGACACCACCATGTAGCGGTCGTCGTGGCTCTTGCACACCATCTTGGGCAGCGGCCCCGTCTCCATCACCAGCACGGTGCTGTCTTTCTCGGTGTCGATGATGGCCATGGCCGACGGCTCCTGCGCATTCAGGTCGAACGTACGGCGGTAGAAGGGCACCCAGAAGTAGCGGCCGCCGTGCGAGAAGGTGCCCTCTACGGGTTTGCCGTCGAAGGTGTTCAGCCGCTCGGTGTAGTGACGGAAGGGGAAAAGTCCGCTCGGCGTACTGAAGAGGGCTGAGTCGGCCTCGGTGAAGTGGTGCTCGATGACGGCCAACTTGCGCAGTGTCTGCATGTCGTAGGCCACGGTCTTGCATCCTTCGAGCGAGTTGATGTAGAATTTCTTGCCGCTGGGGTGTATGTTGGCCGACTTGGGCGAGTTGATGTCGCGGTCGAGTGTGGTCACCTCGTTGTCGTTGAACTTTTGAAAGCGGGTAATCAGTTTGATTGTCAGTGTCGAGTCGGCATTGGTGGTGGTCTGCCCTATACGGGGATGCACGATGCCGGGTGTCTGGGCTTCGACGCCGCCGCCGAGCAGCGCCAGTGCCACGATGGTGAAGAATAATTTCATGAGTTTTTGATCGTTTACTTTTACTTATGTTGTTTCGTAAGTAGGGACAGGGCGTGCCCTGTCCGCAAGCAAGCAGTGTCAAGTGGGGTGGACAGGGCACGCCCTGTCCCTACTTCCTCCACCACCATACCCCTGCCACGAGCACTATGAGGCCGATGCCGCCAAAGAGCAGCAGCGGGGGGATGCCCTCGTCGTCGGTGGCGGCATCTACGGGTGCCTCGTCGTGGGCATGGATGCTGTCATCGGGCTCCACCACGGCTGTCGCTGCCTCACGCTCCGAGGCGGGCAACTGCTCGGGCTCGGCATACCGCACCTGATAGATGTTGACGGCATTGCCGCCGGCATGCTTGCGCCCCTGCGAGGTGACGATGACGTACTGTCCGTCGTCAGAGATGTCGAGGCCCACCGGGTAACTGTCGCAGGCAATAGAGGCCACCATCTTCATCTGCCGTGTATCGACGGCGCAGAGGCGGCTGCCTGTGTTGCAGGCGGCGAAGAGGAAACGGCCCGACGGCGAGGCTTCGATGGTGCGCGCCCCGCCCATCACGGCACACTCCTCCCAGCCACGCGCCGTGGCCGTGTGGTTGGCCATACGCCCTACAGCCTCAAGGAAGGTGTCGAGCCGCATGCGCTGTATCACGCCGGCTGCGTTGCTGCTCAGATAGAGCCACCCATCTTTGATAATCAGGTGGCGTATGTTGCTGCGCATGCCCAGCACGCGACCCAGGTACTGTCCCTGGCGCATGTCGATGACGGCGATGCCGCCGCCTCCGCCCATGCACCCCACGAGCAGGTAGTGGTCGTCTGGGGTGAACACGGTGCCGCGCAGCGTGTAGCCGCTGTTCACGTCGCGGTTCACCTCGGCTGTCAGGCTGTAGTTCAACTTCAACTGGTAGTCGATGATATGCAGTTTCTCGTAGGTCCATTTCTTCGGGTCGTCGCCGTCGGTGCTGATGATGCCCACGGTGTTGTCGCCCCAGTGCGACACGGCAATGTGGCGCCCGTCGTGCGAGCAGGCGATCATCTTGGGCAGCGGACCGGTCTCCATCAGTCTGACGATGGTGTCGCGCTCGGTGTCGATCACGGCCAGGGCCGACGGGTCTTGCGCATTGATGTCGTACGACCGTCGGTAGTAGGGCACCCAGAAATAGCGGCCGCCATGCGAGAAGGTGCCCTCCACGGGCTTGCCCATAAACTGGTTCAGGTCGCGGCTCTCGGCCGAGTAGTGGGTGAAGGGAAACAGACCGCTGGGTGTGGCCCACAGGGCTTGGTGGCGGCTGTCGAACTGGTGGTGGATGGTCTTCAACTTGCGCCACGTGCCCATCTCATATACCACGGTGGCGCCGCCCTCGAGCGAGTTGACGTAGAATTTCCGCCCGTCGGGGTGTATGTTCACCGACTTGGGCGAGTTGATGTCTGTGTCGAGTGTGGCTGTGTCGTGCCAGTCGAAGTGTTGTTTTTTGGTCACCGAGGTGATGGTCACGGCACCGTCGGCCGACGATGTGCTGTCGCCCGGGCGCGAGTGCACCACGCCCTGCGCCGACGCCGTCAGCACAGCCGTCATGCACAGTAGAAGTGTTGACAGATGCTTTCTCATAGGGTCAAAATGTCTTAGTCGCTGTAAAGATGATGATTACGGCGACAAAGGTAAGAAATAAAATTCACTTCTGCAAATATAATAAGGTTTAGGGTTTAGGGTTTAGTGTTTAGTGTTCTTATAGGCAGCCCCCTCCCCGGCCCTCCCCGAGGGGAGGGGGTAGATAGCACGGCGATTGCGACAAATTACCTCTCACCTATAAAATGTGTGTTGTTATCGTATTTGAAAGTAGGGACAGGGCGTGCCCTGTCCGCCATTCGAATGGCGCTCATCCTGCTTGCGGACAGGGCACGCCCTGTCCCTACTTGCTTAGAACTAAGCTCCTGGCATATCTCTTACCTCTCACCTCTCACCTCTTACCTCTAAGCGAACCTCTTACCTCTTACCTCTTACCTCTAAGCGAACCTCTCACCTCTTTTTTCAGTGCCGAACCGAAGATGATATACTGTGTGTTGCCTGCGATGGTGCCCTCGTTCTGTCCCCATAGGAAGGGCCAGTCGTCGTAGTTCTCGAAGTGGTCGGGCTTACGGAAGAGCAGTCCCGGAGCCACGTTGCCGGGTATGAACGAGAAGTCGGCGCGGTTGTTGCCGTAGAACACCTGTTTGGGTCGTGCCGCTCCCACCACCGCCACGAAACTATAGTTGTGGTAGGGGTGGCAGCCGTAGAGCCAGTTGGCGGTGCGGTATATCTCATCTTTTTTTACGATGTCGGGGTAGTAGAGGTGTGCGTAGTTGACAGCGATGCCGAAGTTGAGCACGCCGTTGATGCCGGCCCAGTTGCCCAGTCCGATGGGCACGCCGTAGGGGTTCTGCCGGTCGAAGTCGTGAATGTATTCGTTGTATTTCTCTACGTAGGGGCGCAGCCGCTCGCGATAGGCCTCGTCCATGTAGGGGATGGCGTCGAGAGCCGTCTGCATGTTGCGGGCCACGTTCAGTTCCAGTGCATCCCATATCTGTTTGTCAAAGTGGTCCAGATATTGCCGCTCGCCGGTGGCGCCGTAGAGTTGCAGGTTTGAGGCCATGTCGCCCAGCTGCTCACGGTTTTTACGGCTGCGCTCCATCAGTTTTTGCCGTTTCTTGTCGGGCTTCTGTGCTGTCTGGCTGTTGCCTTCGATGCCATCGAGCCAGTTGAAGTCGGCATCGGCCTGTGCGTCGCGCTTGGCGGCACGCTGGCGTATCAGTTCGTCGGCCTCTCGCATGAGTCGCTTCGACTGTGCCAGGGCGCGCTGCGCCAGGTCGTCGTTATATCCCGTCAGTGCCCGGCTGGCGGCGGCAAACATGGCTGCGGCGCGCAGGTCGAGCTGTGGGTTGCGGTTGGTGAAGGCCCACATGTCGTCGGGTGTGCCGCTGCTCTTGCCGTCGGCCGACACCTCGTAGGGTTTGAGCGAGGGGTCGTAGTGCAGTCCGTCGGTGATGCTAGCGGCGTCGCCTAAGTGGTGGTAGTTGTCGAGCACTGAGTTGGAGAGTGTCTGTGCCATGTGTCCTATCTGTTCGGCTTGTGCCACGAGGTTGAGCGTTCCGTGCTCGATATATTGCAGGATGTCGGGTGTGCCGTCGGGCCGGTGCAGTTCCACGTATCGCTGCTGCTGGCTCACGAATGTCTCGTCGCGCTCGGGGTGGAACAGCTCCCAGGCGCGGATGAAGTTCTGCACCACGTTGATGTTCGACCCCGTCTCGATGTCGAAGTCGCCGGCGTCGAAGAACCCGCCTGTGTTCAGACCTGGTATCAGTTCGAGCGGCTTGTATTTGGTGTCGGTGTCGGGTCCCTGCGAGTGCAGGTCGAAATGGTCGCTCTCGGGTGCCTGCAGGTAGCCCTCCTTGAAGGGCTCGCCGTGCCAGGTGCGGTAACCCTCGGTCACGTACATGTGGTTCATGTGTATGGGCACCCACACGTCGGTGGTGGCGTCGGTGATCTTGTCATAGACATGCTCGTCGATGAGGAAGTCGTTGGTGCGGGTGTCGCCGTACTGGATGTAATAGACGCCGGGCGTGCTCACCTGCGAGAAGTCGAACTTCACGTAGTTGTATTTGAAGTAAGGCCCCCAGGTGGTGATGCCGCCGCTGTAGGCCGCCTCGGCCTTTCCGTCGTCGCCGATGCGCATCAGCGTGGCGGTGGGGTGGGGCGTGTCGCGCTTGTCGAGTTCGATGACGGCCACCTTGGGCTGCCCCGGCGTGTATCCTATCTGCGAGAATCCGATGTTGGGCTTGCGTATCCACCCTGGTATGGCGTGTGGCTCCACGGTCCATGTCACCACGCGGCCCGTCTTGCCCTTGGGCAGCGTGCTGCGCAGCACGAACCACCCGTTCTGGGCCAGCATGCGCCCGTCGTATAGACGCAGTTCGGCGTCGTCGCTGCTGATGCTCACCATGCGCTCGGCATCGTCGGTGGCCAGGGTGAAGCGGTGTCCCGTCTCGATGGGCAACGGGTCGATAAAGCGGTCGGTGCCTCGGTCGTCGTAGGTCTTGAATCCCTTAAACTGCCGTGGCTTCTCGCTGTTGGGCCGTGTCACGGTCTGGCTGGTGGCATAGCGTGGCAACCGCCCCAGTCGGCCGTCCACGGTGTATGTCTTCAGCCAGTATTGCGAGGGCAGGAACTCGATGTTCAGACCTGCCTCGCCGGCGATGGCATCGGGCACGGGCTTGTCCAGCCACACGGCTATCTCCACGGCCTGCCCGTGGGCAGTCACCGTGACGCGGCTGTCGAAGTCGTAGTCATCGTAGCGCAGGCCCACTTCGATGCGTTGGTTATCGCGATCTACTTTGCGGTAGGTCATCGTGGGCACCAGGTCCCACTGTTCGGGGGTATTGTTGAGTCTGACGGCGCCGCCCTGCACGGTGCGCACGCCGTGGTGTATGATCTCGATGCCCGAGTTTTTCTCGTCGTTGAATCCTCCGTTGAAACTGTTGCTGAATACGAGCACGTTGACGCCCTGCCGTTCGAAATATTCTTGTTCGTTGAGTTGCAGGTCTTGTGCCGTGGCGTTGATGGCAGTCGCTGTCATCAGTGCGATGAATAGTTGACGTAGCATGATGGTCGTTAATAGTTAGTGGATAGGGTGAGTGTAATAAATAATTTGACGCACGAAGCGGCAAAAGGTTTAATCGAGAAAACCATTCTTCCTTTTCCCCTGGCGCCTTGGCGCTTTTTATGCGTTAGCGTTTTTATTTCTTTTTATTGAGCAAAGCGTTTTTTGATTATATACTCCTTTATTGAGCGAAGCACTTTTTTTATACTTCGCATGCCGATGCAGTCGATAGAGAAGAAGGCACCAAATAAATGCATCTTTGTCGGTTGGCAAATCTGATAGATTTTGTGGCAAAGATACAAATTAACTCGAGCTCTATCTTCGTAAGCAGAAAAAATCGAATCATTTTTTGTCTGATTCAGAACAATTTATCGATTTTTTTTTTCTCTCAAAGGGTTTTATATTAAAATTTTTTTTTATATTTGCCGAAGAAAAACATAACTATCAAGGATGGTTCTTTTCTGTGCCATAGCAGAAAAAGGTAAATAAGAAGTGCTGAAGGTATGGGATATTCCCGTATCGTTTATTATCTTTTTTTGTTTATGGAAACAGGATATGAATTCTTTCCACGACGTGGACGCACGTCCACACAACCGTTTGATGCTTTAGCCGAACGGTTCATCGAGTTGAGCAGTCCTTGCACGGCTGCTAATTATCACACAGCTCTGAGGTCTTTGCGGCAGTTCTGCGGCAAGGTCATCTCTTTCAGAGAGGTTACCCCCGAGCTGGTCTCTCGCTACGAGAAATGGCTGCGTGCCCATGGTGTGAGCCGCAACACATCCTCGTGCTACATCCGTTCGCTGCGCGCATTATATAATAAGGTGTGCGAAGCCTATGCGATGACTCCTAGACGTCCGCCTTTCAAAGGGGCTTACACAGGCGTGATGAAAACACCGAAGAGAGCCATCTCCAGACTCATGGTCAGAAAACTGATGACCATGGAGCTTGCGGGATGCCGGGGATTAGCCCGCACACGCGACTATTTCCTCTTCTCGCTCTTCGCCTGCGGCATGCCGTTCATAGATATGGCATACCTGAGGAAAGACCAAATCAAAGGCGACGAATTCACCTATTACCGTAGGAAAACCGGGCAAATGATTACTGTCCACATCGAGAAATGCCTTAGAGAGATCATCGAGCGCAGAGGCGCCCAGAAGGGACCTTTCGTCTTCCCGATTCTCTTCAATGCTTCACCCGAGGTGCAATTCAGACGATACCGGAACCAACTGGCGCTCTATAACGGTCAGCTCAAGCTCCTGGCAATGAAGATGCACACGCAAATGCCGCTCACGTCTTATACCGCGCGCCATACCTGGGCTACCATGGCATATGCCAGCCATGCCGACGTCGACGTCATCGGGAGGGGACTCGGACACACCAACGAGCGCACCACCCGCATCTATATCAATGATATGGCAGACAAGCGGCTCAATGCAGTCAACAGGAGAATCCTTGCCGAACTGCATCAACAAGAGCTTGGACAGTAATCTTGCGGAGTCCGATACCTGATGACAGGTGGAATGACATCAAGGAAAAAAAACATAAAATAAATAGAAACCAGCAGAAATTGACATCTAAAATGAAAACATTTGCTATTTTAAAAAAAGTTAATAAGGAAAAATTTTTAATGTAAAAAAATTCTATGTTCATAATAATTCGTAATTTTGCAGCGGCGGAAAAGTAATTCTTGTGCGCTTGCAATGAAATTCTGCTATCAATAGATACAATCAACGTATTGTAAATCAGAAGAATATCAACAAGTCCGTGAGGACGAGATTTATATTAAAGGAATTTTTTTTGTAACTTTGCACAGGCACTAAGTCGTGAGACCCCAGTGCCACTTTTTACACTTTATAACCTGACAAAAACTAACAATAGGCGCCTCCCGTCAATACGAGCTGGTTCCAGTCTCTGTCAACGCCTCCCTTGTTATTTTTCCTTTTTTGACAAAACAGCCCCGGAAAAACAGAGACCAAGGAGCAAATCTACAGCCCATGAGGCTTGACTGTAAAACGTAAAACATAAATAATAAATATTTACAAATCAATGAAAAAACTATTACTGTTATTATGGGTAGTGTTGGCTTCCGTGGGAGTCAATGCAGCGGACATTAGCGGCGTCGTATCCGGTGTCACGGGTAATACGGGCTACGATCCGAAAGTCCAAAACATGAATGTCAGACGCGCAGGCGCACTCGCCGAATGGGTGGCTGCGCTCTCGGGTGACGACAACTACGACAAAAACAACCCCTATCATGGGTTCGGAGGCTCTGCCGACATGACCACTCTGGTCATTACAGGTACACTCAATGCCGATGACTTCGCAGCACTCTCGTCTGTGGAGTGCGCCGGTTTCGCACGTTTCCCAAGCATTGACCTGAGCGGCGTGACATTAGCCGAAGGCACCACGGTTGACGATGTGATAGCCATGGATTTCAGACCGGCAACGTTCAAAAAAAACGACGAAACACTGTCAGGTGCCGGTGCGGAGTATATCCGTCTGCCGAACGGCATGACGGATGTTACCGACATGTATTCCTTGAAGACTGGCGATGGCAGAAACAGCAATCTGAAGGTGGTGGGCGCATACGCCGGAACAGCCGCCACACCCGACAAGTCACATTTAGCAGCCTATTCGTTTGTTAAAGGAAATCTCAAAAACTTTAGTGAGAAATTGTTTATCGAGACTTACGAAAATGGTGGTCAGACCCATACAATGTATGAGTTAACAGGTGAACCACACTCTAATGGTTTACAAAAACTGACCTTAGGCGGACAAATAGCCAAGAGCGACTTGGCTGAAAGTGAAACTTCAGCTTTATTCAAATCGACAGCTCTGCAAGATTTCGACCTTACAGAATGCTTCTTTGAAGAAAACTGTGCGGTAAACATTACATCAACCCTTTCTTATGGTGGAACAGAAAATCCATGTACTGGTGAATATGAAGGTGCAAGTCAACTCACGTGTACCAACACAAATGCGTTGTATTATATGTGCCTCTACGAACCTGTGAGCGTTATCATGCCGACTACACTATCAGAAATACCTCCATGTACTTTCAATTCAAATTCTAAAACACGCTTGCTGACAAGCATTACTTTTCCAGAAGGTGCTAATTATACAAAGGTTGGTTTCGAAGCTTTCTACAAATGTGGTCTAGTGCAATTCAAAATGCCTGGGACAATTCAGGAAGTAGGTGAGGGTGCCTTTGGCTCCATGCCTAACATGACAGACTTTACCATGGAGGCCTGTGTTACTACTTGTGATTTCAAGGAACAGACTTTCTCTGGTAGTAAGGTTATAAAGCACGTAACGCTCTCTGAGGGTGTGCAGGATGTGAGTTATAAGATGTTCAATCAATGTGGCTCGTTGGAGGAAATACGTATTCCAAACAGCTGCACCCGTATTGATAGTTATGCATTTGCATTGTGTATATCGCTTCATAGTTTCACAGTACCGCGTAACGTACGTACCATGGGGCATGGCGTTATCTCAAATGCTGGCGTGAAAGACATTTTCTTGTTGGCAGAAACACCCGAAGAAGTTCCTCTTATCTATGCTGTCCCTCCCACAGGTACTTGTCCTGTTGGCACTTTTGGTGATCAAAACATTAATGGCAATAATACCGACCCGTCAAAAGATCATAGTAAATGGAAGAAGGAAGGTGTCGACAATTGCCATGTAGGCAGGGAAGAGGCGTTGACATGGTATCAAGAAGAACTGTCCGGTTCTGCTGGTCTTGGAACAGGCAACTGTCTAACCTTATTGCACTTTCCTGACAATATGCGTGACTTTTATGATAGTATAGGAACCGATGAGGAGTTTGCTGCATGGAAAGCTGAAGTTATGGCAAATTGTGCAGACAAGGACATTACAGGCTATAAAATCAAGAAGATGCAAGATGCTAGCAACGGTCACCAGTGGCTTTCAGATGGCTATGGAATCGGTTCGCATGTTTATGACGATTTATTCCATGGTAATAAAGGTAATAGCGATAGTGAGTTGATCACGGGTTGTGACCACCAACATACTTGTACACTTGATGGTTGTACTGAGAGTGGCGGTGTTTGCTCTGAGGATTGTGAAGAGTGTGAGGAGTTACGAGCATGGCCTGTTCAGTCAGACTACTACATTCGCCGTTACGCTGGTGCTGTTGGGTATCTCGATGAAAATGACAATCCTGTTCAGACACGAATTGCATGGCGTCAGTTCCCCTTGATGACTGGTGTAGTCGAAGAGGAAAAGAAAATATTCTCTAAGGAATATGATGACACATGGTACACCATGTGTTTTCCATGGCACCTCACCGACAACCAACTCTTTGAAGCATTCAATCAAAAGTGTGAGATTACCGAGTTTGTAGGCGCGGAGTTGATAGAGCAGCCTGAGTCGAAAGAGAATGATTGGGTGTATGCGCTTGTCTTCCATTTTGATGATGTTGCGAAAACCTATTATATGGACTCTGATGATAATTACTATGAAAGAGTATTTAAGGAGACACGCGAGGTTGATGCAGGCTTTGGTGTTAAATTTGATAAGAATTTCTACACATATTGGCTTTTGGATGGTAAAGATGGTAATAGGGTTGGTTCTTATGTGGAGGATGTTCCAAGTACATACGATCCTAAGAACCACACGGCTGAAGAGGGTGCACAACATTCGCTATATCTTTCTATCAAAAATATCATACCATTAGCAGGTCATCCCTATATGATTCACCCTTCAGTAGGTGCTGCTCCTGGAAACCCGACTACTTGTAACTTTGTTTCAGTAGAAGAACGTATTGGAACTCCGTGGACCACTACTGAGCAGGCTGTGACCAAAATCGCTACGATTGATGATCAGAAAATGGAGAGTGGACAAAACAAAGGTGGACAAACAGCTTTTGTAAATCCAAAGACCAATAAAGCCGGCGGTAGTTATACTTTCATCGGTAATGTTGGTAAGGAGAGTGAAAGCGATGCCGTTGATGGAAATGGCGCGAAAGTGATGCCCACGCCTTCTTATTTCCTCGCAGTAGAGAAGACAGGGGAAACAGAAACAATAGAAGTACCTATTTTTTCTGAAGATACCGAAGATGTTACTGACGAGCACGGTAATCCCGTATATGAATATACATATGTTGGTACCGGTGGTAATGTGCAGTATGAATTCGTAGATGATAGCTATGAGTATGTAGGTGTAACTGGTGGTGACTACAAGCCAAGTGCATTTGAGACCGTAACTTCTGGTACTGGATCATACGACCTAAACCTCAATCCTGCGGATATGGTTTATGATGCTAATGGAACGTTTAATCCCACTGCATTCACTTCCGTTGAGTCAGGTACTGGTTCTTATGTATATGTTCCAGACGAGTATGTCTATAAAGGAAACGGACAGGGAAATTACGTAGTGTCGGCTTTCCAGCATGTGGATGACAATTCTGGACAATACAATGGAAATGTGCCAGTGACATACTATGAATATACAGGTAATAGCAATTATGCAGTTGATACGGAAAATGCCGTTGATGGAGGCGCATATATAGTAAAAGAAACGCTATATTTCTTTACCGAGAATGCGGATGGAGATTTTGATGGGATTTTCGAGGCTTCAAACTCTGAGGAAGCCCATTACTCTCAAGATGCAAATGGGAAATACCATTATAATCAATGGACTGGTTGGCAAGGTTACATAGTCACTGGTTATACTCCTAATGCTTCAGGGACAGGTAATTTTAAATCGTTTAAAATATATGAATATGTGGGCGCAGGAAACGGAACACACGATGTTACATTTAAGGATATAAATTGGCATGCTACCGGGTACACAGAGCACAAATCTGACCTCCAATATAATGGCCCAACTGGATATCCCTACAAGGCCACAGAGTGGACAGCACAACAGTATGGTGATTGGGATTTGGTACCTGCGCACTATGAGTATAAAGGTGCCAACCAAGGTGACTTTACGCCTTCTGCTTTTGAGAAAGTGGCGGAAAATGTGAAAGGCACATACAAACTTCGTGAAGGTGCAGATGAATATGTATATAACACAAATGGCACAGGTGATTTTGAGCCGACCACTTTCGTAGCTGTAACTGCAGGAACAGGTACGTATCGTTTCATCCCTGCTCATGGTACATATACTGATGTTACAGATGGCTCAGGCAACTACAACAAGACTGTAAAGACGCAGACTGTAATAACACAGACAGGTACGAATACCATTGTTCGAGAGGTGTATGCGAAATATCCCAAATACTATCGCAAGAAACAGACATCTGGTAACAAGTGGTCACAATATACAGCCATCATCAAACCTGATGCTGTTGCCATCGCCAATATTGAGGATTTCCTTGACTATGAGGCTGCTGCTAATGGATTTAATGTGGCTATTGGCGAATGGGAAGAGGTGACTCCGACCGCCATCGAGGAAATCCTGGAAGAAGCCGAGCGCAACAACGAACCAGTCCAGAAAATCCATCTGAACGTGGTGTATAACGTCAAGGGACAGGTGGTGCGCACGGGCAACACCTCGCTCGAAGGACTGCCTAAGGGCCTCTATATCGTGAACGGTAAGAAATATATGGTGAAATAATAGAGAAGGAGGACACAGATATGAAAAACAGATATATTAAGCCCGAAGTGGAATTGATAGCAGCTGAGACTCTCTCCATCATCTGCGCCAGCAAACGAATCATAGTCAAGCCCAACGCCTATTGGGGCGAAAAAGTGGAACAGAACCAATATGCCAAAGACGCTTGGATCAACGAGGGACATGCTGGCAAAACCGTGGGATTCTCGCAAGAAGGCACCGTGATTCCCGTGGCTGGTGACGACGCTGACGACCTCTTCAGCCGTGGCAATACCAGTCTCTGGGAAGACTGATTAAAATCAAGATTCCTTAAACAAAAAAGGTAATTTTAATAGCACTTGAGTGGAGTACGATGTGAATCGGGCTCCACTTTTTTTGTTGAGTGTTGAGTGTCGAGTGTTGAGTGTTCTTTTAGTGTCGAGAGTTCTGGCCTCCATTTGTCGTGATTGTCGTGGTAATCAGTTCCCCTCCTTTTCCAAAGGAGGGGTAGGGGGTGGTATGTAAAACAAGGTTATTACCTATTTTATCAACCACCCCTTCCCCTCCTTCCAAGGAGGGGAGCCTGCTAGCGTCAACGTGCACCGAATATGATGCCTGCATGCGTCAACGTGCACCGAATATGATGCCTGCTAGCGTCAACGTGCACCGGATATGATTAAGAGGGTGCCAAATATAACAAAACAACTGATTTCACGGAAGATACAGATTTTTTTAATTGCTGATCATCAGCAAGTGTAAATCCGTTTCATCCGTGAAATCCGTTGTAGAAGAGAAATCCGTTGTTGAAAAGTAATCAAGTGCTTTGACACTCCTTCGTGTCGCGGCAGCTCATTGTTGGCTGTTTAGAGCGTTTTGAAGAAGTCGTTGCCTTTGTCATCTACGAGGATGAAGGCGGGGAAGTCTTCGACCTCGATCTTCCAGATGGCCTCCATGCCCAGTTCGGGATACTCTACGCACTCGATCGACTTGATGCTCGTCTGGCTGAGCACGGCTGCCACGCCGCCGATGCTGCCCAGATAGAATCCGCCGTGCTTCTTGCAAGCGTCGGTCACCACCTGCGAACGGTTGCCCTTGGCTATCATCACCAGCGAGGCACCATGGTCTTGGAACTCATCCACGTAGGGATCCATGCGGTTGGCCGTGGTGGGACCCATCGAACCGCAGGGATAGCCCTGAGGCGTCTTGGCCGGTCCGGCATAGAGCACGGGATGGTCTTTGAAGTAGGCGGGCATCTCCTCGCCTGCATCCAGACGGGCCTTCAGCTTGGCGTGGGCGATGTCGCGAGCCACGATGATGGTGCCCTTCAGGTTCACGCGGGTGGAAACAGGATACTTCGTCAGTTCCTTGCGCACGGCGTCGATGCCTTGGTTCAGGTCGATGACGATTTGGTTCTTGCCCTCGCCGGCCTTGGCATACTCCTCGGGAATCAGTTCGCCGGGGTTCGAGTCCATCTTCTCCAGCCATACGCCGTCGGCATTGATCTTAGCCTTGATGTTACGGTCGGCGCTGCACGACACACCCATGCCGATGGGGCAAGAGGCTCCGTGGCGCGGCAGACGGATCACGCGGATGTCGTGGGCGAAGGCCTTGCCGCCGAACTGCGCTCCCAGGCCGATGTTGCGGGCCTCGCGCAGCAGTTTCTCCTCGAGGTCGATGTCGCGGAAGGCGCGGCCCGTCTCGTCGCCCGTGGTGGGCAGACTGTCGTAGTATTTGATAGAGGCCAGCTTCACGGTGAGCAGGTTCTTCTCGGCCGAGGTGCCGCCGATGACGAAGGCGATGTGGTAGGGCGGACAGGCTGCTGTGCCCAGGCTCTTCATCTTCTCTACGAGGAAGGGCAGCAGCGTGCCTTCGTTCTGGATGGTGGCCTTGGTCATAGGGTAGAAGTAGGTCTTGTTGGCAGAGCCGCCGCCCTTGGCCACCATCACAAACCGGTATTCGCAGCCCTCTACGGCCTCGATGTCGATCTGTGCGGGCAGGTTGCAACGGGTGTTCACCTCGTCGTACATGTTGAGCGGCGCATTCTGCGAGTAGCGCAGGTTCTCGTTCACGAAGGTGTTATACACGCCCAGGCTCAGTGCCTCTTCGTCTTCGAAGCCGGTCCACACCTGCTGGCCTTTCTCGCCGTGGATGATGGCGGTGCCGGTGTCTTGGCAGAAGGGCAGGATGCCCTTGCAGGCTGTCTCGGCATTGCGCAGGAACTGCAGTGCCACGTATTTGTCGTTTTCGCTGGCTTCGGGGTCGGCCAGGATGGCGGCCACCTGCTCGTTGTGCTTGCGGCGCAGCATGAACTCGGCATCGTGGAAGGCTTCCTGCGCCAACAGCGTCAGGGCTTCCTTGCTCACTTTCAGGATGGGTTTCCCCTCAAACTCGCCCAGGCTGACGCCCTCTTTGGTCAGCAGGCGGTACTCGGTGTCGTCTTGGCCCAGTTGAAACATGGGCGCATACTTAAATTCAGGTGTTTTTGACATAATAGTGATAGATAAGGCCTCCCCCGTACCCCCTCCCAGGGAGGGGGCTCAGGCTGGAGGGTGATGGTGAATGATGTTTGTTTCTGTTCGTTGATGATTTGTCTATGATCCGCCGCCGCGCGTGTCCCCCTCCTTGGGAGGGGGTACGGGGGAGGCTGCTTTATTTCTCAAAGATCTCGTCGGTGGTCAGCCGCTTGATGGGGCCTATCTGGCGCAGGAAGTCCATGTCAAGTTCCTGCTCGTTGCCCAGGATGACGGTGCGGTAGGTCTTGCCCGTCATGTTCTTCTTCTCGAAATCGACGATGTCTTGCAGGGTGATGCCCGGCAGTGCCTGATAGATGATCTCGCTCTCGGTGCGGTCAAGCCCTTTCTTCTTGGCCCAGTAATAGGTGTTGAGGATATTGAACTTGGTGGTGCGCTGGCTCTGCAGGCTCTTCGTGAGACTCTGCTTGGCGATGTCGAAGGCGGCCTGGCTCTGCGGGATGGTGTCGAGGATGGAGTTGAACACGCGGATGCAGTCAGGCATCTTGTCGTTTTGCGATACGATGTAGGTGTAGAACATCTCGGGATGTCCCAGACGTTCAGGACGGCGGTAGCGTGCCGAGGCACTGTAGGCCAGTCCGCGGCTCTCGCGCAGCTCTTGGAAGACGATGCTGTTCATGCCGCCGCCGAAGTAGGCGTTGAAGAGGGTCTGTAAGGGCAACTCTTCCATCGACAGGGGCTTGCCCTCGTTGTGGGCTTGTATCATGTAGATGTTCTTGGCATCGTAGGGGGCGATGAGCACATCGTCGGTCGGCGTCAGCAGTTCGGTGTATTCACGGCCCTGCGGCACGGGTGCCAGCCGCTTGGCGGTCTTATGGGTCTTGGCGAGCACACGGTTCAGCTCTTTCTCGGTCATCGGACCATAGTACATCACGGTGTGCTCCCATCCAGACAGCCGCTTGAGCTGGTCGAGCAGGGCCTGCGGGTCGGCCTCGCGCAGCTCTTTCTCGCTCAGGGTGTTCAGATACGAGTTGTATTCGCCGTACTGGCCGTATTCCACCAGCCGGTTGAAGTTCTCGTCCTGGTCTTGGCGGGCGTCGGCGCGGCTTTTCATCACCAGGTTCACATATTGGTCGTACGAACTGTGGTCGGCCTTGGCGTTTTGCAGCAGGTCTTCGAGCAGGGCGAGTGCCTCGGGCATGTTCTCGGTCAGTCCGGAGAGGCTGACGGTGGTGTAGTAGTCGCCCACGGAGATGTGATACGAGCAGGCGAGCTTGTAAAACTCCTGTTTGATTTGTGTCACGCTCTTCTTGTCGGTGCCAACATACTCCAGGTAGTTGGGCGCGAATTCAAATCCTCGCAAATCCTCGGTGCCGAAGTCGTACATGAACGCGAGTTGGAACAGCCCGTCCTCGTCATTGTGCTTGTAGAGCAGCGGCAGCCGCCGTGATGTCTGTGCCACGGTCAGGTCGCGGCCGAAGTCGGCGAAACGCGGCTCGATGGGCTTTACCTCGGTGTTTTTCACCTCGTTGAGGAAACGGCTGCTCAGGTCGCGGTTGGTGGGTATGGGTGTGATCTCGGGCTTCTCTATCTTCTTCTGTGTGGTGTCGTTGCCCATGCGCTTATACACGCAGATGAAATTGTCGGCGCGCAGGTGCCGGCGTGCGAAGTCGGTGAGCTGGGCCTTGGTCATCTTCGACTGCCGGTCTATCTTGCCTGCCACGTCGGCCCAGTCGGCTCCGTTGATGAAGGCATCGACCATCACCGACACACGGCTGCGGTTGTTCTGCAGCGAGCGGTAGTAGTTGAGTTTCTTGTTGTTGATGACTGAGGGCAGCAGGTCGTCGTCGAACTCGCCCCGCTTGAATTTCTCCAGTTCTTCGAGGATGAGCGCCCGCAGCTCTTCCAGTGTCTGGTTGTCTTTGGGCACGCCTCCGGTGATGAAGGCGCTGTAGTCTGTCATCGTCTCCACGCCGGCAAAGGCGCCGCGCGTCTTCATCGTCTGCTCCAGATCGACCTCGAACAGTCCGGCTTTGCCGTTGGCCAGCATGTCGCCGATGACATCGAGTGTGTCGCATTCGGCTGAGCGTCCCTCGCCGAATCGCCATGCCATCATCAGGTTTTCGGCTTCCAGACCCACCACGGTGGTGTCGCGCACGGCGGTGATGGGTGTCTGTGCGGGGAAGGTGGGGATGGAGAGTGCCGGGTCGCGCTGCCACGAGCCGAAATAACGGTCGATGATGGAGATGACCTCGTCGGGGTCGAAGTCGCCTGCCATGCAGATGGCCACGTTGTTGGGCACATAGTAGCGCTTGAAATATTTCTTGATGTTAGTGATGGAGGGGTTTTTCAGGTGCTCCTGTGTGCCGATGGTGGTCTGCGTGCCGTAGGGGTGGGTGGGGAAGAGCATGGCTGTGAGGGCCTCCCACACTTTGCGCGAGTCTTGTGCCATGCCGATGTTTTTCTCCTCATATACGGCTTCCAGTTCGGTGTGGAATCCGCGTATCACCATGTTCTGAAACCTGTCGGCCTGCACGCGCGC
Source organism: uncultured Prevotellaceae bacterium (assembly GCA_947165505.1). Taxonomy (GTDB): domain Bacteria; phylum Bacteroidota; class Bacteroidia; order Bacteroidales; family Bacteroidaceae; genus Prevotella. Next base: position 59,640 of record CAMVAT010000005.1, on the reverse strand, counting down.
CCAGTTCTCCACTTCGTTAGAGGGGATATTCTCCACGTAGCAGGTCACGTCGAGCGACGTAAAGGCGTTGGTGCCCTGCGAACCGATGGCCGACATCAGTTTGTCGTATTCGTTGGGGATGAAGTAGCGGGCGGCCAGTTGCGACACGCTGTCTATCTCGTGATAGGCGCGGCGGCGCTCTTCGGGGTCGGTCAGTGTGCGATACACCTCGTAGCGCGCCTCGATGTCGTCGAGCAGGGGCGCTTCGGCCGCTGGGTCGGTCACGCCAAACAGCTTGGTGCCTTTAAACATCAGGTGCTCCAGGTAGTGGGCCAGTCCGGTGGTCTCGGCAGGGTCGTTGCGACTGCCGGTGCGCACGGCGATGTGTGCCTGTATGCGTGGCGTCTCTTTGTTGACCGACAGATACACTTTCAGTCCGTTGTCGAGTGTGTAGATTCGGGTTTGCATCAAGTCGCCCGGCACCGTTGTGTAGGGATAGTCTTTTGCCTGCGTGCAGATGGCTGTCAGTGCCATCAGCAGAGTAATGAATGTTTTCTTCATATCTTGTCCGTTAATTATAAATGTCTTCAGGGTTGAGGGCTCTTATAGGTTTGGTGTTCTATTTGGGAGTTTAGGAGTTTAGGAGTTTGGGAGTTTGGACAATAGTTATCGTGATTGGGTTATCGTGATTGAAAGTAGGGTGCCCCGAAACTATATCTTCTGCCCCGAGAGTAACCACTCCCCTCCCTACAAGGGAGGGGCAGGGGGTGGGTCTCCTTAATGATCCACGTTTTCGAAATCTATCTCGTGGTCGAGCTTCTCGAGGAAATTCTCGAGCACCTCGTCCTCTACGTCGCCCATGGCGTATTCTTTCTCGGCGTCTTTGCGTATCTCGGCTATCCATGCGCGGCGGGCGGTCACGTAGTCTTGGTGTATGCGGGCGGCATCGTCGTCGGTGAGGGTGTCGAGGCCGTAGTAGTCAAGTATCATTTGGTATGCCCACGTCCAACGGTATTCGGGGTAGTTGGCGTTGATGACGATAAATCGGTCCAACACCTGGTTGATGTCGGTGATGGCACCGCTCTTGATGTCATCGATGAGTTGTGTCTCCTCGCTCTCGGGCATGAGCAGGCCGCACAGGTCTATCCACCGTCCGGTGCCCACGGCGCTCTTGGGCAGTTCCACCTTGTGACGCTTGAGCACGGCGCCCATGAAGATGCGCAGGCCGATGTCGTAGTATTTGATGCCTTTGCGGAGCGACGAGGCATTGATGACGTATTCGTGGAAGTTGTAGGTGGTCACATTGTCACCCGAGGCCTCGCGCAGGCGTTCCAAGATCTTCTTGCCCTCGATGATCTCGCCCACGGAGAAAGGACTCAGCCAGTCGAAGTTGACGATGCTCTTCTGTCCGCTTTTGGGTCGCATGTCGCGCTTGGGCCATTTGCGTATGTCGCGGTACAGGCCTACGGTGGTGAGGTTGCGTCCGGGCGAGAGATACATCGTGTCGCCATAGGCGATGAGGTACGAGAAGGGCAGTTTGCGTGTGTCGGGGTGGTGCATCAGCTTGCCGAAACATACCGAGAAGGTGCCGATGTTGGCGGGCATGAGCAGGTAGGCGCCCGAGGCGGTCTTGGTGCCCCGCTCGAGGATGCCGTAGTGCATGGGCCCCATCTTATAGGCGTGGTTGCTGAAGTTGGTGGCGCTGCCGGCGTTGTAGAACGAGAACATGCCTCCGATGAGCAGCGAACTCTTGTGGTGGCTGGCCGAGAAAGGACCGCAGAAGGCGGCGCACGCCTCGCCGTTGGCCATGTAGCTGTTGGCGAAGAAGATGCTGCTCTCGGCGGTGAATCCGTTGGTGATCTGGCAGGCCTCGCCCACGAAGCAGTTTTCCAGTTTCACGCTGTTGAGGATGCTGGTGCCGTCGAAGATGATGGAGTTTTCGCAGATGACGCCCGAGCCGATATACACGCTGGCCTCGGGGATGCTCTTGATAGAGCAGTCGCTCAGTCGGCAGGCACCGATAATCTCGCAGTCGTCGCTGATGTGGGTGTTGGTGATCTCCGAGGTGTTGACGATTTTCACGCCGAAGCCGATGGTGCCGCGGTCAGGCACCGTCTTAGCGATCTCCTGCCGTATCAGCCGTTTCAGGGCCGACATCAGTTCACGGTCTTTGTGGTGGTTCACCATCAGGGCCGCCACCTGACTGGTCAGACCGTCGAAGAGCATCACGTTGCCGTCGCCCATCTCGTTGAGCACACTGATCATGTGTCCCTGTCCGAAGGTAGCCCCTTCGGTGGTCTCGATGGTATTGACGTTGGATATATAGCACTCCTCGCCGATGGTGTAGTTGTTGATGAAGTTGCCGATGTTCTCTATCAGACAGTTATCGCCGATGGTCACATTGCGCAGCGTGGCGTTTTTGATGCCGGTGTGCTTGCGGAATCCCTGGCTCACTTCTAAATATTTGTCAAAGACACCCAGGTTGACCTCGCCATAGAACGACACGTTGCGTATGTTGTCGGGCGAGAACTCGTATGCCACATTGATGGCCGACCAGTCTTCGGCCTTGCATCCCCGGCTCTCCAGAATGCCTATTTCTTCGATTGTCAGTGATCTGTATTCCATATCGTGTATTTGTTTTTGATTATTTTCTTTGGTCGTTTGGGAGATTGGAGTTTGGGAGTTTAGGAGTTTAGGAGTTTGGGAGATTGGGAGTTTGGGAGTTTAGGAGTTTGGGAGTTTAGGAGTTTGGACAATAGTTATCGTGATTGGGTTATCGTGATTGGAAGTAGGGACAGGGCGTGCCCTGTCCGCAAGCAGGATGAGCGCCATACGAATGGCGGACAGGGCACGCCCTGTCCCTACATGGGTGGCGAGGTATTATTCACTGTCGCTCAACAACTCGTCTCTCACCTCTCACCTCTCACCTCTTACCTCTTACCTCTAAGATAACTCCTCTATATCATTATATAAGAAATCGTTGTAGGGGTATTTCTGCACATGCAGTTCGCGCACTTTCTTGTAGAGCACGTCGCGAAACTCGTCGATGTTGATTTTTTCGCGGGCCGAGATGAAGAGACAGTTCTCTTGCAGCTTAGCCATCCATGTGCGTTTCAGTTCGTCGAGTGTGATATTCTCGCGTGTGGGCGGTGTCAGGTCGTCGGGTTCCTTGTCGGTCCAGCGGTAGGCGTCGATCTTGTTGAAGATAATCATCGATGGCTTGTCGGCGCAACCCAGCTCCTTGAGCGTTTGTTCCACCACCTGTATCTGTTCTTCGAAGTCGGGGTGCGATATATCGACCACGTGGAGCAGCAGGTCGGCCTCGCGTGTCTCGTCGAGTGTCGATTTAAACGAATCGACCAGGTCGGTGGGCAGTTTGCGTATGAACCCCACGGTGTCGGCCAGCAGGAATGGCAGGTTCTCGACCACTACCTTGCGTACGGTGGTGTCGAGCGTGGCGAAGAGCTTGTTTTCTGCAAACACGTCGCTTTTGGCCAGCAGGTTCATGATGGTCGATTTGCCCACGTTGGTGTATCCCACCAGCGCCACTCGTATCAACCGTCCGCGGTTCTTGCGCTGCGTGGTCTTCTGCTTGTCTATCTCTACGAGCCGTTGCTTGAGCAGTGTCATGCGTTGCAGGATGATGCGGCGGTCCATCTCCAGCTGTGTCTCGCCGGGTCCGCGCAGTCCCACGCTGCCTTTGCCGCCGCCCGAGCCCGAGCCGCCGCCCTGTCGTTCCAAGTGCGTCCACAACCGTTGCAGTCGTGGCAGCATATAGCGATACTGAGCCAGCTCCACCTGCGTCTTGGCGTTGGCGGTCTGTGCGCGCATGGCAAAAATGTCGAGGATGAGCGATGTGCGGTCCAGTATCTTCACCTTCAGCTCGGCTTCGATATTGCGCAGTTGCTTGGCACTGAGCTCATCGTCGAAGATGACCATGCCTATTTCGCGCTCGGCATCCTCTTCGGCCTTGATGTAGTCTTTGATTTCCTGTAGCTTGCCTTTGCCCACGTAGGTGGTCATGTTGGGCCCGCCCACGCGCTGCGTAAACCGCTTCACGGTCACGGCACCGGCGGTGTCGGCCAGAAAATCCAACTCGTCAAGGTATTCCTTGGTCTTGTCTTCGTCTTGCTCCTTGGTGATCAGGCCTACCAGAATGGCGGTCTCGGCCTTCACTTCGGAGATGATAAATTCTTTCATTCGTATGTTGTTCGTCTCAGGTCTTCACACGTTACGTGATCAATCTTGCGTGCAAAGATATGATTTTTTTTGCAAACAGCGTAGTTTTTGCCTGAATTATTCTTTTTGGGTGTGGATTTAAAAAGAGATAGAAGCCGTTTCCGACATCGTGCCGTTCACTCCGACGGCCACGCCAAGGTATAAACATAGCGGCTGTCGGCCGACACGATGGTCTGCAACTGGATGCCTTGATGCCGTGCCAGCAACTCTTTCAGGTCGCCTCGTATCCCCTCGCCGGTCAGTTTCAGCACCGCCTCTTTTTTCGTCCACAGACGGGTGAACGCCAGACCGGGGTGCTTGGCGGTCAGTATCTGCTCCATCTCGCTGTCGTTCATCGTATATCGGGCCACAGACTCGCGCAGCGGACGCACACTCTCGATATCTACTCCCACGGCGTGGGGGGCGATGGCGCAGATGGCAGCCTCGCGGCAGTGGCTCAGGTTGAAGTGGATGTCGGGCCGGGTGTCGAGATAGGGTTTGCCTCCCTCGTGATATTCGAAGTGGGGTGGGGTGTCGATGCCATAGTGCTCGCGCAGGGCCTGGCACAGCAGCAGGTAGGCCGCCGCCGACTGCCTCCGGCCTGTCTCGTGTTTGTAGCGCAGCACCTGTTCGCGACGTTGTGCCGACAGTTGCGGCAGGGCTGCATCCAGGTCGAGTGCATCCAGATGGTCGTTGAGGTATATCAAGGGGATGTTCATATTCGAGAGCAAAAATACAAATAATTATTGGTTCGGCCATCGTTTTATACTTTTTTATGTTTTGTGACGCTTTTAAGAGGTTCGTTTGCGAACCTTCATTCGTGATCATTCGTGGTTAATTCATGGAAATTCACGTTAAAATACTTTTCCCGCGAACCAATGGTAACTGTTCGAAGTGTAAGGAAATGACCATGAATTGCCCACGAATATCTACCATAGGATACAGTGTCGTTATCCGTTTTTCTGCATGCTTCCTCGCAAACGTTTACGTACTTTTTTTGCCAAAAATTGTACTTTATCTTGATATAAATCAATTTTTCTGCGTATCTTTGCACTCGTCAAAAGCCAACATGGAAATTATTAACGATTAACGATTTTCAAAAGATATACTACATAGAACAAAACTGCTGAAACATTCAAAGTGAAACCGCCCCGACGTGACGTCGGGGCGTTTTTTTTTGTGTCAGAACAAAAAAAATGCGGGCGAAACATCATGTTTCACCTTTTTTTTTTACTTTTGCAGCGACTTTTTTACACTCCCACACTCCCATACTCTCACACTCCTAAAATCATTTTATCATTTAAAATATAAGCTGTTATGAGATTGATTATTGAAAAAGACTATCAAAACATGTCGAAATGGGCTGCCGAGCACGTTATCGAGCGCATCAACGCAGCCAACCCCACACCCGAAAAACCTTTCGTACTCGGACTGCCCACTGGTTCTTCGCCCGAAGGAATGTATGCCGAACTGGTGAAAGCTAACAAAGAGGGTAGGGTGTCGTTTAAGAACGTCATTACTTTCAACATGGACGAATACGTCAATCTGGCCGAAGACCATCCCGAGAGCTACCACTCGTTCATGGCTCGCAACCTCTTCGACCATATCGACTGCCCTAAAGAGAACGTCCATATCCTCAACGGCAACGCCGAAGACTTGGAGGCTGAGTGCCGCCACTACGAGGAGATGATAGCCGAGGCCGGTGGCATCGACCTCTTCATCGGTGGCATAGGCCCCGACGGACATATCGCATTCAATGAGCCGGGCTCGTCGCTCACATCTCGCACCCGCGTGAAGACCCTCACCACCGACACCATCATCGCCAACAGCCGTTTCTTCGACAATGATGTCAACAAAGTGCCCAAGCACGCTCTCACCGTGGGCGTGGGCACCGTGATGGACGCACGCGAAGTGATGATTCTGGTGAACGGACACCACAAGGCACGTGCCCTGCAGGCTGCCGTTGAGGGCGGCGTATGCCAGATGTGGACCATCAGCGCGCTGCAGATGCACCAGCACGGCATCATCGTCTGCGACGAGGCGGCTACCGACGAACTCAAGGTGGGCACCTACAAATACTTCAAGGACATTGAGAAGAAGTGATTGGCTGCTAACACACGGCAATGGCTTTCTCATATGAAAAAATACTTCCTTTTATCAGTTCTTTGTCTCCTGACATTGACCTGTCGCGCCGAGGATGTGGTCGTGGCGTCGCCCGACGGACACTTAGTGCTCACCCTGCATGCCAATGACGGGCAGGCCCAATATTCCATCACGCTCGACGGAAAGCAGATGGTGGAGCCCTCGCGCCTGGGTCTGTTGACAGACCTTGGCGATTTCACCAACCAGCTTACGCTGACAGGCACCGAGCAGGGCTATTTCGACTGGAACGTGGAATACAACCGGGTGAAATGCTCGCAGTCGATGGGGACGGCACGCTCGTTGTCCGCACAGTTTACCAATGCCGAAGGCCAAGAACTGGTCATTGAGTTTTTTGTGGCCAATCACGATGTGGCTTACCGCTATATCATCCCGCGTCCGGAAAGCGGCAACCCCAAATGCACGGTGATACGGGGCGAGGCCTCTGCGTTCCGCTTTCCACAGCAGACCACTACGTTCCTCTGTCCCCAGATCAACCCCATGACGGGGTGGGAGCGCACCAAACCGTCCTATGAGGAGGACTACACTGCCGACGCACCCATGAATGTGAAGTCGCGCTTTGGCGAGGGCTACACCTTCCCGTGCCTCTTCCGCGTGGGTGATGATGGTTGGGTGCTTGTGGGCGAGACAGGGGTGTCGGGCGCTTACTGCGCCTCGCACCTGAGCGATTACTCCGCCGCCACAGGCTACACAATCGCTTTCCCCATGGAGGGCGAGGCCAACGGCTATGGCAGTGCCTACGCCAATGTGCCCCTGCCCTGCGAGACGCCTTGGCGCACTATCACCGTGGGCGCTACCCTTGCGCCGATCGTTGAGACCACCGTCGCCTACGACTTGGTCGATCCGCTCTATGAACCCACACAAGACTATCAGCCGGGACGCTATACATGGAGCTGGCTCATCTGGCAGGATGCGTCGATCAACTACGACGATCAGGTGCGGTTCATCGACCTCGCCGCTGAGATGGGCTTCGAGTATTGCCTCGTGGATAACTGGTGGGACGAGCGCATCGGGCGCGAGCGCATCGCTCAGTTGTCTGATTACGCCCGTGCCCGTGGCGTGAGCCTGATGCTGTGGTACAACTCCAACGGTTTTTACAATGATGCGCCGCAGACTCCGCGCGACTGCATGAATACGGCCATTGCACGCGACCGCGAGATGCGGTGGCTGCAAAGCATCGGCGTGAAGGGCATCAAGGTCGATTTCTTCGGGTCTGACAAACAGGCGACGATGCAACTCTACGAGGATATCCTCGTAGATGCCAACCGCTACGGACTGCAAGTCATCTTCCACGGCTGTACCATCCCCCGAGGGTGGGAGCGCATGTATCCCAACTACGTGGCGAGCGAGGCGGCACTGGCCTCGGAGAACGTGATGTTCTCTGAATATCATGCGCAGAAAGAGGGCTTTGAACTGACCATGCACCCCTTCTCGCGCAATGCTCTCGGCTCGTTCGACTGGGGTGGCATCATCATGAACCGCTACATGAGCCGTGACAACCAGAGCCGCCACCGCCGCTATACCTCCGACACGTTTGAGATGGCTACGGGCATCGTGCTGCAGACCAGTGTCAACTGCGTGGCCATGCAACCCAATAACCTGACCGAACTGCCGCAGCACGAACTCGACTTCCTGCGCCGCTTGCCCACCACCTGGGACGAGACACGGTTCATCGACGGCTATCCCACACGCTATGTGGTGCTGGCACGCCGCCATGGCAGCCAGTGGTATGTGGCAGGACTCAACGGCACCGACCAACCCATGACGCTCACCCTCGACCTGCCCATGATGGCGGGGCAGACGGTGCAGTATTACACCGACCGCCCGCTGCGCAAGGGCGAGACCTTCATGCAGTCGCAATTGCGCACGCTGAAGGTGAACAAAGACGGCAAGGCCCAAGTGACCATCCAACCCATGGGGGGAATCATATTGATTTGAGGTTTGAGGTTTGAGATTTGAGATTTGAGGATTGCTTCGGTGCAGGGGGCAAGGTGCAGGGGGCAGGAGATATGCTCGCTTGCAAGTAGGGACAGGGCGTGCCCTGTCCGCCTGCAAGCCCGCCCATAATCCCCCCAACCCTCATCCGTTCCTCGTTCGGTCGGATTTGCAATCCGACCGCAAGGAGTATCAGCATCTGCGATGCGAAAATACCTTGATGGATTCCTCTTGGGGTTGCATTGCAATTGGCTTTCCCCTCATCCGTCTCATCCGTGCCATCCGTTGTAAAACAACCCCAACCCTCATCCGTGTCATCCGTTGTAGAAAAAAAGTATCATGTCTGGTGTTTTCAGTAGCATGTTCAAAGTCCTAAGAGACTGGGCCCTCCCCGCAGCCATGCTGTTCGGTACGGTGGCCTATCTTTTGTTTGCCTTCGTGCCTTTGCTCGATGCGCCCGGCGAGGCCATGGAGCCTTTCTTCGACACGATCCTCCCCCTCTTTATGTTTCTGATACTCTTCGTCACGTTCTGCAAGGTCGATTTCCGCCGTCTGCGCCCCGTGGCGTGGCACGGGTGGGTGGCGCTCTTCCAAGTGCTCTTCGTCGGCGTCATCGTGGGGGCCATCATCGTTTTTCACATCACCGGCTCCAACCTCATCCTCCTCGAGGCCATCCTCACCTGCATCATCGGGCCTTGTGCCGCCGCGGCCGCCGTGGTCACCACCAAACTGGGCGGCAACCTCGAGGAGATGACCACCTATACCTTCATCACCAATTTCATCACGGCGGCGCTCGTGCCCGTCTGTTTCCCCTTGATAGACAAGAGCATACATCTGGGGTTCTGGCCATCGTTCTGGCTCATCCTCTACAAGGTGTGCCTGGTACTGGTGCTGCCCATGGGTCTTGCCTATATCGTGAAGCACCATCTGCACCGCTTCCACCGCTGGGTCATCAGTGTCAAGGACCTCTCGTTCTACATGTGGGCCGTATCGCTCACCATCGTCACCGGCACCACGGTCAAGAACATCGTGCATGCCGACACCTCGGTGCTCTTCTTGTTGCTCATTGCCCTGCTCGGCCTTATCCTCTGCATCATCCAGTTTGCAGTGGGCCGCTACGTGGGTCATTTCTTCAGTCGCACCGTCGAGGCCGGCCAGGCCTTGGGACAGAAAAACACCGCCTTTGCCATCTGGATAGCCTACACCTACCTCAACCCCCTCTCCTCAGTCGGTCCCGGCTGCTACATCCTCTGGCAGAACTGCATCAACAGCATCGAACTGTGGCAGCGGCGCAAGGAGGAGGCATCTTGAAATAATTCTGACAAGAAAAGCATTTTTTTGCGAGAAATGTTGGCGGATTGCCAAATTGTTGTTATCTTTGCAACCGATATTAACTTAATGCACGTTAAATTAATAAACGTTTTTTTTGTATGAGGTTCTACGATAGGGAAAAAGAATTGGGCATACTCCATGCCAATTGTGAACAGAGCTTGGCAAGGGGGCTCATGACGGTTCTTATAGGCCGCAGGCGTATAGGCAAGACTACGCTTCTGACCCGAAGTGCAGAGGTGGAGGAACACCCCATGCTCTATCTCTATGTGGCGAAAGAAAATGAACGTGTGCTGACAGGAAAGTTTCAGAAGAATGCCGAAGAGGCTCTTGGGATGCAGGTCTTTGGCCGCATGGAGAATTTTGCCGATTTCTTCGAACAACTGTTGCGCTATGGGCAGCATAAACATTTCACTCTGGTGTTAGACGAGTTTCAGAATTTTCTGAAAGTAAACCCTGCAATCATCGGGCATATTCAAGACCTCTGGGACCGTTACCATGAGAAGTCAAAGGTAAACATGGTGGCCTGTGGAAGTATTTATAGCATGATGCACAGAATATTTGACCATGAGGATGAACCGCTTTATGGCCGACAGGACTGCCGACTCAATCTGCAGCCGTTCCGTATCAGCGTACTCAAGCAAATCCTTCATGACCATCATCATAGCTATACGCCCGAAGATCTGCTTTGCCTCTATACGCTGACAGGAGGCGTGCCCAAATATGTGGCTTGGCTGATGGATGCCAAGGCCACCACCAAGGCAAAGATGCTAAGGTGGGTGACACAAGCTGGATCTCCGTATTTGGCGGAAGGAAGAGAACTTGTCATGTCGGAATTTGGCAAGGACTACACCAACTATATGAGCATCCTGCAACTGATAGCCTCGGGATTGACAGCGCAGAGTGAAATAGATAGTGTCATCGGCAAAAACACAGGAGCTTACCTTGACAATCTAGAAAATAACTATAGTTACATTCATCGCAAACGTCCTATGTTCAGCAAGCCAGGCGGTAGGAATTCGCGATGGTATTTGGACGATTGCTTCCTGCGCTTCTGGTTCCGTTTCATCATGAGCAACCAGGCGCTTGTAGAGGTGGAGCGAAACGACTTGCTGCTTGAAATCGTGGAGCGCGACTATGAGCAATATTCCGGCTTGGTTCTCGAACAGTATTTCCGACAGAAGTGGATGGAGGAAGAGCGCGTGACATTTGTCGGGAATTATTGGGACCGCCGTGGACTGAATGAAATAGACATGATAGCTCTGAACGACATCGACAAGACGGCCGTAGTGGCGGAGGTCAAGCGCCAAAGAAGAAAGATCAACCCCGCAGAACTGGCTGTAAAGGTCGCTTCGTTGAACAAGGAATTGTCGAAATATACGATTACCCAAATAGGACTGTCGATGGAGGATATGTAATGTAAGGATGAGGCAAAAGACTGCCGACATGATAGCGAAATACACCGGCCTGACTATGGAAGAGGTCATGTCGCTGTGAGAACGGACGGGGCGCATAAAAACTAAAATTCTGTTATCTTTTTGTAAAAAACAATGCGAAATGCGGTCGGAATGAACAGCATGGCGTAACTTTGCACCCGGATTTATAATGATTCGGGCGCATAAATTGTTGTTTACGACACGCCGAATCTCAATAGATGAAGTAACAGAATGACAAAAACGAAACTGACGCTGGCCACCTTGGCCATGATGTTGACTACCTTAGTGCAAGCTCAATGTCCGGATGTGGATATGTTGGCAGAAATTGATTCTATCGTCAATATGGTGGTAGATCAACAGCATGCTATGCCTAATAGCAATGCGACTGCCGCCAACACTACTGCCGACGACGGGATAGATGTGGACTACACCCACGACAACCCCGGGCGCTCCTCTGTCAAGGTGTATGAGAACAGCAACACACACACCACCGTGCAGGTGGATGAGCGGCCGCAGCGCATCCTGCTCTTCGGCGACTCGATGCTCGACGGGGTGGGGCGCCGCTTCCAAGACTATGCCGACCAAAACGGACACTCGCTCTATACTTCCATCTGGTATGGCTCTACGACCCACATGTGGGCAAGAACCACCGAACTCGACCGCCTGATGGACAAGGTGAAGCCCACCTTCGTCATCATCAGCCTCGGCACCAACGACCTCGGCTACCACGACCTGCAGGCGCGCAGCGAGAGCGTGCGCGAGATACTGCGTGTGGTGGGCGACATTCCCTATGTGTGGATAGGTCCTGCCAAACTGCCTAAGCTCAACAAGGATTTCGGCATCGTGGGCATGTTGCGCGAAACCATCGGAATGGAGCATTTCTACGATAGCTATAACGAGCGGCTTGCCCGCTTCCCTGACAACATTCATCCTACCTTTGCCGCCAGCGCTGTGTGGATTGATAAGGTGGTCGATTGGATGAACCGTCCCGATGCACCACACATTATTAAAATGGAGCGACCCGTGCAAAAAGCGAAGTTCCGCAATTACGAAACACATCTGCCCAAGTACAAAGGCACCCTCAAGAATAAATACGCCAAGACCCTCTCACAACGGTGAGCGAAGGCCTCCCCCTGCCCCCTCCAAAGGAGGGGAAAGCCACTTGGGAAGGCTTGCGGACAGGGCACGCCCTGTCCCTACTTCCAATCACGATAATTTTACTTCTTTACTTTTTTACTTTTGCCAGTCTTTTTTACGGCCAGTTTTTTTTATCTTTTAATTTTCTAATCTTTTAATTCTTTAATTTTTTCTCTTTTGTTGCCCAGATGAAGTAGCCGATCAGGCAGATGTAGGCGGCCAGACTGCAGACTTCTGACATCGGGTCGGCTTGCCATGCCTTGTTGATGAAGTCGAAACCGAAGAACTTCAGCAGGGCACTTACCACGCCCATCAGCGCGCCGCCGGCAATGAAACCGCTGGCGATGAGCGTGCCCTTCTCGCCGCGTTCCTTGTTCACCTCCTCGTCTTTCGAACGGGTGGTCACAAACCAGTTGATGGCGCCGCCCACCAACAGCGGGATATTAAGCTCGAGCGGGATAAACATACCGAGTGCGAAGGCCAGCGCAGGCACCTTGCACAGGGTGAGCACTATGGCCAGTGCCGCACCGATGCCATAGAGCAACCACGGGGCACCCACACCATTCATCAGCGGGTCGATGACTGCCGCCATGGCGTTGGCCTGCGGGGCTGCTATCTCGCCGCCGGCGAAGTCGTAGGTGGCATTGAGCAGCATCATCACGCCGCCCACAGTGGCTGCCGACACCAAAACGCCAAGGAACTTATACCGCTCCTGCACCTTGGGCGTGGTGCCCAGCCAGTAGCCTATCTTCAGGTCGGTGATAAACGAGCCCGCCACCGACAGCGCCGTGCACACCACACCGCCCATGATCAGGGCTGCCACCATGCCGGCGGTGCCTTTCAGGCCTACCGCCACCATCACCACCGATGCCAGGATGAGCGTCATCAGTGTCATGCCCGACACCGGGTTGCTGCCCACGATGGCGATGGCGTTGGCTGCCACGGTGGTGAAGAGGAAGGCGATGATGCTGACCAGCAGGATGCCCACCACGGCGAAGAGCAGGTTGCCGTCCATCACGCCCAGCCAGAAGAAGAGGAAGGTGATCAGGATGGTCACGATGGCTCCGATGGCGATAATCTTAAACGACAGGTCGCGCTGCGTGCGCTGCACCTCTTCCATGCTGCCACCCTTGCCCTTCATCTCTTTCGCGGCCAGCGATACGGCGCTCTTGATGATGCTCCACGACTTGATGATGCCGATGATGCCCGACATGGCGATACCGCCGATGCCGATGCTCTTGCCATACGACTTGAAGATGGCCTCCGGGCTCATGGCGCCCACGGTGTCGGTGATGGAGGGGTCCCACATGTTCAGCACCTGGTCGTGAAACAGCAGTCCCATCAGCGGCACGATGACCCACCATACCGCCAGCGAACCGAGGCAGATGATGAATGCGTATTTCAAGCCGATGATGTAGCCCAGGCCTAAGACGGCGGCACCGGTGTTCACGCTGAACACCAATTTGGCTTTCTCGGCAAGGGTCTCGCCGAAGCTCACCATGCGGCTTGTCACCGTCTCGTTCCACCAGCCGAAGGTGGCCACGATGAAGTCGTACAGACCGCCTATCAAACCGGCTAAGAGCAGCGGCTTGGCCTGGTTGCCGCCCTTGGCACCCGAGATGAGCACCTGTGTGGTGGCTGTGGCCTCGGGGAAGGGATATTTGCCGTGCATATCCTTGACGAAATATTTGCGGAAGGGGATGAGAAAGAGGATGCCGATGATGCCGCCGAGCAGCGACGAGAAGAACACCTTCTCAAACGATGCCGTCATCTCTGGATATTTGGCTTGCAGGATGTAGATGGCGGGCAGCGTGAAGATGGCGCCTGCCACCACGGCGCCAGAGCAGGCGCCGATGCTCTGTATGATGACGTTCTCGCCCAGCGGGTTGTGATGCCTGCGCAGGGTGGATACTCCCACCGCGATGATGGCGATGGGGATGGCAGCCTCAAACACCTGTCCCACCTTCAGGCCAAGGTAGGCGGCGGCCGCCGAGAAGAGGATGGCCATCAGAATGCCCCAGGTGACAGACCAGCCGTTGGCCTCGGCATACGTCTTGTCGGGCGACATCACGGGTTGATACTCTTCTCCCTCGTGCAATTCCCGGAATGCGTTCTCGGGCAGTTGCATCATGTCTTGTTCTTGCTCTAATCTGTTCATTTGATATGTCTTTTTCGTTTCGTTTCTCTCGCTTTCTCTAAATTCTTGCGTTTGCGCAGGGGCCACCACGCATATAGCCGCCGGTGCTGCAGATAGTCTAAATCCTCTTCATGCAGGTAGGCCTCGCGCTCGAACGCCAAGTTGAAATAGGCCGACCCCCTCAGCATCAGTCGCACGCACCATTCCAGCCCATACCACAGATAGAAGAAGATAAACCCCATCTCGATCATCTGCCGGGTGTGTATGCGCTCATGGTTCACCAGCACGGGCGATACGACCGTGTCAGGGTGGCAGAACAGCACGCCGAAAAGGTTGATGGCGGCATAGTTCTTGCCCGGGATGAACCTGTTCCTGACGATTTTCATCGTTTGTTGCTTTTTGTCCGTGCAAAGGTAAAGAATAAATCCGAAATATGAAATATGAAATCCAAAATAAGAAATAATTGTGAATTATGAATTGTGAATTATAGAAATAATTGTGAATTATGAATTGTGAATTGTGAATTATTCCGTACCTTTGCACCCGATTTTAAGGTAAATAAGATGCAAGACATTAGAAACATCGCGATTATTGCGCATGTCGATCATGGTAAGACAACCCTGGTCGATAAGATGATGCTGGCCGGAAACCTGTTCCGTGAGGGGCAGAACCTGAGCAGCCAAGTGCTGGACAACAACGACTTGGAGCGGGAGCGAGGCATCACCATCCTCTCGAAAAACGTGTCGATCAACTACAAAGGAACGAAAATCAATATCATCGACACTCCGGGACACTCCGACTTCGGCGGCGAGGTGGAGCGTGTGCTCAATATGGCCGACGGATGCCTGCTGCTCGTGGATGCCTTCGAGGGACCGATGCCGCAGACGCGCTTCGTCTTGCAGAAAGCCTTGCAGATAGGACTCAAACCCATCGTGGTGGTCAACAAGGTGGATAAACCCAACTGCCGCCCCGAAGAGGTCTATGAGATGGTGTTCGACCTGATGTTCTCGCTCAACGCCACCGAAGACCAGCTCGACTTCCCCGTGGTCTATGGCTCCGCCAAGAACGGATGGATGGGCGAGGACTATAACACCCCCACCGACAACATCACCTATCTGCTCGATAAGATCGTGGAGGTGATACCCGCTCCCGAGGTCATCGAGGGCACACCGCAGATGCTCATCACATCGCTCGACTATTCGTCATATACCGGGCGCATCGCCGTGGGGCGCGTGCACCGTGGCACGCTCACCGAGGGCATGAACATCACCGTGGCTCACCGCGACGGCTCGATGGAGAAAACCAAGATCAAGGAACTGCATACCTTCGAAGGCATGGGCCACGTGAAGACCCATCAGGTGCAGAGCGGCGACATCTGCGCCATCATCGGACTGGAGAAATTCGAGATTGGCGACACCATCTGCGATTTTGAAAATCCAGAAGCGCTGCCTCCCATCGCTATCGACGAACCTACCATGTCGATGCTCTTCACCATCAACGACTCGCCTTTCTTCGGCAAGGAGGGCAAATACTGCACCTCGCGCCATATCAACGACCGACTGCAAAAGGAACTGGAGAAGAACCTGGCCCTGCAGGTGGCTCCCTTCGGCGACGCCACCGACAAGTGGATCGTCAGCGGGCGCGGCGTGCTCCATCTCTCCGTGCTCATCGAGACCATGCGCCGCGAGGGCTACGAGCTGCAGGTGGGTCAGCCGCAGGTCATCTACAAGGAGATCGACGGCGTGCGCTGCGAGCCTATCGAGGAACTGACCATCAACGTGCCCGAGGAGTACGCCTCGAAGATGATCGACCTGGTGACACGACGCAAGGGCGAGCTCACCTCGATGGAGACGCAGGGCGACCGCACCAACATCGAGTTCGACATGCCTTCGCGCGGCATCATCGGTCTGCGCACCAACGTGCTCACCGCATCGCAGGGTGAGGCTATCATGGCGCACCGCTTCAAGGAGTATCAGCCTTATAAGGGCGACATCGAGCGCCGTGTCAACGGGTCGATGATTGCCATGGAGACGGGCACCGCATACGCCTACAGCATCGACAAGCTGCAAGACCGCGGCAAGTTCTTCATCGATCCGGGCGAGGAGGTGTATGCCGGACAGGTGGTGGGCGAGCATGTGCACGACAACGACCTGGTCATCAACGTGACCAAAGCCAAGCAACTCACCAACGTGCGCGCGTCGGGCAGCGACGAGAAGGCGCGCATCATACCCAAGGTGGTGCTCTCGCTCGAAGAGTCGCTCGAATACATCAAGGCCGACGAGTATGTGGAATGCACCCCCAAGGCCATCCGCATGCGCAAGACCATCCTCGACCACAACGACCGCAAACGGGCCAATAAGGAGGTTTAGGGTTTAGGGTTTAAGGTTTAGGGTTTAAGGTTTAGGGTTTAAGGGGTGAAGTTTAAAGTTTAAGGTTGAGTGTTGAGTGTTGAGTGTTCTTGGCATATCTCCTGCCCCCTGCCCCCTGCTCCCAGCCCCATTGTCTGTAAGTAGGGACAGGGCGTGCCCTGTCCGCCATTTATTGCAATCGCCGTGCTATCTACTCCCTTCCCTGCAAGGGAGGGGCTGGGGGTGGGTCTTGTAAAGGGCGGGTCACTGTGCCCGCACACAAAGGCGGCAGCGAGTTGAGCATGACGCTGAGCGTTCTGGAGTATTTGAAACGAATATGCAATATTTCCTTGCGAAATGTTGCATATTCAACAAATAAACCTTAAATTTGCAGCATCCAACCATTATCATCCTTATCTGCAACACTCTAAACCGTACTGCATATGAACTAAAACTAAATAAAAGACACATAGGAAACTGAAGCGTTAGCTTTGTATTCTTGTTATTCGATATTTCGCCAAAATTAAGATTAGCACCAAGAGTAAAAGTTAATGCTCACGTCGCAAGGCGTGGGCTTTTACTCGTATATGGTGCATAGGCGTTTGGCGACACCTCGAATAACGTAGACAAAGTAAATCAGTCCACGTTTTCTTTTTCTGTCTATTTCCGACCCGTTTTTAAGGGGCTGAAAGTATAACCCAAAGGATTGAGCACTTTCTAATCAGGGGTCAACGTGCAAGAGAAAAGGAACTTTAAATACAAACGATTGACAAATGAAAACATTTAAAACATTTCTTTATTTCGCTTTGTTTTTAATCGCCTTCTTGCCGACATCAGTATTGGCAGAAAGCGGTGAACCCAGTGAAATTACATATACAGGCGAGCCTTTAGTGTGCGGGCATATCTACACGTCAGAAGACCTCATCGGTATTCAATCAGGAAGTATTATGATTGCCGATGACGGAAAATCAATGATTTTCGAAAACCTCAATATCAATTTCAATTTAATAAATTCACACGTATTTGATGTGCCGGATAATACTACTGTTGTTCTGAAAGGAGAAAACAGAATAACAACAGGAGGATATGTCGTCATGGAGATGCATGGTGAATTCACATTGACGGGTGACGGCTCTCTGACAACTATGTCTAAATGGTTTGATTTTTTGTCAGTGGGCAATTGGGATATTGTAATTGATAACACTACGCTGATATGCGAAGGCCCAACCAGCATAGGTAGCAATATGTACCAGAAAGGGAATGTCATAGTAAAAAACTCGACATTCAAAGGAAAGAAAATTTTCCGCAAGGCATCATTGCTGTTACTCCGTAGTGCTTTTGTTTCGCCATCCGGAGTGTTCTTTGATCAAAACGAATTAGATGGAAACCAGCTAAAAGATGCTGATGGAAACTATGTTGAGAATTTTGACATACAACCTGTGGCAGGAGAATATAACAACAGGGTTGCTCCTAAAGATTTCGGAAATGTTATTGTTTCGGCGGGAGCGACTAAAAATATGGATGTCACTATGACTAATGTCGGTGAGCAGCAAGTCAGTGAAATCTCGTATGTGTTGACTATTAATGGATATTCCCATTCCGAACAGACTTTCGCTTTAAGCGAGTCTTATGGAACCGGAAAGAGCTTTACTGTACCCGTGACCTTCCCCGCATCCGACTGGACAGGAAAAGAGGAGGCAGCGATATTGGTGACAAAAGTGAACGGCCAAGAAAACACCTCTGACCATAAAACTGCCCAAGGTATCCTTAACACTTTAATAAGCGGAGAACCCAGTAGAATCACATATAAAGGCGAGGCTTTAGTGTGCGGGCATACCTATACGTCAGAAGATTTGATTGATATACAGTCGGGAAGTATTACGATTTCTGATGACGGCACTTCAATGACATTCGAAAATCTTTTTATCAATGACGAATCTGAGCAAAAAAATGGTTTTTTAGCATCGAGGGATAATAATTGTGTTATTACTTTGAAAGGGGTGAACCGTGTTTCAACCATTAGTTCTACAATAATAGCTATGATTAATGGTTCGCTTACTTTAACTGGCGACGGTTCACTGACGACAAAGTCTGACTGGATTGACATCTTTTCATACGAATGTGAAATATTAATTGACAGTACAACGCTGACGTGCGAAGGGAAAGTTTCCATTGGTAACAATATGTGGCCAATGAACAATGTCATCGTGAGAAACTCCACATTTAAAGGGACAACAATTTTTCGTATGGCATCACTGACACTTCTACAATGTACTTTTGTCTCGCCAGACGAAGTGTATTTCGACCCAAATGAGATGAATAATTGGGCATCGAGTTATATTTCTATGTTGAAAGATGCTAATGGCTATTCTATCACGAATTTTGAAATCCAACCAGTGGAAGGTGATTTCAACAATAGAGTCAGCCCGTGGGATTTCGGAACCGTTATTGTAGAGAAAGGAAATTCTAAAACTATGGAAGTCAGTATGAAAAACGATGGCGAGGAACCTGTCAGGGAGCTATCGTATGTATTGACAATTGATAGGACTGTCCTGCCTGAACAAACTTTTATATGCGATGAGCCTTATACAGAAACGGGCCGGAATGTCTCTGTGCCCGTATCTTTCCCTGCAACTGATACGGCTGGAAGTGTGGATGTTTTGGTTACGGTTACAAAGGTGAACGGCCATGTAAACACATCGGACAGGAAAACAGCCAAAGGTATCCTCGTCACAATCAGTCAGTCATTGGAAAAGCGAGCCGTCATTGAGGAGTTTACCGGTACTTGGTGTGGTTGGTGTCCCCGTGGCATTGTCGCACTCGACCTTTTGAATAAAGATTTTGGTGACCGTGTCATCACCATAGCTGTTCATTATGGAGATCCTATGGTGGCAGAATCTTATTCTGTTGGCTCAACGGAGTTCCCGAATGCGAGAGTCAATCGTGGTAGTTTCATTGACCCGTATTACGGGAGTTCTTTTACCGAATATGGGATAAAGGACGATATTGCTAGAGAACTGGATATCAATGCGCCCGCAGGCATATCTGTTTCAGCGGCATGGGCAGACGAAAATCAGACCTCTATCACAACTGAGTCGGAGACCATTTTCGTATTAGAGACAGATGTTACCCAATATGGAATAGGTTATGTTTTAATGGAAGATGACATGAAAGGAACAGAAAATGGTTGGGCGCAAAAAAATTTTTATACAGGAGAAAGTATTGATGACCAAAATCTACAGTCAATGACAGCCCTTCCCTATATGATAACAGATATAGAATACAACCATGTGGCTGTCGATGCATGGGGTATCAACGACGGTGTGGATAACTGTTTTGAAACCTTACATTTATATGAGCCGCAAAAAAATGTCTATCTATGCGACATCTCTTCCAATGTGTTGATTCAGGACAAGTCAAGACTCTCTCTTGTGGCAATACTGTTTGACAAAAAAACGGGAAAGATTGTCAATGCGGCCAAAACGTTCATCAACAATTACGATCCGTCAGCCATAAGAGAAATCCACACGGAGAAATCCCGCTCGTCAGCTGTCTATAGTATTAACGGATATCGAGTGACTCCTTCAACTGATAACTCCATCAGTAATTTACCAAAAGGTATTTATATTATTGATGGACGTAAATTCGTGGTGAAGTAAGCAAATTACAATCTTTTGACCGAATAAGAAACAATCAACAATATATTATCTTAAACCAATTAAAGTTATGAATAAGACACTACGACTTTTTACACTGTTGGCTGTATTCATGCTCGCCAGCGGCTATGCCTCGGCGCAAGAAGAAAGAGTCATCAATGGAAATTTCGAGGGAACGGACTTCGGTTCTTTCTGTTATAGCTATTTAATCTCTACATATTCGAGTACAATTAGTGAGGTAACAGCGCAAGACATAGTAGTTGACACCGATGATGCCAATAACCATTGTGTAAAGATTATATCCGTAGACAACCCTCTTGAGTCTTGGCACACCCAGTTCTTTATTAAATTAGGTCAACCTCTGTCCGAAGGCGATAGGATTAAGTTCTCGATGAGAGCGAAAGCCAGCAAGCCGGCACGTATCACCAGTCAAGCTCAGACTGCTCCAGGATCTTATCTTCATTGGGATATAGTAGGAAGTCATAATATTACGACTGAATGGAAGAATCTGACTTACACGTGTATTCTTTCATCTGAACAAGAGGGGTGTGCGGCTATCGGATTAAATCTGAATGAAGACAACACCTCCACGGAGTTTTTCTTCGATGACATCAGTGTTGAGGTTACGAAAAAAGAAGAGCTTGATCATCCCATCTCTTTCGCCGACGAAGCCGTGAAAACCATCTGCGTGGCCAACTGGGACACCAATGGCGACGGCGAACTGAGTTACGGCGAGGCGGCAGCAGTGACTAACTTGGGAAATGCTTTCAGAGGGAATAACGGCATAACGAGTTTTGATGAGCTGCAATATTTCATCGGGCTGAAGAGCATCGGCTATGGTGTATTTATGGGATGCTCCGGCCTGACGAGCGTGACCATCCCCGAAAGCGTGACCAGCATCGGTGAGAATGCGTTCGCTAACAGCTCTGGCCTGACAAGCGTGACCATCCCCTCGAACGTGACAAACATCGGTTCTTCTGCGTTCCATTACTGCATCGCCCTGACGAGCGTGACCATCTCAGAGGGCGTGAAAAGCATCGGCTCTGGTGCGTTCTCTACTTGCTATAACCTGACGAACGTGACCATCCCCTCGAGCGTGACGAGCATCGGTGAGAATGCGTTCTATGGCTCCAGTCTGACAAAGGTAATAGTGTCAGATATCGCAGCATGGTGTGGTATTAGTTTTGGAGGCTCCAGTGCTAATCCTTTATATTTTGCTAAGCATATCTATAGTGATGAAAACACGGAGATAACGGACTTGGTGATACCCTCGAGCGTGACAAGCATCGGCGATTATGCGTTTTGTAATTGCTCCAGCCTGACGAGTGTGACCATCTCCGAGGACGTGATGAGCATCGGCTTGCATGCGTTCGAAGGCTGCTCCGGCCTGACGAGTATAACTGTAGATGATGGCAATGGTTTCTATGATTCCAGGAACAATTGCAATGCCATCATCGAAACAGCAACCAACACACTAATCTTAGGATGCCTGAATACCGTGATTCCCGAAAGCGTGACAGGCATCGGCGATTATGTGTTCTCGGGTCGCACCGACCTCATGAGTGTGTCGATTCCTGAGGGTGTGACCAGCATCGGAAACTATGCTTTCTCCGGATGTTCTAACCTTCAGTCTATCAACCTACCCCCGAATCTGGAGTTTATCGGTCGTTGTGCTTTCGATGGATGTGCCAATATCATGGATTTCAACATCCCCAATACGGTGACTCACATCGGGGGAAACGCGTTCGGCGGAACAGGGATAACTACGCTTACCATTCCCAAATCCGTAATCGAGATCGAACCAAACGGTTCTTACGGTTATAGTCCTGCCGTTGAGTGTACCAAATTGGAATCCATCTTCGTGGAGGAAGGCAATCCTGCATTCGTGTCTGAGAATGGTGTCCTGTTCAATAAGGATAAGACCATCCTGATGTGTTATCCCGCTGGCAAGTCTGACGAAAAATATATCATGCCAAATACGGTGACAATCGTTGGGGCGTCTGCTTTTAGTGGCAATAAACACCTGACAGCCGTCACGCTCAGTAGTAATCTGGAGATTATAGGCAGTAGCGCGTTTATCTGGTGCTCAGGTCTAAGAGACATTTATTGTTATATAATACCAGATGAGTCTTTTTATGACTTGGGGTTTGGCAATGGGACTAATGTTTTCTTATTGTCAACAGACTGGAACAATCCCATAGTACTGACGCTACACGTACCAGTGGGCTGCAAACAATATTATGAGCGATGGAGTTTATGGAATGGGATGAACATCGTTGAGATGGAGGACACAAATATCCAGTTTGCCGACGCTAACGTGAAAGCCATCTGCGTGGAAAACTGGGACACCAACGGCGACGAAGAACTCAGTTATGACGAGGCGGCGGCAGTGACCACTATTGAATTAACGTCATGGTTTATTCACACAGATATCATCAGTTTCGATGAACTGCAATATTTCACTGGGCTTAAACGCATAGGCAACCAAGCGTTTGGCGGATGCACTCAACTGAAAAGTATAACCATCCCATCGAGCGTGACAAATATCGGTAATTATGCGTTCGATGGATGTACAAGCCTTACCAGCGTGACTATACCAGAGGGCGTTAAGAGCATAGGCGAATACGCATTCCAAGATTGTTCCAGTCTGGCGAACGTGATCATTCAAGAGGGTGTTCAGAGCATACGTGATTATGCGTTCTTTGGTTGTACCAGTCTGACGAGCATGATTATCCCAAAGAGCGTGACTTCCATCGGGTGGAATCCATTTGCAGACTGTGACAAACTTTCCTCTTTGAAAGTAGAAGAAGGGAACCCTGTTTTTGACTCGCGTGAGGATTGTAATGCCATCATCAAGACTGAAGACAATAAAACCATCTCAGGATGTACGAATACTAATATCCCCAATACGGTGACCACTATCGGACGGTACTCTTTTTACGGTTCGGGACTGACATCTATCTCTATTCCGCATAGCGTGACAACGATTGAGATCTATTCTTTTATAAGAAACTTTAACCTGACCTCTATCACTATTCCCAATTCCGTAACCAGTATCTTCGAATCAAATGAATATGTTTCAATGGGATTCTCTGGGTGTGACAATCTGACATCCATCATTGTAGAAGAGGGAAATCCCGTGTATGACTCACGGAATAATTGCAATGCCATCATTAAGACCGCAGATAATGAACTGATAGCCGGTTGTGCCAAAACCATTATTCCCGACATGGTGACAAGCATCGGACGAGGTGCTTTTTCCGGCTGCAGGTTTATGTCATCCATAGAAATACCAAAGAGAGTGACAACCATCGACATGTATGCGTTCAGTTACTGTTGGGGGTTGACAAGTGTGACCATCCCATCGAGCGTAACGAGTATTGGATGGGAAGCTTTCTATCAATGCCCCAGCCTGACATCGGTCACCTCGCTGATAGAAGAGCCATTTGAGATAGATTCCTATACCTTTACAAATTGGAATTATGAGACACTAGAAAGTGAATTCACCTCCGCCACCCTCTACGTACCCGCTGGCACGAAGGAGAAATATGAGGCGACACCGGCGTGGAACCAGTTCCAGAATATCGTGGAGATGGGGCTTGAACCAGTGGAGCAGGGCGAGACGATAGACTATGCCAGCGACATCAATGCCGACACCAACATCGACGGCAACACGGTGGGCGACATCTACTACAGCATCAGCAGCGGCGATGGCAGCTACGACCCGTCGGAGGGCTGTATCGTGGTGACCTCGCCGACCGCCGACGAGACGGTGAGCGGACTCTCCGGCACCGATATCTTCGGCGAGGACTTCAACGACCACTTCACGGGCATCGTGTTCAAGGTGGCCGAGGGCAAAGGCACCATCAAAATCGAAGCCCAGACTACCGGCACGATGGTGCTGAAGGTGAAGATTGGCGACAACGAGCCCATCGAGATGGAGCTGGAGGGTCGGCTGAAAGTGTCGTTCCCCTACAATGTGACCGAGGACACCTACATCTATATCTATGGTGGTGAGAGCGCAGCACAGGCCAACAGCATGAGGCGTGCCTCGGCCGACAGCGCGCTGAAGATTTACGGCATCGAGGTTGTGAAAGGCGCAGTTGACGGTATCGGCACCGTGATGACCGATGGCGATGACGACGCGCCCGTGTATAACCTCAACGGCCAGCGCGTAAACACACCGCAGAGGGGCGTATATATCAGAAACGGCAAGAAAGTGCTGGTGAAATAACCCCTGAGGCGCAATCCTTCGGCGCATGGCTTCTTTTTAGACGCAGTGCAAGGCAATAAACCCGCTGACTATCCGTTTCATAAACAGTAACCAACAAAACTTACTGTTTATGAAACGGATTTTTATGATGCTCTTCGGGGCTCTCGTCACCATGGCGGGATGGGCACAACAGCAACCGGGCACCTTCTCCGTCATTCCCAAGGTGGGCATGACGTGGGCCAAACTCACCAACTTCGACTGGGCGGCAAGGCTGACCAAAGGCACGGCCCATTACTCCTCATCACAGGAGAGCGCACGACTGAAAGCAGGTGTGCTGGCGGGTGCCGAGGTGGAGTATCAGGCCACCGACAGGGTCAGCGCCACAATCGGCGCTTTCTACGCACTGCAGGGACTTAATGTGCCCGACTATATCGTGGACGACCCTGAGGGCGCTACCGGGGTAGAGGATATGCACCTCGATCTGCATTATATCAATGTACCTGTCATGCTTCAATGCTATGTCTTTCAGGGGTTTGCAGTGAAGGCTGGCGTGCAGGCGGGATTCCTCGTCGGCAATAGGATGAAGTGCGAGAGCACCCGTTTTGAGAAGGGGGAGCCCGGTGAGATGAAAGCCGTGACCTCTGAGAACGTGGACAATGAGTGGGATACGCTCCGCTCGTTCGACCTCTCCATACCCGTGGGCTTTTCTTATGAATATGAGCATGTGGTGATCGATGCGCGTTATAATATCGGTATGAGCAAAGTGTTCAAAGACGACAGCTTCGACTCGCGCAATTCGGTCATCGATTTGTCGGTCGGCTATAAGTTTGATTTATAAACACTCAAAACAATGAAGAAATTAGCAGTTTGTTTGCTCTTGGGGCTTTTCGCCTCGACCGTCAGTGCACAGAGGCCCGAGACGGGCTCACTCTCGCTGATGCCCAAAGTGGGCGTGGCGTTATCCAAATTCTCCGACCACACCATCTATTCCTCACTTGGCAGCGGAATGGATAGAGAGAACAAAGCGAAGTTCGGTCCGGGCTTCTCCGTCGGTCTGGAGGGCGAGTATATAGCGCACCCGAATATCGGGGTGAGCCTGGGGCTGATGTATGCCCATGAGGGCACCGACCACGACCTCAAGGGCGCAGAGGTGGGACTCGACTACCTCAACGTGCCGCTCATGGCCAATTTCTATGTCACCCCGCAGTTGGCGTTCCGTCTCGGGGCGCAGGTGGGATTTCTCATGGGCGACAATGTGGGCATAGCCTACGGCGACCACGGAGTGACAGAGGCGTCATCGTTCAACAGTGTGGATTTCTCCATCCCTATCGGTGTGCAGTTCGAGTATCAGCGGCTGATGCTGGGCATGCGCTACAACTGGGGGCTGACCCGCGTGTTTAAAGATTCCGACTATTTCAAAGAGAAAAACCAAGTCATACAGATTGACCTTGGCTATCGATTAACGCTATAAAAAGATTCGTATTTATGGAAGTGATACAGAGCTTCACCATCGACCATACCCACTTGAAACCAGGTATTTACGTTTCACGCGAGGATAAGGGGTTTACCACGTTCGACCTGCGCATCACCGAACCCAACAAAGAGCCTGCCGTGGCCCCTTCGGCCATGCACAGCATGGAGCATCTGATGGCTACGTGGTTTCGTAATTCGGAAGTAAAAGACGATGTCGTGTATGTCGGTCCGATGGGCTGTCTCACGGGCATGTACATCATTATGACAGGCCGCTATACCGTCGAGGATATGCGCCGCCTGACGATGCAGTGCCTGGAGTGGATGCTCACGCAGACGGAAGTGCCCGCCACCCGACCCGAGGCATGCGGCAATTACCTGCTGCACGACCTGCCCATGTGCAAATGGGAGAGTGAGCGATACCTGCACCGCCTGAAAGACGATTTCCACAGCGAATATACCCCGCTGCACATCACACTCGACGACGGCAAAGTCTTCGCCGACGCCTAAGTTTTCTTAGAATAAAGGCTTTCGGAGATTCCGGGTTTTCCGGGTTTTCCGGGTTTTCCGGAGATTCCGGAGATTCCGGAGATTCCGGCTTTTCCGTAGGTGCGTCCTAGAATTAAAGTTTGCTCAGAAACTCTTTCGTCACATTAAACGACCCCTCGGCCATGCGGTTCCAGAAGTCGAAATATTGCGAGGCGTCGGTATCCTTCAGGGGGATGTCGCTGATGATGCGGAAAGAGATGAACGGCACATGGTAGATGTGGCAGGTGTGGGCGATAGAGCCACTCTCCATATCTACCGCCATGGCCTCGGGGAAGTGGCCGAGGATGTTGCGCATCTTCTCCTTAGAATCGACAAACCAGTCGCCGCTCACAATCAGACCGGCGTGCACCGGCGTGCCGCAGTTCACCGATAGCGCTTTCTCTATCAGTTCCTTGGGTGCCTTCCACCGTGGCGGCATGCCCACCAGTTGCCCGTATTGCACCTCCTTGCCGCAATACACATCGTGATACACATACTGTGTGCCTGCCACCACCTCGGTGATGTTCAGGCTGACATCGGCACCGCCAGCCACACCGGTAGAGATCACCAGGTCGGGGCTGTAGGCGTGTATCATCTCCACGCAGCCCACGGCCGAATTCACCTTTCCGATGCCGCACTGCTGCATGATAATGTCGTTGGAGCCGATTTTGCCAAGCACGAAATCCTTGCCGTGTTGGCGTTCTGTGGTACTTTCGTCTAATAAGGTGCGCAACTGGACAAATTCTTTTTCCATTGCGACAATGATGCCGATTCTCATATTGCTTGGTCGTTTGGTCGTTTTGGGGTTTGGGGGTTGAACTCTGCAAATTTACAACTTTTTTCTGAATTGCAACCTTTAACCAAAGAAAAAACATTAACTTTGCACCGATTATTAAGAAAACAATCCCAATGATGAAGAATATGAAATGGTCATGGCTCTACGATGTAGCCATCATCGCCGTTTTTGCGGCTATCGCTTTCGCTTATTTCTATCCCGCCGACATCGAGGGGCGTGTCATCTCGCAGGGCGACGTGGCCGCAGGGCGCGGCGCGGGGCAGGAAGCCTCGGAATACTTGCAGAAGACGGGCGAGCGCACTCGCTGGACCAATGCCACCTTCAGCGGTATGCCAACCTATCAGACGGCTCCGTCGTATAAGAGCACCGACAAGCTGCAGACCGCCGTCAAGGCCTATCACCTGTGGATGCCTGAATACGTGTGGTATGTGTTTGTCTATCTGCTGGGCTTCTATATCCTGCTGCGCGCGTTCGACTTCCGCCGGGCGCTGGCCGCACTGGGCTCCGTCATCTGGGCCTTCTCGTCGTATTTCTTCATCATCATCGCCGCCGGACATATCTGGAAGGTGATGGCGCTGGCCTACCTGCCGCCCATGATTGCCGGCATCGTGCTGGCCTACAGGGGCAAATACTGGTGGGGACTGGCCGTGACGGCTCTCTTCACAGCCTTTGAGGTCAATGCCAACCATGTGCAGATGACATACTATTACCTCTTTGTCATCGCCGCCATGGTCATCGCCTTCCTCGTCATCGCTATCCGCCAGAAGCGCATCGCGCAGTTTGTCAAGGCTTCGGTCGTGTGTATCGTGGGCGCGCTCATCGGCGTGTGTGTCAACCTGTCTAACCTCTACCACACCTGGGAGTATTCGCAAGAGACGATGCGCGGCAAGAGCGAACTGGTGAAACCCGCCACGGAGAACCAGACATCGACCGGACTCGACCGCGACTATATCACCCACTGGAGCTACGGCATCGGCGAGACATGGACGCTGCTCATCCCCAATGCTAAGGGTGGCGCCTCGGTGCCGCTCGTGATGAACGAGAAAGCCATGGAGAAGGCAGGCGAGTTCCGCGACCTCTACGAGCAGAATGCAGGCGCATTCCCGCAGTACTGGGGCACGCAGCCCGGCACCTCAGGTCCTGTGTATGTGGGCGCCTTCGTGGTGTTCCTCTTCATCCTCGGCCTCTTCATCGTCAAGGGACCGATGAAGTGGATGCTGCTGGCCGTCACCGTGCTCACCGTGATGCTGTCCTGGGGCAAGAACTTCATGGGACTCACCGATTTCTTCATCGACCATTTCCCCATGTACGCTAAGTTCCGCACCGTGGCGTCTATCCTCGTTGTGGCAGAATTCACCATCCCGCTGTTGGCGATGATGGCACTGAAGCGTATCGTGGATGAACCCACCATCCTGACCCGGCAGTGGCGCCAGGTGGCTGCGGCATTCGCGCTCACCGGCGGCGCGGCCCTGCTCTTTGCCATCATGCCCGGCGCGTTCTTCAGCTTCATCTCTACAGAAGAGCAGCAGTATTTCGCACAGGTGCCCGGACTCACCGACAATCTCGTGGGCATCCGTCAGGCTATCTTCACCGCCGACTGCTGGCGCTCACTTGCCATCATCGTCATTGGTTGTCTGCTGCTCTGGGTGTATGCCAAGGGCAAGATGAAAGCCCTCTATCTGGCCATTACTCTCGCCGCCCTCTGCCTGATAGACATGTGGACGGTCAACAAACGTTATCTCTACGACGAGCAGTTCAACCAAGACCGCAGCGTGCGCAGCATGCCGCTGCCCAAGACGCAGTCCGACGAGATGATACTCGCTGACCAGGCGCCCGACTACCGTGTGCTCAATCTCAGCGTCAATACGTTCAACGACAACAGCACTTCGTTCTACCACAAGAGCATCGGCGGATATCATGCAGCCAAGTTGCAGCGATACCAAGACCTCATCGACCATTATCTGAACTCGGAGATGCAGTATGCCTTCGCCAACATCGCTCAGGGACAGGCCGAGATGCAGGGCGAGAATGCCAACGGGGTGACAGTCGTGCACTTCGCCAATCCCGACAGCATGAAGGTGCTCAATATGCTCAACACCAAGTACCTGATCCTGCCGTTGCAAAACAATGCCACCATGCCGGTGCAGAACAGCGACACTTACGGCAATGCGTGGTTCGTGAGCCAGGTGAAGTATGTGCAGAATGCCAACGAAGAGCTTGACGGTTTGGCTGCCACCGACCTGCGTACCACCGCCGTGGCCGACGTGCGCTACAAAGACATTCTGGGCGAGACAGCCGTGGCAGACAGCACTGCGGCCATGGCGCAGGACAGTCTCAATACCGTCAGCATCAAGACCTACGAGCCCAACCGCCTGACCTATCAGGCACAGTCAGACAAGGGGGGCGTCATCGTCTTCTCTGAGATTTATTATCCCGGCTGGGAGGCTCTGGTCGATGGCAAGCCCGTCGATATCGCACGTGTCAACTATACCCTGCGCGCCATCCGTGTGGAGGCCGGGCAGCACGAGATAGAACTGCGTTTCTTCCCGCAGACGGTCGAGAAGACCGAGGCAGTGGCTCATATAGCTCTCATCCTCTTGGTGCTCAGTGTGATAGCCGCTATCGTGGTGCCGATGGTCAGAAGAAAGAAAACAGACCTGAGCCGAAATGATTAAGTTATTATCACTACCGCCCAACCTCGTGGATTGTTTCCACGACATCACAGGCCTGGACCGCCAAGAGTGGTTCTGTGCCAACGACCCCGTAGGCAGCAAACTGGGCAGCGGCGGAGGCACCACACACCTGCTCAACCTGTACGAGCATCTCTCCTGCCCCCCGCCCCCCGCCCCCTGCCCCCGAAGAATCATCCTCCATGCCGGTGGACAGTCGCGGCGCTTGCCGGCCTATGCCCCGTCGGGCAAGATACTCACTCCCATACCCGTATTCCGGTGGGAGAGGGGACAGCGCCTGTCGCAGACACTGCTCGACCTGCAGGTGCCCCTCTATGAGCAAATCATGCAGGCGGCGCCCGCCAGCCTCACCACCATGATTGTCAGTGGCGACGTGCTCATCCGTGCCACCGAACCGCTGCAAGCCATCCCCGAGGCCGATGTGGTGTGCTACGGACTGTGGCTCGGTCCGGAGATTGCCAAAGACCACGGCATCTTCGTCTCTGACCGCCGCACACCGTCGCGCCTGAAGCGGATGATGCAGAAACCGTCGGTCGAGGTGCTCGGCGACTTGCTCAAAGACCATTTCTATCTGACCGACATCGGCGTATGGCTGCTCTCCGAACGGGCCCTGCGCCTGTTGCGTGAGAAATCCACGCTTGGCGGCGAGGTGGTCAACTACGACCTCTATTCCGACTTCGGTCGGGCATTGGGCGACGAACCGGAAGTCTGCGACCCTGACCTCGCCTCCCTGAGCGTGGCCATCCTGCCGTTGCCAGGCGGCGAGTTCTACCACTTCGGCACTACTCACGAGATTATCTCCTCTACGCTCGAAGTGCAAAACTTAGTACACGACCAGCGGCGCATCATTCACCGTTCGCGCAAGCCGCACCCCTCTATGTTCATTCAGAACTCGGAGACGTGGGTGAAAATCACCTCCGACAACCACCACCTGTGGGTGGAGAACAGTTGCATCAGCGAGCGGTGGACGCTGGCTCACCATCATGTCATCACCGGCGTGCCGGAGAATGCGTGGCAGATAGAGCTGCAGGCAGGCCAGTGCATCGACATCGTGCCGGTGGGCGAGCGTGGGTATGCAGTGCGCCCCTACGGCTACGACGACCGCTTCCGTGGCAGCGTCGCCGACCCGGCTACTACGTTCATCGGCCAGCCGTTTACAAAGTGGGCGGCCGACCGAGGCATCGACCCTGCTGCCGTCGAGGGGGGCGCAGACCTGCAGTCGGCACGCATCTTCCCCGTCGTTGACAATGAGAGCGATGTCGGACTGGTGCTCCGGTGGATGCTCAACGAACCCTATCAAGACGGCGGACGCATGTTGTGGAACATGTCGCCACGCATGAGCGCCGACGAGATATCCGCCAAGGCCAACCTGCGACGCCTGGAGGCGCAACGGCGTGAGAACCGCGCCAAGAACTGGCCGTTCCTGGCACGCAACTACCAACACAGCGTCTTCTATCAAGTGGATCTCGAGGATGCCGCGCAAGAGTTTCAAACCAACAATATCGCGCTGCCCCCGCAGCTGAGCGATGACGATCCCTTGATGACCCGCATCCACGATGCGATGTTCCGCTCTGAGCGACTGCGACTGAAAGGGGAGACCGAACGGGCGGCAGCTGAGGCTGACAGGGCCTTCGGCCTGCTGCGTCAGGGACTGACCACCACCGCCTTGGCTCACAAGCAGACGCCCCGTATGTCGGTCTTTGACGACCAGATTGTATGGGGGCGCAGTCCGGTGCGCATCGACATTGCCGGCGGATGGACCGACACGCCGCCCTATTGCCTGATGGAGGGCGGTGCCGTCATCAACATGGCCATCGAACTCAATGGGCAGCAGCCTATACAGGCCTACGTGAAGCCCTGCCGCGACCCGAAGATCATCCTGCGCAGCATCGACCTGGGAGCCGCCGAGGTGGTCACCACCTACGAGCAACTGGCCGATTTCCACCATGTGGGCAGTCCCTTCTCAATCCCCAAGGCGGCATTGGTGCTGGCGGGCTTCCAACCCGGTTTCTCGGCCGAGCGCCACGACTCGTTGCAAGCGCAGTTGCAAGCCTTCGGCTGCGGCATCGAGGTGACTCTTCTCTCTGCCATACCCGCTGGCAGCGGACTGGGCACCAGTAGTGTGCTCGCCGCCACGGTTTTAGGGGCGCTCAACGACTTCTGCGGTCTGATGTGGGATAAAAACGAGATGGGCTACCGCACGCTCGTCTTGGAGCAGTTGCTCACCACCGGCGGCGGATGGCAAGACCAGTTTGGCGGATTGCTGCAAGGCGTGAAACTGCTGCAGACCTCTGAGGGCTTCCATCAAAACCCCGTGGTGCGGTGGTTGCCCGACGAACTGTTCAAACGCCCCGACTATCAGGCGTGCCATCTGCTCTACTATACGGGCATTACACGCACGGCCAAAACCATTCTGGCAGAGATTGTGCGCAAGATGTTCCTCAATCAGCACGACGAACTGGCACAGCTCCGTCAGATGAAGGCGCACACCATGGAGATGTACGAAGCCATACAGCGCAACGACTTCCAGACCATGGGCCGGTTGGTGCGGCGCACATGGGCACAAAACCAAGCCCTCGACAGCGGCACCAACCCCGCCGAGGTGCAGCGTATTACGCAGTTGATAGACGACCTCTGCCTGGGCTACAAACTGCCCGGAGCGGGTGGGGGAGGCTACCTCTATATGATAGCCAAGGATCCTGATGCTGCGGCGCGCATCCGTCAGGTGCTGGCCTCCGACCCGCATCGCCATGCCAATGCGCGGTTTGTAGATATGAGTCTCTCCGACAGTGGTTTACAAGTGAGCAGAAGCTGAAGAAGGTCGAGTCATGATGCAATGGAATACCCCCGTGGCGGTAGGCAAGCCCGATTTTCAAATAGAGTCGTTCGATGAA
Source organism: uncultured Prevotellaceae bacterium (assembly GCA_947165505.1). Taxonomy (GTDB): domain Bacteria; phylum Bacteroidota; class Bacteroidia; order Bacteroidales; family Bacteroidaceae; genus Prevotella. The sequence continues at coordinate 26,714 of CAMVAT010000005.1, read as the reverse complement.
CTGCTCTTCGTTGGCTCTTGTTTTGCCAACGGCATCGGGCAGCGTTTCCGCGAAGAGCAGTTCCGTGCCACGGTCAATCCCTTCGGCACGATGTACAACCCTGCCAGTGTGCTCCACACCATCGAGCGTACCGACGTGGTGCCCCGTGTGGCGTTCATCACCTTAGGCACCAATCATGTGTATATTCTCAAGGAGACGGGCCAGATTGTCGATAACTGCCAGAAGAGGCCCGCACGGTTGTTTGACGAGCGTGAACTGTCTGTGACGGAATGTGCCGACTACTTGCGCCGGTGCGTCGAGGTGTTGCGCTCACGCCGCCGCGATGTCCATGTGGTCTTCACGGTCAGCCCCATCCGCTATGCCAAATACGGTTTTCACGGCAGCCAGCTCTCCAAAGCCACCTTGCTCTTGGCGGTACAAGAGGTGCTGCAAGCAATACGCAATTTGTCGCAGACAATGCCCCCCTCCTTCGGAGGGGGTACGGGGGAGGCTCCGGCCTCCTATTTCCCTGCCTACGAGATCGTGCTCGATGAGTTGCGCGACTACCGTTTCTATGCGCCCGACATGCTGCACCCGTCAGAGCAGGCCGTGGAGTATATCTTCCAGCGGTTGGCCGATGTCTATTTCAGCGATGCTGCCAAACGCTTTCTTGAGGAGTGGCGACCCGTGAAAGAGGCTCTCCACCATCGTCCACTCCACCCCGAGTCGACTGAGTATCTGGCATTTAAAGCGAAAGTGAACGAGAAAATCCAGCGGCTCAAAGAAAAATATCCCTTATTGGAGATCGTCGATGATGAAAATCCGTTATAGTCGTTAAATACGTTAATTACGTTCAATCCGTTCAATCCGCTCAATCCGTTCAATCCGTGAAATCCGTGGAATCCGTTCAATCCATGGAATCCGTTGTTGAAGAGAATTACAAGTGTTTTGACACACTTTTTAATATTATAATTTTCTAACTTTTTAATTTTTTAATTTTCTAATTTCCTAATTTTCCTCAGTCTTGGAAATAGACCCTCTTCACCCTGTTGCTCACCGAGGTGAGTATCTCGTAGGGGATGGTCTCAAGAATGTCGGAGAGCACTGTCACGGGCAGGTGGTCGCCGAAGATCTCTACCGTGTCGCCTTCGTGGCAGGGGATGTCGGTGACGTCGATCATCGCCACATCCATGCAGATGTTACCCACGTAGGGTGCCCGCTGCCCGTTGACCAGACAGTAGCCGTGTCCGCGCCCCAGGTGGCGGTCCAGACCGTCGGCATAGCCTATCGGGATGGCGGCGATCACGCTGTCGCGGGTCAGGATTCCCTTGCGGCTGTAGCCTACGGTGTCTTCCTTGGGCACGTGGCGCAGTTGCAGGATGGTGGTCTTCAGTGTCGAGACGTTGTGTATGATATGGTTGTCGCGGCTGTCGATGCCGTACAGTCCCAGTCCCAACCGGCACATATCCAACTGGCGCTCAGGGAAATGCACGATGCCGGCGCTGTTGTCGATATGTCGCAGTATCTTGTGCGTGAAGGCCGCTTGCAACTGCTCCGAAGCCTGACAAAACAGTTCGAACTGATGCTGTGAGAAATGGTCGAAATCATCACTGTCGGAACCCACGAAATGCGAGAACACCGACCGCGGGATAATCGCATTCTGACCCTTTAGGCGTGCTATCAGCTCATCCATGTCGTGCAGCGGGTCGAAACCGAGGCGGTGCATGCCCGTGTCGAGCTTGATGTGTACCGGATAGTCCGTGATACCCTCTTTTTGTGCCGCCCGCACCAATGCGTCGAGCAGGCGGAAGTTATACACCTCGGGTTCCAGCTTATAGTCGAAGAGTGCCTTAAACGATGTCATTTCCGGGTTCATCACCATGATGTTGCCCGTGATGCCGTTGCGGCGCAGTGTCACACCCTCGTCGGCCACTGCCACCGCCATATAATCCACTTGGTGGTCTTGCAGGGTCTTGGCTATCTCCACCGCACCGGCGCCATAGCCTTCGGCCTTGATCATGCACACCAGTTTGGTGTCGGGCTTGAGATACGAGCGGAAATAGTTGAGGTTATCGACCATGGCGTTGAGGTTCACCTCGAGGATGGTCTCATGCACCTTCTGCTCCAGCTGCTCGGTGAGTTGGTCGAAATGGAAAGGCCGCGCGCCCTTGAGCAGGATCACCTCGTCGTGCAAGGCGGTGAATGCCTCCGAGGCGATAAACGCTTCCGACGAGGGGAAGAAATAGCATTCTTTGACATGAAATTGGTCGGCCTGTGCCGAGATCTGTGGACCGATGCCTATCAGTTTCTTCACGCCCCGTTTTCCGACCAGTTGTGCCACCTCGCGATAGAGCAGGTCCTGCGGGATGCCGCTCTGATAGATGTCGCTGAGTATCAGCGTGTGACTGCGCCCCTGATGGTCGGGCCGTCGGTTCATGAAGTCGAGCGCGATGTCGAGCGAATTGATGTCTGAGTTGTACGAGTCGTTGATGAGTGTGCATCCGTGCTGTCCCTCCTTCACCTCCAACCGCATGGCGATGGGTTCCAAGGCCGACATCCGCGTGGTGATAGCGGCTGTGTCTAAGCCTAATAGCAGCAAGACGGCCGTACAGGTCATCGAGTTCACCACCGATGCCTCGTCGATGAACGGCAGTTCGTAGGTGCCGTCGTGCCCCTTGTAGTGCCACGTCACGCAGGTGCTGTCGTCGTTCTTCTCCACATGGCTGAAGAAAAGAGGTGCCTCAGGGTTGGTCTGCGACCAAGCCAGTTTCTTGCCTTTATAGGGATAGCTGTCGATGGTGTCTCTCACGAGTGGGTCGTCGGCGCAATAGACGATGGCGGTGGCATCGTGGAAGAGGCGCAGCTTCTCACGGCATTTCTGCTCCATCGAGGTGAAATTCTCTTGATGGGCGGTGCCGAGCGAGGTGAGCACGCCGATGGTGGGCTGGATGATGCTGCGCAGGCGTTCCATCTCGCCCGGCCGGCTGATGCCTGCCTCAAAGAGTCCTATCTCACTTTGTTCGTGCAGGTGCCACACCGACAGCGGCACTCCTATCTGCGAGTTATAGCTCTTCGGCGAGCGGGTGACCACCTTTTCGGGTGAGAGCAGCTGATAGAGCCATTCCTTGACGATGGTCTTGCCGTTGCTGCCCGTGATGCCCACCACGGGGATGTCGAAAGCCTCGCGATGACGCTCCGCGAGCCGCTGCAGGGCGGTGAGCGTGTCGGCCACCTTGAGGAAATTGGCGCCGGGATAGTGCGAGGCGTATGCCTCGGGCACGGCATGAACCACGAAGTTGCGCACGCCGCGGTGGTAGAGGTCATCTACATAGCGCATGCCGTCGTTGCGTTCCGACCGCAATGCGAAAAACAAAGTCTCTTCCGGGAAACAGAGCGAACGGCTGTCGGTGAGTATCCATCCGATTTGTGCCGTCGTGTCGCCATATCTGTGCGCTCCGATGAGCGTTGTGATTTTCTCAATAGAATAGGTCATGATGGTTTACTAAAGGTGTATTCTAAAAAAACAGTGCAAAATTACTGCTTTTCGTGGTGATGACCAACTTTTTTTTGCGTCTTTCGTTTTTTCGTGGACATTTTTATGGACTATTCCGAAAAAAAGCATTACTTTTGCAAAATTAAAACTAATAACATCAAAAAAATATCAAAAAATGAGTCCTGTACAAACTACAAAAATGACCAACTACCGTTGGATCATTTGCTCGATGCTGTTCTTTGCGACAACCGTCAACTACATGGACCGCCAGGTGCTCTCACTTACGTGGAAAGACTTCATCGCTCCTGAATTCCACTGGACCGATGCCGACTACGGTACCATCACCTCGGTGTTCTCCATCCTCTATGCCGTATTCTGCCTTTTCGCCGGTAAGTTCATCGACTGGATGGGCACTAAGAAGGGTTATCTCTGGGCCATCTTCGTTTGGTCTCTGGGCGCCTGCCTGCATGCCATCTGCGGATGGGTGACGATGCAGATCGAGGGCGTGGAGTCGATTGCCGCGCTGAAGGCTGTCGAGGCTGGTTCGATGACCGCTCTGAGCATCGCCACCGTCAGTGTCTATCTGTTCCTCTTCTGCCGTGCCATCCTCGCCCTCGGCGAGAGCGGCAACTTCCCCGCAGCCATCAAGGTGACAGCCGAGTACTTCCCCAAGAAAGACCGTGCCTTCGCCACATCTATATTCAATGCCGGTGCGTCGGTGGGTGCCCTGGCCGCGCCTATCAGCATCCCGCCTCTGGCCGAGGTGTTCGGTTGGGAGATGGCCTTCATCATCATCGGTGGACTGGGCTTCGTATGGATGGCCCTGTGGGTGTTTGTTTATGACAAGCCTAATAAGAGCAAGCATGTGAATGCTGCCGAGCTCACCTATATTAACCAAGATACTGAGACAGACGAAGACCCGAAGAACGCCAACGACGAGGGTCCGACCATCAGTTTTGCCAAGTGCTTCACCTACAAACAGACATGGTCGTTCATCGTGGGTAAGTTCATGACCGACGGTGTGTGGTGGTTCTATCTGTTCTGGGCTCCTGCTTACTTCTCCGACCAGTTCGGTTACAAGTCAAGTTCTGGCATGGGCCAGTTGCTCATCTTCACCCTTTATTTCATCGTCACCGTGCTGTCTATCTTCGGTGGTTACCTGCCTAAGCTCTTCGTCGAGAAGAAAGGCATGAACCCCTATGCCGGACGTATGCTCGCCATGCTCATCTTCGCATTCTTCCCCCTGTTCGCGCTGTTTGCACAGCCGCTGGCCATGTGGGAGAATTCGCCCATCGACCCGGCATGGTGGCCTGCTATCATCATTGGTCTGGCCGGTGCCGGACACCAGGCATGGTCGGCCAATATCTTCTCTACCGTGGGTGATATGTTCCCCAAATCCACCATTGCCACCATCACTGGTATCGGTGCCATGGCCGGTGGTCTGGGTTCGATGCTCATCAACAAAATCTCCGGCAACCTCTTCACATACGCAGAGGGTCAGGGCGAGGCTTTCACGTTCCTGGGCTATGACGGCAAGCCTGCCGCCTATATGATCGTGTTCTGCTTCTGCGCTGTGGCCTACCTCATCGGTTGGGTGGTCATGAAGACCCTCGTGCCGAAGTACAAGCCTGTCGTAGTGGAAGAGTAATCCTCTCATCGTCTGCATATAAAGCCTCAGGCCCCAAGCCTGAGGCTTTTGTTGTCTCTCTGCCTCATAATGTTCCATGCTCAGCGCTCAACGTCCTATGGATAAAATATTCATGACTCATTCGTGGCCATTCATGGAAATTCGCGTGATGCCGTAGGCAACCCACAAAAAACACCGTCTTTTCGTGACAGAATCAGTCAATTATTCTGAAACGCAAAAGTTTCGCCGATTTTTTCTTATTTTTTTCTTCTTCCATATTCGTTATTTTGTGTTTTTTTCTTTATTTTTGCAGAAAATATATTTCAAATAAATAGCTGATAACGAAGATGATACATTTCCAAGAAGAGGCTGCCCGCTGTCTGCTCTGTGCCGATGCTCCTTGCAGCCATGTTTGCAAAAAAGGCGACCCTGCCCGTGCCATCCGCGCCATCCGTTTTGGCAACGAGGCGCTGGCCGGCCAGTGGGTGGCCGAGTGTACTGACGAGGAGCTGGCGCAAGCCGAAAGGGCCTGTATCCATTACGACCGTCCAGTCAGAATCCGTGAACTGGTGGCAGCACTTGCCGAACCGACCCCTGTGGGCAATGTTGAGCCCCCTTCGCTCGCTATCGACTTTGTCGGCATACCCTGCGAAAACCCGTTCTTCCTGGCCTCCTCGGCGGTCTGCACCAACTACGAGATGGTGGCGCGGGCCTTCGACGCGGGGTGGGCGGGCGTCTTCTTCAAGACCGTCTGTATGCAAGACATCCGTGAGGTGTCGCCTCGTTTTGATGCCGTGAAAGACAACACGTCGTTTGTGGGTTTCCGTAATATGGAACAGCTCTCAGAAAATCCTGTCGAGATGGACTTTGATATCATGCGCCGACTGAAGCAGGATTACCCCACGAAGGTGGTCATTGCCTCGATCATGGGTCAGACCGAGGAACAATGGATAGAGCTGGCGAAGATGGCAGAGAAGGCCGGCGTGGATGCGGTGGAACTAAACTTCTCATGTCCGCAGATGCGACTCACGGGCATGGGCAGCGATGTGGGGCAGAATGCCGAACTGGTCACATTCTTTACCGCCTACGTGAAGCGCAGCGTCAAGATTCCCGTCATCGCTAAAATGACTCCCAATATCACGCAAATCAACCGACCTGCCATGGGGGCTTATTTCGCTGGTGTCGATGCCATCTCGGCCATCAACACCATCAAGAGCGTCACCATGTCGCCTTCTGCGGCTGTGAGCCACAAACAGACGGTATCGGGCTATTCCGGAAGGGCGGTGAAACCCATCGCCCTGCGGTATATTTACGAGATGGCTTCCAATCCGCTGATGAAGAAGGTGCAACTGAGCGGTATCGGTGGTATCGAGAAGTGGCGCGATGCGTTGGAGTTCATCCAACTGGGTTGTCGCAACGTGCAGGTGTGTACGGCTGTGATGGAGTATGGATACCGCATCATCGACGACCTGATCATGGGCTTGCAGAACTATCTGTCGGAGCGTGGCATCGACCGGTTGGAATGCCTTGTGGGAGAGGAGTTGCCGAACTTATCGCTGCCCTCTGATCTGGACCGCGACACGGTGGTGTTCCCCAAAATCGACCGTGAGAAGTGCATCGGTTGCGGACGCTGCTATACATCGTGCATGGACGGCGGCCATCAGGCCATCCAGTTCGACACGCAGACCCGTAGCCCCCGTATCGTCGGCACCAAGTGTGTCGGTTGTCATCTATGCCGTCTGGTCTGTCCCACGGGTGCCATCGGCATGACCAAACGTATCAAAAAAAATAACTGAAAAAGAAATATCTGGTTCTGACCGGCTTGAGTTCGGAAAAAATCACGTACTTTTGCCGGCGAAAAAGATCAAGCAATGAAATACGTCAACCATAAAGGAGAATACGACCACTATGTGGTGGAACAGGAGGCTCCACTGCTGGAGTGGCTGCTCGCACACGTGAAAGGGAGCAAGACGAAGATCAAGGCGACGCTGCAAGGGCGCGGCATACGGGTCAACGGCAAGACGGTGACACAGTTCGACTACCCCCTCACGCCCGGGATGAAGATCGGAGTGAGTAAGACCAAGCGCAACGACCTGTTCAAGAGCCGCTACGTGAAAATCGTGTTCGAAGACCAATACCTCATCGTGGTGGAGAAAAACATCGGTATCCTGTCGATGGCCGCCGGACATAAGTCGCTCAACGTGAAGTCGGTGCTCGACGACTATTTCCGTAAGTCTAAACAGGGATGTACCGCACACGTGGTGCACCGGCTGGACCGCGACACGTCGGGACTGATGGTCTATGCCAAGGACATGGAGACCGAGCAGATACTGGAGCACAACTGGCACGACATCGTCTATGACCGACGCTACGTGGCTGTGGTGTCGGGTGAGATGGAGGACGACGGCGGCACCATCGCCAACTGGCTGAAGGACAATGCGGCCTACGTCACCTACTCATCGCCGGTGGATAACGGGGGCAAGTATGCCGTCACCCATTTCCATACGCTCAACCGCACCACGGAGCACTCGCTCGTGGAGTTTAGCCTGGAGACGGGACGCAAGAACCAGATACGCGTGCACTGCGCCGACATGGGGCACCCCGTGTGCGGCGACGTGAAGTACGGCAATGGCGACGACCCCCTGCACCGCCTCTGTCTGCATGCCTATATGCTCTGTTTCTACCATCCCGTGACCCATGAGCGCATGGAATTCCAAACCATGATACCGTCGGCCTTCAAGTCGCTGTTCTGAGGGTTCTACACGGTTGAAGGTTGAGGGTCGAGGGTTGAGTGTCCTGTCAATGGGCAAAATCCGTAAAGACAGTAAAGACAGTATAGACCGTATATGCCGTAAATGCCGTTATTACCGTTAATACCGTAAATACCGTTAATAACGTAAATAACGAAAAACCCTCATCCCCCCATATAATCCGTTTTTTTAATTTTTTAATTTTATAATTTTATATATTCCCGTGGAGTCAGAAAATTTAACTTATATCCTTTTTTCGGTCGCCGTTTTGGTTGTAGCGCTCTTTTTCTTGCGCAAGGTGGCCAGTTGTTTGATTAAGTCGGTGGTCATGATTGTGATTGCCGCAGTGCTCACGTTCGTCTATTTCAATTACATCAAGGAGTACAAAGACGGTGAACAGAAACCTGAGGTGATACAGAAGGTGGACCAAAAGGTGAAGGAGCAAATGAAGAAAATTGAAGACTATAAGAAGAAATAAATCATTCTTCAACTTGCGATAGTTTCCATGCGACAGGGTGCGGCTGCATGCCAGGACTTTTTCAAACTGGCATGAAAGGATTTGGCACGCTCGCATGGAAATTTTTTTTTCGGTTTTTCTTGAAAAAAACTGCTTATAGGGGTAATGATTCTTCATATCCGGCTGTATATAGGATAAAACAGCGCGAGAAAGATGCAAGACAGAGAACGACAGTTTGAACAACTTTTCCATTTGGAATACAGCAGGATGTACAGGGCGGCCCACATCCTGCTCGGCGATGAAGACGAGGCCAAGGATGCCGTACAGGACGTGTTCGCACGCCTTTGGGACGGCAGCGTGAACCTCCGTGAAGAGTCGCAACGGACGTTCCTGCTCACTTGCGTCAGAAACCGCTGCCTCAACATCATTGCACAACGGCGAAGGCAACAGGATAGCACATCGCAAATTGTGACGGAACACGAAGATGCCGAGACCGAGACATGGCAGGAAAAGTCTGACGAAGAGTTGACCGAGATGGTGCAACAATACATCGACGAACGACTCACCCCGCAGACCGGACGTGTCATCCGCATGCGTTTCGATGATGAGAAGTCGTACAAGGACATCTCACATTCCCTCGGCATCAGCCTCTCCGCCGTCAACAAGCACATCGTGCAAGGACTGAGGAAACTTCGTCAACAATTCAATAGATGAGAGTATGAAGAACAAAGACCGAATCCGTATGCTGCTCCACCCGGAGCAATACACCGACGAGCAACTCGACCAGATGCTCAACGAAACATCCATTCCCGTCCCTGACGTGCAGGAGGAATGGCGACAATTCAAGTCGCAACGGCAGCATCGACGTCGCCAAAAACCGGTGATACGATGGGCTGCCATCATCGTCACTCTGGCTGCACTCTCGGGCATCACCTACGCAGCCATTCAGCATTTCTGGCTGTCTGGCGATGCGAAGGAAGAAACTCAGGCTGTATCCCAACAAAAAACGGCCGTGCAGGAAGTGGATGGCCAAGAGGCTGGAGCAGGCGTGGCATCGATGGTGGAGAATGACACGATAAAGCATGACCAGCAGTTCAATAATGTGGAACTCCAACAGATTATGCTGCAACTCAGCCACGACTATGGCGTGAAGGTCGTGTTCAAGAGCGAAGTCTCGCGCACCTTGAGGTTCTACCTGAATTGGGAGGCCAACGACTCTATTGAAGACATTATCGACCGTATCAACCATTTCGAGAAAGTGCACCTCACGCTTTCCGGAGAAACCGTCACCATCGAATAGGACATCATCATGAGACATTTTATCATCATTATATGGTGCCTCATTGCCATGACGGCTGGGGCGCAGCAACTCACCCATGACTTCAGGAACACCTCTCTCTCCGAGGCGCTCATCTGGATTGACAACGCACAAAGCAGTTACAAAATCAATTTCATCTTTGATGAACTGGAGGATTTCACTGTGACCACTTCGCTGAGGAAAGCTTCAGTAAAAGATGCCGTCAAGCAGGTGGTGGGCTTCTATCCCATGCGTATCACGTCTGAGGACAAGGACATCTATGTGGAATGTGTGCAGAAGGCAGACACCAAGTTGACAGGACACGTTGTCGATGAGCATGGAAAACCATTGCCTTATGTCACCGTGTCGCTCCTCGCGCCCAAGGACTCCGCCTTCATTACAGGGGGCGTGAGCAATGAGAATGGTGACTTCGTCATTCCTTGCCAACCGCGTCAACTCATTGTTAAACTCACCTATATCGGTTATAAGACGGTGACAAGGAACGCTTCCGTGGGACATCTCGGCACCTTCGCCATGCAACCGGAGGTTTATATGCTGCAAGGGGTCGTCGTCAAGGGCGAAGTGCCGCAATACAAGATGACTGCGGGTGGCATGACGGTCGAGGTGCAGCACTCCATCCTCCATGACATCGGCACTGCCGACGACGTGCTCTCGATGATGCCGATGGTTCAAGGGCGCGATGGCAAGTTCGAGGTGCTGGCCAAGGGCGAGCCGGAGATTTACATCAACAACAAGAAGGTGAACAATGCCGGCGAACTGAAGTTGTTGAAGTCGGTGGATGTCAAGAGTGTGGACATCATCACCGCCCCCGGGGCTCAGTACAACGCCGAGGTGAATGCCGTCATTCGCATCAAGACCCTGAAGACACAGGGCGACGGACTGAGTGTGATGGCTACCATTGATACGCGGCAGAACAACAAGTTGAGCAACTACGACGACCTGACCGTGAAGTACCGCCAGGGAGGATTGGAGGCTTTTGCCAACGTGGCGCTCGACTTCGGCCATCATAGTAACGACCAGGACCTCGACCAAGAATTGCACATCAGCAAGGATATGTTCAATGTCAGTGTGGACCTGCCGGTAAGAAGCACATGGACGGTTCTTCAATACAAGGCAGGGATGAGCTATGACTTCAATGCCGACCATTCCTTAGGACTGAGTTTCTCGTCGCAGAATTTGCTCCATAATCGTTTCTTCACAGATATGAAGCAGCATTATCTGAGAAACGAGGCATTCTTTGGCGATGTGGACCTGAAAACGGATATCATCGAACATGACAAGCCCGTCTGGGAAATGAATGCGTACTATGTAGGCAAGGTGGGAAAATTAGGTATCGATTTGAATGTCACCGTTCTTCGACGTGAATCGGAAGACCATATTTACGGGCAGGAGTCGAGTAAGGAACTGGGCGACCGGACCATCACCACCCAGAGTAACGAGGACCGAAGGATGGTGGCTGGCAAGTTGGTGCTGACTTACCCCGTCTGGAAAGGCATGCTGAGCGGTGGTTCGGAGGTTACAAGTACGGAGAGCCATGGACGCAACCATAACGATGAGGAAATCATACCCACAGCCGACAACGAGATGGACGAAAAGAATATCGCCGGCTTCGCCCAATATGAGTTGCAACTGGGACAATGGCGTCTGAATGCAGGCTTGCGCTATGAGCATGTATCGACGGATTACAGTTCGTTTGGCATCAAACAACCTGAGCCCAGTCGTACCTATAACGACTGGTTCCCCAACCTTTCTATCGCATGGCAGCAGGGCAAGTGGGGTGCACAACTGAGCTATGGCAAGCGCATCACCCGACCGCCATACAACATGTTGAGTTCTATTGTGATTTACGACAGCCGCATGCTCTACGAAGGTGGTAATCCGCTGTTGCGCCCTTCGGTTCGTCAGAGCATCGACTTCAATCTCACCTATTCGTGGCTGAACTTCATGACGGGTTTCACCCGGGAGAATGACTTTTTCACCCATGTCGGCAATGTGTATGACGAGGAGAAAGAGATAGGCATATTCCAGCCAGACAACTTCGACCATCAAGACCGTGTCTATGCCACACTCGTCGTTTCACCCAAGTTCGGCTTCTGGCAGCCATCCGCCACGCTGCACTATTATCAGCAGATGTTCGACGCCGAGAAGTATGGTGCGCCGAAGAAACTGAATAAGCCCGAATTTAGTTTCGACTTGAAATCTTGGTTTGTTTTAGGGGAGACGGCGAAAGCATTACTGCAAGTCAGTTATACTGGCAGCAACCATTGGGGATTCATGTACCGAGGCAGCAACTTCGCGGTGAACGCCCGTTTACAAAAGAGTTTCTTACAAGGACGACTGACTGGCACGCTGTATGCCAACGACATCTTCCGCACGTCCAGAACGAAGGTGACCACTTACTATGCCATCGGTCAAACGGCCCAGGATGTCTATAGTTATACACAATGTGTAGGGGTGACCCTGAACTACAATTTCAATGCCACCCGATCAAAATACAAGGGCACAGGTGCCGGAAACGAAGAGAAGACCCGCCTGTGACGGGTCTTCTCTTAAGAAGATATAGGGAATATTAAAACTCTTCTCCTTTCGCGAGATGCTCCTGCCATTCCGGGCTGAGTTGGTCCATCTGCACGTTCTCATGCAGGGGGATATACTCGTAGTCTTCGCCACGGGTGATGACCTGCGACTCGGAATAGCTGATGGGGTTGCCCTCCTCATTGATAGTGACCTCAACGATGCTCTTCTCGGAGATGCGGTTGCCCTGCCATTCAAAACGTCCATGCTCGATGGTGGCGTATGAGGAGTGACCACAACCATATACCACTTTTCGTTGGGCGTCGAAGGTGGGGTTGACGATATTCTCGAAGCCCGGGGTCAGTACAAACGACTCGGTGGCGGGGTCGTAGAGGTAGCACTCGTAGATGCTGAAATGGCGACTGCCGCGGGTGCCTAAGCTGATGAGTACGTCGGGGTATTGGTCGAAATTGGCATCCACATAGGTCAGCACGCCCGCGCCCATCATAAATGGCGGCGTGTCCTCGCCATGGAATGAGCGGAACACACGTATGGGCTCGCCGTCGCAATAGAGCGTGGTCTTGGCAAAGCCTTCCATGTCGGCCCACGATTTCCACGACAGATGGTCGTCGATGACGCCTTCGCTGCTGTAGAGCGACTCCATGTATTCGTTGGCCTCGTCGCGAGCGTCCTGCTCGTAGGTCTCCCAACCGCTTTTCCAATATTTCTCGGCCGGCTTGAACATCTGCTCGCCGATGTCGAGGTCGCCGCTGTCGGGGATGCGTCCGATGCCCCAGTTGGCCTCTTTCTGCAGACCGCTGTCGTCGCTGATCCACACCCCCTCAAACTGATTGTTGCGGAATTTGGCGTCGGCTTCGTCCATGCCGCAGGGATAAGCCCTGCCGTCCTGTGTGAGCACTTCGCTGAGCACGAAGCCCTCGAAGCGCCCGCTCTTGCTGCCCGTCTCGGTGAGCCGATAGACGCCGAATACATCGTACAGCAGTTCACCTTTCAGGTGCCCCGTCTTCTTGAGCGTTTTCGGGTAGATGTGGAGCACGAGCAGTTCGCCCTTGACATCGCAACTGTAGTGTGGCGACTCCATCCGCCCCCTCAGTTCGTATGTCTGCTGCTCTTTGCGTGTCACCTCGCTGATGCTAACCTTCAGCCGTTGGTAGTCGGGTCCGATGAATCCGATATATCCGTGGTTGATCCACACCGGGCTCAGGTCGATGCCGAGTGTGCCGCGCACATCCTCTATGCCGGCGTGGCGCTTTTGTATCTTTTTCTCCACGGCATCCACGCTCCGTTGGGCTGAGGCCGTCGCGATGCAGACCATCGAGGCGATTGCAAGCAAAAGGGTTTTACTCCAACTTCTTTTCATGTAAATCGTTTTTAGCTAATCAGGCAAACCTCAAACCTCAAATCTCAAACCTCAAATCTCAAATCTCTCCTAATACTCCGTCTTGTCATCCTTTTGCTCCCACGCACGGAAGGCTTGGAGTGCCTCGTCGCGCAGCAGTATCTCGGAGGGCTTCTTGCGCTCTTCGGGCTTCAGGGCAAACTCCTCGTAGATGAAGTCGTCGTCGAATCCGATGGCGGCGGCATCCTTGCGGTCGTTGGCATAATAAATCTTGTCGAGGTGTGCCCAATAGATGGCTCCCAGGCACATGGGGCAGGGCTCGCACGAGGTGTATATCTCGCAGCCGGAGAGGTCGAAGGTGCCCAGGGCTTTTGTGGCCTTGCGGATGGTGGTCACCTCGGCATGGGCCGTGGGGTCGCAGTCGATCGTCACGTTGTTAGAGCCTTCGGCGATGATCTCGCCATCACGGGCGATGACGGCTCCAAAGGGACCGCCGCCCTTGCGCACGCTTTCCATCGACAGCACGATGGCTCGGCGCATCAGTTCTTCTTTATTCATAGTATTGATAGATGTTATGATGTTCGCTTGGGGGTAGCAACCTCTCATTGGTGGGTCGTGCCCCCTTCTTGCAGGAATTTCCGTACTTGTGTCAGCGTTGCTTCTCCTTTGCGGCGCCCGATGTCGTAGATGTGCTGCATCCGGTCGGCATCGTGCTCGATGTGCCCGATGGCGAGGGTCTCGTCGGGGCGGATCACCAGCGTGTTGCCCTCCTGTTCGCGCCGTCGCACATAGGCCACCTGTTCGTTGTACATCAGATGTCGGTCGCGCGAGGCGGCCACGGCTTTCGGGTAGTGCCGCAGACTCCATCGGATGAGGGGCATGAAGCGGTTGGGGCCTTTCACATAGCCCTCGGGCTGTGTCAGTATCACCACGTTGCGGTCATATCCCAGCTGTTCGAAGTAGGCGAGGGGGATGGAGTCGGTGATGCCTCCGTCGAGCAGTTTTCTTCCCTCCAGTTGCACCACTCTCGACACGATGGGCATCGAGGCCGAGGCGCGTATCCACTCGTAGCAGTCGAAGCTGGTCTTGGTCAGTTGTTTATACACGGGTTTGCCCGTCTCCACGTCGGTGCATACCACGTAAAACGCCAGTGGGTTCTCGTCGAACGCCTTATCGTCGAAGATGTCGTACTTGGCAGGTACCTCATGATAGGCGAACTGTGCGTTGAAGATGTCGCCGCTCTTCCACAGCGAGTGCCAGCCGCTGTAGCGCGGGTCGTGAGCGAACCGTTTGTTGTAGCGGATGGCACGGCCGGGCTGCCGCGACTTGATGTTGCACCCGAAAGCGGCACCGGCCGACACGCCGATGAGCCCGTCGAACTCTATGCCGGCCTCGGTCCATACGTCGGTGACACCGGCAGTGAACAGTCCGCGCATGGCGCCGCCTTCCAGTACCAGTCCGTTCATTTCTCTTTTCTCTTATTCATTTTTCGCAGTCCGTAGTTGAAGGCTTCCAGGCCGATGAGCACGAGTGCGGTCGAGGCGATGGCAATGGCGTACAGTCCGCCGCCGCAGGCCAGTCCGATGGCGGCCGTCACCCACACGCCGGCGGCGGTGGTGAGCCCGTGTATGGTGTTCTTCTGGAAGATGATGGTGCCGGCACCGATGAAACCGATGCCCGACACCACCTGTGCTGCGATGCGCGACACGTCGAGCCGGTGCTCAGGCGATGCCAGTGCGTTCTCGAATCCGTAGGCCGACACGACCATGAAGAGGGCCGACCCCAGCGCCACGAGGAAGTGGGTGCGGAATCCAGCCGCCTTGTCGCGGTATTCGCGCTCCAGGCCGATGAGGCCTCCCAGCAGCGCCGCCACGAAGATACGAAGAATCAGTTCGAGTGTCATGAAGGTTTAGGGTTTAGGGTTTAGGGTTTAGGGTTGAGGGTTTAGTGTTCTACACTGTTTCGTGCTCGGAGCTATTCTCCTGCCCCTTGCTCCTTGCCCCT
Organism: uncultured Prevotellaceae bacterium; assembly: GCA_947165505.1. Lineage (GTDB taxonomy): Bacteria > Bacteroidota > Bacteroidia > Bacteroidales > Bacteroidaceae > Prevotella. Next base: position 11,212 of record CAMVAT010000005.1, on the reverse strand, counting down.
TGCCCCAATCACCCTCAGGTACCTGTCGGCCTCGATGGCGGCCTTGCAACCGCTGGCAGCTGCCGTCACGGCCTGGCGGTAGTGCGGGTCGGCCACGTCGCCGGCGGCGAACACGCCGGGCAGTTTGGTGCGCGGTGTGCCGTCGATGGTCAGGATATATCCTGTCTCGTCGGTGTCGAGCCACTCCTTGAAGATGTCGCTGTTGGGCTTATGTCCGATGGCGAGGAAGAAACCGTCGATAGGCAGGTCGTAGCGCTCCTCGTCGGGTTGTCCCATGCGCTTGACCACATGGGCGCCCTCCACGCCATACTGTCCGTAGAGTCCTACGGTGTTGTGCTCAAACAGTATTTCGATGTTGTCCGCTTCCTTCACCCGTCGTTGCATCACCTCAGAGGCGCGCAGGAAGGGTTTGCGCACAATCATATATACCTTCTTGGCCAGTCCAGCCAGATAGAGGGCCTCTTCGCAGGCTGTGTCGCCGCCGCCCACCACGGCGACAGTGCGCTTGCGGTAGAAGAAGCCGTCGCAAGTGGCGCAGGCCGACACACCCTGACCGTTGTATTTCTTCTCATCCTCCAGTCCTAAGTATTTGGCGGAGGCGCCCGTGGCGATGATCACTGTGTCGGCCTCAATCTCCACGCCGCGGTCGGTGGTCAGCACGTAGGGTTGCCGGCTCAGGTCGGCCTTGACGATTTCGCCGTCGCGTATGTCGGTGCCGAAGCGTTCAGCCTGGCTGCGCAACTGCATCATCATCTCATTGCCGTCGATACCCTCGGGATAGCCGGGGAAGTTCTCTACGGTCGTGGTCTGTGTCAGTTGGCCGCCGGTCTGCATACCGCAGTACTCCACCGGACTGAGGTTGGCACGGGCGGCATATATGGCGGCGGTGTAGCCGGCTGGTCCGCTGCCGATGATCAGACAGCGTATATGTTCTCTCTGTTCCATTCTTCTACACTGTTTAGTGTTGAGTGTTTAGTGTTGAGTGTTCTACACTGTTTTTGTTGAAGGTTTAGGGTTTAGGGCTCTACACGGTTTTGTGCTCGGGGCATATCTCCTGCCCCTTGCTCCTTGCCCCCAATGAACTATTCATGGAGCAACTTGATGATTTGCTCTTCTATCTCTTCGGTCTTGGTTGTCGGCTCGAAGCGTGCCACCACTTGACCTTTCTTGTTGATGAGGAATTTGGTGAAGTTCCACTTGATGTCGTTCTTCTCCTTGTAGTCGGGGTCGGCCTTGCTCAGCATCTCGTCGAGGATGTGGGCGATGGGGTGCTCCATGTCGAAGCCGGCGAAACCCTTCTGCTCTTTGAGGAACTGGAAGAGGGGATCGGCATCTTCGCCGTTCACCTTCACCTTCTTGAACCTCGGAAACTCCGTGCCGTAGTTCAGTTTGCAGAAACTGTGAATCGACTCGTCGGTGCCTGGGGCTTGCTGACCGAACTGGTTGCAGGGGAAGTCGAGCACCTCGAATCCCTCGCTGTGGTGCTTCTCATACAGTTTTTCCAGCTCCTCGTACTGTGGGGTGAAACCGCACTTGGTGGCGGTATTGACGATCAGTAACACTTCGTTGGCGTAAGATTTCAGCGATACGCTGGCGCCTTTTCTGTCTTTCACAGAATAATCGTAAACGGTTTTCATTTCTTGATATAAAAATAGGTAAATAAGCTCTTAAATATATTGCTTTTGCAAATTTAGGTAAAAAAACGGAAACTGCAAATCTATCTCGCAAAAAATGTTTGTTTTATTGTTGTCTTTTCCCGGAAAATGGTTATATTTGCAACGAAAATTCAAAAACGATGATTTTATGAAAAAGAATTCTACATTACTGATGGTCTTGCTGGCCGCTCTGATGTCATTTTCTTTCACTTCGTGTGAAGAGGATGAGGCCATTGCACGCACGCTCGAAGGCACGTGGGAGGGCCGCATCAATGCTTATACACGCACTTATAACGGTTCGTCGTACTCACCCTCGCGGGTCACCGTCACCTTTTACAAGCACGACAACTACTGGTCCACGGGCGACGGCTATTGGATGGAGACCTACGACCGCGACTATTGGGGGCGTGGCAGTTATTTCCGCAGCCGCATCACCTGGAATGTCACCGGTGGCGACATCAATATCAGGTTTATTGACGATGGAGATCGTTTTATCAAGATCAACGATTACCGCCTGAATGAAGACCGCTTCGTAGGTTATTTCCCTGATGGCCGTGACGACGTGGAGTTCACCCTGTATCATGTGTCAAGTCCTAACTGGGGGGCCTATTCCACATGGGGCTGGGACGGTTACTACTACGGCAACGAGGCTCAGCTCGATACCGAAGAGACCAAGTAATGTCTTCACTCCTCCAAGGCGGACAGGGCACGCCCTGTCCCTACTTGGCAAATGCGACAATTATTGTCCTCCAATCAAATAATAGGGATTTCCCTATCAACGAATAGAGTTTTTATGCTTGTTTTATACGCCGAGATGCCTTACCTTTGCATCAGCGTTATAAAACAAGCATATTAACATTTAAAAAGCATACAACTATGAAAATCTTCACTTCTACAACCAAGATGTTGACCATGGCCATGGTGGCCATGATGGCGTTCGCATTCAGCAGCTGCGAAGACCACTACTACTACGATGAGTACGACTACGGATGGACGGGCGACCGCTATCGCGACAAATACACTCCCAGCAGCGATTACGACTATCTCATCCGCCTGGCGCAGACCCTGCGCGGCAAGTGGGAGGGCTCGCTCAAGATCACGGCTCCCGATGACAACGGCGTCATACAAGAGTCGTATTACACCACAGTGTTTGAGTTCGACCAGTACAGCAACAACACCATCAACGGCCGCGGCGTGGAAATCGACTACTACAACGGCGAGGAGGAGTATTACGACACCTTCAGCTGGTATATCGACGAGAAGACCGAGGATATCATGTTGCAGTTCGACTCCAACGGGCGCACCATGCGCATGGACAGCTATCATGTGGATGCCGACCGCTTCTATGGCAGCATGTACAATCCCAAGACGGATGAGTACAACGACTTCGACCTGACCCGCTACACCTACGCCAACGGCACTGGCAATCTGTTTGAGGGCGACAACGCTGCCTCAGCAGAGAAGACCGAGGTGAAGCACCCCACCGGACAGGGCGGACATAAGTAAGGGGGGGAGCCTCCCCCCGACCCCCTCCGAAGGAGGGGGACACGAGTTGAGACAAATAGTAATGATTAGCGGCAAAGTCCATCAGACTTTGCCGCTAATTTGTTCTATAATCCACTTGTCGGAGTAACTACTCCCCTCCCTACAAGGGAGGGGGCGGGGGTGGGTCTTATGGGTCAAGTGTTTACTTAAATCCCCATGCGTTGGGGGCGTATTGCGCTTCCACTTTATTTTCGATGTCGTCGGGCAGGTTGCAGAAGAAGTCGATGCCCGTCAGTTCTTCCAGTTCGTCAACGGTGATGATGTAGTCTTTCAGGTTGTCGCCTGAGTGATCCTCGTTCAGGTGCTCCACCCAGAACGCCATCGCCTTATAGCCGCTGTTGGCCGTGTCTTTGCTCCTCTTGCACAGCACAGCCATGAAGAAATAACGGGGCACAAGCAGACCCTTGCCCGTGATGGTGAGAATCTGGTCAGCGTGGTCGATGGTGCCGCCCTTACATACGTAAAGCGTGTCGCGCATCGACGAGGTGTTCCATTTGCGCACCTGGTCCTCCATCTTTGCCCAAAGGTTGGAATTGAAGGCGTTCTTCTGCGGCTGCATATTGGTCAGGAAAAACGTCTGATAGTTCATGTCGTTCGAGCACAGCCTGTCGGCTGAGGCCACGATGTGTCCGTGGTCGTATCCGCTTCCATAGTAGGGGTCGTTGTCGGGTGTCCATCCTTGTGCTTTGGGCAGATCGGGGTCGGCGGGGTATTGTGGATTGCCGCTGTAGCGTCGGCCTCCACTACCGCTGTTTTTATTATGCCACTGGAAACACGACCATCGTTGGCTCTTCTTTGAAACGTCCCATTCCACGCTGTAGTTCACCCCGTAGCTGGGGTCGGTATGCACGAGCACCACGCTGTTGCCCCCTTTGAGTTTCGGAAACTCCAGTCGGCTGTATTCGGGTCGGGTGGGGGTGTTAGCGTTGGCATTGCGTGTGCTGGTCTTAGAACCGCTGCTACTGCCGCTGTCGTCGTCATCGCCGCCGCATGCTGTCATCGTCATCACTGCTACGAGTGTGAGGGCAGCATATTTGAATTTTTCTATCATATAGGTTTGAGATTTTAGGTTTTAGGTTTGAGATTTGAGGTTTATACTCTGTTTTTTTAGGGTTTCGTATGTAGGGACAGGGCGTGCCCTGTCCGCACATAGACATACACCGAATGATGGCGGACAGGGCACGCCCTGTCCCTACTTTCGTGGTGTCATCCCCCCATTAACTTGGTATCTACTCCCCTCCCTGCAAGGGAGGGGTTGGGGGTGGGTCTTTATTGAACCAAAAAGGGTGCCTCCAAGCGCATATGCAACTACGCTGTGGATACACCCTTATGTATGCGTGGAAATCATCCCACCTCGTGTTTGGGGGAGGCTTTTTTACTTCTTGATCTTACCGTAGCGGTTCATGAAGCGGTCAACACGTCCGGCGGTGTCGACGAGCTTGCTCTTGCCCGTGTAGAACGGGTGCGAGGTGCTGGAGATTTCTACTTTTACCACAGGGTAAGTTTCGCCTTCAAACTCTACTGTCTCTGTTGTCTTGCATGTAGATCTTGTAAGGAACATATCGCCGTTGGACATATCTCTGAATACGACGGGGCGATAGTTTTCGGGATGAATACCTTTTTTCATTGTTGTTTATAATAATAATGTGTTAAAATCGCAAATATTGCATTTGGGCTGCAAAGGTACTACCTTTTTTTGACCCGTGCAAATGATTTGGCAATTATTTTTTTTCTTACTCCTCGGGCGGCGTGCCGATAGGCTGCGTGCCGTTGGGCGTTATGATCTCAGCGTAGGTCACGTTCGACAGTCCGCGTATTCCGTTGTAATCACCCAGTTTGCCGTAAACAATCACGTTTTGGCCCATGGTCTGATAGGCGGGATGCAGGTTATTGCGGATGTCGGAGCCGCGGACGGTCTGCACCGCGATGCATTGCTCTTTGGTGATGATGTTGAACACGGGTTCGCTATAGATGAGGATAGGCAGGGCCGGATTGGTTATCTCTGCGTCGTTATAGCTGAAGTGTGGCACGCCGGAAGCGTCTATCACACCCACGATATAACCCTGCACCCAGGCATGGTCGGCATCGCCAAACGCGATGGCTTCGTTCACTTTGAGCGGTGCGTCGTGGGTGCCTGCCACCTTCGGTGCACCGGTGTCGCCGTTCACGGAGTAGAGATAGCTGGCCTTATCCACAAACTCAGGTGTGTCGCCCTTGTAGTTGACCACCTTGCCGCAGACCACCACCTCGTCGCCCACCTTGATGGCATCGGGGTTAGTGAACAGCTTGTTCTGCAAGTAGAAGCTGTGGAACACCTGCAGCTCGTTGTTGGTGGTGCCGTCGTCAGAGATCCAGTAGGTGGCGTTGCCGAACTGTCCGGTATCTACCTCCTTGATTTTCGAGATGATACCCTTCACGTAGATCTCATTGGGCGACTGCACATCCTTGCCCAGTGTGCCGATATAGCCCAGAGCCGCCGACACGTTGTACGGGTCTTCTATGGTGCCGCTGCCGGTGGGATCGGCCAGGGGCACGGGTGCGGGACCCGTCTGTCCGTTGAGCGAGTACATCTTTCCGCCGCTGGTCATCTCAGGCGTGTTGTTGCTGAAGTTCACCAGCTTACCCACCAGCACCACGTCGTCGCCTGGCTTGAAGTAGTTGGGGTCGCTGATCTTGTCGCCGTTCAGTCCGAAGCAGCGGTAGATATAGAGCTGGTTGGTCTCTGTGCCGTCGTCAGAGATATAGAACGACACATTGCCGAAGTCGTTGGGGAATCCGTCCTTGCCCGGCTCTATCTTCACCACCTTACCCTTCACATACACCTCGCTGGCAGTGCCGGCAGAGCCCACGGCCTGTATCACTTGCAGTGCCGAAGCCACGTTGTAGGGGTTCTCCACCGTGCCGTCGCCCACCAGGTCAACAGGTATCACGGGACCGGGCTGCTCCTCGGGCTGACCCTTGCGCACCTTCAGGTTCTTCACCTCCCAGGTGCGTGAGCCTTTCGCCGAACCGCTGTAGTAGAGGGCGAGGCGTATCTTGGATCTGTTCAGGAATTCCTGTGAGATGGGTTGGGCGTATTTCGAGAATGTGTTCCAGTCGTTGCCCTCGACCAGCGTGCCGGTGATGTCGGACCAGTTGGTGGTCGTCGGGTCGCCGGTGTAGTCGCCGGTGATGAGCACCTTGTCCTCGCCGTCGTTGCTCTTGTAGCGGAAGATGTACTCAAACTCGACGTAGGCCTCTGTGATGTCCGTCAGGTCGATGTCGCCCGACACCAGATAGCTCTCCGACTCGGTGTTGGTCTTGTCTTTGCTGTTGTAGCCCGTGCCTGTGGCGGTGCTGTAGTTGATGGTCCAGGGCGTGCCCTTGAGCGTGATGACCTCAAATGTGCCGAAGCCTTTTGAGAAGGTCTCCTCCATGATGAGGTTCTCGTCCACCGGCTCGGGCGTCTTCTCTTGATTGTTCGGGTCAAGGTATGGTGCCGGCACGTCTTCACAACTGGTGAATGCCGTCAGTGCCATCGCAATGGCGAACATGGAATAAAATAGTTTTTTCATGTCTGTATATATTTTTTACTTTCTTACGTGTTGTTTTTCTCTTAAATGCGGTTCTGGTTCTTTTACGGCTGGTTGTTGTTGACTACCGGAACAAAACCTGCCGCCGGCTGTATGTCGTTGACTGAGCGCAGCAGGATCTGCCATGTGTTGCGGTAGCGGGTGAAGATGCCGGTGATATCCACCAAACCCGTGGGCATGGGGGTATTGGCAAAGTCGGCATACGAACTGGTGCGCACCACGATGCGGGCGCTGGCATAGCCCTTGATCTCGCGGTTGGCGCAGTTGGCCGTCAGCGTCACGCTGCCGTCGTCGGGAGCGAATACCTTCACGCCGTCGGCGTCTTTCAGTTCCACGTCGCGCAGCACCATCAGGCGCCCGCAGTTGGCGGCGGTGTAGGGCTCCACGTCGGCGTAGTTGCCTGTGAGCTGTGTCTTGTCAAACTCGAAGGGCTTCACTAGGTCTGAGTTGGGGTTGGGCTTTCCGATGAGTTTGAAGTGGTCGTTCCAGAGCATGCGGCTCATGCGGCTCACGTAGGTGCTGCCCGATGCGCTGGTGTAGGGCGTTCCCACTTCGCCCTGTCCGCCGTAGGCACCTATCCAGAGGTCTTTCAGGCTGACGAGTATCTCCTGTCCCACGGGCAGGTAGCCGTAGAGGCCGCCCTGTGCGATGCAGATGATGAAGGCGCCGGTGCCGTCTTCTATCGACACCTCATTATATATGTTTCCCTCTATGTCGTTGCCGGTCACCACACCCTTGATTTGGATGTCGTCGGTCACCAGTTCCATGCCGTCGGAGCCGATGGTGTTGGCATATCTCTCTTTCAACTGGGCGATGGTCAGCACGTTGGTCTCCGTCAGGCTGTTGTTGCCGTAGGGCGACGTGCTGAGGTCGGGCTTGTCGAAACTGTCGGTGTCGGCCATACACGATGCGAGCAGTGTGCAGACGACGGTCATCATCATATATTTTAACTTTTTCATATCGTGTGGTCTTTTTTAGAATTTAAAGGTGAAGTTAAGCATGCCGTTGGTGCCGTAGGCATAGAATTTATAGGGGTTGCGCGAGAACTTATAGGCGCGCTCGTTGTTTTTCGAGCCGTCGTCCTTCACGGTGTAGTCGCTGCGGCTCTGTTCGAAACCGCCCGTGCACAGGCGTGTGTTGTTCAGGATGTTGGTCACCATCAGGTTGATGCTCAGCGAGCGTCCGTGGGGCAGCCGGATGAGTTTGCCAATGCTGCCGTCGAGCATGAAACCGCCCTTGCCCTCGGCCTGTTCGGGCACGATATACGAGCCGTCGCTGTCCACATTACCCATGGTGACAAGCGTGCTCTGATAGCGGTACGAGGGAGAGTAGGAGAGGTAGATGCGGTCGTAGTAGTTGCCGTTCAGGCTGAGGAACCAACCGTTCTTGCGGTAGTTGAGCGCGATGCTGTAGGCCGACAGCGGGGTGCCTGCCTCGTGCATGTCTTTGTTCATCACGATATCGTCGTGATAGGTCTTCTTGGTGGAGTTCAGGTAGCGCACATTGCTGTTGTTGGTGTTCTTGCCCTCGCTCCAAGTGGCGATGGCGCGGATGTCGAAGTCGGAGGTGACGCGGAACTCCAAGCCCAGCTCCACACCGTAGTAGGCTTTCTTGATATTGGTCATCGACACATACGAGAACGAGTTGATGTCGTCGAAGTAGAAGTTCTGCCACTCCGTCACGTCGGCCAGATGGCTGAAGTAGGCGTTGACGTTGGCGCGGAGCCATGAGTTCTGGTATTGGTAGTCGAACTCGGCGCTGAACACCTTTTCGTTTTTCAGGTTATCTACGAAGTCGTTGTTGGTCTCGGGCGAGACGAAGGCGGCCTGTGCCTGCGGAGCGTTCCATTGGTAACCGGCACCCACGCGCACCAGGTGTCCGCCGCCAAGGTTGGCCGATAGGCTACCCTTGATGCCTCCGTCGAGGAATTTGGCGGTGCCGCTCTTGCCGTATGAGTTTTCGGCAAACATACCGTTGCGCATGTTACCGTTGCGGCTCATGGTAGTGCCGCCGATCTTACCGGCAATGAAGGCGCGGAAGCGGCTGAACGTGGTGGTGTAGTTGGTCCACGCGTATGCCTTCTGCACGTTGAGGTCGTAGTCGTAGCCGAAGGTGTCGCCCTCTTTAATCTGCTGGTTGGGGTTGTTCAGGTCGTACTGCACGTAGGGGTTGTCGGCAGCGTAGTTGCCCAGCGCATACGAGTTGATGTTGTGGAAGGCGTTGGCGCCGAGCAGGTCTTCCATGGTCTGGTAGTGCATGCCTTTGTTGGTGGCTGCCACCAGTCCGATGTTCCATGTGCTCTTCTGGTTGAGCACCTGCTTGAGCATGGTCGAGAAGGTGAGGTTGAAGTTGTCGTTGTGCTTGGCCTGCACGTAATACAGGGCGTCGGCGCCGGTGGTGTTGGCCTGCTGGTTGGCCCAGTAGAGGCGGTCCCAGTTGATCTGGCGGTTTTCTTTCGATGCCTTCAGATAGTTGTAGGCTGTGTTCCAGTCGGCCAGTCCCTGCTCGGTGCGGTTGAGCGGGTCGTCGTAGGTGCCGTCATTGTCGGGCCACACATTATAATAACTGCTGGGCATATTTTTCCAGTAGGTGGGCAGCGGGTTGTCGGCATTGTTGTAGTTGAGCTTGGTGCTCTTGTACAGGCTGTAGCGGCCCACGAGCGATGTGGTGAGCTTCATGTCGTCGTTGATGTTCCAGTCCCAGGTGGCTACCACCGACGGCTGGAAGTCGTTGATGACGCGCGAGTTGCGCACCTCGCCGTTCTGGTATCCCCAGTAGGGGTTGTACTGGTTGTCGTTGGCTATCCAGTACATCTCGTCGGTCACCGGACCTTGCGAGGCCCGTTCGGTGGGGTTGCCCCAGGTGGCCACCGACACGGTATGGTCTTGCCACACCTTTTGCACGCCGAGATAGTAAGAGAGCGAGTTGTAGAACGTGCCCTCGACGTATCCGCGCTTGGCCCAGCGGTATCCGAGCGAAGCGGCCCACGACCACCCCTTGGCGCTGATGCCGCTGCCGTAGGTGTACATCACGCGAGCCACGTAGTTGCGATTGGCGCCGGCCACAGACAGTTTGTGTCCCGAGGCCACGTTGCCTGCGCGGAAGTTGTAGTTGTTGCTGCCGCCCATGGCTGGCATCGAGAAACTGTTGTCCTCGAAGGGCAGTGCTGCGTCGTAGTTGCGCGTCAGGTTGTTGATGCCGCCCACGATGGAGTAGCGAAACTGTCCCGACTCCATGTCGTTCATGGGTGCGCCGTTGATGTAGATGTCGTTGTACTTCTGGTTGAAGGCACGATAGCGGAACCGTACGGGCGAGAAGAGAAATCCCACCTGCCGGGCATAGACATTGCTGTTGGAGTTCATGATCGTCACGGCTTGCGTCATGTCCTCGTCCTCTCCCAGCTGGGCCTCAGAGAATGTGAAGGCTGCGTCGTCGATGGTGATGACGGCCTGCCCGGTGGAGTCTTCCTCGGCCACAAGCCCGGAATTGGTGTCCACCTGTGCCATCATCAGCATCGGACAGCTAAGTGCCATCACTGCTAATTTCAGCTTTTTTTGCATAAATGTTATATGTTTGATTTGATATTTCTCATGTATGGGTGCAAAGTAACAAAATTTTTTTTAAAAAATAAAACCTTTCTTTGATATTTTTGTTTAAATATGCTTTTTTCTCAAAAATAATTGCGATATTTGCAGGGGAATTAGGAGGTGAGAGGTGAGAGGTAAGAGACGAGTTGTTGAGCGAAAGTGAAAAATGCCTCGCCACCCATGTAGGGACAGGGCGTGCCCTGTCCGCCATTCGAATGGCGCTCATCCTGCTTGCGGACAGGGCACGCCCTGTCCCTACTTCCAAACAAGATAACTATTGTCCAGACTCCCAAACTCCCAAACTCCCGATTATAAATCAACCTTAACAATATGTTCAAAAATCGCATCCTTTTGACAGCCTTCCTGTTTGTGGCGGCAATGGCCTCCATGCAAGCACAGGAAAAACAGTATCAAGTGTATGGCGTGGGATTCTACAATCAGGAAAACCTGTTTGATACCGTACACGATTATGGTAAGAACGACTATGAGTACCTGCCTGATGGCGGTAACAAATGGAACTCGTTGAAATACAACCACAAGTTGCGCAACATGTCGCGCGCGCTCGCCGACTTGGGCACCGATGTGCTGCCCAAGAACGTGGGCTGCGCCATCATCGGACTCTCCGAGGTGGAGAATATCTACGCACTCAACGACCTGATCGCACAACCCGAACTGAGGGCGCGCGGCTATCGCGTGGCACACATCGAGGGACCCGACCGCCGTGGCGTTGACTGCGCACTGCTCTACAACCCCGCCCTCTTCCGTATGAAAGACATGAGGCTGGTGCCCTACAAGCAGGAACTGGAGAAAGACAGCGCCTTCTTCACCCGTGGCTTCCTCGTGGTGAGCGGCC